>JANYAV010000002.1 GCA_025361145.1 Dehalococcoidia bacterium | reverse complement strand
GCCGTTTTCGGCCGCCTCTCTTTTATTCTCTTTGGCTTGGATCTACACTACTGACCCCCAGTCATCTAGACCAAACAAGTAATACCTAGTTCCTTAGAAATATTATGGAACCATTCTATTACCTCTTTATGCAGAGGTATTCCCTTAACCTTGCACTCAGCTTGGTACTCGGCCTCAATCAAACCGGCATAATATACCCTGTCATGCCCCGGAGCCGGTTTAGTGGATTTCAAATATTGGAGATACTCATCCATTTTCTGCTTGAATTCAGCCACATCCATAAAAGAGGCTACGTTATAAGCTATGACGCTGTGATTGTAATTGGGACGGCCCGGGTTAGCACCATATCCACCACCGGTTAGAATACCACTCAGAATGTCCACACAAGCGCTTAAACCATATCCTTTATGGGAGCCCATTTCGCGAGTGCTTCCCAGGGGTAAAATCGGCAAAAACTTTTTCCCTTTTCCAAAGTACTCCGGTTCCACTTCATGCATTATTGGGGTACCGTCCTTATCAGGCACCCAACCCGCGGGCAATGGGATATTCAGCCGAACAGCATCATCAATGGTGTTGGAAGCGGCCACGGTGGTAGAAGCATCAAAAACAAAGGGGACTTCCTTGCCTGCAGGCGCTGCCAGGGAAATTGGATTTGTGCCAAGTCGGGGTTCAGCACCAAAAGTTGGGACCATTTTAGGGCCTGCGACTGTGAAGCACATCCCTATCATGTCGTATTTTAAAGCGATCATAGCGGTATAAGCAGCCATACCCAGGTGCCGGCCATTCTTCATTGTAACCATGCCCATTCCGGTCTCGCGAGCTTTCTTGACAGCTAATTCCATGGCCTTGGGAGCCACTACCATACCTAATCCGCGGTCACAATCTATCGCTGTAACTGACGCTGATTCCTTGATTATCTTCCAATTAGGTTTGGGATTGATGGTCCCTTCCTGAATTAAATGCACCCAATTACGCAGAAGATTAGAGACGCCGTGAGATTCCACGCCTCTCAGGTCGGCTTGAATAAGGCCGTCAGTAGCAAGAAAGCAATCTTCTTGTGGTAACCCCATTTTTTCAAATATCGCAACAACCGTCTTGCGGAGCGAATCCTCCGAAACCCTGACGCTGTCTTCTTCTTTTGGTCTGAAACTTTCTAACGGCATATTCTACTCCTTTTCAATATCCAATTTTAGCTTCGTTGGTATTCTAATGTAACGGTGTTTAAAAGTCAATCGAATTAACGCACTGCGTCATATCAAGTCTTGCCAGAAGTTGTATTGTATCTCATTCTTGAATAGAGTTTATATTAATAATTATGAAAATAAACGGAACATATATTCAAAATCATTAAACATCTAAATTTTTAGGTATAGCAGCGATCTTTAATTTTTCTTTATGCCTATACGGTAGATGAGTACACAACATTTTGAAGAAATTCCGATTCGAAGCACTGCATTTCTCATTGAGATGGAGTCTCCCCCGTTTTACCGTCCACTACTTCTGGTTGGGTTAGGTAATTAACAAAATAATTCTGTCCTAAGTATACATGTGTCAAGCTGTTTAGGTTCCCTGTTCAGATTCAAGCTTTTATTATAGTTTGAAGCTAATCTCGTAAGTTTTAGTTCTGCGCATTGTACAGTAGCGCCACCATTTTTAGATATAAATTAAAGGCTTATGTCAATTACGGCACAAGCCTTTATTGTTAACCATCCCCTAATTCAATGTCTTAACATTATGCTTCAGCCAGATCTTTAAGTTTTACCAGCATTTTATCCAGCCGCCCTATGGAAATACGCCTGCGAAACAATCCGCCCATACTACCGAGTACACCGTAAGGCATCTTGACATCTTCGTAACATGTAAAGCGATGGCCTAGGTGGGTTGGCTCAATTG
Source organism: Dehalococcoidia bacterium (assembly GCA_025361145.1). Taxonomy (GTDB): domain Bacteria; phylum Chloroflexota; class Dehalococcoidia; order Dehalococcoidales; family UBA3254; genus UBA3254. Next base: position 116,475 of record JANYAV010000002.1, on the reverse strand, counting down.
TATACCTCTGCTGATACCCCTTTACAAAATCACCCGATGTCAGTTTAAAGGCAACGCTTTCGTTAATCACCCATTCCGTGACGATAAAATTCAATTTCAGTAGCCTTCCAATCGCCAGTTCTTCAAAATAAAATGAAGTGTTCAGACCGGTCTGTTGTTCACCCGTATATCGCACAGTTTCTACCGGACACCATTTCGATATATGTTCTGGTTTAACCAGGAAAGACCAGATGCTGGCGGCGGTGGCTTTTATTTCAATAGAACTCTGGATTTTCAATACCCATTTCTCCTCGGGTTTTATTGCAGGAAAGTACTCTACCATTACCATAATACCATTAATTGATAGATTGAACTCTGAAGTGTGATATTGTAGACTGAATCCAATCTGATTTATGAGGGATTACAGGTGAAGTTTCAACAAATACAGCCGAAAGCCCATCATGTCCCTGGCTTCTTGTTAAGCAACTGGCGTGAAATCGTCATCTTAAACTCTGCTGTTTTATTTTTTAGTTTTGAATATTACCATCTCGTTGTAAATGAGTGGTTAAGTTCAGTCTTATATTTTGCTTTCTTGCCCATATTAGTTATTATTTTAATTCTTCGCCATAATCCGCTGAATTTCGGACTGCGCTGGGGAAACGCCAAATTCTGGGTACCACAGGTGATCGTAACCTGCCTTATCCTGACGCCTATCCTTTACCTTTCCGCACTCATGCCGGAATTCCAGAAATATTACCACCAGGAAAACTTCAATTTCTGGACGTATTTACTAACGCAGTGCGCGCTACTCATGGGTTGGGAGTTTATTTTCCGCGGATTTCTACTCTTTGGGTTGAAGGACAAATTTAAAGAGACTGCGATTGTTATTCAAATGGTGCCTTTCGTATTGCTGCATCTGGGAAAGCCAGAACTCGAGACGATTAGCACAATCTTTACAGGATTGTATTTAGGCTGGGTCTGCTACCGGGGACAATCCTATTGGCCAGCCCTGATAATCCACTTGTTTATTAATATCTTCTTCGTAACATTAATTAACCTGAGCTAGAGTATCAGGTTGAAATCATCTAATTAGTCTTGACGCGGCAGGGGTTCACGGACGAACAACTCAGGGAAAGCCGCTTTAGCGCGCCGGACCATACCTTTAGCATCAAGATCGTATTTTGAGCGGAAGTGTGCCTGATTGCCGTGCTCAATAAAACAGTCCGGCAGTCCAAGCCTTTCCACTTTTACATTATGCAAACCGGCCGCAGCCAGGCAATCCAGTACCGCACTGCCAAAACCACCATTAAGAGTATTTTCTTCAACCGTAATCAACCGACCGCAATCCTTAGCCATTTGAATGACCATCTCTGTATCTAGCGGTTTGGCAAAACGCGCATTGATAACAGCACAGTCAACATTCTCTCTGGCAAGTACACTAGCAGCTTCTATGGCGGGATGAAGCATAGTCCCAATTGCCAGTATTGCTAAATCAGAGCCGCTTCTAACCATGACACTTTTACCAATTTCCAACAGCTTGAACTCTGCGGCTAACTCTACACCCTCACCTTCGCCTCTTGGATAACGTACAGCCACTGGACGACCGATTTTAACTGCAGTATAAAGCAAATTCTGTAATTCATCCTCATCACCGGGAGCGGAAACAATCAGGTTAGGTACCGTCCTTAGAAACGAAATATCCAGCGCACCTTGATGAGTAGCGCCGTCCTCGCCCACAATCCCAGCCCTATCAACAGCGAAGACCACGGGTAGTTCAGGCAAACAAACATCTTGAACAATCTGATCGTAACCCCTCTGTAAAAAGGTTGAGTAAATAGCAACAACAGGTATAAAACCCTGTGTGGCTAAACCAGCGGCCAGTGAAATAGCGTGCTGTTCACAGATACCCACGTCTATCACTCTGTCTGGAAACTCAGCAGCAGCTTGTGCCAAACCAGTACCATCAAGCATGGCAGCACTAATGGCTACAACTCTCTCATTCTCACGCATTAAGCGCAGAATAGTTTTGCCAAAGACCTGGCTATATGAAAATACGCCATCGGTCTTGATCCCAGAATCCGGAGAAATACCATGAAACTTAACCGCATTAGCTTCCGCCGCACCATAACCTTTACCCTTAGTAGTTAAAACGTGCACTACCACAGGACGGTTTTCATGATCTCTAGCGCGGATCAAAGCGGCTTCGATCTCGCGTATATTATGCCCATCTACCGGTCCTAGATAGACGAAACCCATCTGTTCCCAGAATGCGCTGGGTAAAATCACTCTTTCAAGGTTGCGTTTAGCGAATTTTCCCAATCTTAAAGCAGACTTTCCCAGTGGCACTTTGCGGAACATCCTTTCAAAGCGGTTTTTAGCTGATTCGTAGCGTGAGTCTGTACGAACCTGGTTAAGGAGCCTGGCCATTGCACCCAAAGTCGGTGAGATGGCCATCCCATTATCATTGAGAATCACGATAATTTTAGCATCCTGATGTCCAGCATGATTGATGGCTTCAAAAGCTACGCCAGTACCCAGAGAACCATCACCGATAACTGCTATAACTTCGTACTTGTCTTTATTCAGATTTCTGGCGATTGCCATGCCGAGAGCAGCAGAAACAGAAGTACCGGCATGACCAGTAGTAAAAGCATCATAGGGGCTTTCCCTAAGAGAGGGGAAACCGGAAAGTCCGCCTAATTGACGGATAGTCGTAAATCTTTCTTTACGCCCGGTTAATAGCTTGTGGGCATAAGCTTGATGACCGACGTCCCAGATGATTTTATCTTTGGGACTTTTAAAAATGCGATGTAAAGCTAACGTTAATTCGATGGCTCCTAAACTGGACGCAAGATGGCCGCCGTTGGTGGAGATAGTCTTGATTATCTCCTCACGCAATTCAGCAGCCAGTCCTATCAATTCAGGATAGCTAAGATTTTTTAAATCAGATGGTAAATTGACTTTAGCCAGAATCCCGGTCAAAACTCTACCTTCTTGAATCTCATACTTGATTAATTTTAGTACAGACGCCAGAAATAAGCTAATCAAGTCTATTCTCATTGTTACCAAATAGAACAAATCCAAACATACAATAATAGCTTCCAGGCTTGCGGAAACCGTGCTCTTCTGATACAATCAAAAACGGGATTAGGAAGTATGGTTTTCACCTGACTGCCTAACCAAATTATCACTTCTATGTTGTATGTGGGCCGTTAGCTCAGTTGGCAGAGCATCTGACTTTTAATCAGGCGGTCCTGGGTTCGAGTCCCAGACGGCTCACCAACCGCTCTTTCGAGGCTAAAACGGCTAAGAGACTTCTTCGGGAACCCACTAAAAATGGTTGAAACCCACATGATTCCACAAATTGCGCAGGCTCGCGCAGACTCGACGCTAACCCACATGATTCACAAAACCGAGATCGAAAATCTGTTCTTTCTTTTCATGTTTAATTGCAAGTCCCGGAGCTTGTCTGACAAAACCCAAAAAGACTATCTATTAAAAGTTGGGCATTTCGTTAAATACTGTCTAGCCAACGAGCTGACCGATCCCAAGGAAATCAGGGATCTTCACATCGAGATGTTTCTTATTATAAAACAACAAACCTGCCAGGCGGTATCGGTGGCAGACTATTACCGCTGCATTAAGCGCTTCTTTAACTGGCTACTCAAAAAGAAGATCATCGAAATAAACCCCATGGCCGCGATGGATCCACCCAAATTTAAAAAACGGATCATTGAGCCCTTTAAACCCGCGCACATCAGGCAGCTGCTGGCCCAATGCGACCTTAACGACAGCCGTTTTGAACTGGCCCGCAACAAGGCCATCATACTGATGTTCCTGGACACCGGACTGCGACTTGCTGAACTGGCCAACATCAAGCTGGACGACATGGACGAGGAAAGCGAGATAATCAAAGTCCTGGGGAAAGGCGCCAAGGAAAGGCTGGTGAGCATTACTCCAGGGGTCATGGAAGCCATCTGTTATTACATGATCATCCGGAAAAAGACCTTTCCCAATAATGCTAACAGGGCGCTGTGGCTAAACAGGACGGGAGACATTTTCAAAACGGCCGGCATTCAAGAGATGATTGGCGAGATGGGCAAAAGAGCAGGCTTACAGGGGGTAAGATGTTCGCCGCACACCTTCCGGCACACTTTTGGCACGATGTTCATGGATAACGCCGCAGAAGTGGGCGATCCGGAGAACGCGGCCGGTGAACTGCAAACCCTGTTGGGGCATGAGACACAGGTCATGACCAGGCATTACACCGAGAACGCTAAAAGAAGGGTGGCCTTGAAAGCCCACAAGAAATACAGTCCACTGAGGAATTTGAATTTTGAGGGGTAAAACTACCTCTTAACAGCGCTAATGAAACAGTTTATAATAATTTGATAAATAACACCAAAAGACGAATGGAGTTGAAAGTATGAGCCCAACTTACAACGTTTACTGTGATGAAAGCTGCCACTTGGAACATGATCAGCAAAAAGCCATGGTACTGGGAGCTATCTGGTGTTTAGAAGAAAAAACCGCTTATATTAACGTGCGTATTAGAGAGATAAAGGAACGTCACGGGCTGGCAAAGAACTTTGAAATAAAGTGGACCAAAGTATCTCCGGCAAAACTAACTTTTTATATGGACCTACTAGATTATTTTTTCGACAATGAAGACTTGCATTTCCGCGCTTTAATAATTCCTGATAAGACCAAACTGCAACATGAAGCATTCAATCAAGATCATGATACCTGGTACTATAAAATGTATTTCGATATGCTTAAAGCTATTTTGACTAACACTGACCGTTATCGAATATATCTGGATATTAAAGATTCTAAAAGCTCTCAAAAAACTGCCCACTTGAAGGATGTCCTTTGTAACAGCTTATATGATTTCGATAACCAGATAATTGAGAGATTACAGATTGTTCGATCTCATGAAATTGAGATTTCGCAACTGGCTGATTTACTTATTGGCCTTATATCGTATGTTAATCGAGGCTTGAATACTAACAGCGCGAAAATAGCCCTCGTGGAAAGAATGCAAGGGCGCTCAGGTTACTCACTGGTAAAAACGAATCTATTACGAGAACCGAAAGTGAATATTTTCATCTGGCAACCTACAGAGGCCCAAGGATGACAGTAAAACCGGAATGGCTGCCAGAGACTCTCCATTATGATGGCGATTGGGAAACATTTATTCAGGATGTCTATCATATTTTTGAAAGAGATTTCAAGCAAACTATACCCAAATTCAGGACACTCCCGGTTTATCATGATGGAACACTTATTGACGGCAAAGAAGCAGGGTTCTGGCATATAGTACAAAAAGATGATCCTCAAGCCAGGGAAAGGGTTCCGAATATCCCGCGATGTAAACATATAACCTGGCCGAAGCCCATTATTGAAAACTGTGAGGATAAAACCGTTTCGATATGGAAGGTGGAGAAGAAAAAGCCAGGCAGTCCGCAGCAAACCAGAGTATATCTATGGCTCGAGGATTTCGATTACCTGATCGCCATGAGAGAACAACCTTATGCAATGATATTAATTACCGCTTTTTGCGTGGGTTATGAATCATATAAGGCAAAGCTAAGGAAAGAAAGAGATAACTATCTGAAAATGCAAAAGCCGCCCTTTCAGGCGACTTAAGGACTCCTTCTACGCATGGTAGATGAGTTAACTCTAGGATAGCATAGTATACTAATTATGTCAATACTTTATACACACTTTATCAATATATTTTTAACACATAATCGGGATTGTTGACACCTCTTGGCTGGTGTATAATTGCCATAATAAACCGTACCTGAAGATGACACATAAACTTAAAACGCTATAATGAGGTACTGCATGATTTCCAAAGAAGCCACCGCCCGCATTAAAATCAACAAACTGCTAGAGACTGCCGGCTGGCGGTTTTTCCCGGAGAACGGGCTGCAGGCCAACATTCGTCTGGAATCGAGCACAAGCATTAAATCGTCTGAACTTGACGCCCTAGGCGAAAACTTTGAGAAGGTGAGCAAGGGATTTATAGACTTCCTGCTGTTGGACAGTAAAGGATTTCCGCTGATCGTCCTGGAAGCCAAATCAGAAGACAAAAACCCACTTACGGGCAAAGAGCAGGCGCGAAAATACGCGAAGGGCCAAAACTGCAGGTTTATGATATTGTCCAACGGCAACCTGCATTACTTTTGGGACCTAGAACGGGGTAATCCCTATATCATAACTTCATTTCCAACGCCTGACTCGGTGATCGGTTACCAGCAGGTTAAACCCGATCCGCAACGGCTGATAACGGAACAAGTCAACGACGACTACATCGTGCTAACCCAAAACCCAAACTACCAAAACGCTGCGGCATGGCGCAATGAAGCCGAACGTTCTGGCTATATACGAGCCAACAAACTACGGTTCTTACGACCCTACCAACTCAAGGCTATCCACGCACTGCAAGAAGCAGTAAAGAACGGCAAGGATCGTTTTCTATTCGAGATGGCGACCGGCACCGGTAAAACCCTCGTTGCTGCAGCCGTGATTAAGCTATTCTTGCGTTCCGGAAACGCCAAACGGGTACTATTTCTAGTTGATCGCCTTGAGCTTGAAGATCAGGCTGGAAAGAAGGCTGACTCCCCTCTAAAACTGATGTCAGCCGATTTTCAGACCGTAATTTACAAAGAAACTCGCGATGACTGGCGTAGAGCGGAAATCGTGGTCACGACCGTTCAATCGCTGCTTTTCAACAACAAATACCAGAGGCTTTTCTCTCCGACCGACTTTGACCTGGTGATTTCGGATGAAGCCCATCGCTCAATCGGCGGCAATGCCAGGGCAGTATTTGATTATTTTATCGGCTATAAGCTGGGCCTGACAGCGACACCGCGCGACTACCTCAAGCGGTTCGACAAAGCGTCACCCCACTCCCGTGATCCGCGAGAAGCTGAGAGACGATTATTACTGGACACCTATCGCACCTTTGGTTGTGAGAACAGCGAGCCGACTTTCCGCTATTCGCTACTGGATGGCGTGAAGGACGGTTATCTGATTAACCCCACGGTGGTAGATGCCCGCACTGAAATTACGACTGATCTACTATCGAAAGAAGGCTTTGTGGTGGCTTTCACTGATGATGCCGGGGAAGACCAGGAGGAGGCCTATAAACAGCGCGAGTTTGAAAAGCGTTTCTTCGCTGAAGCGACCAATCAACTATTATGTAAAACGTTTTTAGAGAAGGCCATGCGGGATCCGATCAGCGGAGAGATCGGTAAATCCATTATTTTCGCGGTGAGCCAGAACCACGCAGCCAAATTGACGCAAATCCTGAATCAGATGGCTGAGATCATGTTTCCGGGAAAATACCAGAGCGACTTCGCGGTACAGGTTACGTCGCAAATCCCGGACGCCCAGCTTTTTACCATCAATTTCAGCAACAACAACCTGCTAGGATCGGCAAACTTCCTGTCCACTTATAAAACCAGCAAGGCGCGGGTCTGCGTGACGGTGGGAATGATGACGACAGGCTATGACTGCACAGATATCCTAAACCTGGGTCTATTCCGGCCTATATTCTCACCGACCGATTTCATCCAGATCAAAGGACGCGGAACGCGCAAGCATAATTTTCTGGAACAGCTATTTGACGACAGCCTCAAAGCAGGGGTCTTAAAACCCAATAAAACGGCTTATAAGCTCTTCGACTTTTTCGCCAACTGCGAATATTTTGACCTTGAATTTAAGTACGACGAGGTATTGAAACTGCCACGGCGTCCAGGGAAAAGTGGCGGAGGTGAGGGACCGGGGGTAGGCCGCACCTTTGAGCACAAGGGAGAAGATATCATCAAATCGGTCAAGGAAGAAATAATTGGCTTGAGCGGCATGAAAATTGACCGCATGTTCTTTGAGAAATTTGAAGACGTGGTGCGGGATGATAAAACTATCGCGGCGGCCATTGAAGCGGGTCAGTGGGATCGCATTATTGACTACGTCAATCGCGAAGTCTTTGATAAGCCCAAGGAGTATTACAACCTGGATAAACTGCGCCAGGCGGCGGCTGTAGACCGCAGGCTGACACTGCGTGAAATACTGGAAAAGATCTTCGGACTGATACCGCGCTTTAAGTCCAAAGATGAATTGCTGGAAGAGGAGTTCGCCAAGTTTATCAGCGATACCAAACCGGAAACGGCGGCGGCGATTCCGGCTATCAAGACCTTTTTCAAAGCCTATGTCACCAGCAACGAGGTGCGACACGTCGTGGAAACCCGTAATTTTACCCGGCTAGCCACTAACCCGACCTTTTCCAGCAGCGATTACCGGGCGGTTCCGGAGAAATACCGCCAGATGATACCGGAATACGTCAAAGACTACGTTTCATTAAATCAGTTCGCATCATAAAGAAGCCGCCCCGCCAGATCCTTCGTCCCGATTTCAGCGGGACTCCAGGATGACAACGGAGAACAAAGGAGAGCTATGCTAGATACCGCTACCAAACGCCGCATTGATTCGGCCAGAGATATACTCGTCGGCAAGGTGCCAGACCCAAAAAGCCAGGTTGAGCAGATCACGATTGCTCTGATCTATAAATTCATGGACGATATGGACGCCGAGAGCGAAGAGTTCGGGGGCAAGCGCAATTTCTTCGCCGGTGAATTCGCCCGCTACGGCTGGCCCAAACTGATGCGTTCAGGTCTGGGCGGACATGAAACCTTGAACCTCTACGCGGAGGCCATCGCTAAAATGCCGGAGAATCCGGGCATTCCTTTACTGTTCCGCAATATTTTCAAGAACGCTTATTTGCCATATCGGGACCCGGAAACACTCAAGATGTTCCTGAAGGTCATCGACGAATTCAACTATGACCACTCCGAAAAGCTGGGCGATGCCTTTGAATATTTGCTCTCCGTGCTCGGCTCCCAGGGTGACGCCGGTCAGTTTCGAACTCCGCGGCATATCATCGATTTCATGGTGGAAATCATCGATCCCAAGAAAACAGAAACGGTACTGGACCCGGCCTGCGGCACGGCGGGCTTTTTGATATCGTCCTACAAGCATATAATGAAAGCCAACACTGACGACAAGGGCAATACTAAACTGACGCCGGATGAAAAGGGTCGGCTGGCGCAGAACTTCAAGGGTTACGACATCTCGCCGGATATGGTAAGGCTATCTTTAGTAAATATGTATTTGCACGGCTTTGTGGATCCCCATATCTATGAATACGACACTCTGACCAGCCTGGATAAATGGAATGAATATTCAGATATCATTTTAGCCAATCCACCTTTCATGTCTCCTACCGGCGGCATCAAACCGCATAACCGCTTTTCGGTACAGTCCAAACGCAGCGAGGTGCTGTTTGTGGACTATATGGCTGAACATCTGACGCCTAATGGCCGAGCCGGAATCATCGTGCCTGAAGGCATCATTTTCCAGAGCCAGAACGCTTATACACAGCTGCGCAAAATGTTAGTAGATAATTTTCTGGTGGCCGTAGTATCATTGCCGGCGGGTGTCTTCAATCCCTATTCTGGCGTTAAAACTTCGATCCTGATACTCGACAAGGCACTGGCCAAACGCAGCAACACCATCGCTTTCTTTAAAGTGGAAAACGATGGCTACGGACTGGGGGCACAAAGGCGGGAGATAGACAAGAACGACCTGCCGCAAGTCCAGACGGAAATCGCTGAATATCTGCGCCGCCTAAAAGCAGGTGAATCCGCAGCCGACTATATGCCTAAGCTGGGGCAGATCGTACCCAAAGAGAAGCTCGCGGCGAATGGCGATTACAATTTGAGCGGAGAGCGGTACCGGTTGGGGACAACCCAGAATCATATTTTTCCGTTGATGGGAATACGCGAAATATGCTCAATCAACCCGAGCAAGAACCGCGTGGTTAACTTATCACCTGATACCCGTGTTTCGTTTGTGCCAATGGCTGATCTTAATGAGCACCGCATAACGTTCCAACCGAAAGAAGAGAAACGGCTTTCTGAGGTAGCGGCCAGCTATACGTACTTTGAGGATAACGATGTTCTTCTTGCAAAGGTGACTCCATGTTTTGAGAACGGGAAGGCTGGCATAGCGCGAGGTCTTCTAAATGGGATAGGATTCGGTTCAAGCGAGTTTTATGTTTTACGGCCGACGAAATCAATTCTACCCGAATGGATTTACTTCTGTACTACAACTACACGATTCAGAGAGGCTGCTATTTTACAAATGACTGGTACTGGCGGATTGCAACGCGTTCCAAGAGGATACGTTGAAAACTTCCAAATCCCTCTCCCACCTCTTGAAGTGCAGAAAGAAATCGTGGCGGAGATCGAGGGCTACCAGAAAGTCATCGACGGCGCCCGCGCGGTGGTGGATAACTATAAACCGCACATCCCGATTGACCCGGAGTGGCCAAAGACTATGATTGGAGATTGCTGTGAAGTAAAAGGTGGTAAGCGGCTCCCCATGGGAGCACAATTTTCGAATACTTCCACCGATCATCCCTACATTCGTGTTATTAATTTCCGAGATCAATCTGTTGAGATGAGTGATCTTAAATATATTTCGGAAGAAATATATCGACAAATTTCTCGTTATACGATTTCTTCGGATGATGCGTATGTCTCAATCGCGGGAACTATTGGGCTAATGGGAACAATTCCTGAACTATTAAATAATGCAAACCTAACTGAGAACGCGGCTAAATTGGTGTTCAACGCGAAAGAAATTGATAAGAGATACCTTTCCATTGTTGGGAATGGAGACATAGTTCAAGGCCAAATAAAGTCTCTCACTCACGCTGCGGGCGTTCCTAAACTTGCGCTTGAGCGAATCAAGACTCTGATGATCCCCCTCCCCCCCCTTGCCACCCAGCAAGCCATCGTCGCCGAAATCGAAGGCGAGCAGAAGCTTGTAGACGCTAATAAAGAACTGATAACCAGATTCGAGAGGAAGATACAGGAGACGCTGGCAAAGGTGTGGGGAGAGGAGCAGAAAAAATAGATATTCCTATTTCATTAGTTTTTCAGCGCGTCTTTGAATCCTTTTACCAGGGTCAGAGTGTATATGCGAAAGAAGAAAGACAGAAGAGACTTCCCAAGGATTCAACCTGATATTATTTTACTCGAACTTATAGATTTGTGATTTCGCTTATCGGGTTTTTTGATGATGTTTGGCCATGGATAATGTGCATGAGCAAAGGTGAACAAATTAATGGACCAAAATTTTTTGAATTGCTCTGTTCTGACGAGCATTTCTGCGCTGAACTGGGACGCGCTTCACTGGCCGCAGGACGTCTTGAAAGCATGCTAAAGCGCTATCTGGCGACTACTGCTCCAACGGCAGACACAACAAAGGCAACCCTCGGTAAACTTATCCAATTCTGCAAGAATAATCATCTTCTGACCCAGATGATTCCGGTACTCGAATTAATGAGAGATCAGCGGAATTACTTAACTCATAGTATTCATGCTCTTCTTACAAATTTAATTGAAGAGACCATACTTGAAAAAGAGGACTTGCTTGATTCGGATGTCTTGACCTATACAGAACGTGCATGGGAATTGAAGAACAATCTCAACGCACTCGCCGATATCATCGAGGGCGAGCCATGATAACACAGCGTTCGAATCGCTGACTCGTATTTGTTTGGCTCGACCGGATAACCCAAATATTGGCTGGGTAAGAATTATTTAACACTGCCTATTTTATCGAACGCTCAGCTTGAAGCTCAATTCAAAATCTTTGATAGTTCTACCTATTGTAACCCCGGCTCCACCAACTGAGATTCGAACTATTCCTATTTATACTAAACTAAACAAAAGCGAATTCTGGGGTCGGATGTCAATAGTGGAAAACAGAACCGGTCTCGATTGAAGAGGCAATCCGCAGCGCTGTGAACTCAGCCAAAACCTTGATGGATAAAAACAAGTTAACCTTCACCATGAATATTGAACCACAATTACCACTGGTATTAAGTGATCGGGACCGACTGATTCAGGTGGTTACTAATTTATTGAACAACGCCACCAAATTTACACCCGAAGAAGGCAATATTGCGCTTGAAGCCCGGTCGGATAAAAAAGGCACGCAGGATGAAGGGGTAATTGTCAGCATAAAAGATACAGGTATAGGTATCGCGGCGGAAAATCATGCAAGTATTTTTGAGAATTTCGGACAGGTAGGAGATATACTCAAAGACCGCCCGCAGGGCACAGGACTAGGACTACCCATCTGTAAGAAAATCATTGAAAACTACGGTGGAAAAATCTGGCTTGAGAGTGCCATCGGCAAAGGCACAACTTTCCATTTCAGCCTGCCTGCGGTAAAACCGAATAAATTAGCTTGACAGGCTTAGCCCATTACTACTCTGAGCTTTTATCATTGTTGGCGATAACCATATAGCCAATTCCAGGCTTAGTTTTTATGAAGCGGGGATCTTTAGGATCATCCTGCAATTTATTGCGCAGACGGCAAATATTTACCTGCAGAACGCTGTAATCTCCCACATATTCTTCCCCCCAGACATGTTGGAGTAGTTGGTTGGGTGTGATAATACGCCCTGCATTAGCTGCCAAATAACAGATAATTTTGTTCTCGATAGCAGTCAGGTTCAGCGGCTGTCCCTGCAGAGTGACGGTATTTCCGCCAAAATCCACCACAAGGTCGTCTTTGACAAATTTTGATTGCCCTGCCGCTGTACCGCCAGGTTGTGATCTCCTCATAACTGCTTTAATACGTGACAGAAGTTCCCGCAGTGAGAATGGCTTAGTGAGGTAATCGTCCGCTCCGCAATCAAGACATTTTACTTTATCCATCTCACCTTCGCGGGCACTAAGCATGATAATGGGTATCTCAGTCCATTCACGCAGCCGTCGGCAGACCTCAAATCCGTTGACCTTGGGCATCATGATATCCAGTAAAATTAGATCAGGCATCTCAGCCTCAACCATTTTTAGGCCTTCATCACCATCGGCCGCCAGAATGACCTCATACTCTCTAGCTTCCAAATTGGACCTGATAAACTTCCTGATACCCGGATCGTCGTCTACTATCAAGATACGCGGCTTCTTCAAATTATCATACCCCCAGAGATTGTCTTTCGAAATTAGATATTGGCTGCCAAACAACTAGCCAGATAATATCTATCACATTGACTGTATTCTAGTCTGTTTGTTTTCAACCTTCAATACTATTAACGGAATATTGTTAGATTTCTGTAAGAACATATACCTCTCAGGAAATTATAATGTAAGTTACAAACTCTATTATGTTGATAGACTTGCATAATCAGAAATATCGCAGGTAGCATCCTGAGCGGAGGATATCGCATGAAAAATGTAAGAGTGTTAATAGTAGATGACGATCCAGCTATCAGGAAGTTTATCAGAGCCAACCTAGAGGCCAGAAAATATGAGGTCATTCTGGCGGCAGACGGAGAGGAGGGCATTAAAGCTATTGAGAACGAATTGCCCGATCTGGTACTTCTGGACGTTATGATGCCCAAAGTGGATGGGATTGAAGTCTGCCGGCGAATACGGACGTGGTCCGAGATCCCCATTATTATTTTAAGCGCCCGCGAAGGTGAGATGGACAAAGTAAAATGTTTGGATTGCGGGGCTGACGATTATCTTACCAAGCCTTTTTCGATTAGAGAACTGCTGGCCCGCATTCAAGCGGTCTTGAGAAGAACACATGAAACCGAGGGCAATGTCATTCAGAGTACCTATTGCCGGGGTGATCTGACAGTTGATCTGGCAAAAAACAAGGTCACACTGAAGGGAGAGGAGATCTCGCTTACCAAGACAGAGTACAAGATTCTAACTTATCTGGTGACTAATGCCGGTAGAGTAATTACTCCTGACCAGTTACTGGCTAAAATCTGGGGCGCGGAATATATCGGCGATAATCATATGGTACAGGTGTTCATCGCGCGTTTAAGGAAACGCTTGCAAGATACCAGCAAGGAATCCAAGTATATTGAAACACGTTCCGGTATCGGTTACACCATTAGACCTGCGCAAGAAACTATAAATTCTTGAGCCTAGCTGATTATTTATTTCCTGAATGCAAGTTGATTGTAAGTGCCCGAAGAAATTTGTGGTTGGATTGTGATTCCTTTGATGTATCCTGCTTATAGGACTAATTGAATGGAGAGCAGGTAGATTGAATAACCTAAAACATTCTACCAGGAGTAATTTTCAAGCCAGTATTTTATTAGCCGCTGATGATATTGCTAGCAGAAAATTTATCAGCACTAATTTAATCCAACATAATTACCAGGTTATGCTGGCAGCAGATGGTAACCAGGCACTTGATATATACAAGGTTAAACCACTCGACCTGCTCATCTTAGACTTATCTTTGCCTCATCTAGATGGATGCGAAGTTTGCCGGCTAATCAGACAACAATCGGCAGTGCCGATAATCATGCTGAGCGATAAGGGCGGAGAAGATGAAATAGTTCAGTGCTTTGAGATAGGCTCGGATGATTGTATCATAAAACCCTTCTCAATAGCTGAGCTTTTAGGCCGTATCAGAGCCATTCTGCGCCGGGTCCGTCTTACCGCCCCTATCAGCTCCACTTTTCATTGCGATGATCTGGAAATAAACTTTGAGAACCGCAGAGCTTATATTGACCATCAGGAAATAGATTTGACGGCCACGGAGTTTTCTATCCTGTACTATCTGGCCTTAAACGCAGGCAAACCGGTAAGCTGTGACTATCTGCTGCAAAATGTTTGGGGGCCTGAACATGTTTTAAATAACCGCGTGTTATGGGTCAACATCTCCCGGTTGCGTTCAAAAATAAAGGACATTGCCACATCAGAAAGATACATAAAAAGCCGGTTCGGACAGGGCTACTTTTTAAGAAAAGGCAGTTTTAATTTTCAATAGCTAACTGTAAGCGTGTGGCGCAGCAGGCAGTTTAAGCGGATTGCCTATTTTCACGAGCAGGCAGCTTGTTTTGTGCCCGGCGTAAAACAGCCTCCATTCTGGCAAATAGGACACGTAAAGAAAATGGTTTGGTTAAATAATCATTCGCTCCAGCATCAAAGCAAGTGGCTTTGTCCTGAGGATTATCCAACCCGCTTAACATGATAATAGGCACCGAGGATGTTCTCCTGATCGTACGGCAGACATCAAATCCGTCAATTTGGGGCATCATAATATCCAAGAGAATCAAATCAACTTTGTTATCATTGAAAACCTGAAGAGCTTGATAACCATCTGCGGCCTGAAATACCTGCCAATTCCGCGCTTCAAGGTTAATGCTGACAAATTTCAAGATCAACAGATCGTCATCAACCACCAATACTTTACATTCTTTCATTCAGTCCATCTCACCCGGTTTATAATGTGAGAGCATCAAGCTCCTCTCTTAATCTTTTAGCGGAATAGTGAAAGAGAAGGTTGAGCCTTTTCCGTTCTGGCTTTCTACCCAAATCTTACCACCGTGCGCTTCTACAATGGCTTTACTAATAGCCAACCCTAATCCGGTGCCCCTGGTTTTTCCCGTAACAACCTGTCCAGCCTGGTAGAACCTATCAAACACCTTGCTCAGTGTTTCCACACTCATGCCGATACCTTTATCTATCACGCTTATCACTAGTTCTTTATTATCTTGCAGATGGGCCTTTAGACAAATTTCGCTGCCTTCTTTGGAGAACTTGCAAGCGTTTTCTATCAAGTTAAATAAAACCTGAACCAGACGGTTCTTGTCCGCTTTAAAAACAGGCAACCCTTCAGCTATCTCCATTTTCATTATATGGCTTTTTAAACTAGCCGTTACCCTGGATTGAACACCTTTTAACAGTTCACCTATAGTGCAATCCTGCTTATCGATATGGTATTGGCCGGAATCCAGCCGTGACATATCCAATAATTCCTGGACAAGCTGGGTCAGATGGTCTGTCTGCTGATTAGCCTCAGACAAAAATTCCAACTGCTTACTTTTGCTCCATTCGACATCCTGCTCAATAAGTGTCTCGATAAATCCCTTGATTGAAGCCAGGGGAGTGCGCAATTCATGCGACACATTGGATAACAGATCGCTTTGGGCCTGATTAAGCCTTTTGAGCGTCTCAATCTCTAACCTCTGTTCCTGCGTTACTTTTGTCTCGGTTACATCGGAAAAGGTGGCATATACTTGATAAGGTTCTTTTTCTCCTGGACGGAATTGAGGAATTGCATCCACGATAAGCCAACTCGGAGCTTGTTTTCTAGTGTTATATATTCCCATTATGACATTATTAACCGGTTGACCTGTTTTAAGCGCAACAATTGAAGGATGCTCATCCGGGCCGAATTCTGTGCCGTCCTCTTTTATCGCTGGAACACCTTGTCCTGATAATTTCATTTGCAACTGCGCAAAAGTGGTGCCCAAAATACGCAAGGCAGCCGGATTGGCAAAAAACACATGATTTGAGGTATCAAAATAAATTACCCCCTGGGCCATCGTTTCAACCAGTAACCTATATTCCTGTTCGCTCTTTTTCAGAGCCATTTCTATTTGTTTACGCTCTGTGATATCCTGAGCGGAGGAGAGAACTCCTTTCACCTGTCCTTTTTCATCCTTAAGAACCCGGCAACGCCAACCCAAAAGTCTGATTTGGCCATCCTGCCGCCTCTGCCAACTTTCAACATAAATTACCTCTTCACCGCCATTAAAAATCGGCGATACTACGTTGTAAGTCTCCTGTTGGCCTGCAAAATAAAAAGAGGCTTCTTTACCAATCACATCCGGGCCAAAAAAGTCATAACCGGCTTTATTAGACCAGTGATATATTTTATTATTATCAACCACCATGATAATATCCGGAACAGCCGCCAAAGTAGCCTCATGGCGCATATTTAAGGTGCGTAATGCATCTTCCGCCCGCACACGATCCATTACTTCTTCTAAAAGCTGATCTCGCTTAACCAGAGTTTGATTTAAATGCAGGGACATCTGATCGAAAGCCCTGGAGAGTATGCCTATTTCATCTTTAGATTGGGTATCCAATTTTACGTTAAAATTCCCTTCGCCAATTTGTTCTGCCGCTTTGGCCAGCATCTGAATTGGTTTAACCACCCTGCGGGCCAACCAAAACCCTACCAGAGCTGCTAATATAATGATCAATATAACCAATATCAGCGGCAGATCCCGGAACACTTCATTATGGATAACCTGTTGTTCATGCAAATAATAGAAAACGGACAGAAGTGTCAGAGGTATGGCGGAAATCGATAGAAATAAGAGGGACAATTTTACAGTCAGTTTCATTTAACTCCGCCTCGATAGCCCTCTGTCAGAATCAGCTGGAGCAGTAATTGCGGAATTCTAGACATTGGCACACCAGTTACAGACTGAAGGAGACCATCAAAAGGCAAGGGATAAAAACGAACAAAGCGAATTGTGCTTAAGGTAGTTAACTTAATGCCCGACCAATAACTCGACCGAGGTCTTAAGGTTCTTTTGTTCAACCTGCGAGTGTCGGTAAATTGGTTCACATTTTTGTCTTCTCTTCCTCGGATCGATTCTCTGTTTTATTATATTCTGTTTATGACCGATAAATACATATTCTATAGTTTGATGATCATATTGTGATAAATCTAACAAAAAACTATTACAAATAGGTCACAGCTATCCCAAAAAACCTTACGATTCCCTTACAAATCAGTTACAAGCCCCCCCCCACAACTTAACTTAAAATTATATGGTATAGATCGTCAGTGATATCTCGTCAGGATATTTTTAAGATTTTAGCGACTGTTTCAGTTTTACAGTCCTGGGCGGAAATAATATCGCGTTGCAAATTTGCTGCGGCAGAATCGGTGAACTTTAAGCCTGTGGCGGTAGAAACCACCACTACTCTCGCACCTCTGCTAATCCAGCCCTGCCGCCGGGCATTACGTACCCCAGCCAGCGCAATTCCAGTTTGAGGACAAACAAAATAACCATCTTTCCCACAAATTGCCACCGCTTCATTCAAATCGCGCTCTTCAGCGATCTGCATCGCTCCGCCCGAGTTGGTTATTTCTCGCATTACTTTATCGCGTGAAACAGGATCGCCTATCCGCGCGGCCGTAGCAGTCGTTTCACCTGCAATAATGGGTTTATAGCAAGATTTCCATTTGTCCTGAGCGGCAAAAACATCACCACTTGTCTGATCTTTGGCCGAATTCCAAGATAAGGCTAAAGGGTTGGCCGCTTGAGATTGGCAGCCCAGAATTTTTGAGGTCGTTTCGGCTCCCAATCTTTTTAGTAACCTGAGAGCCTTGCCCACCGAAGAGCAATTACTGCCATTGCCCACCGGAACAGCTATCCAATCCGGCAGGTCCCAGCCAAAATGTTGTGCTATCAGGAAGACTGTCGCCTGGTGTCCTTCTATACGAGCGGGATTAAGGCTATTGGCAGGGTAAACTCCATATTTGCTCACCAGTTCCTGCATTACTTTCATACAGGCATCAAAATCACCCGGAAGCAGAATAACTTTCGCTCCATGCACCAGCGGCTGGGCCAACTGTACCGGAGTAATTTTCCCTTTGGGCAGGAGTACCGAACACTGGATTCCGGCAGCGGCGGCATAAGCCGCGGCCATGGCTGAAGTATCACCAGTCGAGGCACAGCAGACGTTTTCAATGCCGGCGGCTTTAGCCACACTCATCATTACCGTTCCCCCAAAATCTTTGAAAGAACCGGTCGGAGTCATACCTTCCAAAATAATATAAAGTTCAATATCATCGCCTACCCAATTGCGCAGATTTTTACCGGCCCTGACAACAGGCACGTTGCCCTCAGAGAGGCTGACGATCTTGTTTTCAGGCATAAATGGCATTATCCATTCCTGAAAACGCCAGACTCCTGAGTGATATTTGGCAGCCTCTTTGTTCAAAGCTTTGGCAGAGACTCTGGAATCAAATAGTGCAGTATATTGTGCCAATGACTTTCCAGCAGAAGTTAAATCGTGTTCGATATCATAAAGATCCCCGCACCTGGGGCATCGAAATATTCTTTCGTCGAGCAGGTCAGTTTTATGGCCACAGTTAATACACGACAGCCAGGTTTGCTTCACGCTAAATGCTTTTTCCATGTCACTATTCCTTATTTATATATTAAAACTTTGATATATTATTACAATATTTTACTGATAAACCAACTCTAAACTTAAATTAAAGGCTGAATTACTATTATAATTTATTCTTTAATCTAAAATAAGTCTAATTTAGGGAACAGTTTTAAAACCTTTTACTATTGTATAGGATGATTGACAGAGATTTTATCTAAAGAATAAGATAAGATTATATTTTATCAGATGTGGGGGGAAATTAATCATGAATGTTGCTCAAAAAAGCCAGGACCAGATAACGCCGGATTTTTCTACATTCGATAGCATATTTAGACCCAAAGCAGTGGCTATTATCGGAGCTTCTAACAAGGAAGGGAGTTTCGGACGTTTATTTTTAGAAGGTATTATTAAAGCCGGTTATTCACCAATTTACCCGATTCATCTGCGTGAAAAAGAATTAATGGGCCTAAAAGCCTATGCCTCCATTAAGGACGTTCCAGTCCCCATAGACCTGGCTTTATTGATGGTTCCCTATTCAGAAGCGCTTAAAATTGTGCGGGAATGTGTTGAAAAAGAGGTTCGAGGCGTAGTCTTATTCACCTCCGGTTTTGGTGAAAAGGGCGAGGAAGGCAAACAAGCTGAAAGAGAGCTGGCCAAAATCGTCGCTGGATCCCGCACTAGATTGATTGGCCCCAACTGCAATGGGCTTTATTCCCCTGCAGTCAAACTGGTTTCACTGCCGGGCTCTCTAATCACTGGAGGAGTGACCACGGAAGCCGGAACTCTTAGCGTTGTTTCACAGAGTGGCTCTCTTAATGACTTCCTGGTTCAAACGCTTACCCGCAAGAATATCAGATTCAACAAGACCGTTAGCACTGGCAACGAATGTGATCTGCACGCTGAAGATTTCCTGGAGTATTATGGCAGCGACCCCAATACTACTTTAATCGCCGGCTATCTGGAAGGCATTAAAGATGGCAAGAGATTTTACCAGTTGGCCAAAGAGATTTCTAAAAAGAAACCAATTATAATCTGGAAAGGCGGAATGACCGAGGCTGGAGCTCGATCTGCGGTAGCCCACACCGGCGCCCTGGCGGGATCCAGCGTGATTTGGGAAACCATGTTCAAACAGGCGGGTATTATTAACCCTAACAGTTTCGAGGAAATGGTAGATTGTATCCTGGCCTTTAGCTGGACAGGAATCCCCAAAGGCAGAAGGATCGCGATTCTATCCAGCATGGGCGGCACCAATATCGGTACTACCGATAACTGCATCAGAGCCGGCCTGGAAATGGCGAAATTAACCGATCAAACTAAAGAGAGACTGAACCAGTTATTGCCTGGCGCTGGGACCTCAGCTTCCAATCCGCTGGATGTAGGTGTAGGGGGGATGATGAATCCCAAAGTCTTCGCGGAAGGTATGAAAATAATCACCGAAGATGAAAATGTAGATATGTTAATGCTGGTCGCCGATCCTGATGCCCCTCTGAGCATTCCTTCGATTATTGAAGCTATTCCCAGTATTAAAAAACCTGTTACGGTTTCAATTTTTGATATGCTTGACCTGACAGAGTCCCATTACCGAAAATTTCTGGAGCATCGAATTCCTGTTTTCCATGAGCCTAAACGAGCGGTGGCTGCTCTGGCTAAAATGTGTGAGTATGCCGATTACCTGAAGCAATATAAATAATAACATCGATCTGATGTAGGAGAATAACCTTGAATAGTATTATTGAGCAAAGTATAAAGCAAAAACGCACGGTGCTGACAGAGCTGGAATCTAAAAAACTCATCGCCCAATATGGCATTGAAACCACCTCGATTAACCTGGCCAGGACTGAGGCTGAAGCTGTTAAATTAAGCGACAATATCGGCTATCCTGTGGTCTTGAAGATTTCTTCTGCGGATATTACTCACAAAAGCGATGCGGGCGGCGTTAAAGTAGGTTTGAAAAATGCCGCTGAGGTTGCCGAGGCTTATAAAAATATTATGACTTCCTGCCTGAAATACTGCCCCACTGCTGTGATCGAAGGGGTTACTGTTCAAGACATGGCTAAGCCCGCCTTAGAAGTCATTATCGGTGTCACCACTGATCCTCAATTTGGACCAGTTATCATGTTCGGCCTGGGGGGCGTCTGGGTAGAAGTGTTAAAAGACGTCGTTTTCCGCTTAATTCCTATTGAGAAGGTAGATGCGCAGAAAATGATCCGGGAAATCAAAGGTTTTAATCTCCTGAAAGGTTATCGCGGACAGGAACCCGCCAATGTGGAGCTTTTGGAAAATCTGCTGCTTAAAGTGTCCGATATGATAGTGAAAAATCCTGAAATTTCAGAAATGGACTTGAATCCGGTCTTTGTTTCTAAAGATAAAGCCATTGCGGTTGATGCCAGGGTTATCTTATTCAAATAACCTGTTCTTCGTCCGAAAAACTCAATAGGCGGAAACATTAAATTTGTTCCGCCTATTTTTGTCTTGCCTAAACCTTGATTACTATTGTATTCCTGCTAAACTTCCCACCACATTAATCAGGCTCTTGCCGTCAGGTATCACGATCTTATCGCCGACCTTCATCGCAACTTCTACGGCTTGAATTTTCCTGAGAACCTGAGCATTATCTACGAAATATCTGTTAGCTGCCTCATTAACCAGTTGTATAGCCTGGGCCTCACCCTCGGCTTCAAGTATCTTAGCCTGCTTGATGCCCTCTGCGTTTTTAATTTGAGCCCTTTTCTTGCCATCTGCTTCTGTTTCTGTGGCAGTTGCGAAGTCTAAGGCTGCTACTCTTTTATTTGAAGCTACTACAACTTCGTTCATCACATCTTGTACCGATTTAGGAGGAGTCACTTCTTTAAGCTCTGTCCTGACAATCTCAATGCCCCATCCAGCAGTTTCTTTGGATAAATTCTTATATAGTTCTCCATTTATTCTGTCTCGGCCGCTATTGGCATCTTTTAAAGACATCGTACCAATAATGTTTCTTAAGGTAGTTTTAGCCAGGGCCACAATCTGGACTTTGTAATCATTGACCCCGTAGGTAGCCGTTTTAACACTTTGCTCATCTGATTTAACTTTAAAATAAATCTGGGCTTCAATGATACAATTAAGGCTATCCAGGGTAATCATTTCTCTTTTTTCTGAGTTGACCATATTCTCGGTAATATTGACTTTTACCATCTTTTCAATGCCGAAAGGAATAATAAAATTAAGTCCAGGATTAGCAAATCTGTCATATTTGCCAAACCTTTCAATCAAACCTCTTTCCACGGGTCTGACCGTTCTGGCACTGGATATTGTAATTATAAATAAGATAACTATTAAAATAGCCGCAAGTATACCCATTTTGGCCTCCTATAATTTCTTTTATGAATATTATTTTTAGAGTTCTATTAGATTTTAGTAACTATTTTATATTTAATCTCTCTATTTTATCCTCCTTTAATTGTTTTATTACGCTTTGTATTATGCTCAATCTAATCCAATATGGTTCTTATTGCAATTCCTGGTCTAAGAACATTTTTAGTCTATTTAAGGTTTTTATTTTAATTCGCCCAGTAACCCCTCCCCTTGTAACTCCAGCAGTTTGACCCGCGCCAGGTGATTGCTTAAATCCGTTTTAGAACGCACACCGACCTTAATATAATTGCCGGTTAATCCCGTCCAGATTCCACCGGCACACTGTTCGAAAAGCACCTCAGCGGTCTGTCCGATAAAACGGTTGTTAAACTCATTGCGGCTATTCTCGGCCAATTCGATCATTCTTTGACTGCGTTCTTTTTTGATAGCTGGGGTTATCTGACCGAGCATAATCGCCGCGGCGGTGCCTTGGCGGGCTGAATAGGGGAAAATATGCAGCCTTGAAAATTTTATTCCACGGCAAAAGGCATAGCTGTCTTCGAACTCCTGTTCAGTCTCACCCGGAAAACCAACGATCACGTCGGTGGTAACGGCTGTATCCGGCAAACTGCGGCGCAACAGCTCAATTTTTTCTGCGTAGTCCCGGATAGTGTAATGCCTGTTCATCCGCTTCAGAACCCCATTGCTGCCGCTTTGTAAAGAGATATGAAAATGGCGGCATAAGCGGGAATCCTGCCATAAAGCCACCAGTTCAGCCTTAATTTCCTCCGGCTGCAAAGAGCTCAATCTAAGACGCAACAACTTGGTCTCACCCAATATCCGCTTTAATAACGCTCCCATATCCAGGTCGCCGTCGCGGTAACTTCCGATCTCGGTACCGGTAAGCACGACTTCACTGAAGCCGACGTCTACGCGATTTTTAATCGCTTTAATCACCTGCTCCGCAGGCAAACTGTTTTCAGTTCCGCGCACCAGAGGAACGATACAAAACGAGCAAGCATTGTTACACCCGTCCTGGGCTTTAACAAAAGAACGTGTTCGATTATGCGCTAAAAACCTCTCGCTCGCTCCGTCCACGGGAATATAGCCGGCAGATCTTAAAATCTCAATCAGCTGCTCTTTTTGATTATTGCCGATCACAAGGTCCACCCCTTCTATTGCGGCCACCTCGGCAGCCGCCCGTTCGGCATAACAGCCGATAACCACGATATGAGCCAAAGGATTCAAGCGGTGGGCCAGGCGCACGAAATGCCGCGATTTACGGTCGGCAACATGAGTAACAGTACAGGTATTCAAGATGTATAGATCGGCTGACTGTTTAGTGGAGACAATTTGACAGCCTGCCGCGATCAATTCCAGCGTTAACTGCTCTGTCTCAGCTTGATTAAGCTTGCAGCCTAAAGTTTCCAGAGCAACCATGACTTTTTTACCATCAGAAGACTTGGCCAAGTTTTGACTCCCTATTTGATCTCTATTGGCATTATAGGATCAGCTTTAAGCGAGGGTCAAATTCAGCTAGCAACAAGTAAGGCGGGATTGAATTCAATCCCGCCTTGTCCAATGGATTACTTAATAAGGTTGATCTTAGTTAGTTTCCCCACCTGTGGTTTCGTCCAGGTACATTCGGAATTGAGGGTACCTGCTCAGGTAGAGCTGGAATTTGAGTAGTTACCGTGGCGGCTGGCCGCTCTCCCAGGGTAACCGCCATGCTCTTAGTCTCTATACCTCGCACTAAGGTAAGATTGACCACATCTCCAGCCGATTTAGCATTAACGTAAGTTTGCAGGTCCTGAATGGTAGTGGTTTTAGTTCCGTCAATAGCTATTATGACGTCATTGACCGCGATACCGGCGTTAGCTGCCGGGCCGTCGGCTACTACGGAAAGAACCACTACACCCTCCGTCAGTGAAAGTTTCAAAGCAGCCGCCTGCGTCTCGTCTAAGGTGCGAATTCCTACACCAATCCAGGGACGAGTAACGCTCTTGCCCGCCTTTAAGTCATTCAGAACGCTGGCAACAATATTAGAAGGGACAGCGAATCCGATTCCGCGGGCGCTAACTCCCCCTGTTCCGGTCTCAATAGCCGTATTGATCCCGATTACTGATCCAGTAGCATCCAGTAAAGGCCCACCGGAATTACCGGGATTCAGAGCCGCATCGGTTTGCAACATGCCGGTTAAATTAGTGCTGGTGTCATTCATGGTTCTATTTGTTCCGCTGATAACCCCGACGGTGACAGTATTATCCAAACCGTAGGGATTACCGATGGCGATGGCCATCTGCCCGATCTTTACATTATCTGAATTCCCTAAAGATAATGGCGTAATGCCAGCTACGGCGGAGGCTTCAACCTTCACCAGTGCCAGATCATGAATTGCGTCTTTACCCAGGACGGTTGCCTTCACGGTTGAACCATTACTCAGTTTGACATTAACCGTGGCAGCGTTATCTACTACATGATTATTAGTTAGAATATCACCGGTAGAATCGATTAGAAAACCTGAACCCTGTCCCTCCACCAGAGAGGAACCGAAATACCCATTAGATGTTTGTGTTATGTCTATTTCTACGACTGCCGGTGAAGTGTTGTTATAAATGGAAGTTACGGTGTCTTCATTGTATAAGACCGAGGCCGCGTCAGCTTTCTGTGTTTTGAAAAACCCGCCAGCACCCACTGAGTAAGCGCTGAAAGCCACTGCTAAGACTAAAACAATAGCTATTAATGTTGTTTTCAAATTCTTCATTTTTTAAATATCCCCCTTGTAAAATTATCATTTTATCAGAAGCTTAAGTCGTTTATATATGTTTTATCCCCACCGCTGCTTACCCTCCTTCTGCTAGTTTATTAGTTCTATTTATTTATCATAACTTAGATTTGTTAAGATTTCGTTAAGGCTAAAACAGTTATCATCGTATCTGCCGTTTGAATGCGGAGCGAGTTTTAGCTATAATTACATAGCCACATAACTGAGAGTTATGTCTGATGGTGGGTATAGTGCAGCGGTCTAACACGCCAGGTTGTGGCCCTGGAAAACGAGGGTTCAAATCCCTCTACCCACCCCAAAAAGAATCAAATAAACCCGCTTCGCTCAGGAAGCGGGTTTATTTCAAAGACCTTTCACCAGACCAATATGGCATTCGATTGTTTGATGCTACGTAAATGTCAGATTTCAGGAATGTGATGATGACCAATACCGCTAAATCAACAACCAGCCGACCCCCTTCAGTCAGTAAGGCTTCGCTTCTTTTTACTGCCAGTTTGTTCTTGATTGTGTCAAGCTATATGTTTGCCTGCCTGAACATTGCTTTACCCAAAATCAGTGCCGAATTTCAACCGGATGCAGTCTTGCTTAGCTGGCTTTCAACCGTGATTGTCATTGGTTCAGCCGTACTTTTTATCCCATTTGGACGTCTAGCCGATATCACCGGCATTCGCAGGATGATTCTCATCGGCATGATACTTTATACCCTGGCTGCGGCTCTGGCCTTCTTTTCCAATTCTATAAACATGCTCCTGGTTGCCAGGACTTTACAGGGTATCAGCGGCGCTATGACCATCGGTAATACCATGGCCCTGG
Organism: Dehalococcoidia bacterium; assembly: GCA_025361145.1. Lineage (GTDB taxonomy): Bacteria > Chloroflexota > Dehalococcoidia > Dehalococcoidales > UBA3254 > UBA3254. The sequence continues at coordinate 90,531 of JANYAV010000002.1, read as the reverse complement.
TGTCTATCGTCTTTCCTGCTGAAGAAAGGGGCAAGGCCTTAGGAATTACCTCCGCTGCAGTTTATATCGGGCTTACCCTCAGTCCCGTGTTAGCCGGGTTTCTGACCGAGCGCTTCGGCTGGAGAAGTATTTTCACGGTCAGCGTCGCCGCTGGTTTGCTTGTGATTATTCTTATGCTTACCAAGATCAGGGGAGAATGGCGCGGCGCTCAGGGCGAAAAGATGGACATCGCAGGCTCAGCATTTTTCATAGGCTCATTCCTTTTAATTATGTATGGTTTATCCAGCGTTTCCTCTGGTCTCCCACACTGGCAATCAGCTCTCTATATCGGAGCTGGCCTGATTATCCTTTGGCTATTCCTCAAATGGGAATTAAAAACTCCATATCCCATCATCAATATCCGCCTGTTTAAAAATAACCGGATTTTTATCCTGTCCAACGTTAGCGCTCTTATCAACTATGCCTCCCTTTTCCCTGCATCTTTCCTGTTAAGTTTATATCTACAGCTTGTTAGGGGTTTTAATGCTGAAACCGCCAGTTTAATTCTGGTAGCCCAGCCTGTTATACAGGTCATCATTTCTCCCCTGGCAGGGAGATTATCGGACAAAATTGAACCCCGCATTCTTGCTTCAGCAGGCATGGTTGCAGCCTGTCTTGGCCTGGCTATTTTTGGCTTTATCACCCCGGAGACCCCCATTTGGGTCATTATTGGCACTCTGATGCTGCTGGGATTGGGCTACGGTTTGTTTGTCGCCCCCAATACCAATGCTATTATGGGTTCTGTTGAACATAAATATTATGGTATTGCTTCAGCGGCTCTCAATACCTCCCGTAACCTGGGACAAATGTTCGGCATGGCCCTGATGGCGATCCTGCTCTCATTCTTGATGGGGAAAGTAATTCTGACACCGGATCATTATCCTGCTTATAGTGCTGCTTGCAGAACTATTTTTTATATCTTTTCCGGAGTTTGTTTCGTGGGCATCTTTACCTCACTGGTCAGAGGAAAGGTACGGTAAAATCCGCTGGCTAAATTTTTTTATACCTAATTTATACAGATCTTTCCCTGAATGGATTAAAACATCAAAGAGGAGCACGAGATGTCATCATGGTAGACAATAGCAGACTCTGGCATAACCTGACCCCCGAAGAAACCCTGAGCAGTCTGACTTCCCGCAGCGCTGGACTTAGCGCGGAAGAAGCTCGTCAGCTTTTTGTTCAGTATGGCCCCAATGAACTGAAAGCTAAGAAGCCGACCCCCCTTATTGTGGTCTTTCTTCAGCAATTCTTGAATCCTCTGATTTATGTTTTGTTAGTAGCTACGATCATCTCGGTGATCGCCCAGCACTATATCGACGCCATAGTCATCTTCGGTGTCCTGATCTTGAATGCCGCTATCGGTACTTTTCAGGAGACGCAGGCAGAAAAAGCCATGCAAGCACTGATGGATATGGCTGCCCCCAAAGCCAAAGTCAGGCGTAATAACACTATTGAAATTATCGACGCACGGGAAATCGTGCCCGGCGATATCGTCTTGTTTGAAAGCGGCGATAAAGTGCCCGCCGACATCAGGCTGATCGAAGCCGTTAATTTAAAAGCCAATGAATCCTCGCTTACCGGAGAATCCCTGCCAGTGGACAAGAATTTAGCCTGCGTGGAGGTAGATGCCTGCATTGCCGATCGTGATAACATGCTTTTCATGAGCACTATTGTCACCCACGGCAGAGGCGCTGGTGTGGCCGTTTTGACCGGCATGCACACTGAAATGGGCAAGATCGCCACCGGCATCTCAGAAGTTAAACACGAAGACACTCCTTTGCAAAAAAATATCTCCCGCTTGAGCCGCTATCTGATGTTCACCTTCGTCGGAGTATGTGCTCTTCTGATAGTTGTTGGCTTGCTGCAAGGCCTGGCTCTGCTGGATATGTTCATGTTGGCTATCGCCGCCGCAGTAGCTTCCATCCCCGAAGGTCTACCGGCGGTAGTCACCGTAGTACTAGCCATCGGCATGCGCAGTATGGCCCGCCGCAATGCTATCATCCGCAAACTGGTAGCGGTGGAAACTCTGGGTTCAGCAACAGTGATCTGTTCAGATAAAACCGGTACGCTCACTCTTAACCAGATGACTGTTAGACGTATCTTCGCCAACGGCGAATTAATCGAGGTCACCGGGGAGGGTTATGAACCTGAAGGTCAATTCAAGCTCAATGACCAATTTTTAAATCCCAGATCCGATGCGCGCCTGAACCTGCTGCTGCAAATCGGAGTGCTCTGCAATGACTCTAGCTTAAATAAAACCAAGGGCAAAGCTGGGATTTTCGGCGATCCCACTGAGGGAGCTCTGGTAGTAGCCGCCGCCAAGGCCGGCCTGGAAAAAGCTCAATTGGAATCCGTTTATCCTCGCCTGGATGAAATTCCCTTCCAGAGTGAAAACCAATACATGGCTACCCTGCATTCCGAGAACGACCATAATGCTATTTACCTCAAAGGTTCCCCGGAAAAAATAATAGCTTTCTGTAAGTCCATTTACAAAGATGGGGAAACTCTGAAAATGGAACCTGCGGATATCCAGGCCATTAGTCAGGTCTCAGCTTCGATGGCCGGAGAAGCTCTGCGGGTCATCGCCTTAGCTTACCTGGAAGTGCCCTTATCCCAATCTAAAATCGACGCTAATCTCATTCAGGACAACCTGGTGTTTATCGGCCTGGCGGCCATGGAAGACCCTCCCCGTGAAGAAGCGAAAGAAGCCATCCGCCAATGCCAGCAGGCCGGCATCAAAGTGGTGATGATCACTGGAGATAACCGCATCACTGCCGAATCTATTGCCAGGCAGCTTAACCTGCCCGCCGGTAAAGCCGTCACCGGGCCTGAGTTGCATAAGATGAGCGATGCTGAACTGGCCGGCCAGATAGACAACATCTCGGTTTTTGCCCGCATCGAACCTTTGCACAAACTTAGAATAGTCAATGCCCTTAAAAGCCGCGGACATGTGGTAGCCATGACCGGAGATGGCGTCAACGATGCTCCCGCCTTAAAAGCCGCCGATATCGGCATTTCTATGGGTATCAGCGGCACAGATGTAGCCAAGGAAGCCAGCGATATGGTACTGGCCGACGATAATTTTGCTTCGGTCGTGGCGGCGGTGGATGAAGGCCGCGCCATCTTTACCCGCCTGCGCAATATCCTGTTTTATACCTTAAACACCAATTTCAGCGAACTGGTTACTCTTATTCTGGCTTTAATCTTTGTCGGGCAGACACCTTTACTGGCCGTACAAATTCTCTGGGTTAATCTGGTCACCGATACCGCTGGCGATATCCCTCTGGGCATGGAACCCAAATTCGGCGATGAATTAAAACAGCCGCCGCGTCATCCCAGTGTAGGGCTGATCTATCCCGGTCTATTTGTCCGTATTGTGGTCATGGCTCTTTTAATCGGTGTGGGTACTTTCCTGATTTTCCGCTGGGCCCAGCCGCGTATGCCGGTGGCAGAAGCCCGCTCGCTGGCCTTCTGCGCTATGGTCGCCTTCGAATGGTTTATGGCCTTCAGCGCCCGCTCTGACGAGCACACCGTCTTCAAATTGGGTTTTTTCCGCAATAAAGTTTTGATTGTCTCTATCTCTCTGGCTATTTTGTTGCAGCTTGCTGTGATCTATCTCCCCTTCCTGCAAACCGCCTTCAAAACCTATCCTCTCAGTCTGCAGGATTGGGCTATTATTTTGTCAGCTTCTATTGGTTTGTTCCTGCTGGAAGAATTGCGTAAAACCTTCTTCCCCAAACTTTACAGCTGGGGCAAATACCGACCTTTCCGCAAATAGTTCTTTCCCGTTCCTCTCGTCTAAAGGTCGGACCTCGCAGTCATTTAGCCTCGTAGGGTGACACCTTGGAAGGTGTCACCTTTTTTCGTTTAATAGTTGAAGTTAAAAATATTAATTAATTTTGACAATTTCTGCCGTAGCATTGACAGGAGTCGAGCAACACGCGATAAAGATTGTTAACAGGTGATAAAATCCTTTATCTTTGTATCCTGGTTTTTCCCGACCTTATACAATTTCGCACAAAAACAAATATATATCTATGCTACAATGTATTTTATCCAAATCATTTTCTAGTAGAATAAATGCAATTGTATAATTTCACAGCGTGGATGTTTTATAATCCTCTGAAAAAGATAACCAGCGGGCAATCGGCTCAATTAAAAGGCTGACTACACACTCCCTGGCAAATAATTTATGGTTGATTTTCCGAAAAAAACCGATATTCAATGGCTGAGGCTAATTTTAATAGCTGTCGGCTTTCTTGTTATCAGTATTATTGTGGGCTACTTTATACAAATATTGTTTTCCAAATTTCATATTCCCAAAGGGAGTGCGGCCTGGTTGGTTTATCTTATTATCTTCGGAGTCGCTCTGGTAATTAACCTCTCGGTGATTCCTCTGCCTGTAGCCATTTCCTTAATGATTGTAGCTGCCCAAAATTGGAACCCGGTATTAGTCGCTTTATCGGGCAGTCTGGGGGCCTCTCTGGGGGAGACTAGCAGTTATCTGGTGGGATATTTTGGCACTAAGATCGCGATTAAGCCAGAGGTTATTGGTTATAAGATGATTCAAGGTTGGATAAAACGTTTCGGCTTCTGGGCGATCGCTTTTCTTTCCTTTCAACCTATCTTACCTATCGAGATAGGTGGGTTTGTCGCCGGCCTGGCTAAAATGCCAGTGCAGATATTTCTACCCGCACTCTGGTTAGGTAAGTTCCCTAAATATCTTATCCTGCTCTACGCAGCCTCAGGCCTTATTCATTTCATTCCGTTTTTACGCTGATTAAACTAATTATGCCAGAGGCCCAGACACTATACTTGATTCGTGGGCTTCTGCTCAAAATCAATTTGAGGCTGATGTCTAGAACCTGAGATTATGCCTAGAATCCCGCAGATTAGCAGCAATATTGAAAAAGTGCCTTCCACAAAATCTACTCCACTTACCCGGTGGGTAATTAAAATCATAACAGTTACTGCCATCAATCCGCCTAGTCCACTGGTCCCCATTAATATTCCACCTGCTTTTGGTTTGGATCTAACCAAAGCTGCTCCGATAATTCCTATAACCGCAAAGATAAAGACCACGTAGCTCCAAATGGAAATACCTGCAATCAGTCTCCCAACGGAAACCCGGGCCAGAATTCTGCTTGCCCTGGTTACAATAATAATTAAACTTGTTAGTAAAGTCCCACCTATACCGCCAAATAGTCCCAAAACCTGAGCAATCTTTATCATTTCTTGAATTCCTTTTCAATTACCCGGAAATCTAAAGATCTAAAACCACAACATGATAAAACAGGCTAATGACATACACTAAAGCCACTTTCCTGTTCATTGTAATACATTTTTACGCTACTTATCTGGCAATTCGGTAGCGGTGTGCTAAAATGGAGAAAGGGCTTTATCAAAAAACTTAAATTAATCAAGATAACCTGATATTGAGCGTAAAAAATGAATTCAATTTTAATCAAAGCCGTAATCACAGTCACGATTGCCCTGCTATTCTATTCACTGGGGGTATTCATCGAGCAAAGGACGGGCCAAGTCTCGAAGAAGGTACTGATCTTCATGACTATTGGGGTAATATTAGATATGTCCTCCACTGCGTTGATGATCATAGGTTCCAGAAAAATCCCTATAACTGTTCATGGTTTTATTGGTTATTCTGCCTTAATCGCCATGTTAATTGATACCATCTTAATCTGGCGTTTCTGGCGTAAAAATGGTATTAGCCATGTTTCCAGGTCGCTTAATATCTATACCCGTCTAGCTTATGCTTGGTGGGTTATCGCCTATATTGCCGGTGCCATTATTGCCACCCTGCTGCCCGCTTAGATTCTTTCTGGATTCTTCGGTCGCAGTAGCCCAAAAGCAGAGGTGAGTTGCTTCTTATTTCATCTGCTTAAGCATTTCTTTTACCTTGTCAGCTGCTTTCCCTATTATTGGAGCACCATGGCCCGGCAACAGTATATCGAATTGTAATTCCGAGATAATCCTGATTGAGGCTTTGGCCCTGGTCGTATCCAGGGAAAATCTTCTTGCAGGTGGTTTAATCTTACCTTCCTGATCACTCCTTAGAGCATCGCCCACCAGGATGACTTTGGGGGACAGGTAAAGGCAAATACTGCCAGCAGTGTGACCAGGGGTATGGATGACTTTAATTCCCTTGATCTCTGAATCGTCTTGGAAGATTACATCCGGTACTACTTTCTGAAAGCGCAAAAACGGTGTTATAATCTTCAAAAGCACTCCCAGCAAACCTGGTGCGGGTCTAAACCCCTCTTTACCCGCCAGAGTAGCAGCCTCTCCAGCGTGTATGGCGATACTGGCACCGCTCAATTTCTTCAATTCTGCGGCACTGCCGATGTGGTCTATATCTGCATGGGTTAAAACCACACAGTCTATTTTGGCAGGATTTTTACCCAGCGCTTTGATATAATTAACTATCTTTTGCCCATTACCCGGCATTCCTGTGTCAATGATCAGCATTGCTGAAGGGGTTATTACCAGATAACTGTTAGCCCCTTTTACCCCGTCTATTTGATGAATACCGCCAGTTATTTCCACGCTTGTTCTCCCCGTTCACTTTCTATTATCCTTTATCATTACCCAGGACAACCCGCAATTCCCTGGATTCGCTTCTCATTATTTATCCTCATCCTCCGAAAGTCTCCCTTCCGCCTGCACAATCAGTTCATCGATGTAGTCGGCAATATCTTTAAATCGAGTAAGGTCGGTATCCGTCATTCTGCCGGTATGGTTGGTATAGATACCCATCCTGTCAATCCAGGTAGGGCGCAGCAGCGCCGGTTTCAATTTGAAATGTCCGGCAGTCTCATGCGCCAAATTAAGCCAAAAATCCCAGGATATTTTATCCTCTGCTTCGCCCTTAAAAGAAACTTCTTTCCCTCCCTCTCCAAATTGAAAGCCGCGGGGGATCTGGTTATTGCCCATGGAACGAAAAAGGTCTGACCCAGGGAAGTTACCAGTCGCACCGTTTTTCTTTCGACTGAATGCATAGAGGTATAGCAGGTTTCTGGCCAGCCGCCGCCAGGTGAAAGAATAATAATCCTGCTCGTTCTTAAGTATGACCCGGGGCTGAGCCCATTTGATTACCTCTGCGGAGTCGACGTGGATAATAAAGCGCGGCAGTTTTTCTCTGAGGCGTTCGGGCGCGGCTTTGTATGTCCCCACTATCAGGATATCTGCGAAATCAGGTGGGTGTTTATGCTGTATATAGTTCGCATAATCCCACTCAACTTCTATTTTTACCCGTTTGCCCTGATATACCCCTTTAAAATCCGGACCAATATTGTAGGGACCGTGAAAATCTGTAAAACCCATTTGCCGGTTGTTTTCTTTAATATATCTCTGCAGCCAGTACTCGTGCATATCTTCTCAGTTAGTTGCAGGTTATTTTTCGCCTGTCAATCATAGCATAATCTGGAAGCACATTGAATGGATCCGCACTGACAACAACCAGGCTCTACCTGGATTTATACCTTTCTGACACTCTTCTGTTATAATTAACTAGGTCGACCCATTCAGAGTCTTCTAAAGAGTCATTTACCTGATAACATTGCCAAACAAATATGAGAATCGGACTATTCACTGACACCTATATTCCCGAGATAAACGGGGTTGTTTCTGTTCTAAAGTTGATGACCGGTGAACTCAGGAAGCAAGGACACGAAGTATATATTTTCTGTCCCAGCCATCCGCATCGAGACAACTCTATCCCAGGGGTTTTTAGCTTTCCCTCTATTAAGTTTATCTTTTACCGGGGGATGAGAATAGCTCTGCCTTACAGCCCCAGCGCTTTTAAACTAATTCCCAGCCTGGATATCATTCATTCACATGACCCCGGTTCCATCGGGCGCTTGGCATTGTGGGCCTCTAAAACATATCACATACCCCACGTCCATACTTACCACACCCTCTATATGTATTATCGCCGTTATATCCCCAGGTTAATTCGCCCCACTTGTGGCATGGTCAAATTTATCAGTCGCCGGCTGTGTAACAAGTGCGATGCCATTATTGCCCCTTCACAGCCAATGCTGCATGAGCTGGAAAGTTATGGCATAACTACTCCCATCTATCGCCTGGCTTTTGGAGTAGATGAAAATGAATTCTCCCACGCAATCCGCTGGAATGTCAGGAAGGCCTTGAACCTCCCCACCCAGGACCTGCTGCTTTTTGTAGGAAGATTGGGAATAGAGAAAAACCTGTGTTTTCTTTTACGCTCTTTTAAGGGTCTTCTCTCCCTCCGACCTGGTGCTAGATTGATAATTGCCGGTGAGGGACCCCAGCGCCAATTCCTGGAGAGTTATGCCTTAAATTTAGGGGTTGCCCCCTTTGTTACCTTTATTGGGTTTCTCCCGCGGCAGGATTTAATTGACCTTTATAAACAGGCTATTTTTGTTTTTGCTTCTAAAACCGACACTCAGGGACTCGTTTTAGAGGAGGCCATGATGGCTGGAGCTGCCGTAGTCGCTGTAGGTATTATGGGACCCCGAGACATCATTTCCTCTGGAGAGACTGGCCTTCTGGTGCCGGAGGATGAAAATGAATTTGCCCAGGCTTGCCATAGACTGCTGCAAGACCCTGCAGAAAGACAAAGGATCGGCACTGCTGCCCGTCAATGGGCACGCTCACATAGCTCTCAGGTATCCACCAAAAGGTTGTTGGACATCTATTCTAGCCTCGCAGGGTGACACCTTCTAAGGTGACACCTTTTTCAATGTGTGCCCCTCGACGTGAGATGATTTTAGCGCGATGATTAACCCGGCTCGTCCATTTTCTTCTTAGTTTATTTTGTAGTTTCAGATCTCAACAACAGGATAATAAACTAATAAAGATTTTCCCTATTCATAAACTTGTCCCTGACTCCTTAAACGATCAGGGATCCTGAATCATAAATCAATTTTCCAATTAGGTCAGCTCAAAGAAAGCGGGCGGGGTTTGAACCCCGCCCGCAGATATCTGTTATTCTATTAATCCTAAAAACTATCGGCTTTTAACCGCCGCCTTTTCATCACCGGCTGTCTGTACAAAGCCAAACTCCTGAGTCTTAAAAACCTCTTCCGTAAGATCTTCTTTTGAGCATTTAGATACTTTACACAGCAAACAGGTTAGATCAGGTGAACCGAACATCGGGTCCAGATGATCGTTACTGGTCAAGACATTGGGGTTGGAGATGAACAGGCCGTGAAAGCCTTTAGCCGGCTCTTCTGGGTAGAAACAGTTGGCAGTAGCCATCACCACACCTTTCAAGATGCCCGGGAATAAGCGGACTTTCTGCCTGATCCTGCCTCTGGGTGACTCCAGCCAGATCCAATCACCATCCTGGATGCCGTATTGTTTAGCTGTCTCAGGATTAATCTGAGCGATGGGGTATTCGGCAAAACTGCGCAGCCAGGGTATGTTACGATATTGAGACAGGAAGTAAAACGGCTGGCGGTAACCGGAAGTAAGCACCAGGGGATATTCCTTAAATAATTCAGGGGTGGAAAGCGGGCTTTCACCTGGCTCGCGGTATAGAGGCAGGGGATCATAGCCCAACGCCTCTAATGCTTTAGAATAAAACTCAAATTTACCGGTGGGGGTGGGGAACCCGCCGCCCTTGCGCCAGTAATCGGTCTTGTATTTATAGTAGACCTGATCCTTGCCAAAGCAGCCGCTGACCAGATTTTTGCTGAATTGCTGCCAGCTGATCTTGCCGGTCTTAAGCTCATCGTTTAAACAATCTTCCACGCTATCAAACCAATATTTAGGCGCCACCCGGCGGCCGATCTCATTAAATATCCAGACATCAGATTTAGCTTCTCCTGGAGGTTCTACCGCTTTATTATGAGCTTCAATCATGAAGCGGGGGTGCATATCATAGATGTCATCCATCTCCAGCCAGTGGGCTACCGGCAGAACAATATCCGCCGCCTCTGCCATAGGCCCCATAAAGAGGTCGCAGTGCACCATGAAATCTACTTTCTTGATGGCCCGTACCACTTCAGCAGTGTTGGCCATGTGTACGATCTGTTGGCCGCCTACACTGATCCAAACCTTGATGGGCGCTTCTCCCGCGATGATCTTCTTGATCATAGTATCGGGGTTACAGGTCCTGGCAGCACCCAGTTTAAACGTGTCACCGCCTATGATTTTCTTTTTCATTTCATCGGTAATGGGAATCTGCAGATAGAAATCTTCAATCAGTCCAGTGGCGGGTAAAACCCAGCTAATCATACTGCCTGGTCTTTCAATATTGCCGGTCAGGCCCATCAAGCAGATAATAGCCCGCAGGGTATAACCGCAGTTGGCCTGTCTTTCTATCGAGCTGCCGATCTGGATACAGCCTGGAGTATCAACCGCAAAAAGCCGAGCAGCCTGTATGATTTTCTCTTTGGGCACCCAGGTGATTTCGGCTACTCTTTCAGGAGTGAAAGACTTAACCCGTTCTTTTAACTCCTCGAACCCATAGGTCCACTTATCGACAAATTCTTTATCCCAAAGACCTTCCTGAATGATGACATTGGCCATGCCCATGGCAAGCGCTGAGTCAGAACCAGGGCGCGGCTGCAGCCATAGGGTGGCTCGCGTGGCGTAAGCACTGGCGCGGGGATCGATGATTATCAAGTTCTTGGCATAGTCCAGAGAGTGCATAAACCAGTAAGCCATTTCTGAATCGGCGCTGCTGATCTCAAGCTGTTTGGCCCACATGATCTGGGTTTTGGGAAACTCCCCACCCCAGCCATGATAATCGCAATATAACCGGCCATAACCGGTAACTTGCCCGTATAAACCCAGGCGCGGGCTATGGCAAACATAACCGGGAGAAATGACGTTGCCGGTACCGATGGAGCGGGCCAGTCGGGAAGTATAACGATTATAGCCTCTTCCCGTACCCTGCGAAATGGCAATAGAAAAAGGCCCGCTTTCAGCAATAGCTTCTTTCATCTTGCTGGTAATAGTATCCAGAGCTTCATCCCAGGAAATTCTTTTCCACTTACCTTCACCCTTGGCCCCGTCTCTTTTGAGCGGATATTTCAAGCGGTAAGGATTATCGACATGCTGGATGCTGGAGAGCCCCTTGGAGCACATCGTGCCTTTGGTCAGGGAGTCCGGATTACCCTCAATATTGATAATGACACCGTCTTCAACGGTTACTCTAACACCGCAGCCGCCGTGACAGCTTTTACAGGTAGTTAAAACAACTTTTCTTTCACCCATTATTAACCCCTTTAATGTTTGCAAACAAGCAGACTACCAAGATATTCAAAGTTTTGATTTGCCGATCGGAAAGAATTTTTACGCTTTCTTTAAAATCAGCGGATTATACATGCCGGATTTTAGCACGCAGTAGCGCAGCATAGTGCCACCAGCTATTTCGCAAACCACACCCAGAATGAGAACCACGGAAGTAGCCTCACCGGTAAAGAGGCTGTAAACTGCAATAATAGCAGGTATTACCATGCCTAAAATTACGACAAAGGTCCAGAACAGAGGAGAAATGCCGCCCCGAATTTGATAAAGCACGGATTGTTTTCCAATTGCTTCCTTGCGGGAAGCCAGAAACATATAAAGTCCGATCAGGAAGACATTAACAATCAACATGATACGAGAACCCATTTCAGCCGCGGCCATATTGACGCTCGGTGTAAAAGTAGCGATAGCCACAGTCAAACCGAATCCGCCCAGGATACCGCAGGCTACAAACAAAAGAGGGAGGATAGGCAGATCCCAATAAGGCACACCCTTGGCATTATTCAGCACAAAACCGGTATAGGTAGCTACACACAGAGCAAAAATTCCCGAGGCAATCTTCAATCCCATGATCAGAGCCGCCTGTTCCGGGAAGAAGAGCGAAGCTAGAATCTGAATAAAACCTAATCCGGCAAAACCTAAAACAAACCACAGCCCCCGCGAAAGCCAGGAGGTTTGCGGGTGCATCATCAACCGCCAGAAACGGGACGGCTTACCCAGATACATAAAATGCAAACCACCTTTTAAGACAGCCACAATAAACCAGCCCAGGGCCATGCCGATCAGGTTATTGAAGAATAATGAAACCAGATATAACCCTCCACCTAAACCGCCGGCGTAGAAAGCCAACCAGAGCAAAACACCCCGATTATCAATCCATTCCGTTTGTTTATTGCCATTGATCATCCATTCATGGGGAGTCATCCACTGTCTGGTTTGCTGCATATTATTTTCCTACCTTAATTTTACCGACATCAAAAATCTGTTTAGCACGCTCATCCATGGTGCTGAGGTGACGAATGTGATAACCCGTAGTATCATTCTCCGGAGCTTGATTGGAAGCGGCACCAGCCACACCGGGATCAATATAATAGACCGAAGGGTCAGTGCCATACTCAGTATGTAATTGAAAACCCTTTTTTCCCTTAATCAGCAGGGAAACCGCGCTTTGCGGATCATCCATATCCCCGAAAGTCATGGCCCTTGCCTGACAGGTATTAACACAGGCAGGAGTAGCTGCCCGATCTATTCCCGGTTTCAAGCCTTTGGCTAAACCAGCATCGATTCTTTCCATACAAAAATTACATTTCTCGGTGGTGCCAACCTGGTGCGGATATAATTTCTGGCCTTTCTTTTCAAAGGCCGTTTTGGGATGGCCGGGGAAATACCCGGTATCTTTGTTTTTCGAGAGGAATGTGCGGTTCTGATATGGACAGGCAATCACGCAATAACGGCAACCCACGCATTTGTTCTGGTCTACCTGTACAATACCATCCGGTCTCTTCGACGTAGCACCCGAAGGACAGACCTCAACACAGGGGGCTTCTTTACACTGATTACAACGCACAGGATAGGTCGTCACTTCCACCCCTTGCTCAGTGGCTTGCTCCCAGGCAATAAGTCTGGGCCAGGTGATTTTAGCGGGTAAAAAATGCTCAACCCTGCAAGCCGCCACACATCCATGACAGCGGACGCATTTGGATAAATTGATAACCATACCCCATCTCATTGGTGGTTTACCTCACAAAAATAGAAAGTCATATGATGACGTATCTTTATTGTAAAGCATGGTGAGACAGGTGATTTATGACATTTGTAACAGTGTGATAATAATCATGCGATTATCCATCACAAACGATGGTTGAATGGGATTAAAATAGGCTTGATTTAAGCGAGCCAGCAGACTTATTGTTGAGGGACTTTTAATGCAGAAATGCCTTGAATAAGGACTATCTCAGATTCTTTAGCATATTGGGGTTGAACTTGCCTTTCATGCCCATTTTCATCAATTTCTGCATCTGATGGAATTGATTCAGCAGTTGATTAATATCATTCACCTGGGTACCGCTGCCCTTGGCAATACGGCGCCGGCGTGGACCGTCAATCATTTGAGGATTATGCCGCTCATCCGGGGTCATCGAAAGCACAATGGCTTCTACTTTTTTTAGTTGTTTTTCCTGGTCTTCCTCGTTGATTTTAGAGGCAAGGCGTGAGAATCCGGGCACCATTGAGCTTAGCTGAGCAATTGACCCCATTTTCTTAACTTCCTTTAGATTGCCCAGGAAGTCTTCCAGATCATAGGTGGCCTTCTCTATTTTCTTTTTTAGTTCATCGGACTTTTTCTGATCGAAAGCTTGCTCGGCTTTTTCGATGAATGTCAGCATATCACCCATCCCCAATATACGAGAGGCAAGACGATCGGGATAGAAGGATTCTAACTGATCCAGTTTTTCGCCAACACCCATATATTTGATTGGTACATGGGCCACCCAGCGGATAGAAAGGGCGGCGCCGCCGCGGGCATCACCATCCAGCTTGGTAAGAATTAAACCAGTCAGATTTACTCTTTCGTTGAAATCTTGTGCCACTCTGACGGCGTCCTGACCAGTCATGGAATCAACCACCAGCAGTATCTCACTTGGATTGGTTTCCTGTTTAATTTGCGTCAGTTCGCCCATTAACTCATCGTCGATATGCAACCGGCCCGCAGTATCCAGAATGACCCAGCTGACGGCAGTCTGAGCGGCTTTGGCCACTGCGTGAACACAAATATCTTTGACGGGCACAGAGGGATCTTCGGAATAGACTGGAATATCTAATTGCTTACCCAACGTGATCAATTGTTGAATGGCAGCCGGACGGCGGGTGTCAGCGGCTACCAAGAGTACGTTCTGTCCGGACTTTTTTAGGTTTAAAGCCAGTTTAGCTGCGGTTGTGGTCTTACCAGAACCCTGCAAACCGATCAGCATGAGAACTGAGGGGGGATGTCCGGCAGGATTGAGCTTGCTCTGGCCCCCTCCTAAAATAGCCGTTAATTCTTCATTAACAATCTTGATGATCTGCTGTCCGGGGCTCAAACTTTCTAAAACAGCAGAACCCACAGCACGTTCGCGCACTTTAGCCACGAATTCTTTAACTACCTTAAAATTAACATCAGCTTCCAATAAAGCCAGACGCACTTCGCGCATAGCTTCATCGACATCTTTCTCCGTCAGTTTGCCCTTATTAGTCAGCTTATTGAATATCTTACCTAACTTTTCAGTTAAAGATTCAAACATTTTTCACCTACCGGAACTACTTATATTTTAGACAAAAAGATGAAACCAGAAACGGATAGTTCCTTAAGATACCCCTTTGTACAAATGTCCGGCAGTATAGCCCTTACGCAATCGGCGGTCCTGGACGATCTGTTTAAGCAGGTTGCGGTATAATAATACAAAATGGGCACTTTCGCCTTTTTGGTCAATATAGAATTGGTTAAATCCGATCGTTCGTAATTTACGGATGTCATTAAACATGCCAAAAGGCAGGCCATTTAAAATCTGCCAGTAATTGTCTTCTTTTCTCACGGGAAAAACCAGGCCTTTTTCATCTTTAAGCTTGTCTTCTTTTATTTCTATCTTGGTATTAACCAGTACAATATCGCCGTGGCAGAAAATAACCGCTTCCCTGTCTTTAAAACCGGTCAGCTCGACCATGGAGAGTTCGGGTGATAAGATGGGTATTACCTTCTGCTCGCGGCAGAATAGAGCATCCAGATCGTTAAAAATATTAAGAGAATAGTCTAGATAGACGGGGCCATCGGAAAGGCTCCTGCGGGCCAGAAACCCAATATTACCGGTCAAAATCGCGCCAGGTTTCTTGCGTCCAATAATGGATTGGGCGCGTAACAATTCCGCATCATTCATAATACGGGGCAAATAAGCGCCGAGCGTGGTTCTTTCCTGCCACTGGCCTGGTTCAGGAAAATCCTGGGCGAAAATATCGTAAAACACGATATCAGCCCCAGCGTTAGCGATTTCATGGGCTTCTGCCACAGAATAAGCCCTCGCCATAAAACGTTGTAAAAGCGGCGCTTTTTGTTTAATAAGCTTGGGTAAAATGACCCGCACCTGGCGGCGAGAATTGGTTTTTATCGGCGTTCTTTTAGGTTCAAAATCAGGAGCTATTTTAATACTTGGCGAAGAAGTCAGGTAAACCTGCACTCCATCTTTAGCGCCAATACCCAGATCGACTTTATCGCCAGCTGTAGCTGATGTCACCGATTGTCCAGCTTTAAAGATCTGCTGCACCACCGCTCCAGTGATGTTTTCTATGTTCCAAATTCCCAGGCCATCACCGACGGATACCTTTCTGTTCAAAGTGATTTCGCCATTTTCGATCACACCCAGAAATGCCCCCCTGTTCATGGGTTTTTCGGGAGAAACCACAGCGGTATCTCCCACCATCAAACCTTCGGTAAATTCACGGTTAAAAACCACCTCAATTTCTTCCATTTCTTTCTGTGGAAGTTTAAATTCACCGGCCAGATAAGAATCAATCGCTTTGCGGTAAAGCCGGGTGGCTACCGCGACATACAGGGGAGAGCGCATTCGGCCTTCAATTTTAAAAGCTAAAATACCGGCTTTAATAAATTCAGGTATTCGCCGTACCAGACAAAGTTCCTTGGTGCTCATTGGATACTGGCCGTTGTATTTCTGACGGCAGAGTTGCGCGCAGCAACCACGGTTACCGCTGCGTCCTGCCACAAAACTGGAAAATAAACACATTCCGCTGTAGCTAAAACACAGGGCACCGTGCACAAAAATCTCCACCTTAGCGCCTGCGCTAATCATTTTTTTGATTTCCCCTAGCGGCATTTCCCTGGGTAATATAATACGATCAGCAGATTTCATCAACGTCGCTGCGGCGGTATTACCGATAGCGCCCTGGGTAGATACAAAAACGGACAGATCGGGAAAGTTCTTTTTAATAATCTCCACAAAGCTCAGATGCTGTATAATCACTCCGTCTATACTGGTTGAATATGCACAGGAAAGAGTTTCGAAAAAGCGGGTCAGTTCGCTATTCTTAACCAGAGTATTCAGAGTTAGATAAATTTTGACTCCCTGATTGTGACAATACTGCACCGCCCTGCCCAATTCTTCCATAGAAAAATTCCGGGCATTAACCCGGGCATTAAACTCTTTCGTGCCCACATAAACCGCGTCTGCCCCGTTTGCTACCGCGGCTTGCAAGCTCTCAAAATCCCCGGCAGGAGCCAGCAACTCCGGCTTAAGGGAATAGGTAGTCACGGGTTTATTCAAAGTCATATTATGTCAACACCTTTTTGATTCATTATACCGTATAACAAACTTTCATTTATTAGTCTTGTCACCGATATTCCTAAGATACCAGACTTAGCAGCTTAATACAAACCTGATAGCACTTATAAAGTACTAGTCCTGACATGACTAAGGATTGATTTACTTCCCCCCTTCGGAGCATATAATTGAAGGTAGACATTTCGTACCCCCCCCTCACAGAGCGGACAAAATCAACCTATCCTGCTATTTAGGAGTAAATAATATGGTTACAGCGCCGGATAAAACAACTAAGGAACTAGCCGAGACAGAAGCTATAATTGAAGAATTTAAACAGCGACTAACCCGGACCATTCTTAAAGAAAAAGAAAAACTCTACGAATTGGCTGACCGTGAGGCCAAGCATCTTCTGTCGGATGCTTATCACGAATCCGGAAGACTAACTCTGAAGGCACAGCAGGATGCCGAAGCGCTAATCGACCAGGCTAAGCAAATGGCTGCTAAAGAAACTGAAAATATACTGGCGCAGGCCGCCTTTAAAGCCGAGCAAGTCATCAAAGAGGCAGAGGAAAAAAGCAGGAAAGAAGCTAGAGAGCGTACCAGCAAAGAAACGGCGACTATACTCCGGAAAACTTCAGAAGACGCTGCTAAGCAAGCTAAGGAAATATTACAAACTGCCAGGCAAGATGCTGAGCAAAAGTCGAAACAGATAATAGCTGAGGCAGAAAATAATGCCGACGAACTTATGCGTTCGGCTTCAGATTTACATGTAAAAGCCGCCGAAGAGCTTGCTGCTGCCCAGAAAAGATCTGCCGAAGCTGTAGAACAAATGATCAGCGCTGCCCGCCAGACTGCGCAAGCTCAAGCTGAAAAAGAATCGCTAGCTATTATCGCCAAAGCCAAAGCAGCGGCCGAGAAAGAAAAAGAATATATATTGGCATCTGCTTTAACAGAATCTAGAAAGTCCGCAGCGGCTGAAGCCGAGTCAATATTATTGGCCGCCAGAAAAAACGCCGAGGAGATCATCAACCAGGCTAAGAATAAAGTCCGCACTCAGATAGATGAATCCAGCCGGTTGATGCAAGAAATTCATCAGAAGATGCAGCAGGTAATGGCAGTACGGGGGGAAGAACTCTTAAGAAACAACCAACTTGAGACCAATCCAACTGCGGAAGCTAAGCCTACCACAATATCAGCCTTTCATGAGACTGCTGTCTTAAAAGTGGATTCAGACGTTTCCAAGGATAATTGCCTACCGATAGGTGATGCCCAAAGCAAGATCAATTCGCTCTTTGCAGAAGATAATCAACTAACACACAGCGGAAAAATAAAAATTGATATTGCTCCTCCATCAGATAATGAACAAATCGAAGAGCTTGAAAAGCAACTATTACAGAATAGCGATTTACGGATTGTCGCTAAGGGTGGGGCTGAGGACGGCAGCGCCTGGCTGGAAGTCCATATAAAAAGCCCACTACCGCTGGTCGAGCTTTTAAGGAAGAGCCCGTCCGTTAAGGATGTGGTGGGTGCCAAGAGTTATATCATCGTCTCTCTTAAATCAAGACAGACGGTCTAGGTAAAAGCGGTGGGCTTTAAAGGCTGGCTCTGGCGAACTCACCTTTTACTGGAGTCCTCGCAAAATAAGCGCATTAGAGTACCTTAATGCACAGATACTATTTATGTAAATTAGCTGAATAAGGTTCAATCTTGTTTTTGTTGCAGAATTTCACCAGTTCGGCAAACTCGTTTATACGTATAGAATTATTGGTCTCAAGATTGCCATCATAGGTCAGGTTAGTCCAGGGTTTCTGATATATTGCACCGAATTTATCCGCCATAGCAGCCACGATTCCACCCGGCATACAGCCGTGGGGCATGACCGAAATGACACCAGCATACTCAGGATTTTCCAGCCAGTCGATACCGCTGCCAATGCTTAAAACAGCTTCGCTGCCGCATCTGGAAGAGAGATACCTGGCTGACTTAGCCAGCAGATCAGATGTGGAAGGTTCTTTTTCCGGCAAGATCTCTGTAAAGTAACCGGCAATCTTACGTTCATCATTTTCCTGTACCACTTTCTTAAGGTAGCTGACAATCATTTTCTTGATCTTTTTATGATCAACGGCATCTTCCAAATTACGGCAGGAGATATATTTGAACCATTCTCCCATGGGGGAAACGACTGCCTCCAGTCCGGCTTTTTCACAGGTTCTTACCAGGTCCTTATTGCTAAAACAATTAGACCTGAGATAGATTTCACCATTGATGCCTACCAGTGGACGGCGCGGCAGAGATGAATCGATTAAAGATCCCATTTCATCAGTAGCCTGGCGTAAAAGCCTAGCCAGACCCTCTTTACGTTCAATTGATTCAGCTGCCTTCTTCAAATAGAGATCAAAGAGTTTATCCGCGTCTCCCCCATCTTTGGCGTAAGGCCTAACCCGCCAGAGTAATTTCTGTAAATAGTCTACCGCGGAAAGGCTTTTCCAGGCCAATCTTTCAAAACTTGCACCCAATCCCAGATCGCGGTAAGCATTGTTTGAGACCGTAGTACGGATTGGCAAATCGTAACCCAGATCCTGTAAAATACGCATTTGCTCGACGGCATACTTACCCAAACGGCACGGCCCATAGGACCCGGCCATAAACCCTTCCACTATTTTCCCATCGTGATTATTGTCGCGGTAATACCTGAGGAAATCACCCAGAGTCACCCTGTAAGGCAAACATTCTGTGCCTGATGTCACCTGGTTGGAATATAAAATGTTACGTTCATCTGGTTCGGGGAGAGAAACAGCATGAACTCCATAAGCCCGCATGGCAGCGGCAATTGTATCGGCGTGGGGTGACATTCTGGGAACGATCAACGTCCGGCCTTTACTCAATATTGAAGTCGCGCCGCGGTAAATATGGGCCGCCACGACCTCGGGTGATCTGGCTCCTGAACGGCTGTAACCTATAATTGTATCTACAAAGGCTTCCAGACGCGTGACCAATCCAGCCTCAGCGGCATGTTCGTCTATTTCAAGCTGACCTAGCGGCTTGCCGCCCATCACATCTTCTAATTCATTGATAATAAAGGAGTTTGGGCCACAACCAAAATTGGTTAAAATCAACCCGTATAATTGGGGATCGCGGGCAACTATGTCCGCTGCTGCCAGCATACGACTTTCATACGACCAATACGGACGATCGGAGTACTTTTTAGAATCTACGGAGGCTAACGGCAGGAAATCCAGAGGAATCGGCTCAACACCCAACTGGGACAGTTTTTCAGCTATACCCAGGTTTGCGCCAGAGTCCTGAGACATATAAGCCCGGGCCAATAACACCACCCCGGTTTTTCCGCTTACTTTTAATTGAGCTAACAGCTTAGCTCCTATCTCGGCCCGATCAGCCTCATACTTACGCTGTGAAGCCAGACCTGCCAGAGCAGCCTTTCTGGCGGTGCTATTATCAAATCCCATTTCACGGGCTACCCCGGTAAAACTTCGAATGATATCTTGATCGCCCTGACTGAAATCTATGATGGGTATAAGCAGCTTCTTTTCCAGTCCAAGAACCTCGCGCACGATGAAAGGGGATGCCTGAACCAGGGGACAGGCATACTTCTGGTTTCCCTGCCCCTCACTTATACCAAGACGAATGGCGCAGGGAAAGAGCAAATAATCAGAATCGCGTAAGGATCCGGCGTGGCCGTGTAAAAGTTTAATGGGGAAGCAGCTATCTGTGTAAGCTGTTTCTACCGCCCTTTCTACTATCTCTTTATTGGTTTTATGAGAGATAGTGACTCGAGCATCCAGCGCATTAAGGAATCCGATTAAAAGAGGGGCATAATCATGGAACAGGAGCGCTCTCGGCAGACCCACCTTGGGACCTCTGCCGGTATTTTCCCGATATTCGCGGAAAAGCAGCTTTTCTCGCGCATCGAAGAAAGTCTCCCTTTTAGCCAGGGTTAGAGCACTGTCATACTTATCACAGCGGCTACCGTAAAAAGTGGGTTTTTCATCGGGCACCTTCATCTGGGTGATGGAGCAGTTATTATCGCAACTCTGACAGGTGAAGGTTGATAGGTTGCATTCAGCTTGAATAACCGTCTTAAACCCTTTAAATCTGGAAGATTGGCCTTTCAACTCTTCTTTAGCCAGTAAAGCAGCGCCTATAGCTCCGCTTACTTCACGATGTTCGACTACTTGCAGAATTTTGCCCGGCAGTTGCTGCTGGAAAGCTGAGACTACTGCCTTATTATAAAACACAGCGCCGGCCAATATGATCTTCGTACCAAACTTGCGGGTACCCACTACTTTTGAAAGGTAATTTTTAGCGATAGAATTAGCCAGGCTGGCGGCGATGACTTCCTTCGAAACGCCTTCACTTTGCGCGGCTGGAACTGCCTGTCCCATAAAGGCGGCACAGCGAGTTCCCAGATCGATGGTATGATCTGCTTTAAAAGCCAAATCGGCAAACTCCCCGTTTTTTACAGAGATAGAGAGCGTTTCGGCCATTTCATCAATAAAACTGCCGGTACCTGCAGCGCAGGCCTTATTCATCTGATAATCAACAACCACCCCGTTACGCTTAATTACCAGCTTGGAATCCTGCCCGCCGATCTCAATAATATCCGCCTGCGCATCTATATCGGCCGCCGCCCTGGTCTGCGCGGTAATTTCATTTTTAATAAGGTCCGCCCCAATCAGACTACCAATCAAATAGCGGCCCGACCCAGTCACACCTACGCCGCAGATTTTCACCCGTTCCGCTCCGTCATTAATCAGATTGGCAAAAACCTGCTTGATAGCGTCCACCGGACGTCCCGCAGTCATTATGTAATTTTTGGCGATTATCTTCTTGCCAGTATCATCCAGAATGACTGCTTTCGTACTGGTAGAACCAATGTCAACTCCTAAAAAACCCGAACAGGGCAATAAAATACCACTATTAAGTTTATTCTGCGGCACCGCCACATCCTGAAGTTTGGGCATTGTATAATACTGTTTACCCGGTTCGCTATCCGGAAGCAGCTGAACCTCGGATTTTTTATCACGAGAAAGCAGCGCGCTTCCGATGGCTTCTATATATAAATAGTTATCCGGAATGGTCACCTCTACCGTATGACCATTCCGCTCTGACAGCATCGCGTTTAAAGCCCTAGCGATAGCTCCGTTTGCAGCGACTCCCCCCAGAAAAAAAACCGGCTCCTTGAAAACGCCTTTCTTGAGGGCCATCGCCATACGGGCAATACTTTCGCAGAGAGCATACAGCATGGCATCCACAGCCACGCCTTTTTGCTGTAAATGAATAAGATCGCTCTTGGCAAAAACGCTGCAGCGGGCTGCAATGCGGGGAGCGCTGCCCTGAAACCTTAAGGCAATATCTCCAAACTCTGCCATGTTAATTCCCAGGCGGTAAGCTTGCTGTTCCAGAAACCTGCCCGTGCCGGCGGCACACAATGGATTGGAGGCCACCTTCCAGGGTTTGTTCAAACCTTCCTCCAGTTCTATAACCAGCGAACTCTGGCCGCCAATTTGAATGATAGAACGGGCATCTGGATGAACCTGCAGTAGGCCGGAGGCAATTGCTAAGGAACTGCTGTATTGAGCCCAATCGTAAACTGCTGGAACGACAGCTTTCCCGGAACCGGAGACGCCTGCAGCAGCAATCTGGCTCAAAGGATAGCTGGTATCCATCTCTTTCAGCAACGCATTAAGAGTTTCACGTGGATTGGAAACAATCTTTTGGTTAGCCAGATAAGAGACTTGACCGTGGGTATCTGTGAGAGCGATTTTTACGCTGATGGACCCTATATCAATACCAAGGTAATTATTTGTCATGCGTATGTATTATAGCAAAATTTGGCTGTGGGTTGAATTTAATGAAATGGTAAGTATGAAGATTAATATGCAGAAAGCTATTAAAAATTGCTTTTTCAGGTTAAATATTTTGGGATTGGAACGAATTTCCGTGGACTAAGCCCCCCATAATCACCTAAGGAAGGAGAAAGATGATTACGGGGGGCAGCCCCGGTATATCAAATGACATCGGTTGGAAGGAGGAAGGAGAAAGCAAATATATCCGATTGTCATATTGACTTCAAATTTAATTCTTAAAAAAGACTAGAAAATTTCTTGCCCATCAAGAATATGTTCTATTATAGTTTGCCATTGTCCCTGATCTATGCTAACCAGTTGAGTAGCCAGGCTATGAGCTGGTTCTTCTTTAGTTAAAGAATAAAGAAAAATACCATTCTCGAAGTGACTTACCACAATTTTCTTCTCTACCAATATCTTTAGAGCGGCGTTTGTATCGTATCGTTTAGTCGTTAAAGCATGCAACACAGCAGTGCTATTAAATCGGGCATGAGGATGACGGCTGAAAAAAATTAGGAGTTCTAAACTGCAGAGGTCTGCGCTGAATTCTTTGATAAATAATCCTAGCTTATCCTCTATTTTAACCTGTCTCACAGTCTGAACCCCCGTTCCAATTTTTATCGGGTATAGTTTTGAATTAAGCGGGGAGCGATAGGTAAGATTTTTGTTCTAACGCTCCCCGCCAGTAAGCTGAATACTATCTATTTTCAGGATTCGGGGACACTTGATTTACTTTCTGTATCTCATATAAGCCGGTACAGCAAGATCATTTTCAGATTTCAGACCTCTGAGTTTTGACATAATTAATTTTTCTTTGGCAGCGCCAGTGACTTGATCTCGGGAGGCAAAACCGGTAGCGATCAAGGTTAACCTGACTTCATTGCCCATATTGGGGTCAACATTAACACCGAAGATTATGTTAGCTTCTGGATCAACAGCTTCGCCGATAATCTTGGCTGCGTCGCTGACTTCATAGAGGGTCAGTGAGCTGCCACCGCATACATTGAAAAGCACGCCCTTGGCGCCGTTGATGCTGACGTCCAGCATGGGGCTGGCCAAGGCTTCCTTGGCGGCGTTAACGGCCCTATTCTGCCCCGAACCACGTCCCATGGACATCCAGGCTGGTCCGGCATCTTTCATGATAGCTCTGATGTCGGCGAAATCCAGGTTGACCAGGCCGGGTACGGTGATAACTTCAGCGATGGCCTGAACAGCATGGCAAAGAATTTCATCAGCCATCTTGAAAGCGCCGTCGACTGAGGTTTTATTATCGGAAAGTTCTAGCAAGCGATCATTGGGAACGATGATCAGGGTATCAACTCTGGTCATCAGTTGGGAAATGCCTTCTTCAGCGACCTGCTGGCGGCGGGAACCTTCAAAAGCGAAGGGTTTAGTGACAGTAGCGATGGTAAGTGCGCCAGACTGCTTGGCCATTTCAGCGACTACAGAGATCGAACCGGTACCAGTACCACCGCCCATACCGGCTGCCAGGAAGATCATGTCAGCGCCGGCGATAGCTTGTTTGATTTCATCGCGGGTTTCTTCAGCCGATCTGCGGCCTACATTGTGATCACCACCAGCACCCAGGCCGCGGGTCAGTTTCTCGCCCAAGGCAATGCGGACGGGAGCTTCAGTGATTTCCAGATGTGAGGCGTCGGTATTCATGGCGATGAATTCTACACCGCGGATTTGTTCACGGACCATTCGGGTAATGGCATTACAACCTGCGCCGCCCATGCCGATTACTTTTATCTTAGCCGGGCTGGGCACATAACTCGTTTTCGACATATATTCTCTCCTTCTCTTATTCTACAATTGTTTTAATTTGAACTATTTGAACATTCTGAACAGTGACGCGAATAAACCGCGCAGACCAGCCGGCTTGGTTACCCATTTTTGGGTATTTTCATTCTTCATTTTCCAAAGGACCAACCCTACGCTAGTAGCGTATGCAGGATCGTTTAACAGGGCATTGGAGACGCCGTTGAGGGCGGGAGGAATACCAATTCTTACAGGTAAACGAGTTATCGATTGGGTCAACTCGACGATACCAGGCATATTGGCACCACCACCGGTGACAACGATACCAGCGGGAATCAATTTTGAGTAATCGGAGCGAGGAAGCTCCAGGACAACCAGGCGCATCATTTCTTCTACCCGAGCGCGGACGATATCGCAAAGATCGCGATAAGAGATGCTGTGACCGTTCTCACCGACAACCCTATCTTCCTCTTCGCCAGCAGGCAGAAGGTTGGAATATTTCTTCTTCATTTCTTCAGCTAATTCAAAGGATAGACCAAGTCCAGCGGCAATATCGCGGGTGATTTGATGACCAGCCACAGGCAAGACTGAGGTATGATAGATGCTTCCTTCTCTCAGTACTGCGATATCTGTGGTACCACCACCAATATCAGCGATCAAGACACCGGCCATTTTCTCTTCTTCACTCAGGACAGCTTCGGCGCTGGCCAAAGGTTCAAGAATCAGGTCGTCAATCTCGATACCGATACCGCGGACACATTGAGTCAAGTTCTGGATAGAGGCTACGGCAGCGGTAATGCAATGAGCTTCAACATTTAGTTCATAACCATGCATACCCACAGGATTCTTAACCTCATGACCATCCAGAGTATAAGCTCTCGGAATAACGTGCAGCATCTTTCTATCTGCGGGAGCTTTTACATTTAAGGCTACATCCAAAACCCTTTTGAGATCGTCGCCGCGAACTAACTGATCGGTCTTGGTGATGGCGATGGTGCCTTTATTATTATTGGAATTGATGTGCTTACCAGTAACGCCGATGTATGCTGAATCCAGCCGGTAACCGGCCATCATTTCAGCTTTTCTAACAGACTGGCGGATAGATTCCTTAGCCTGAGTTACATTGGCAACCAGGGCTTTTTCAATGCCGTGAGAGGGAGCAATGCCTACACCGAGGATTCTCAGACCAGAAGTGCTATCCAGGGTACCCATTATGGTACAAACTTTAGTAGTACCGATGTCGATAGCTGCGATTTTTCTTTTCATTCTTTACTCCTATATATTGAAGACTTTTAGCTACCCTTTACCTCAGGTTGATACAGGTTACCCTCTTGTTTCTCTGTAATGGACATTCCACTTCAGACAGAGAGAATTAACGAAGTTCTTGGTTTCAGCGCTGGGCGATTTGTAAAGCTCAGCCAGGAAACCATGGAGAAGTTCACCACCACTCATTCCGGGGGTCGGTTCGGCGGGTCCGGGAATGTTAATGTAAACAATCTCCGTCATTAATTTCTGATACTCGATAGCAGTTCCCATAGGCACCTCCTTAATACTTTTTTATTTTTGATGTTATTATGGTATGTGTTTCCAATCGCATGAGTCAAAAATTGTCCTTCCTTGTCCTTCAATTTTCCGGTTTATACTGGTGATAGTTCCAATTATTAAAAACAGTTATTTCCATGATTTTCATTTTGCCCCTTGAAAAGTTAATTCCATTCCAATAAAATGATGGTAATCGGTTGTGGCAAGAGGCAAAGTATTGGTAACAGATAGAAACAAAAAACGTTCCCCTCCCTACGTTTCATACCGCAGTTTTTTGACTCTATTGGAAGAACTTCAGCGTGGCATTCCGGGCCGCATCGACCGCAGTTATTGGGGTGACAAGTTTTCAGGAAGCACCGGCACTCAGTTGATGTCTGCCCTGCGTTTTCTAAATCTGATTGATGCTAACGCGGTACCTACTGTGTTATTAAAAGAACTGGTAGGCGCTAGGGGAACTATAAGATCAGACACCCTCAAGAAAATCAGTCATGAGTCCTTCACCTTTCTGGGCAATGCTTCCTTTGAATCGGAGAAGGCTACTTATTCCCAATTAGAAGAGGTTTTTAACGATCTTTATCAGGTCGACCGGGATGTGGCAAGGAAATGCATTAAATTTTTCACGGAATTAGCTGGTGATGCCAGAATTCCACTTTCCCCATTTATTACTAAAAAATCGAAAAGTTCCAAACCAACCAGCGTCGTGGAAAAAGTTCCAAAAAAGAATGGAACTAGGACGACCCAGAATGTTCCAATTCCACAACACATGGAATTAATTCCAAGAAGTCAAACATGGAAAGAGCTCCTGCTTTCCAAATTCCCCAGTTTTGATCCTACATGGCCTACCGACGTCCAGATAAAATGGTTCGAGGCCTTCGATGAACTGTTAAAAAGAGGTTTTATCTCCACTAACGATGGGCATTCTTAAAGAGTTGAAACCCGGTTTTGCTACCTTTTACCCCTCGGGAAACAGCTGAATTATTATGGAATTATTTAGAACATTAGTTCCGTGTATTTATCGTTTTGGAATTCAAGAAACAGTTTCCGGGCAACAATAATTAGCTTATACATCAGTGGCCGGCCTATCAAATCCGCTCCATAAATGGGCAAACAATTAACCTTAACCTTACAAATCTGTCAATCAAATCTGCCGGAAGATCTTAATGATCAACCGTTTTGGGAAAAATTCGCAGAGAAATCTTGCAGCTAGATTTTGGCATTAACAACCTCAGCTTTATGCTAAATTCCGTTTTCATTAGAGATCAATTTTTAAATGTTCAGTATAAAAGGCTGTTTGAAAATTTGTCCTGATTCGTCCGAATTTAAACTTGATTATCACCCTACGACCGTCTCAGTAACGCTATCCAGCAGAGAACAAACTTGGATGGAAAAGAATAAAATTGAGATAGAATGAGGTGTTACAGGGGTAGTTCCCCACAAGATATGAAAAAGAGAGACAGGATTATTCAGGTTCTAAGGCTGATCAAGTAATCTATCTCTGAGGGTCTTGAGGTTAACCACGTCTTCCTTATTATATTCCAGCAAGGTCTTAAGTGCGGATTGGTCGTAATTATTAACATACTGCCACCACAACCTGACGGCTTCCAGGCCATTGACTTCTTTGATCCGCCGCTCAATACCCAAGCAGCGTTCAACCGCTTTCAAACCACCGTAGAGATTACGTTCCCAGCATTGGTTCATCAGATCGTGATGTTCAAAATGCTGCTCAAGGCTGACCCCGTGTCTTATAAATATGAAGGGCAGGTCAAAGCGGTGTCCGTTAAAAGTATAAAGTCTTTTAACTCCCTTCATTGACTCCAGAATAGAATCGCCATTGATATCCTGACCCACAAATTGAATAAACTTGTTCTCCTCCCCGCCGGTAACATAGATACCAACAACGGTAATTTCACTTAGCTGCGGAGACAATCCTGTGGTCTCGATATCCAGATAAGCTTCAATAACACTCTGCAAAGTCACTTCCTTTCAGCCTTCCTATTTTCATAGTAAACGGAACAATCCAAGGCGTCAAAGAAAAAAGGGGCAGCTAAAATTAGCTGCCCCAACTTTTAGATCTGAAGTATGAGCTATCCTTCCCAGCGCCTGACTTCAATCAAGCAGGAGTTGGGAGCCATACCGGGAACATTTTTAGAGATTAAGCGGGAAGGAGTTAGCAGGTTCACGCATCCACCCCTATCTGAACTAGCCGGATTGCCAAGCACAATCGGGTCGTAAGAGGATGAACCCTCATACGAATGGAGCACACCGGGACGCATTCTTTCGGTGACATACGCTATTCCCAGTACGGAACCTCGGTCGTTGTATATCTCAATGATATCCTTATTCTTAATACCCCTGGCGTCGGCATCCACGGGATGGATCCTGATAACATGCCAGTAATAACCATCTTTAAAAATACGGTTGGCCGGAATCTCACATAACCAGGGGACATGCGTATCATGTTGAGTATGGAAAGACATCCTGGGATGAGGCGAAATCAACTGCAATGGATAGGTTGCAGTCAGATCTGAGTTATAACCTTCCCAGCTGGGAATGTAGCGGGCGGTCAACGGCCTCTCTTGATCATCAGGGGTAAATTTCTTTAAGCTCTCTGAGACAAATTCAATCTTGCCGCTGAAAGAACTGAGTTCTTTAGCCTTATCCGTTCCCAATTTGGGATTACCAGTATCAGGAGTATCGCAATCACGGCCTTCATAAAACCAGCGCATTGCGGGGGTAGGTTTATAATTCTGAGGTACGGGTACCATATAATAACCTTTTTTCTTGAAGGCATCGAAGGAGATGACCTTGGGCAGCCCGGTAGCATAGAAAAACTTCTCTATCCAATCTTCTTCCGTGTTGCCTTCGGTATATTCCTCTTTAAGCCCCAATCTATCAGCTAATTGAGTCAAGATCCAATAGTCGCTCTTGGATTCAAACATAGGTTCGATACATTTCTGTTGATAGACGATTACGCGATGATTACATTCGCAGGAACCATGCAAAGAAGCTCCGCCGGGCAGCGCCCATTCGCCAATATCATTACGCTCGAAATTGGTACAAGCCGGCAATATTACGTCGGCATAGCGGGTCTCGTTGCAGAACCAGCAGTCCTCGTTAACCACAAACTCAAGTTTGGGACTCTGGTACATCTTAAGCCACTTGGAGGTGTCTATCATAGTACTAATAAAGGAACCGCCGTAGCGGTAAAACATCTTGACCTCGGAATTGCCTTCCATAGGATAAGTAAATTTCTGGAACTGCTGTTCAATAGAACCACCGCAAATCCCAGGGCCGTTCCAGCTAATAGGAGGGTTCAAGACAGCATCCGGCACCAGTAAGCGCTGAATTTTCTGTTTTATCGGATTGACCGGTTTTTTCTTGGCCACGAAGTTCATGCCGCCTACGTTATAACCAAAAAACTCGGGTTCAATATTAAAGGGAGCGCCCATGGAAGTCCCCCAGAAGTTCACCCCGGGTTTGCCCCAACCCTGCATAGCCTGCAGATAGATCATCAAGCGCGGCCATTCGGTAGCATAGGCTTGACGGCAAGCACCTGATTCCGCGCCTCTCGACCCAGCTCCCAACATAGTACGCTTAGAGGCCCATTCTTTAGCCAGCGCGGTAATGACGCGCTCGGGCACACCGCAAATCTCGGCCGCCCATTTCGGAGTGCGGGCAGTCCCGTCCGTTTCACCCAGTATCTGGCTCTTAAAAGCCTCGAATCCCTGAGTGTGGGTTTCTACATATTTCTTATCATAAGAACCAGCTTTTAACCAGACATAGGCGATGGCTTCAGCCATAGCTGCATCCGTTCCGGGACGAGGGGCAATCCACTTGGCGCCGAAGGTCACTGCTGAATAATTACAGAAAGGATCAATAAAAATCTGCTTGATGCCCAGCTTTTTCAACCAGACACGCCAAATCGCTGATTCCTGTCCGCCGTAAACACCAAAGGTTGAATCAGGATCATTGCCCCAGTGAATCACCATATCGGTATTTTTCAGGGCATCTTCCAGTAAATCGTATTGCTCAGGCAACCCCAGCCGCCAATATAAACCGTAGGCGTGTGGAGCGCCCCAATGCCAGCCTTCCCAGCTATCGGGATTATCCAGCACCTCGGTAAAACCAATCAGATTAAAAAATCTGGACCAGGTGCTGGCACGATAGCCTATATTACCCCAGTTATGATGAGACGAAGTACGGGACATTATAGCAGATGCACCGTATTTAGCGCGGATGCGTTTCATTTCTCCCGCCACCAGGTCGAGTGCTTCTTGCCAGGTAGCGCGGCGATAACCGGATTTACCGCGATTCTCAGGATGCCGATCACCGTTAGGATCAAAATCCACCCGGATCATCGGATACTGAATTCTATCCTCAGAATAAGTCCTGACTCTCTCAGTCATTGAGTAAGGAGGTAAACAGGCTTTACGCGGAGGAGTAAAGCTTTGCCCGCGTGCATCGATCTTCCAGGAAGGTCCATCGGTAGTATCGAAAACTAACGGGCGAAGCCTGACGATTTTGCCATCCTTTACATGAACCTTAACCGGGCCACCCTGGCCACAATTAATAAAAGTTTGTTCAGACACCTGAAAATCCTCCGAGACTGAAATTTTGGCCGGCGTAACATAGTGCTACAGCCGTCAATAGATTCGTGGAAAGGTTCCAACTATTATGATAGGTCAGTTTGTGCAAATTATCAACCTTTTATTTAGCCGATCCTGTACGTATTCCGGCTGTTAACGAATAACTGGACGTTGAGGTTTCCGGCGCATCCACCTTGAATTATAAAGGTACAGCCGCGGCCGGCAAGATGGATGTTAGCGGAGCTTCGTTATTGCACAAGAAGTAATTAGTTATTAATAGTTAGTAGTTAAAAAAGTAATTTACCGCAGCTCTAATCGGGGTAGTTTGTAATGCGTAGATAATGGCTGGGGGTGGAGGGCTCGAACCTCCGCACGCGGAGTCAGAGTCCGCTGTCCTACCACTAGACTAACCCCCAGTACAGTAGAGATTATAACATTGAAAGCGTGGCTCTAGCAACCTGATTGCGGCTAAAAGTCATTTCCAACTAAGAGAGGGGCTGCTACTGGATGGAAAGAGGATATGACGCATAAAAGCGGGTGCCGTCTTCCTTAGATGAAGTAAACCAGACCTTCCCCTGCAAATAACGCTCGCTCAGGAGACGCATGCTGTAGGTGCCCAGACCACGATTTGCACCTTTGGTAGAGAAGGAACGAAGAAAGATTTGTAACTGGATTTCCTGCGATATAAAACAGGGGTTGTGGACGCTAAATTGCACCTTGTTATCAATTTTGCGGCAGCTGGATGTAACTGTCTCTCCTGGTCCAGTTGACTCTAGTGCGTTCTTCAGCATATTGCCCAGCACTCTAGCCAGTAGCACAGGATCAGTAGTGAAGGTGACCAACTGAGAATCAGGCGCCATCACCACATTTTTGCCCTTAGCCACATCGTTCTTACTATAAAGAGCAGTAAGATCGGTGATAAAACTCAAAGAATCGACCTCTTTATAGTTAGCGGTCAATTCATGATTTTCAGCTTTCATCAGGTCTCTCTGAGAGTTAATCTCATCAATCAGGCGAGTACTGAGTTTGTAGATATGGCCTTGAAACTCCTTAATTTCGGCGGCATCAAGCTCTCCCAGAATCTCAGCAAAGCTGAAAATCCCGCTGGCAGTGTTAAGAATATCGTGGAAAAATATACGCTCCAGTATACGTCTTCTTTTCTCATCGCTGATATCGGTAATTACGAATAAACTGAAGAGCTGCTCAGCTACCTTTAGGGGAAAAGCCCAGGCTCTAAGGTCCAAAGCGTTACCGCTTTTTTTCTGGTTAAGACGGCATTCCTCGATAGCCTCAGCTCCGCTCAAACTGCTTTGAATTGCCTTGACAGCACCGCAGGCACTGCAAAATTTAGTAGTACCGCAGCCGGAAGTAGATTCTGATGCGTGCGTACAGTCTAAAAGTTCACCAGGACGCAGACCATAGATTGTGTTCTCTTCGTCTGACTCAAGCAGCTGAATAGCGTTGTTGTTAGCAAAAACAATCTGGCGGTTCTGATTTAGAATCAAAAGAGCTTCTGGCACCATGTCAAGGATGCCGGACTGACCGACAAATTCCGCAACTCGTCTCACC
Organism: Dehalococcoidia bacterium; assembly: GCA_025361145.1. Taxonomy (GTDB): domain Bacteria; phylum Chloroflexota; class Dehalococcoidia; order Dehalococcoidales; family UBA3254; genus UBA3254. Next base: position 58,608 of record JANYAV010000002.1, on the reverse strand, counting down.
TGAGCGGCAATCTCAGCCGGGGAACTTCTCTCAGCCGGGGCAAATTCAGTATAACAGAAAGTAACCATAACACCTCTCCGCGTAAAAACCGGTCCGCGATCTGCTTCACCGGCATCAGGGCACACCTTTACCCTAATAATAACCTTTTACGCAATGCTTGTCAGCATGGTCAAGACAAGAGAGCTTTAACGCCCTTCTACATACATTCGCTTGGTTTATTCTATTACGCAGAGCACCACCTAAGGTCATTACTGAAGCCCTTAGCCACGCCTCGGCAGCTTTTACAATGACTGTGTATTCTCATATAATAGAAGGCAGACAAAGTGATGCAAATGAGTTATTGGACGGAGTGTTACTAACTGGAGGGTCTGGTAACGATTAAATGACAAATTCTGGAGTTATGTAAATTATAAGTTAAATTTAGCCTCATGCGCCCGTAGCTCAGTGGATAGAGCATCGGTCTTCGAAACCGGTGGTCGAGGGTTCGAATCCCTCCAGGCGCACCACTATTTATAGCTAAAAAGCCCTTGAGTTATTAAAGGCTCAAGGGCTTTTCTTGTTTTTGCTACCATTTTGCAGCAGAACTGATACTAGGGGATGTCATCGAACTACCCAAGTTATTCTAATAGAGTAAAGACAGTATTGCTATGACTAGTTTTGCAGCTATTTACGTATATAATGTTAATAGTATAGAACCAGGAGGGCTAAATAGATGAAACTTCAAAATAAAGTGGCAGTAGTAACGGGCGCCGGATCTGGCATGGGTAAAGCAATAGCGATGCTTTATGCGCAAGAAGGCGCTAAAGTGATCGTAGCGGACATCAAAGTGGATACGATAAATACAGTTGTCACCGAGATAACAGCCAAAAGTGGAATTGCTACAGCCGTAATAGCGGATGTGACCAAAGAAGCTGATGTTCAAAATATGATCGATAAAGCTGTAAGTATATACGGCACTTTAGATATTCTAGTAAATAATGCCGGCATAATGGACAATTTTGTGCCTGCGGCCGCCTTAACTGATGAGCTCTGGGAAAAAGTATTCGCTGTGAATGCCACCGGGCCCATGCGTGGAACCAGAAAAGCGCTGGCTATATTTATCGAAAAGAAATCTGGAATTATTATCAATATAGCATCGGCTGGAGGACTTCAAGGTTCCAGAGCGGGGACAGCCTATACAGCATCGAAACATGCGGTCATAGGATTAACTAAAAATGTGGGCTTTCAATATGCTAAACTAGGTATCCGCTGCAACGCCATTGCTCCCGGCGGGGTTAATACCAATATAGGGTCTACCATCACAGCTCCGAATCAATTTGGCATGGAAAGAGCAATGTTAGGCATGAATTTAAATCCCAGAATAGGAGAGCCGGAGGAAATCGCTAAAGTCGCGCTCTTCCTGGCTAGTGAAGATTCCAGCTTTATCAACGGCGCGATTATCACAGCAGATGCCGGCTGGACGGCCTATTAGACCAACTTAACTGAATACAGACGACGATTCGCGTAATGTCGTTAAGCTTATTTTAGCGTGGGATACCCACCCTGAATCCACTGAGTAATGCCACCGATAAGGTTTTGGACCTTTTTAAATCCGATATCCAGCATTATGCTAGTGGCATCCTCTGCCCGTATGCCGGTTCTGCAGTAGACTAAATATTGCTTATTTTTGTCTAATTTACTGATATTCGCCCTGAATTCCGGGGAATAATAATCAATGTTAACCGCACCGGCGATATGCCCGCTGTTGAATTCGTCAGGAGTTCTGACATCAAGTATGACAAAATCGGAGTTATTCGCGCTTTTCTGTATCAAGTTATAAGCCTCCTGCGGGGTAATCGTAGGTATAACAACTGATGGGGTGGTCGGTGATACAACATTTGACGGGATAATTGTCGTCGCCGGAGACGGACTCAATTGAGTGTTTGCCCCAGTACAACCAGCCGTAAATAACATCAGTAATAAAAGCATTAAGGCTAAATAATTCCAAATTTTTATTTTCATCTTTTGTTCCTTGAGGGATAAATATCTATTGTTCAGATCATGAACTAATTTCAAATAGCGCGTATGTTAAAAGCAGTGATAATACTCCCAGGCGTATCCGCGTGGCTATGAGTATATAACAAAAAGACAAGGAAAGAAAATGTTGCTCTTCCCTTGTCTTTTAATAGTTTAGATTTAACTTTTATTTAGCACTGACGGAACTGGGGACGGTGCCGTCAAAATGGAGTTTGCCGTTAATAATGCTAGCATTTTTAATTGAAAGCCCCGGGATATGTGACTCAAGAGTTTGGAAATAATTTGAGACCTGGCTCTTAGCGTCATTGACTTGCCCGGCAGGAATTGAAAGCTTACCGATTTTAATATCTTCAGCAGTGTAATTCAACTGGCCGTTGACGACGGAGACATCTCCTTTCATATAGACAGGCACTTCTTTGAGACCGGCGTCATTGACGCTTTTTAGAGCGTCTTTGACTTCCTGGGGAATCTGATCGTTGTTGGCTATCTTGTCAACCTCCAATAAAGCAGAAGCCTCTACAGAATTATCCGCGTTAATACGAAGATCATAATCCTTAAAAGGAACATTCGGAGACATGGGCTTGGTGTTAAGTATAGCCAGAATTTCAGCGGGGGTCATGTCCACACTGACCGTCTTGGGTGGCCCATAAACTTTCTGGCTCTTGGGGAGATACCTGTTAGCCAGGTTGTCGTTCATTTGAATACCGGTTTTAGACATAACACTGGTATAGTCGGCCGCGCTATAAGTGCCACCCAGCTTGGCTGGCTTATTGGCGCCCATAAGATTAGAAAGTCCGGGAACAAAGCCCAGGTAGCCGAGCACAAGCACCCCGATAACCACTACTACTACGATACCGATAATAATGCCCAAGAATACTTTCATTTTTATACCCCATAGTTAAATTTTTCTGAATTTATAAAATGGATACCATGATATTAACGTCTCACCTGAGTATTGTCAATCGACCGTTCCTTTCATTATATTATGTAATAAACTCCGCGAGTATTGTATAATAACCTGAATTCAGGAGAGGCTTATAATTGAAAAATAGCGAGCAAGAAAGGGCATTAAAGACCTGGGCAATGATCAGGGGTTTAGCTCCTTATTTCGCTAATAAATTTATAATAGCGCGCCGTCCGCTAACGTCACCCATCTGTTCACTTTTAATCCGCCTGCATTTTAACCAATCCCACGTTTCAATATTCCGCTTTTTAATAATATTGGTTTTCGGCTTTCTCTGGATCAGACAACAATTTGAATGGTCGATTGTGGCACTGGCTGCTTTTTATTTTATGGACTGGATCGATGGTGATTTATCCAGGGCACTAAAACACGACAATGACCTGGGAAAATTTGAGGATGTAACCATTGATAATCTGCTAGTCGTCGCTTTACCTCTGGTATTAATACAACAAAAAATGATAACTGGATTGCTGGGCGCGGGATATGTATTCCTGATTACTCAATCCTGGTGGCTGGCCGTAATCAGGAGAAACCTAGATAAGAAATCTGATTGGCTGCTGCACGCCTATGCCGGTCCCCTTCAACACCTATTGAGGTACTGGATACTACCGATTTTGATGGTTTTATACGCCTTCCGAGGTATAGATTGGTTCACCCCGGTGGTAGCGACGCTGTGCATCCTACTCGGAGCGCAACTGGTCTATGAGTATTACCAGGTAATAAAAAACAGGCTGCATAACCGGGAATAAGTATGATAATTTCGTCGGCGGATACAGCCATCATAATCTCGGCATTGATAGCCCAGACACTCAAGGAGATGGGAATTCCCTTCCCGGGAGTGACCCAGGCTGCTTTGATGTACGCCGGCTGGCAGATAGCAACCGCCCAGTATTTGACTGGCGCAGCGATTATCGCGGTCATTCTGCTAGGAGGACTGGCCGGGGCGTTGACGGCTTATGTCTTAGCCAAACATCTGGGGTTACGTTTTATAGAGCGCTTCCCCAAATTTCTGAAGGTAACTCCGGACAAGCTGGAGCAGGTTAAGATTAAGCTAGGCAGTAAAACGTTGCCGGCAATTTTATTTTTCCGGCTGGTGATTCCATTAAAGGTCTCGCTATCGATAACGGCTGGTTTGATGCGCATTCAATTTGGCAAATTCATCGCAGGTATATTGATCGCTCTGGTGGTGTGGGAAGCAATGTACGTCAGTATCGGAGCAATCGGCAAGCAGGTACTTCAAAAAGGCCACCTACCCTGGAACATCGGGCTGGTGCCGTCTATTCTAGCTACAATCGCCCTGGGGTTTATGATCAGGTTTGGGATGGTGTGGGGGATCAGGAGGTGGGAGGAAATCAAAAGTCAAAGATCAAAAGTCAAATTTAAAGTAAAAAGTTTTAAAGTAAAGCAAAAAGTAATTTAATATCCGAAATCGATCAGGTCAAAGTTCATCACGATTCGTTCCTTACACTGGACCCGGGAAGATGATTTCTAAAGGTCGGACCTGCACCGGGAAAGGGAGACTGCGAGGTCCAACCTTTAGAGAACCAGGAGACACTACACGTACTAGCTCGGAAATGATTCCGGCTATAACCTTGATTTTACGATCTGATAGTAGTTCACCGCTGTTGAGATACACAGCACTATCGAGATTACCGCATAACTGGGATTAAAAATATCAATTCTAAAAAAAACGAAAAGATACATCACAAACCAGATAACTTTTCTTGAGAGACTTTGGAAGATATCGCCCTTAGGCCAGAAAAGTAATTGGATATCATTGCCATTCCGCAATATTTTCCTTTTAGCCAGCCAAAGGACGGATAAAGCTGAAAAAATAAAGAGTGCTCCTAAAACACTATTCAACCTACCTGTTTGAATAAGAGCCAAAGGCAGAATCAGGCAGGCTAAATTATCCGCCATGACATCTTCAAATTCACCCACAGGAGTTTCGTGGCCCAGCATCCGCGATAGATCTCCGTCCAGGCAATCCAGTATAAAGACGGTCAACATTAAAATCAGTGCAGTGGTGAAAAAAGAATTTACCCAGGTAAAATAGAGAGCAATTAAAACAAAAATGCGGCTCAGTGTCAGATGTGACTGGTTTATATGCATGAGCATCAGAACGCGGCAGATAGCAGAAGTAATCGGCCACCGTATTTTTCTATACAGTTTAGCCAGATCACGGCAGATATTTTCTCCGGACCTGATTAATGAATGAAACCGGCTCATGGTAAATCCTCATATTCTGTTCAAGACTTTTTCCAGGGCAGGGGTGCTTTGCGGAGATTTATTATAATCCAATTTGTAGTCTTCTATTTAATGATATGGATTTTAACGAAAGCTATTAAAAGAGCGTTTTTATTTATGCCAATTTTAAGGCTTATATAATTTTATTACAATAATGATTTTTTGGGAAAACTTCCAGATTCGAGTACGAATTTCCAGATATTGACAACAAGGAGAACAGGGACTAGCATAATATTGTATATATATTTATTTATATATATGGAGAGTTGAATATGCCTACAGAACGCGAAATTGAGCTGTTTAAACTAAAAGCTGAAATGTGCAAGACATTTTCTGATTATAAGAGACTATTGATTATCAACCAGTTGCGCTACGGCGAAAAGCAGGTAGGTGAACTGGCGGATATTCTAAAACTGCCTCAAGCGATAGTTTCAAGACAACTTGCCCTGCTGCGCAATAAAGGGGTAGTAACTCCCCGCCGTGAGGGCATAAATGTTTTTTATCGATTGACAGATGAAAAAATAATTGAAGCTTGCGACCTGGTACACGAAGTCCTTTTAAACCGTTTAGCCAAAAATAGAGAGCAAGCGGATAGATACCTATAAAAGTCAAAGGGCAAAAGTAGTTAATAATTATTAGTTGTCAGTTAACAGTGGAGAGAAGAGGAGCAACAAAGTACGCACTACCCCAGATCCTTCAGCCTCGCCCTTCGAGGCTTCCAGGATGACACCAGAGATCAGTTTACAATGGTCAGATAACAGTTTTCAGTAACTAGCTTCTAATTTCGAGTTACGAGGGAGATAGGAGAGAACTAAAGTATGCACTACCCCAGATCTTCAGCCAGCACCCTTAAGGTACCCACTATCCTATTCGCTGAGGTGAGTCAAGGCATTTCGAGGATTCCAGGATGACACCAGAGCTTCCGCCGCAGGCGGACTCCAACATTGCAAAGCGTAAGAAGACGGAGGAAAGGGAATGAGCAAAATCAGCAAAGCGAACAGAGATTACCTGGAGCAAACATTGGGCAGCCGCGTGTCTTTTAATGCAACAGAAAGGATGCTGTACGGACATGATATCGCGGCCCTGCCGAGTATGATTGCACCGCTGGTAGGAAACACTATTCCGGACGCGGTGGCGCAGCCAACCTCCGAAAAAGAATTACAAGAGCTGGTTAAATGGGCAGCGGAACAAAGTATACCGCTAACTCCCAGAGGCAAGGCCACTACAGGATATGGAGGTGTGCTACCGATTAAACAGGGGCTGGTAGTAGATTTCTACCGGATGAAAGATATTCTGAGCATTGACCCGAAGGCCATGACCGCTACGGTGCAACCTGGCATAGTTTTTGAAAAGCTAGACAGGGAATTGCTAAAACAGGGACTGACACTGAGGCTTTATCCCTCCAGCTACCCGGCAGCCAGTGTGGGCGGGTGGCTCGCCCAGGGAGGAGCGGGTATCGGCTCATTTGAATCCGGCTGGTTCAGAGACAATGTAATCAAAGCCCGGGTAGTGCTGCCTGATGGAAGCGTACGAATATTGGAAGGGAAAGACCTCGACCTGGTCAGCGAAGCCGGAGGCATTACCGGACTGATCAGTGAAGTGACTCTGCGCGTTCAACCTCAGGAAAATTTGGATATTGTAGCCCTGGGAAGCTCGGATACCGCTAGTATGCAGGGACTGATACAGTCGCTGGTAGATGAAAAGCTGCCGATATGGTCACTAATATTTATTAATCCTTTAATGGCTGAACTCAGGAATGTAGTCCCGTTGAGAGAGCATCTTGAACATGCGGTGGAAAAGCGTGTGCTTCTACCCAAGTTATTTATCACTACTATAGCTTTCCGCTCTAAAGACCGTTCAGTGGTTATGAACAAGCTACCAGAAATAATAAAACGTTTTAAGGCCGAAAAGCTACCAGACGATATCGCCCAGCATGAGTGGGAAAATCGATTCAAGATAATGGCGGTTAAGCGGCTGGGGCCCAGCCTGGTACCGGCTGAGGTGGTTGTGCCGCTCTCCAATCTAGCAAAAATGATGGACGAGCTTGAGCGTGTAGTAAAACAACCTCTGGTCAAAGAGGGCATTATCGTCCGCAAAGAAGGCACAGGTGAACCGGAAGCGGTAATTCTGGGCCTTATTCCCAGTGATCAGCGCAAATTTAGATATAACTTTGTCTTCGGTCTGTCTTTGACTATTATGAAAATTGCCGAAAAATACGGCGGACGTCCGTATTCTACCGGATTGTACTACGCTAACAAGTTAAATCAAGTCATGGGTAAAGAGAGAGCCGCCAGAGTCAAGGCTTTCAAGCAAGAAGTAGACCCTAAAGGTATACTGAATCCTGGCAAAGTAATTGGCCAGGGCAGTCTGCCAATAATCATGAATATTTCCGGAGCTTGTGAGCCCCTGATCCGACCTTTTGGCAACAGCGTGGTAACTCAGATTGGGGAAAGGCCAAGGCTAACGCCAGCCAAAGGCATTCCGGGGGATGTGGCCTGGTATGCCTATGCCTGCTCTCAATGCGGATATTGCGTAGATAATTGCGACCAATTTTACGGTAGAGGCTGGGAGAGTCAGTCTCCCAGAGGCAAATGGTACTGGCTGCGTGAATACCTGGAAGGCCATGAGAAATGGGATCAATTCATGGTGGATTCCATAGTAGCCTGCACTACCTGCGAAATATGCAATAACCGCTGCTCGGTGTCCCTGCCCATCGAGTCATCCTGGATGAAATTGAGGGGAGAGCTGATACACACAGAGAAAAAAATGACCTTCCCACCCTTCGAGATGATGGCTGCAGCCCTGACCGAAGAAGGCGATATCTGGGCGGGCTACAGGAAAAACAGGAGCGACTGGTTCCCCAAAGATTTACTAGTCAAACACGGCCCAGGTATTCAAGCTAAGACAGTCTATTTTGCCGGCTGCACTGCCAGTTACGTGGAAAAGGACATCGCGATTGCCAGCGTCAGACTGCTAGATGCCGCCGGTGTTGATTTCACAAATGTGGGAAACAAGGAAAGCTGCTGCGGGACACCCATGCTGGTATGCGGTAAATGGGACGTCTTTGAGGCAACCCTCAGGAAAAATATTAAAGCAGTTAAAGAAGCCGGGGCAGACACGGTAATTACTTCTTGCCCAGCCTGCGATATGATGTGGCGCCATGTTTACCCTAAATGGACCAAAAATTTAGGCATTGAATACAACATCAAAACACGGCATTACAGTGAAATTCTGGCTGAGAAAATAAGCGCAGGAGAATTCAAATTCCCAGCCAATGGACAAAAACCCTGCACGGTAACCTGGCATGATTCCTGCCACGCTGGCCGGGTTTCCAGCATCTATGAACCGCCGCGCCAGATGCTGGCAGCAATCCCCGGGGTCAAAGTAGTGGAAATGGAACACAACCGCGAGGAAGGACTGTGCTGCGGCAGCGTATTAACTTTAATTAAAGATCCGCCAGTGGCAGCCGAGATAGGCAAGACCAGATTGGATGAAGCCGCGGCGGTGGGAGCTGAAAAGGTGGTAGCCCTATGTCCCTGCTGCGAATTTCAGCTAAGGGTAAGCGCGGACAAGAAAAAATTACCCGTGGAAGTAGTAGACCTGGCCCATTTCGCCGCGGAGAGATTAGGTTTTGAGTTGCCCGACCCCCATCCCGAAGTACAGCGGCAGTGGGCAGTATTTGAAGCCATGATCGCATTAATGACACCGGAAGGTTTCGCCAAGTTAATGGGGACCATGTGGCCGGAGATGATAGACGCCATGCCCTTCGGAATGGGACCAATGATGCGGGCGATGGGCAAAATTCCGGGAGCCTTAAATTTGATGAAACCAATGTTCCCAATACTCTTCCCCAGATTGCTGCCAATGATGATGCCAAAGGTTATGCCGACCATGCTCAAGAGGGTAGCAGATGCGATTCCTATGCCGGATTATATGGCGGAGCAAATGCCGCTATTGATGCCTAAGGTCATGGACAACCTGATGCCGCATATGATCAAGGACGTAGTGCCCCTGGTAACAGGGCCGATGATTAAGTATCTACAGGGGAAAGAGAAGAAGTAATTAGTAGTTAGTGGGTAGTAGAGACCTTAAAAAAGCTGGAGACATTTGCCTCCAGCTTTTTTTACAACGATATGCAAGTAGGCGTACTATGTTAAATCGAAAATTTATTTGGCGACCCTATGGCTATAATGATAAATAAGATACTTAAAATATTTGGAGGTGACTTATGATGTGGTGGGATTGGGGAAACTGGGGTTGGGGGATGGGTTTGATGATTTTTCTGATGATAATATTTTGGGGTGGAATTATCGCGCTGGTAGTGTGGTTAATAACCAGATTAACCAGGGGCAATATATCCGGAGGAGGAAGCAGGGAGATCCGAAGTCCGCTCGATATCGCCAAGGAGCGGTATGCGAAGGGTGAAATCACGAAAGAAGAGTTCGATCAGATCAAAAAAGACCTGGGCTAGCGGCAAGCAATTTGTTTAAGAAAACCTCAAGATAAAACCAAGAAAAAGAAGTGTTATGACGTCCTCCCTAAAATGACGTCAGACTTATGATGCACACTAGCACATCTAAATCGAGATGAACATACCAACACATAGTCTTCTTTGACGAAGCATGCACTAAAAGTTATAATGACAAGCGTGTCCTCGATACCAATTATGGGTGTTATTTCAGCGTTGATTTAACCTTAATATTTGGGTTTTATGCTTCATGGATGGGTGTCCGAGTGGTCTATGGTAGCGGTCTTGAAATCTGTCTCTAGCCTAGTTTTCTACTGTTTTTAAAGCTAAACTCTTACTTCGTGCCTATTCTTGTTTTAGCCTCAAATAACCCTATTTTTAACCCTCTATAGAAAAGCATTAGTGCCAAATTAGTGCCATTAATTTTCTAATACTCAACCACTGGCTTCGAAGTCTTCAATTATCGTTACTTTGTGCCTAGCAGTACATATCACTAAAACTCTCTGTTAGCATAAATTTCAAGTTAAAACTACTCGATACTAGAATCACTTTAATAAAGTCATCAAAATGGCAGCAAATTACCTAATAAATTAGTGTTTGCGAACTAGGCTAAATTTTGTCCATCTTGACCTTTACCTACCAGGAGCTAAAATCGTGATCTCGCCATCAATTATTGCTTTTTGCGCATCTTTAATAATTACACTTTCATATAACGGAATATAAAAAACGACATGTTCTCCAGGAGGTGGCATCGTAATTCTGACTCCATTTACTTCAGGAGAGGATAATGCTTCACTACTTGCAGCTAAAGTAAAACCACTATCATAAGTACGTTTCAATATTTGTATAATTATCGACTTTGGTGTTATTCCTTCTCCACTAACCCCTGTTCCAAAATTCACAGTACCAGTATTTAATAACGTTCCGGTTATATAAGAAAATGAATTGATACCTCTATTATCCCCAGCTAACTCAGGGACAATACTGAGATTACTTATTGAGATAATAGCAAATTTAGGCTGCGCAGATGGTGATACGCCTACTATCTGTGGGTCACTTATCGTAAGACCCTTGGCTATTTCCCGTGGTAATACATAAACATAATGCGTGTTTGCGGGTACGAAGTCAGATGTAACACTATAATCTGATAAATAGTTACCGTTATTATCATGTTGTCTAATGGTGCAACTAAACTTAAAAATATTTTGTGTATTATTAGTGAAAATCACGGCGTATTGTTTTTTCGCTTCAAGGTTTAGAAAGGTAATGATACTGGCAGTGAATGGCTCTATTTTTGTTATAGGGCTTGTTGTAATTGGTGGTGTTAAAGTAATAGATGATTGTGTGGGCGAACCGATGATTACAGGTTTAGGTATCGTAGTTATTAAATTTGTAATTGCTGGTTTATAAGTTGGCTGGATTGAGGTTGTAAATACTGGCAGTGTATTTACAGAGGAATTACTCGGCACTTCGCAACTGGTTAAAAAGGTTAACGCTAAGAAGATAGACAATAACCAATAGAATAATATTTTAGGCAATTTATCCTCCCAACAAATCGATTAAAGGAATTATATACCATAAATCCTATTTTTGATATATTCCTTATTTTGTTATTATATCGTCATATGGGTAAAGTTCTTAATTTATTTCTAGTTTCTTGTTGGGCTTAATTGCTGGAACTGCTTTGGGAATATTCGCCCAGGCTTGTCTTGAATATGGCTGTAATGCGGTCAATTCAACAATACCAAACTTATTATTGGTTCCTTCACCCAGTATTCATTCAAATTGTGAATTTCACTTAATAAAATCTCTAGCACTATCAATTAGTCTTCTTTTATAGCCTCCAGGGATAGATATATTAGCTTTAAGATCGGATTCTATGTAAATTAATCTGTTTAAAAAACGCTTTGAGCCAGAAATAAGATATGCTTCTTGATAATACCATATTGCTTTTTCGGCGGAGGCTGCGCCGACCGCCCATATTGCCTATTTTGCTTACTCAACGGACAACATCCGATATAAAGATTTTACTGGTATTAGATAGCGATCGCCACACTTGACCGAAAATATATTGCCATTCCGCACTTCTTTATAAGCAAAATTTATTGATATTCCCAATGCTTCGGATAATTCTTTTTCGGTTATTACTTTCTTTTCTGGTTCCATTATTCACCCCTAAATATTTAATAAAAAAAGCAGGATAGTCCGTTAGACTATCCTGCTCATTTAAACCCGATCCTTCGCTATGCGTTTAACGCATTAAGTAGTTTCCTGCAACTTCTTCGTTGAACTTTCGACCTAATAACTCTTATTAGGTAGAGAGGGGATTTTCAGCGTACAAAGTAGAAATTTACTCTATCAATTTATGTTCTGTCTGCTCTAGAGTGCCTACTTCATATATGCTTGTAGCTGTCCTTTATATAATAAACCTATATGAATTGTAAACCTTTTTCCCTTCTTAACTGCTTTTCAAATTTTCTATAATATTTTACACCGACATTAGGCTAAAGGCAAACTAATATTTGGTACCCTACGAATCAATCCAGATTGGTACGGTGATACTACAACTGATATTTTCCGCCCCAGTGTATGGCCCAACTACCATCTTCAATCTGGTATAATTCGCCTCTTACATACCCAACTTTCATGGTATCAGCATCAAGCCTCGCTTGAGCTTTTATCTTACTTATCTCAATAGAGTATTCAGGTTTAATAGTCACTTCAGGCACATAGCCTTTGACAAAAGCCTCAGCGATGGGTGCTTTAATGACTACATCTTTTGATGAGCCATGTGGGATATCTATTTTATCCGATGGATAATATTCAAGTACTTTAGAAACATTTTTATCTAATCGAGTTAGTATTTCCGTATAACGAATATCTGATTTGTCGGACATCCCTAAAGATATCATTGCAAGACCAAGGGATAATAAACCGAGAGATACGCCTAATAATTCTAAACTTTTAGATAAGTTCCATGCTCCTGTTACGATAAGGATAATAAATCCGATTACACAAAAAATTAAACCTATCGTTTCTCCCTTGTTTTTAAATTCTTTCCATACATCCTTGAAAAATTTCTTCATTATTACGTCCTTCTTAGGCATTTTCTAATTTTAACACAATTAAAACATTGTTTTACCTAACATTTGGCATTTCATATGCTAGTCTTGTCTTATGATCGATGAACGGAAGCTAGTCATGTGAAATTATTGCAAGTCCGAACACGTAATCAAGTTTGGCACACTGGCCACGATTGATAAGAACCTTTAATACACCTATAATTCATTTATGTTATCATCTTAATGATTAGGTATACCGGAGGCGTAAATTATGAGAGGTACACTCATCAAGACGATCTGAATTATTAGGTTTGCGTGACCCTCACCCCAAAATAGTGCAAGAAAGACTTGGACATAGTTCGATACAAATCACTCTCGATACTTACAGCCACGTTACTCCAGGTATGCAGGCGACAGCTGCTAAGAGCTTTGATGAAGCGTTTGTATCTTTACAAACAATTAAATAACATCTTGATATCAATTTCTAAATATTTTAGTTAAAACCTGAGGATCTTGTGTCTGCAATACTTTAATGCTAATATGATGGCGACAAACCAATAATCGAGTTATTCTTGCTGAAAATATCATGACTAAACCGGGGGAAAATAATGAAAGAACAACATACACTTAAGACAGCGAAAGATAAAGTAATGCTAGCTCAACATATATTGGAAGTAAGGCATGAACCCGTTGGCGCATTTCTGGATGTTCGCGGATTTGTTGCAGATTATATAAAGAACAATAATTATTTTCCTCACTGGAAAATTGATTCTAATATAATTAATTTCACAGACCAATCCAACAAAATCGAGCTAGAGGGTGCTTTTGCAGGGTATAAAAGTGCCGGTTATATTGTAAATAATCCTCAAACTCGGAATTATTTTGTTGATAAAGCTTCTGCTTATTGGAAAGGATTGAACAAAAACGATTATTACAAAATAACAAAGGTTATTCGTTTTGGTTGTCGCACCCAGACTTTTGTCCCTACCAATAGAAGTTTCGATCAGATAAATGAATTATTATTCTCGACCTATTATACAGACAAGGTAAAAACTTTAGTAAGTGGAAAACAAACTAACTTACAATTAATTTTCGATATTATAGACGGACAATTTCAAGTAAAAGTTTCTGTGGGACCTATGCATGAAAAAGAAGTTGTACCTTTTTTTAACTTCGAATCAAGTTATTTTAATAAATGCGGTTTATTTTTTGATATTGACGTCTTTAAGACTAAAGATGTAGATATTGCTTCCATTTCTAAGCTTTTAAATGAGGCTGTTCGTTTAATATGGGACAAAATTGAGAATACTGCAAACTCATTGGAGCTCTAGATAATGGCAATCAGACGACGAATTACCACTACAACAATTGATGAATTTGATAATTCACCGACAAGAATCCCTGGTGATAAAAATCATAATATTGTTAGTGATGAAGAAAAACAGACTGACATTAATCAAGATTCTTATGATGATGGCGATCAAGAAGAATTCAAGGCTTCAAATAGTTCGCATATATTTAAAACAACAGTTGGTCGTACGTTTTTTGATCTAATATTTGAATTTAAGAATGACCCTCGTTGGATGACTATTTTTATAGTTGGCTTAGTCTTTTTTACATATACCATGAAATTAAGTAACATAAATGACTTCGATTTTAAGTATCCTTCAATAATTGCGGGAGTGTTACTTTTATTTTGGTTTGTGGGAGCAGCCATAATTGAAATAGGGAAACGAAGACAAAAATAGTATACGACCAAATAGTCGTTGATTTGTACTAAACCCATATTTCTAATTTAATCACCTTAAATTATTTCTTTGCTAACTGCGCCAACCTCACTTCTTCTCAACTACTATTTGTGAATTGATATTTACACATTCATTTATATTGGATTATTTATGTAAAAACTTTTGACGAAATCCAATCTAATAGTTATAATGACAAACGTGTCTTGCTATTTGTCGATGAGTTCTAAAAATTTGTGTCATTGAATTCAATTAGTGCCAATTTAGTGCCATTTGACAAAGTAGCGAGCATTCATAAAAGAATATTAGCTACAAGGATGGGTGTCCGAGTGGTCTATGGTAGCGGTCTTGAAAACCGCCGTACCGCAAGGTACCGTGGGTTCGAATCCCACCCCATCCGCCAGTATTTATGAGGCTATTTCAGCTCTTCCTCACTATTTATGTCAATTAGCTAACGATCAATGCCTACCGGTAAAGCCTTAAGGATATGACGAGAGGCGATCAGCCGAAGTATTACCTCCAAACTGTCGCCTCTAGTATTCTATTTGAGACCTATTTTGTATTATCTATCAGTAATGTTAGCGCTGGATATCCCCAGCCGCTAGATTTGAGTTGAGCTAGCCAGGACCGGCTGAACAACCAGGATCGTCTATTCCCGGACAACCTGCCGACACCATGCTATTCCCACCGGGACGCTGGGTATTATTACAACATAAGCAGCGCCAACGAGACAGATAGGTTTCATCCAATTCCTCAATGTGGGGTGTTTTAATATTACATTCAGAACATGCAAGAGTTTGTATATTCACTATTAATTGCCGCTCCCTTTTAAAGCACAGAATTATTATTACCATTTTCGCAAATTTTGGGATTATTTTCAATTAGATTATAGCGTCCGGGTTGCCTTGACAATAATCCAATCTGCACCTACATTAATAATAACCAGTTAGCTGGAGAATACTTTAATGTTTAGCTACAAACCCGCGGCTACCCCAAGTAAACCCAGGATCTTTTACGGATACATAATCGTGGCCTGTATGTTTATCACCATGCTGGTGGTGCTGGGAGGCAACGGTTTCTTTGGGACTTTTTTCAAACCGGTCTCAGAGGAATTCCACTGGAGCCGGGCGACCACTGCGGCAGCTTTCTCATTGAATTCCTTAATAGCCGGCCTGGCCGGTATTTTTATGGGGAAGCTGAACGATAGGTTTGGCCCAAGGCTGGTGATTACACTGTGCGGCATCCTAGTGGGAGCCGGTTTCATGCTAATGTCCCAAGTAAACAACCTCTGGCAACTCTTTTTCTTTTACGGAGTACTAATTGGTCTGGGAATGTCGGGGACCTATGTGCCAACCTTATCAACCATTACCCGCTGGTTCAGTACCCGGCTGAGTCTGATGTCCGGCATCGTGCTGATCGGCCTGAGTGTGGGTGAACTGATAGCCGCGCCGGTCGCCAGCAGCCTGATACAGCAACACGGCTGGCGTGATTCTTACTGGATGATCGGCGCGATTATCCTGGTGGTATCCGTGGCAGCGGCCCAATTCATGAGACGGGATCCATCTACGATGGGTTTAAAACCCTATGGAGAGAAACAAGAGGGGCAATCCAGCGTGGTCACAGGTGTCTCGCTGAAGGAAGCGATGGTTACGCGCCAATTCTGGACAGTAGCCGCCATGGAATTCGTCTTCGGTTTTATTCTGATGACCGTACTAGTGCACCTGGTACCCCACATAACCGATCTGAATATACCGATTTCTAGCGCCGCCGCGATCATGGCTGTCTGCGCAGGAGCCAGCATTCCAGGCAGGTTGATACTGGGACAGGCTGGAGACCGCATGGGAAACCGTGCCATCTTCTTAATCGGTTACTTTTTGATGGCTGGCAGCCTGATAGGACTTATTTTTGTAAAAGATTCTATTCCGTTATCGTTCTGCGCGATTGTGTTCGGCTTTGCTTTCGGAGGAATGGAAGCATCAGAATCACCCATCGTGGCCTGGCTCTTCGGAATTAGAAACCACGGCCTGATTTTTGGCAGTCTTGTGCTAGCTTTTACCATCGGAGGAGCGCTAGGGCCTTTCCTGACCGGTTATATTTTCGATACTTTTAACAGCTACCTGATGGCCTTTATTATAATGGGAGTATTGGCTATAACAGGTTTCGCTTTAACGGCGACGCTTAGACCTCTAATAAAATAAAGGAGAACAAGTAAAGTAAAAATGCTAAAAAAGCTAGGGCTAATCTCAGGAATAATAATGGCGGCTTTAATATTAATCGCGGTAGGAATCCTGATAGGTAAGTACGGCTTTAATCAATCGTCAGCGCTCGCCACCCAGGTACCAGCCACAAAACCCATTAGCTCACCCTCAATAACAAGTTCCCCAACGATAACCAGGCCCGCGACGGCAACAGCCAGCCCAACTTTTACCAAGCTTCCCGGCAACAATGAAAATGTGAACTTCAATCTGATGATTACCAGCATCAAAGATACCGGGCTACTGAGCCGCTCTATCACAGGCGAAATCACTAACACCGGCAGCATCGATGCCCACAATGTTATTTGTGAGATCAGAGTGTACAGTAAGGGCAAACAGATCCAGATAGGCGGAAAGGATTCCATTAGCAAAGCTATCGGCACCATAGGCGCAGGAGAGACTGCGACCACAACCGTAGACCTAAGTTTCGGGGCATTCGACGGGGTGACTCTAAGCCAAAACGGAGCCACAATAAACCTGCAAATAGCCTCCGATGAGAAAACCCAATTATTAACCTATGATTTTAAACCCTAAATCGGTTATCGGTGAGGTCATGACGTGTTCAAAAACAAGCGCAAAGGGATTGCACCCAAGGGTCTTGTGAGGTAAGCTAGAGGCATGCTGCAAATCACGGCGGAAATCGCTATCAACGAGAATGAGATTCATGAGGAATTTGTGCGCTCGGCAGGACCGGGAGGCCAGAACGTCAATAAGGTTTCTACCGCCGTGCAACTGCGCTTCGATGCCGCGAACTCGCCTTCTCTGCCCGAAGTGGTACGGATACGCCTGCTGGAACAGGCACGCGGCTATCTGACCAAGGAAGGGGTACTGCTTATAGACGCGCAGCGTTTCCGCACCCAGGCGGCTAACAGGCAGGACGCACTCAACAGACTAATGGAGCTGATACGCAAGGCGGCCCAGCAGCCAAAAACGCGCCGCAAAACCAGACCCACACTGGCTTCTAAGATAAAGAGGCTGGAGACGAAAAAAAAGAGGTCTGAGACAAAGAATTTAAGACGCGAGAAACCAGTTGACGATGAATGAAACAAATAAGTCAAAATTCAAAAGTTAAAGTTAAAAGTTTAAATGTAACGGGGCTGTCAGGGATATACTGAAGCACCTGCTAAAATTCAAAGCCTAATTCCAGGTAAGAATGATAATATGGCTCAATTTGAAATAGTATCCGATTTTAAGATGACCGGCGACCAACCTCAAGCGGTGGATAAACTGGTTGAAGGTCTCAATGATAACTTCAAGCAACAAACCTTGCTAGGCGTCACAGGCAGCGGCAAAACTTTTACGATGGCCAATATTGTGGCCAGAGTTCAGCGTCCCACGCTGGTAATGTGTCACAATAAAACGCTGGCAGCGCAACTATACTCCGAATTCAAGGATTTTTTCCCACACAACGCAGTGGAATACTTCGTAAGTTATTACGATTACTACCAGCCGGAGGCCTATCTGCCACGGACCGATACCTTTATTGAAAAAGAGATAGAAATTAACGACGAGATAGATAAACTGCGGCACGCTGCGACAATGGCGCTGCTTTCACGGCGGGACACGTTGATCGTAGCTTCAGTCTCCTGCATCTACGGCCTGGGTGAACCGGAAGAATACAAGAATTTTATCCTAAGTATAAAAAAGGACACCAGCTACCGCATTCCTGACCTGCTGCGCAAGCTGGTGGATATGCAATATCAACGCAACGATATTGATTTTTCTCGCGGCAAGTTCAGGGTAAGGGGAGACACGCTGGAAATCCAGCCCGCCTATGAGGACACAGCACTGCGTATTGAGTTCTTCGGTAATAACCTGGACCACATCCAAAAAATAGACCCACTGACTGGAGAAATACTGGGCGAAACAGATTCGATCGATATCTACCCAGCCAAGCATTTTGTGACTTCGCAAGGCAAACTGGCGCTGGCGATTGAATCGATTAAACAAGAACTGCAAGAACGCGTTACGGAACTCAAAAAACAGGACAAGATACTGGAAGCAGCGAGACTGGAGCAGCGCACGAATTATGATCTGGAGATGCTGCGGGAAGCCGGTTTCTGCAATGGAGTGGAAAACTATTCACGCCACCTAGCCCAGCGAGCGCCCGGCAGCACGCCTTGGACCCTGCTGGATTATTTGCCCAAGGACTACCTGCTTTTCATAGACGAATCTCACATGACTCTGCCGCAAGTGCGGGGAATGTATCACGGCGACCAGTCCCGTAAAAACACCCTGGTAGAATTCGGCTTCAGGCTGCCCTCAGCACTGGACAACCGACCGTTGAACTTTAGTGAATATAACCAGAGGATTAACCAGGTAATTTATGTCTCGGCCACACCGAGCGAATATGAGACCTCCCAGAGCCAGCAAATCGTAGAACAACTGGTGCGCCCGACCGGCCTGTTGGAACCAATAATAGAAATAAAACCCACCAAAGGGCAAATTGACGACCTACTAGATCAGATAAAATTAAGAGCGAGTAAAAACCAACGCAGCCTAGTAACCACTCTGACCAAGCGCATGGCCGAAGAACTGGCCGACTATTTATTGGAGATGGGAGTCAAAACGCATTACCTGCACTCAGAGGTAGATACGCTGGAACGGGTGGAGATACTGCGGGACCTGCGGTTGGGTATTTATGATGTAATAGTGGGCATCAACCTGCTGAGAGAAGGCCTAGACCTGCCTGAGGTGAGTCTGGTGGCAATATTAGATGCAGACAAAGAAGGCTATTTGCGCTCGCGGGGGGCATTAATTCAAACTATGGGACGTGCCTCCCGCCACGTGGAAGGCAGGGCTATTATGTACGCGGATAAAGTAACAGTGTCCATGCATGACGCGATCGAAGAAATAAACCGGCGACGCGGCATCCAGGAAGATTACAATAAATTGCACGGCATTACACCTACAGGCATCAGTAAGACGGTCAGAGACATCACCGAGCGGGTAGCCGCATCAGTGGCAGAAGAAAAAGGCACTTACAACAGCGCTAAAGGCATGCAGGGTCCGGCCACCCGAGAAGAGGTGACCAGGTTGATCAAAGACCTGGAAATCCAAATGAAACAAGCTGCCAAGAATCTGGAATTCGAAAAAGCCGCCTTGATGAGAGACCGCATCATCGAATTAAGGCGAGAATTTGAGTTCGCTGACATAGCCCGGGGTGTGAAAGAGGTAAAGAAACAGGTTTAGTTGAGATTATCTTTCTTTTCTTCTTTCTCTTCATCTTTCCACAGTGATTCATCATCGTCTGAGACCTGGCCGAGGTGTTCCTCAAGCTGCTCCATCAGACGGGCAGCGCGGGGATAGCCAATACGCAGATGCCTTTGCAAGAAAGAGGCGGAGACTGTATTGTGTTCGCTAGCCAGTTTAAGGGCTTGATCGAAAAGAGGATCCAGCGCCGGTTTGTTTATCTGAGCGGCGTCTTCTATTACCAGATCGTCCATTACCAGCTGAGAGGCAGTTTCTTTCTTCTGGTTATTCCAGAAATAAACCACCCGCTCGATTTCAGCGTCGGAGAGGAAACAACCCTGAAGACGCTTGGCTTTGGCGGCTTCGGTGGGCATGTAAAGCATATCTCCGCGGCCCAGTAATTTTTCAGCTCCGCCCGAATCAAGGATAGTACGTGAGTCTACCTGAGAAGTCACGGCAAAGCTGATACGAGTGGGGAAGTTGGCTTTGATCAGTCCGGTGACCACATCCACGGACGGGCGCTGGGTAGCCACGACCAGATGAATACCTACGGCACGAGCCAATTGGGCCAAGCGGCAAAGGGTATGTTCGACCTCTTCACCGGAAGTCATCATCAGATCAGCCAGTTCATCAATTACCAACACCAAATAAGGCAATTTTTCACGGGTATGGGCTTTATTATAAGCTTCAATATTACGAGATCGGGCGGCGGCGAGAGCCTGATAGCGCTTGTCCATCTCCTGCCCCAGCCAGCGCAGAGAAAGCAAAGCCCTATTTGTTTCAACGATGACGGGGGTTGCCAGGTGAGGCAAACTGCTATACGAAGTGAGCTCAACACGTTTAGGATCAATCATGATAAAACGTAGATCGCCAGGGGTATTATGAAGCAGCAGGCCGCAAATAATGGAGTGGATACAAACTGTCTTACCGGAACCGGTAGCACCCGCAATCAACAGATGCGGCATCTTAGCCAGATCACCGACCACCGATTCCCCTCCCGCGCCTTTGCCCAGAGGTACCGCTAACTTGGTGCGGGCTTCCATTTTCTGGAAGATACTGGATTCTACCACACTACGCAGGCTGACAACTCCAATGATGGAATTAGGGACTTCAATGCCCACGATAGATTTGCCGGGAACGGGAGCCTCGATACGAATACTGGGTGCCGCCAAAGCCAGAGACAAATCATTGGAAAGCGAGGTAATGCGGTCCACTTTAACGCGAGTGCGAGCCACTTCTTCAAGGGTTACTTTAACTTCACCGTTTTTATCTTTTTCTTTAATTTCCTTTAATTTGCGATCCCAACCTGGCTCGATACCAAACTGAGTAACGGTAGGACCGACGTTGATCTGAACGACCTTGCCTTCCACGCCGTAACTGGAGAGGGCGTCTTCGATCAGCTTGGCTTTTTTCATATTATCGGCCTGGCTGAATTCTACTTCAGGGGCATTGTCCAGCATTTCAATAGGCGGCAATTTCCAGCCGTCGGCAGTGGTCTCAGTGGCCGCTTCACCGTACTTTTTCCAGACCTCTTCGGCTACCTGTTTAAGGTCTTTAGAATTGGCTTTTTTCTCTTTAGCTTCAGCTTTAGCAGAATCGGTCTCTTCAGAAGCTTGAGCTACTTCTTTAACAGGCTCTTCAGCAGGAAGAGGAACGGTGACAGGCGGTTGCGCTGTTTCAGAATGCAGACGATTCCACAGCCAGTTTTTCGATCCGGGAACAGGTTGGGCGGGGCGGGGTTTTATTTCGGGTTTATAGCGAGGAAAAGCGGTAGTCCGCAAATCGCTCTCCTGACCAGTCACTGAAGGACTCAGGCGGGGAGCTACTGGGGTTGGGGGCAAGGGCATGGGCCCGCCGGCAACGGGTTCTTTGCGTATTTTACCGGTCAGCCAGGAGAAAAAACCAGTGATCAGGCGAGAGAAACCCCGGGGTGTGATAAAAAGAACGCCAACTATAACCAGCAGGGCCAGGATCAAAATACTAATGGCCAGGGAGTCGCCGATCAGGCTCTTGCCGATCTGGCCGCCCAGGCTATAATCGGTTAATAAACCATCGGCCGGAATGAAGGCCAGGATGCCCCAGACGGCGCCCGCCAAAATCAAAAGGCCAAGCCAGCGGTTCCAGTATCTAATTAAAGCCATAGGTTGAGAAAGAACAATTACGAGAAAAGACAGAATAGCCAAGACGACCAGAATCAAGCCCCAGCCAAAAAGTTGGGTAATGGCGATGGTAACGCTGGACGACCAGCCGGAGATATTATCCCACTGCCAGTAGACGATAGCTCCGACAACGGCAATAATCAATAAGCTGATCGCGGTGAAGATCAGAAATTGCTTAAAACCCGAGTGATTAGCGTTCTTTGCTCTAGCCATCTTGTGTTAAATAATATACCTTGAGACAGAGGCTGGCAAGAGGTACGAAAGAGGGAAACTGAAAATAACGATTAAACCAACTACTAAAATTGCTCTGAGCTGATTAGACCCTGACCTGAACGGGAATAATAACAGGTCGGCGGCGGGTCTTCTCATAATAAAAGTTGCTCAGATTTTCTTTAACGTTATTGGATACCAGCGCCCAATCGGTTAAGGCTTTATCATAAGTCAAAAATTTGGTTATATAGTCGACACTTTTTTCGAGCAGTTCTCCTGCTTCGCGGGTATCGACAAAACCGCGAGAGACCACTTCAGGCCTACCGCTTAATAGACCGGTATCCTTATTAATCGCGATCACAACAACAGCAATGCCGTCACGGGAGAGAATGCGCCGGTCGTGAAGAACGGCGTTGCCTACATCACCCACGCTCAAACCATCGACATAGACATTGCCGGCGGTAATCTTGCCGGCCACTCTAGCGGACTGGCTATTCAGCTCCAGAATATCTCCATCTTCCATGACAAAAATATTATTGCGAGGAATACCCACTGATTCAGCCAAACGGCAATGCAGACTTAAATGGCGGTATTCTCCGTGGACAGGCATAAAATACTTAGGTTTCACCAGGTTTAACAACAGTTTAAGTTCTTCCTGGCTGCCGTGGCCATGGACATGCACCTGAGCCAGCTTATCGTAAATAACCTGCGCCCCCCGTTTAAAGAGGGTGTCTATGGTGCGATTGACCAGAGATTCATTGCCCGGTATAGGGGTAGCCGAAAGAATAACGGTGTCGCCGCGCTGGATATGCACCTGACTGTGGTCCTGATTAGCCATACGCACCAAAGCTGAGGTCGGTTCACCCTGGCTACCGGTAGTGACAAAAACCACCTTGTTATGAGGAAGACCACGGGCTTCTTCCAATTTGCCGAGAACGTTACCAGGAGCGTTAAGATAACCCAGTTCCATAGATATTTTAACGGTGTCATTCATGCTGCGGCCGACAATGAAGACCTTGCGGCCATATTTAGCAGCCGCGTCAATGACCTGTTGAACACGGGAGAGCAAGGATGAGAAGGTGGTAACTATGACGCGGCCGGGCGCGTTAGACATGATGCGGTCGAAGGTATCACCCACCACTTTTTCAGAGGGAGTGTAGCCGGGCAATTCGGCATAAGTAGAATCCGACATCAGCAATAAAACGCCCTGGGCGCCCAGCTGTGAAAGACGGGACAGATCGGTGGGTTTGGCATCCACAGGCGTATAGTCCAGCTTAAAATCACCGCTGTGGACGATAGTGCCGACCGGAGTGTAAATAATAATGCCCATAGCATCTGGAATACTATGACAAACATGGAAAAACTCAAATTTAAATTTACCCAGCGGGACCTGCACGCCAGCCGCGACGGTCTTCTGCCGGGAGGCAGCGAAAGTTTTGCCTTCTTTCAGCTTAATAGAGATCAAACCCTGAGTAAGCTTGGCGGCGTAAATCGGGACATTCTCTAGCTGATTCACAATATAAGGCAAAGCGCCGATATGGTCTTCATGGCCGTGAGTGATGATGATACCGCGGATATGATCCTTTTTTTGTACAAGATAAGAGATATCCGGAATGATCATATCAATACCCAACATATCTTCACCCGGGAACATGAGACCAGCATCGATAACAATGATGTCATTCTCATATTCGAGAAGCATCATGTTCTTACCGATTTCATTCAAGCCGCCCAGCGGAATAATTCTTAATTTAGATTTTAATACTGGCATTTAAAACATACTCATTTGCTGCGGTTTTTCAGCAGCCTGCGGTTTTTCCTGCATCTCATCCAGGAGACCGGGAATCTTCAACATATCTTTTTCTATTTCACTGCGCAGATTGCCCTGGTGCAAGGCTGCGGCAGGATGATACATGGCAAAATAAATAACGCCGTCACGTTTCTCAGCCGTTCCATGAATCTTGCTGATAGTTTTGTCGGGGAAAAAGCGAGCCATGGAATGGCGGCCCAGAGTAACGATCATACGCGGTTTGATAATCGCTATCTGATGGTCCAACCAGTTTTTACAGGCAGCTATTTCAGACGGCAGCGGTTCACGATTTTCAGGCGGACGGTGTTTGACCACATTGGCGATAAAGACCTGATCGCGTGAAAGGCCGATAGAGGCGATCAATTGATCGAGGAATTTACCCGAAGCTCCAACAAAAGGACGGCCTTGCTGATCTTCATTGGCACCGGGGGCTTCTCCGATAAACATGATATCGGCATTCTCAGGCCCTTCCCCGGGCACCGCGTGGGTGGCATTCTTGTAAAGGTCACAACGCTGACAGACCGTAATCTCTTTACCAAGTTCGCTTAATGCAGACATCTTCCTCTATCTTTCCAGGATTTCCCAGCCACATTTTCATCTTAACAGGTCGCATATGTCAAGTCAATTTGATGTTGGAAGAAGTTGAGATTGAACGGTAATAAAAAGGTGACACCTTATAAAAAACAATAATTAGGATAATCGAGTGTTTAAATTCTAATATCTAAGCACTCAATCCTAAACAATTTCTAATACCAAAGTTCAAATGATAAAAACTCCAATAAGTTAACAGGCGAGTAAAGAAGACGGGGAGTATAAAGTCTCGCTTACTACAAAGGTGAAAAGACCAGCAAGATGAGACCTTTACCGAGAGAAGGATAAGATGGAATGTGTATTTTTGTAGTTAGTAATTAGGAGTTAGTGGTTACTTACCGGGCGAGGAAAAGAGACCGAATATAAGGTCGGACCTGCATCGGGAAAAGGAGACTGCGAGGTCCGACCTTTAGCGAGAGGGGCCGGTCAAACTTTAATTTTGGGGAAACAAAACAGTCCGTTGAATTTCCCTCAACGGACTGTTGATGATGAAATAATTATGGAGTTATTCGGCTTTGACTTTACGAACTGCGGTTTTCTTTAGAATAATATCACCCAAATAGACATCAATGGCGGTTTTAGCAGTTATTTTCTGGGTCTTATAACCAGGGGCTTCGATATTGACCACATATTCTTTATCCGCGGCAAGACCTTCAAATTCGAAATCACCGTAGTTATCAGTAGAAAGGGTCTGCTTTTCGCCTTCGCCTTGCAAAGTGACCTTGACGCCGACAGCGCATTCATCGGTATCACCAAAAACCACGGCACCAGCCACGAAGCGCTTTGGCAGACCGATGTAGCTAACCTTTTCGCCCATTTTATATTCGGGGTGAAGAATCTCAGTTTTGCCTGAGGCCAGCAGCTGCGCGATTTCACTCTTGGGATCGTCAAGATCGCCAAAAATCAAAGCACCGGTGGGGCAGGCTTCCACGCAGCGAGGCTCTTTCCAACCCTTGTCCAGGAGATGAGCGCACATGGTGCATTTCTGACCAACTTTCTTTTCCTCATTCCAATAAATAACGCGATAGGGACAAGCAGATACCAGGTTCTTCTGGCCGACAGCTTTTTCGGGATCAATAATAACGATGCCATCCGGACGCTTGTAGATAGCGCCATTCTGGGCCGCTTTCAAACAGCTAGGTTTGTCGCAATGCATGCAGGGCACGGCGGTATAGTTGACCTTGACCTTAGGATACTGGCCTCTCTCTTTTTCAACAATCTTCATCCAGAATTGCCCGGTCATGGGTTGAGAGACAGTATAGGGCGAATATTCGTTGCCGCAGTGCTCATCCTTACAGGCTAAAAAACAATTATAACAACCATTACATTTGGTAGCATCCATGATCATTCCATATCTAGCCACTTGATTAGACCTCCGAATTAGAATCTCGATTGAAGCTGAGTAGAACATCATACCCATCGACAATTTCAATTCTACTATATCTCTCTTTTATTTGTCACCTTTTAGGAGAATAAATAGTGGGTTCAGGTGTTTTAACCTCCATCCAGAGATTGATGCTCTTTCATAGTAAACCACTGGGCGGGATCTTTAAGATATTCAAAATAGTCCAATAATAAGGCATGATGAACCCGTTCCTGCGCAGCCACGGCTTGATAGAATTGTTTTTCTAGAGGCTGAGTAGACTTGCCGGCCTGCTCCAGATAATAATCGAGAGTTTGGTTTTCCATAGTCATAGCTTTTTGTATCGACTTCAGTTCACTGGAGATAGAGCCCTTATGTCCCGCAGGTGTTTGAGTAAAGATGCCGACAGAGGTAGCGGCCTGGCTATCGCCGAGGGTAACGTCAGGCCAAATATGGCCGGAATCAAGGGCGCGAAAGATTTGCTCAAATTTCTTAAGGTGGATATCTTCTTCCTCTGCCAGAGCCGCGAACAATTTGCAGCCGGCCTCATCAGTGCCGGTTTTGGATAACTGAAGATAACATTTTTTACCATCTATTTCCATTTGGATAGCCGTTTGTAAAGCTGCCAGAGGCTGGTTATGTTCTTGATTCATTTGAATCCTCCTCAAAGGCACCAAAGTTAATCCATCCGTCTAATAGATATTTATATATTGTATACAATGCAACCCTAAAAAAGCGAGTAAGGTTTTCAACTGGTTATATTCAATTAACGGTTATACTGGAATCAATAGTATGGTTAAAGCGGCGGTTTAGCTTCCTGCTTTCGCAGGAATGACAGACCCTGGGCACTAACCTAAAATGAACAAAACGCCTCGAATATTATTGGACGAACAAGCCTCAATTGGTTATAATGACGTCAGCTATGGCCGCGCTATATATAGTAGCCACTCCAATAGGCAATCTAGAAGATATAACCCTGAGGGCAATACGGACCCTTAAGGAAGTTAAACTGATAGCAGCTGAAGACACCCGCAAAACACGGCAGCTACTGACAGCTTATGATATTAAAACCCCCACCACCAGCTATCATGAGCACAATAAATTGACCAAGCTGGACTACCTTTTAAAAGTGCTGGAGCAAGATGACGTAGCACTGGTATCAGACGCCGGAACACCAGGGATTTCCGATCCGGGCTATGAACTGATCTCGGCCGTGGCTAAAAAGAACATTAAAATAATTCCTATTCCCGGGCCTTCAGTATTAACCACCGCCCTGGTAGTTTCAGGACTGCCAACGGATAGTTTTTGCTTTATGGGGTTTTTACCCCATAAAGCCGGAGACAGAAGGAAACTGCTAAAAACCAGAGCAGCCGAGAAATCCACCTTGGTTCTTTTTGAATCACCCCATCGCATAGAAGCTTCTTTACAGGATATGCTGGAAATCTGGGGAGACAGGCAAATAGCAGTATGCCGGGAAATGACCAAGATTTACGAAGAAGTTTATCGAGGCACCTTGAGCTCAGCCGCCGAACATTTTACAGCGCCGAGAGGCGAATTCACCATAGTAGTCGCAGGAAAAACAGAAGACAATAAGATTGAGATCAACACTGAGATTGAAAAACAACTGGCGGAGATGAAAAAAGCAGGAATACCCTCCAGAGAAGCCATCGGCCAAATTGCCGAGGAAACCGGCCTTTCACGCAAAGAACTTTACCAGGCCTGGATAAAAAATAAGTAAGGAGAAAAGCAGTGCGTCGCGGATGTATTTCATTAGGCAATATTAATTGTGATCAATGCGGGCGTGCCATTCTTTACCCGGAACGCTATCTTTTCGTAGAAGAGAAAGGTAAAAATAAGACCATATGCATGGAGTGCAGCCAGAAGAAAAATCTGGTAAAACCCGAGAACGACAAAGAGGGCGCTGAGATGTTATTTGACCTGAGTGATCAATAAATAGTAGTTAGTAATTAGTAAATAGTAACCAAGATACCGTCAAAGTTCCAGGAGCATATACATGTCTGAACGAATATTCATCGGCGTGGCCTGGCCCTATGCCAGCGGATCACGCCATTTAGGCCACTTAGCCGGAGCATATCTACCAGCGGACATTTTCGCGCGCTACCACAGGGCTAAAGGCAATGAGGTACTGATGGTCTCAGGCGCCGACGAGCACGGCACACCCATCACCATCAAAGCCGAACAGGAAGGCAAGACTCCGGCTGAACTGGCTAAGTACTACCGGAACCAATTTATCGAGACCTTTCAGAAGATGGGAATTTCCTTCGACCTATTTACCCACACCAACACCGATAACCACATCGCGGTAACCCAGGATTTTTTCCTTAATCTGCTCAATAAGGGCTATATTTACAAAGATGTGGTGCTGCAAGCCTGGTGTCCCAAATGCCAGCGATTCCTGACTGACCGCTATATCGAAGGCACCTGTCCTCTTTGCGGTTTTAACGATGCCCGGGGCGATCAGTGCGACCAGTGCGGCAAACCCATGAATCCGGTCGATCTGAAATCACCCCACTGCAAACTTTGCGGCGGTGAGCCGGAATTTAAAAACTCGGAGCATTTCTTTCTGAAATTAAGCGCCTTTCAGGACAAGCTGTCTGAATGGATCACAGGCCAGACTTTCTGGCGGTCCAATGTCTATCATTTCACCAAACACTATCTGGAAGAAGGTTTGAAGGACAGAGCCATTACTCGCGATATGGAATGGGGCATTCCCATCCCCCTGCCCGGCTATGATAGCAAACGGATTTACGTCTGGTTTGACGCGGTAATCGGTTATCTCTCCGCCAGCCAGGAATGGGCGCAAAACCAGCAAGACCCGGGAAAATGGCGGATATTCTGGCAGAAAGAAGAGACCCGTTCCTATTATTTCATTGGTAAAGACAACATCGTCTTCCATTCCATTATCTGGCCGGCCATGCTGATGGCCTACGGCGGACTCAATCTGCCCTACGAAGTCCCGGCCAATGAGTTTTTAACCTTCGAAGAAAAGAAATTTTCAACCAGCCGCAATTGGGTGGTCTCGCTGCCAGACTATCTGAGCCGCTATGATCCCGATCCGCTGCGTTACATGTTGTCAATTAACATGCCAGAGACCACCGATACCGATTTTTCCTGGCGGGAATTCTACCGCCGCAATAATGACGAACTGGTGGCAACCTATGGCAATCTAGCACACAGGGTTTTAACCTTCACCTATAAAAATTATGACGGAGCTATCCCATTTCCGGGAGAAATAGACAGCGCCGGCAAAGCCTTGATGGATAAAGCTGAGGAGACATTAGCAGCCGTCGATAGACTGATATCACTGTGCAAATTCAAAGACGCAATCAAAACGGCCATGGCATTGGCCGCGGAAGCCAACCGTTACCTTGATGAAAAGGCACCCTGGAAGGCCATCAAAGTGGATAAAGCGGCCGCGGGGACTTCATTATATGTAGCTATTTGCGTAATATCAGCTCTGAGGACAATTTTCTATCCGTTCCTGCCTTTCAGTTCACAGAAATTACATGAGAATTTGGGCTACGCTGGTGAAGTGCAGTCAGCGGGTTGGAAGATAGAACTGCCCGCTCCTGGCCAGAAACTGGCAGTCCCCCAGCCGCTTTTCGTCAAACTGGATGAAAAACTAATCGAAGAAGAAAATAAACGGCCCGAACATACCCAGGCCGAATAGAGAGGCTATTGATTTGGAACTGAACCAGATTTACGCCCCGATAGTGGATGATCTGAGCAAAATAGAGGACTCCATAAAAAAGGTGGGCCAGGTTGACTTCAAGTGGCTAGCGCAACTTCTCGAACAAAGCCTGGGCGTGGGAGGTAAGCGAATCCGACCGGCGCTGACCCTGCTCTCAGGTCATTTCTTCAATTACCGCCTGGAATACCTGATACACATGGCGACAGCCATTGAGTTAATGCATACCGCCACTCTTGTGCATGATGACGCGATCGATAAATCCTTTACCCGCAGGGGCAAGGAGACCATTTACAAGGTTTGGGGCACAGAAGCGGCTATCTTACTGGGTGATTATCTTTTCGCCAAGGCCGGTGTAGAAGTTTCTGACACTCAAAATGTCAGGGCGATCAGGCTTTTTTCGCAAACTCTGATGACGATCTCAAGGGGCGAGCTAAACCAGGCTAAAAACTCCTACATTTTAAATCAGACCCGTGAAGATTATATACAAAGGATATACGGCAAAACCGCTTCTCTTTTCTGCCTTTCAACCGAGTCCGGCGGAATTCTTAGCGAGGCGCCGGAAGGCGCAATCCAGACACTACGACAATATGGAAACGATCTGGGACTGGCTTTTCAGATTGTAGATGATATCCTGGATTTTATCGGTACGGAAAAAGAGCTAGGGAAACCAGCAGGCTCAGATCTGACCCAAGGCACTTTCACCCTACCGGCGATGCTGCTTAATGAGCGCTATCCGCAGGACAATCCCATCAAACGCTTATTCCTGGACCGAAGTAAAAAGGAGAACATTCAGCAGGCAATTGAACAGATACGCAATTCCAATATTGTCGAGGAATGCTACCGAATTGCCGGAGAGTATCGCGATAGCGCATGCCGGGCCTTAAAGGAATTACCGACCGATCCAGCGGCGGAGGCGCTAAAAAATCTGGCCGATTTTGTGGTTACCAGAAGAAATTAAAAGTCTAAAAACCAGCTCATTATCAACCAAACGAACATCTCGATATGAATATCGTATAAAATTATTATACATATGCCCGGTTAGCTAACGGGATATATTGACAAAAAAGCGAAATGATGAGTAAAATAGAGTGTTATCCTATCAATAATGATAGATATTTAGATGCTATTGTGTCTTGTATTTATACAGTATAAACCAAATTTTACGTCAGAGTTATTTCCGAACTTCAATTTTCGACCTTAGACGCGTAAGTGTAAAATAGCGAATAACAAATTAACATATGGAGGAAATTTATGGCTTTGAAGATTTATGACCTATCCCAACCCTTCTATTCCGGAATCCCGCTATGGCCCTGGCCCCAGATGTATGATGTAGAAATCAGTAAGGTTACTTTCCCCGAATTTGTTACTTTCCCCGGTGACCCCAAGAAAGGCCGCATCAATAAACTGACCACCGTCATCAAGACCAAGATGCATGCCTCCACCCATATGGATGCCCCTCTGCATGTACTCGAGGGTGGCCTGACCATCGATAAGATTCCCCTGGCTAGCTGCTACGGCGAAGGCGTGGTAGTTGACATGAGACATCTCAAGAAGTGGGATGTTATCGGCCGCAAAGAATTGGATGCCGCCAAACCCAAGATTAAGAAAGGCGATTTCGTGGTCATTAACACCGGCTGGCATAAATATTTCCCCACCTACGGATATCAATATTTCAATCATTATCCCGGCTGCTACACCGAAGCCGCGGAATGGTTTATTGAGCATGACATTAAGGCCCTGGCTGTTGATGGCGGCGCTACCGATCATCCTTGCGCGCACACCCCACTGTGGAAATGGGCTCCTAACCTGAGAGACGAATATATGCAGGAAAGAGGCGAAGATCCTGATAAATTATTCCCCATCTATGAGCCTACCCATCTGGCTTTAGCCCAGCATGGTATCCCCGGCATCGAGATCGCCGGCGGACAGATCGATGAAGTAACCGGCAAACGCTGCACATTAGCCGCCTTCCCGATCCGCTACCAGGGTGGAGAAGCATCTATGGTTCGTCTGGTTGCTATTGTTGACGAAAAATAATACCGAAAATTAAATAAGAAATAATATATTAAAAATAATAAAAGAGGACTTAACTTGGCTATTAAATACTTAAAGATGCCCGAAAACAAGGTGGTTATCACTGTAGCGCAGACAGGCGCTCTAGTTTCCAAGAAATTGAACCCATCCGTTCCGGAACAACCGGATGAAATCGCTCAGTCATCCTATGATTGTTTTAACGAAGGCGCTGCCATCGTACACATTCATGCACGCGACAAGAATAACGTCAACAGCGGCGATCCGGCTATTTTCAACGAAATCCATGATAAAATCCGCCAGAAATGCAATGTCATTTTACAGGACTCCACCGGCGGCGGCGCTAATCTGACAGTTGAACAACGCACCGGATGTCTTGAAGCCCATCCTGAAATGGCTTCTCTCAACATGGGAACTCTCGTCAGAACCTTTGGTGAAGCGGCCGGAACAGTTTGGATGAACACCCGCGCCGACATTGAGGGTTTCGTAAAACGCATGAACCAATTCGGCGTTAAACCAGAAATGGAAGTCTACAATCTAGCCATGCTTGAGGAAGTAGAGATTCTGCTCAAGAAAGGCCTGATGAAACCGCCTTTTAATGTTAACCTGATTCTGGGCATGGCTTATCAGGGCGCCCTGAGCACCGATCACAACTTATTCAACACTTATCTTCAATACCTGCCAGAGAATTGCTATTTCAATACCCTGGGTGTCGGCAAGGCTCAGACAACTCTGGGCACGCTCGGCATGATCATGGGCGGCAATGTGAGAGTAGGCCTGGAAGATAATGTGTACTACAAGAGGGGCGAACTGGCCACAAGCAACGCACAGTTAGTGGCTAGAATTGTTAAAATTGCTCGCGAATTGGGCAAAGAGCCCTGCACACCCGCGGAAGCTCGTGAGCTTTTCGGACTAAAACCTGTCAAGTAAAAATACAAAATAGAGAAGGTAATAAATATGGCTAATGTGTTCCGGGTGGACAATCAGATCGCCGTAGTGCTAGGCGGCGCGGGTGGCATTGGTGAAGCTATGGCGAGCGGACTGGCCGAATACGGGGCTAAAGTCGTAATTGCCGATATCTCTCAAGAGCGAGTTGACGCCGTTGCTTCCGACATTAAAGCCAAATTCAAGGGTTCTGAGGCCATTGGTGTCAAATTTGATGTCACGGATGAGAAAAGCGTGGCGGCACTGAGAGACAAGGTGGTCTCAACTTTTGGAACCGTGGATATCCTGGTTAACTCCCATGGGGTCAACGTTAAGAAAATGGCTACGGAAATCACCGTCAGCGATTGGGACTTCATTTTCAACATTAATGTACGTGGCACCATGCTAAGCTGCCGGGAATTCGGTAAAGTCATGATCAAAAATAAGAAAGGCAAAGTCATTAACCTTTCCTCAGTCAGAGGCGTGAGAGCCACTGCCTGGGGCGGTAACGAAGCTTACGCCTCAACCAAGGCAGCCATTGACATGATCACTCGTTCACTGGCCTCCGAATGGGCGCCCCACAAGATTAATGTGAACGCCATCGGTCCTTCTACTGTAGCTACCAAGTTTTCAGAAGCTACCCTGAATGACCCGGCCAAGCTCCAGAGATTCCTGTCCAGCTGTCCGTTGGGTAGAGTGGGACAACCTTCAGACATGGTAGGTGCCTGTGTTTTCCTGGCTTCTGCAGCCTCTGATTTCATGACCGGGCAGATCCTCTATCTGGACGGAGGTTTAACTGCCATAGGTTAGTATTGCTTTACTGCGACAATTAAACGTAAACTGTTCTGGTTGGGCTAGACTAGCCCAACCAGAATTCTTAGTGGTACAATGGAAGAGCACGTTAAGATTATCATCTCATTACTTCACCGGGAACTGAAACACCGGAGATCTAAAATATTTTAAAAGGAAGGATCATAGAATGAAGTTGATAAAAGCCTCCGAAAGTGAACAATACGAAGCCAAAAAGCACTTTAATTGCTGGACAGGTCATAAACTCACACCCGGAGAAGTGTCACAAAGAATTAATATAAGTTATTCCCATTTCCTGCCCAGCGGCGGCGCAGAAATGTCCTCATCTCCGATGGAAAGAGTTTATTATTTATTGTCAGGTTCCATGGCAGTCAACAGCCAGACCGAAGAATTAATCATGGCACCCGGCGATATGGTTTATATTGGCCCCAATGAAGAGCGCTCCGTGCGGATCCTGAACAATGAGACGGCAACCATGATGGTGATCATGAGCAAAGTAGATTAATTAAAAAGTCAGATTAAAAATATGGGGAGTTGAAAATGCCAAAATTCAAAAAGATCTTTGTAGTTGGGGCTGGTACCATGGGACATGGTATTGCCCAGGTATTTGCCACCGGTGGTTACGATGTGTCCTTATACTCGCGTACCGAGAGCACTCTGAAAAGAGCAGAAACTCTGACTAAGGTCAGCCTGGAAACCATGGTTGAAGCTGGACTACTTAAGAAAAGTGATGTCGAACCTATCATGAGCCGTATTCATCCCACTACATCCATGGAAGAGGGCGCCAAAGATGCCGATCTGGCGATCGAGACCGTAGTAGAGACCAAAGACGCTAAAATTGAAATCTTTAAACAATTGGATACTATTTGTCCGCCCAAGACCCTTATCACCAGCAATAGCACCTTTCTAAACATCTTTGATTTCGTTGAAACTTCCCGCCCTGATAAAATTCTGGTGACGCATTTCTATACTCCTCCCCAGATTATTCCGCTGGTAGACATCCTGAAGAACGAAAAAACTGATCCGAAAAATGTAACTGCCGTAGTAGATCTGTTAAAGAGCATGGGCAAAAAACCTGTCTTATTTAACAAACCGGTGGCAGGTTATGTAGTCAGCCGTATCATGGTAGCTTATCAACGCGAAATTTATTTCTTGCTGGATAACGGCTATCTGGACGCCAAAGACCTGGACGATGCCATGATCTGGGGGCTGGCGATGCGCATGATGGTAGTGGGCGGAGTCCAGAGAATCGACTTTGGCGGTCTCGACCTGAGCGCCAAAAACGCGACCAATACCAAAGATTGCACTCCCTTGGATTACAAACCCAAAATGCTTTATGAATTGGTGGCGAAAGGCAACTTCGGCGTAAAGACTGGCAAAGGTTTTTATGATTATAAAGGCAAGAGCGAAGCAGAGGTCTGCCGTGACAGAGACGTTCGCCTGTTAAAATTGTTAAAGGTTTTACAAGAGAACGATATTACCGGACCTGTGCTTTAAAGTACATCGTTGAGGAGATAAGATGGCTATCAACAAAGTTTTCAATTCATTTAAAGAAGCCGTGGGCGATGTAAAAGATGGTTCAACAGTCTTCATCGGTAACTTCGCCGGACCCGGTGGAACACCCTTCTTCTTGATAAAAGCCCTTCGCGAACAGGGCGCCAAGAACCTGACGCTGGTGGCCAACACCGCAGGTGGCATTGGCCTGACGCTGGATTATGATGATCACCGGATTCTGTTCCAGAATCATCAGGTCAAGAAAATGATCGCTTCCTTCCCGTTTTCCACATCGGCCAAACGGCCCAGTGAGGCGGAGAAACAAATTCTGGCCGGAGAAGTCGAGCTGGAAATGGTGCCTCAGGGCACGATGGCAGAACGAATCAGGGCTGGAGGCGCCGGCATTGCCGCTTTTTACACCCCGGTAGGGCCAGGGACAGTTTTCGAAGATGGTAAGGAAAGAAGATACTTTAACGGCCGGCCTTACTTAATGGAACTCGGACTGAGGGCGGACATTGCCCTTGTGAGGGCCTGGAAGGCCGATACAATGGGCAACCTGATCTTCCGCGGTACTCAGCGCCAGTTTAATCCCATAATGGCCATGGGGGCTGATTTAACAATCGCTGAAGTGGATGAAATAGTCCAGCCGGGAGAGATTAATCCCAATTGTGTGGTGGTGCCCAGCATTTTCGTCAAACGTATAGTCAAAGTAACCGAAAAGACAGATTTCCCGCGCCATCTCGAAACTGACTTTCAAGTTAAAGAAGAGGTGTAACTAAAATGGATTTGACTAAAGAGAGATTAAGCCGCGAAGCAATCGCGATGAGAATCGCCAGAGAATTTTTTGATGGCGCTGTTGTCAACCTGGGCATCGGCATTCCCACCCTGTGTTCCAGTTTTGTTCCGGAAGGTATGGATGTAACTTATCACACCGAAAACGGGGCAATGGGTTTTGGACGTGTGGTCACTGATGAAGATAAAGCCCAATGGGCGGATATCGATCTTACCAACGCCGGCGGTCAGTACGTATACCCAAAACCAGGGATGTGCTTTTTCAATCATGCTGACTCCTTCGCTATAATCCGCAGTGGAAGAATTGATATTTCAGTTTTGGGCGTTCTTGAGGTGAATGAAAAGGGCGACCTGGCCAACTGGATGTTTCCCGGACGCGGCGTAGGCAACATTGGCGGCGGTATGGACCTGGCTTTTTGCGCCAAGAGAATAATCGGCGCTACAGAGCATACTACCAAGGACAATAAAGCCAAGATCGTTAAGCAGTGCAGTATCCCTCTCACCGCGCCCCACTGCATGGACATGATCGTGACAGACATAGCGGTAATCAAATTCACAGCTAAAGGGCCGATACTAAAAGAAGTGGCCCCCGGCTGGACGGCGGCTGAAGTACAGGAACTCACTGAAGCCAAATTAATTATTGCAGAGGATTTAAAAGATATAGAGCTGCTTTAAGGGAAGACGCTAGTAATTTTACGGCGCAGGACACTCAAAGTTATCCTGCGCCGATTTTTTAACTGACAAAAACCGTATTTGGGGTCCCGAAAGCCGTACGAAAGTCACTTTTTGGG
This sequence comes from Dehalococcoidia bacterium, assembly GCA_025361145.1. Classification (GTDB taxonomy): domain Bacteria; phylum Chloroflexota; class Dehalococcoidia; order Dehalococcoidales; family UBA3254; genus UBA3254. Next base: position 21,972 of record JANYAV010000002.1, on the reverse strand, counting down.
GCTTTTTTAACGATTTTTAACAAATTAGCCACAAAACCTATTGACAATTGATTCTAAATAGTTTATCTTAGCTACAAAAAGGAGGTGTCACTATGCAAGGTTATTGTGTAAAGTGTCGCGCTAAGAAAGAGATGAAGAACGCCAAGGGTATCACCATGAAGAATGGCAAGCCCGCGACTCAGGGCGTTTGCCCCACTTGCGGCACCAAAATGTTCCGCATTGGCAAGGGCTAGTTTACCCCGAGGTTAACAGATAAAAGAGGCCGGTAGAATCTATCGGCCTCTTTTGTTTTTATATCAACATCTACACTGGAAAAGCTGGGATGCTGCGTATTGGCTAAAATTATCAAGATAATTTGATATACGGGCGGTATATGCTATAATTTTCGATGTAAGCGGGGATATGGCTCAGTTGGGAGAGCGTCGCGTTCGCATCGCGAAGGTCGGGGGTTCGAATCCCCCTATCTCCACCAGCTACAAAAATAAAGACCTAGTATATCAATAGGTAGTACTATTCTCCAGTTTTCATTTTTTCGCTATAACATTTCGTCATATAATTGTCTCACGTTAAGTTATTTTGTTACCCAACTTTCTGATGAAAAGCCACTTCTGGATGTCTTCATATCATGTTCGTCTTAGCATGATGGAATCCGATGTTTTTCAATTCCTCTATCGCAATATCAATAAGAATCTCTTTGTTCGGGGAGAAAAACAAATATTTACCTGTTATTTCATATGGTGGCGTTGGGATGCCTGGTCTATTAAATAATTCCCAATATCCATCGCAGCCCCTGATTACATTTGTACTTAAGGCCTCGGTTTTCTTATCTTGGTTCATAATTAGTCCCCCCCTTATACAATGTATCTGCTAGTGTGGTTATAGAGGAGGATTCGCAGATCATCACGGCCATCGAGACCACCCCGGCTAACCGGGATGACGGGAGTCAGCTTAAGCCATTACTCACTCAGCAAAAAGACACTTTATCCCTGGTACCGGAGGAACTCCTGGGGGATAAAGGCTATGATGCCGGGGCGAATCTAGAATTCATTGAAGGAGAGCAGATTACCGGCTATATCAGTCAGTGCTACTAATTGTGGCTAAAATGGTGGGCCACCGTGTTCAATAGATAGGACCTATGAGCTAGCTTTTAGCCTCAATCTAAAATAGCTTAATCGAAATTATGAGGATGACAGGTTAAACCGTCCGGGAATTGTCCCTCCATTCGCGGGGCGAGTTAGCAAAACGCATTGTATCTTTTATTTAGAACATCTTATAATAGTAAAAAAATTGATTCAGAGAAAAGGAGGTGATGTAAAAATGAAAAAGGTGACAGCCTTTATAGGGACTCAGAGTAAGAAGGCTACCTATCAGGCAGTGCAAGAATTTGAGAAGAATTTGAAGCAATATGGGGAGATTGACTTTGAATATGTGTTTTTGAGTGATTATCGCCTTGAGTTTTGCCGGGGCTGCAAGCTATGCTTCAATAAGGGAGAGGAATATTGTCCCTTAAAAGATGACCGGGATGTATTGCTGGAAAAGATAGAGCACTCAGACGGTGTCATTTTTGCCACCCCGAATTATGCATTCCAGGTTTCAGCCCGCACGAAGAACTTTTTGGACCGCCTGGCATTTATTGATCACCGCCCGAGATTTTTTGGCAAAACCTGTACCGCTATTGTTATCCAGGGTATTTATGGCGGAGGTGCCATTCTTAAATATTTGAATTTTGCATGTGAAGCCATGGGTTTCCATATTTCCAAAGGATGTTGTGCAACGACTTTAGACCCCATGACCAAACTACAACAGGAAAAATTAACCCGCAAAATCAACCAGGCCTCAACCAGATTCTACAAAGAGCTTATGAGGCCAATATCACCACCTTCACTTATCAAGTTGATGCTTTTTCGGTTTTCCCGAACAAGCATCAAACATGTCGATCAGAATTTTCGGGATTATCAATATTACAAGGAAAAGGGCTGGTTTGAGGCCGACTACTATTACGCTACCTCCTTAGGGCCGCTAAAAAAGCTGGCGGGAAATTTATTTGATTTACTGGGACGGAGGGTGTCTAAACTAATGGGAGTGGAGGGTTAAATATGAAAGGCATGGTTGTTTATGACAGCTCCTTTGGAAGCACCAGGAAAATCGCAGAAACAATCGCAGAAACGCTAAAAGAGTCTGGAATAGAAGCAGAATTATTCCACATCAAGGATACCAGGAATCTGGGTATAAAAGATTATGAGTTTCTGGTTATTGGTTCTCCAACCCGATTCGGCACAATGAGCTTTACAGTTAAAGGTATTTTAGGCAAAGTGAAGAGTGAGGAATGGGCAAACAAGCCATTCGCAGCCTTCGACACTGAACTGGCTCAAAATATAGAGCGGAAGGAAGGCAGTGCCGCTGAAAAGATTGCTGAAAAGCTTAAAGAGATGCAGATGAACCAACTGCTGCCAGTTCTAAAAGCCGTTGTATTGGGGCTAAAGGGACAACTTAAAGAAGGCGAAATCGAGCGGGCAAAAGAATATGCAAGAAAACTCGCCACTGAATTGAAGAAGTAAAACGGTTTCGCAAACATCACCCACTATGTAGCGCATTTTGGATACCTTACTCCACCAGGTTTTTAAGTTGACAAGGAGAACAACGTGGAAATATCTAACCTCGCAAGAAAAAGTATCATTCGAATTGGATTTTTAACCTCAATCCTTACTGCTTTCGTCGCAGCCATATCTTTGGTCATTGGAGTTACGACTCCTCCACGATCAGGTCCATTTTGTACTCTGGAAAACTGTATTACCTATCCTTATACTGATGCCGCCCAATTCGTCCCGCGAGACTATCTCTGGATGTACCCGGCATTACTAATGGTATTACTGTTCGTGGTGCTTATAGTTTGCCTCCATCGTTACACTCACCCGGACAAGCAGGTATTCAGTTCCATTGCATTATCCCTGGCTATTGTCTCTGCAGCAATTCTGATTCTGGACTATTTTGTTCAACTGACGGTGATGCAGCCAAGCTTTATAAAGGGCGAAGTTGAGGGACTCTCGCTATTCTCACAGTATAATCCGCATGGGATTTTCATTGCCCTGGAAGACATTGGCTACCTGTTGATGGGAGTAAGTTTCCTGTTTATGGCGCCTGTATTCATTGGACAACCAGGATTGGGAAAAGTAATTCGGCTTCTTTTAATCACCAGTGGAATAGTGACAATCGGAGCTCTAGTTCTTCTGACAATTCTTTATGGAAGTAATCTTGAGTATAGATATGAGGTTGCCTCGCTTACCATCAACTGGCTCACTCTGATAATAGGGGGAGTGTTGCTAAGCATTTACTTCAAGCGAGCAGGACATTTAGAATAAAAAGTCGATGGATATTGTTGAATTAGTCGACAGTCTCTAAACAAAAAAGGGGGAATCTGCATGGCCCACATAGAAGGCGAGATTATCATAAATAGACCAGTCGAAACTGTGTTCGACTTCGTTGCCGATGAGCGCAATGAACCGCGTTACAATCCCAGCATGATCCTTGCTGAAAAAGTATCGGATGGACACATCGGGATGGGAACACGGTTTCGGGCTGAGACTCTCAGCAATGGGCGGAGAACGGAGATGATAATCGAAATTACCACCTACGACCGACCTAAAGTGCTGGTTTCTTCAACACACTTTGCTCTTTCATTGCATTAATAATAAGGTATTAGTATACTGCCAATAATGAGAACCATTTGCTATTATTTTGCCTACGTTTTTTAAAACAGAGCTTTCACTGATACGATGAATTACATCCCTCTATGATGAGCATTGAAGATGGAAATTGAGAATGCCAGCCGAAAATATATAGGGGCTAGTCACCGGGTACTTTACGTGACGCTAGCTGTCGTTCTTCTGAGCATGATACCCGGAATATTTATATCCGGATTGAAGCCGTTAGCCTACATTGCGACTCTAATTTATATCGCTGGTGAGAGGAAAAGAAGAGGACACTCCTGGGAAGAACTGGGCGTTAAGTTACAGGGCTTCAAACAAGACCTCCAAGCTAATTGGCACCTTATTCTCATTGTCGCAATCGTTCTTCAACTCCCTATCCCTTTAATTGCCAGGGCATATTGGCCGGATTTGCTGAAACACATATCGGATAGAATCCCATTGTTAAATAGTTCTTCGATCGGTCTGTTAATATTGGTACTAATAGTAATACCCTTTTTCGAAGAACTAATATATCGTGGTCTGCTTCAGCAACGGTTAGCCTGGTATCTAAACGGGTTCGTTGCTGTTGCCGTAGCTTCATTTATATTTGGGCTGCAGCACTTCACTTCCGGATCTCCAGCCATTCTGGCGGTAGACATGGCGGGAATATTTATTGACGGCATGTTTTATGGATGGATATTTTCAAGGTGTAACAATGTTTTTGTATCTTGGTCGGCCCACACGGCTGCTGATATATTAGGAGTTGCACTGCTATTTCTGGTATAGGTTTTAAAATCCATAGCCGGGTAAAATCCTTTCAACTATTCTCTTTTTCCACATATTACTATTGAACTGTAGCGCCCACTGTAATGGGCTCGAATTCGGGCATATTAAATAGCCAAATTGAAAATGAGTTCGAATGTCTTGCTGGTACTACCTATTGATACCTCGGCTCCACCAATCTCTCAATCTCTTAAAAAATACCTCGGCGATATGTATTGATGCCATCTCTAATAAAAAAGGGCGTTACGATAAAATCGTAACGCCCTTTTGATTTGAATATTAATTTTTCCCGTCGAGTGATAAATACTATTGTTTGGCTTTTCTAGCTGCTTGTTGCTGGGCAATTTGCGCCTCTTGAGCTTGATAAGCTTCTTTACGAGCCTTTTCTTTGGCTAGTTCTCTTATTGCCTCATTAGCCAGGTCATCTGCTCGTTTGTTTTCTTTTATCTTCTGCCCATTTTCTATTTTCTGTTCTCTATCTGAATAGGCTTTAACTCTCGCTTGTTCTCTGGACAAGGTTTTTGCTTCTTCAGCTTTTAGGTGCTCTTTTCGCAGAGACTCTTTAGCGGTGCTCTGTTCCTGACTTTCCATACTTCTCTCCATTCGATATTTCCATTTTCTAACCCGCTAAGGTAAAAACTGAGAGAGATTAAAGATAGGCCCCATACAGCTTCATATAAGCCCGGCGCAGATTTATGTTTGTATTATTGAGTTTAATCCAGAGAGTATTAATTTCCTTCAATCCGGCTGAGTCCAGTGGGATATGGGCTACAGACGGGTCAATACCAATGAAACGTCTCAGGGTCTGATAATAACGGGAATTGGCTTTCTCGTCCGCGGCAATGGCTCTGGTGACTTCTCTCCGAGCCGATTCCTGGAATAGCTTATCCATAATAATCTCCAGGCGCTTTCATACAACAGATCTCGTAGGAAATACGCAACAGGAATTGTTTAAAACAGGGTAACTAAAAAGGCGGGTTTATTTTGCCTCGGGTTTAGACCAGCCGAAGCGGTCGGTATTGACGGATTTAACACAATTGCAATATTTGCAGGTCATTTCGTACTTTTGGATGATCCAATGGTGGGCTTCGCTCGGACTTTTTTCACATTTCCATCTATCGGAAGCAATGAATTCCCTATCACCGGATACCTTCATTGAACTTTGCCCCATGTGTACCTCCTCGTATTTAACGAATCAGATATCGCTCTCAGACAGTGATATACAGAAACGAACTTTTACCTGATAAAACTTAGAGAGCAAATTATGGAACCGACTTACTAACTCTATACCCTTGTCGGTTGGTTTACAAATTTACAGCTAAAGGATGGAAATAACGGGCTTACTTTTCCGAGGCGTTTTTAAGCTGCTCGAGTTCTTCCCAAAGTGCGTATGAATCATTCAGCAGCTTTTTCACGATTTCCAATCTTTCTTGCCTGGCCAGGATCTCAGATTTGTCTTTCTTATACAGATCGGGGTCGCCCATCATCTGGTATAATTCCGCTTGCTCTGTTTCAAGCTTATGTATAGTTTGAGGCAGCGTTGCCAATTCTTTTTGCTGCTTAAAGCCATATTTGGCCTTCGGCCTGGGCGGTCTATCCTGAACAGTGGCTTTTTTTAACGTCGCTTGTTTTAGCGGTTTGACTTCCGCGGGACGCTGGCGCAACCAGTCGTCATAACCGCCGATGTATTCCTTGACCACACCCTCCCCTTCAAAGACCAAAGTGCTAGTAACCACGTTATTGATAAAAGCCCTGTCATGGCTGACCAAAAGCACCGTGCCGTTATAATTCATAAGGTAGTCTTCCAGAAGATCCAGAGTTTCCATGTCCAGATCATTGGTGGGTTCATCGAGCACCAACAAGTTGGAGGGACGGGTAAACAGCCGGGCCAACAGCAGGCGGTTGCGTTCTCCGCCTGAAAGGAGTGAAACGTAAGACCGCGCTTGATCTGGAGAGAAGAGAAAATCCTCCAAATAACCGATAATATGCCGCTTTTTACCGTTAATAGTAACTGTATCATTATCTGCTACCACGTTTTCCTGAACAGTCTTGTTCTCATCCAGCTGCTCACGCAATTGGTCAAAATAACTGATTTGAAGATTGGTGCCCAGGCGAACTGTGCCTGAATCCGGCTGAAGCCCGCCCAGAAGAAGGCGTAAAAGAGTGGTCTTGCCGCAGCCGTTTGGGCCCAGTATGCCCACCCTATCGCCTTTCATGATAGTGGCGTAAAAATCCTTGATCACTGTTTTGTCAGTATAGCTAAAATTAACCTTATCAGCCTTGACCACCAGCATACCGGAACGCTCGGCTTCCTGGGCTTCCATTCTGACTGTTCCGGGTTGTTCCCTCCTGGCCTGGCGAGTTTCCCTTAACTTATGCAATTCTCTGACCCGGCCTTCATTGCGGGTACGGCGCGCCCGCACTCCCCGCCGGACCCAGATTTCTTCCTTCTCCAGTTTCTTATCAAATAAAATGTTCTGAGCCTCTTCTACCTCACGAGCAGCCGCCCGCCGTTCCAGAAATGTCCCGTAATCACAGGACTGATCGAATAGCTTACCCCTGTCTATTTCCACAATGCGCTGCGCTATTCTCTGTAAGAATAGACGGTCATGGGTCACAAATATGAGAGCCCCAGCGAAGCGCAGCATCATCTCTTCCAGCCGTCTAATAGAGTCGATATCCAAATGGTTGGTCGGTTCATCCAGTAACAGAATGTCCGGTTCACCTGCCAAAGCCCTAGCTAATAGCACCTGACGCTTCAAGCCAGAGGAGAGAGTGTTAAAGACCCGCTCTTTATCCAGACCCAGCAGAGAGAGTATTTTCTCTACCTGCTGAACACGCTCCCAGCCGTCTGCTGATTTCAAATGATCATGAATCAGGTCTAGGCCAGTTTTTACCACATCAAAGACCGTCCCCGGCATCTCACCAGGCACCATCTGGTCCAGATAAGCGGTGCGAATGCCCTTCTGAAGAGCGACCACACCGGAATCCGGTTTGAGGCTGCCATCGATTAATTTGAGGAGAGTGGACTTTCCTGAACCGTTGCGGCCCACGAGAGCTACTTTCTCTCCCTGTTCGATAGTTAAACTAATATCCTCGAACAGGCGGTTATGACCGAAGGTCAGAGCGACACTTTGTAGATTTAAATAAGCCATATTTTTAGTTTCAAGTTCCGAGTTTATAGTTTTAAGTATTCATCGAGCGAATTAAACCGTCCAATGACTGAAGAAAGCGAGAGCGGTCTTTTTTATCGAATGACGGCGGACCATCGGTTTTTAAACCGATATCCCGCAGATGGGTCATTAAATCACGCGTAGCCAGAGCGTTGCCAACCGAGGCCTCTGTGAAAAGGACACCCCGAGGACTCAAGACCCTGGCCCCTTGCTTGATGCTCAGTGAAACCAGCGGGATATCTGCGGTAATTACGATGTCATTCTTGATAATATTTTCTACTATCCAGTCATCCGCCGCATCCAGATGGTCGTTTACCACCTTGACTTCAATCCAGTCTTCCGCAGGACAATTAATAGCTGAATTGGCTGCCAATATTACTTTTAAGCCATATCGCTGAGCTACACGGAAGACTTCATTCTTAACCGGGCAGCTATCGGCATCTACGAGGATTTTAAACATATTTTAGTTTCTAGTTTCTCAGTGAATGCTTATTTGAGATTTATTTAAAATTTGTATTTGGGGTGTTGGTTATTATTTTCACCCTACCGACCAGTCCGTTTTCTAAACGGACTTTGATACCGTGCGGATGGGTCACGGAGTTGGTTAAAATATCTTTGACTATCCCTTCAGTTAATTTGCCCGACCGCTGGTCTGCCTTTAAAACAATCGAGACCTTTGCACCGAGTTTAATATTAATTCGCTGAGTACCCATCATACTGTTGCTGTCACCTTTATCCCTATAAATCCGCTATGGTATAACCTCTTTTGTGGTGCTCAACCATCATGGCTTCCACCACCAAACGCCTGATATGTTTATCGGCGAAAGCCTTGCTATCCAGCATAGTGCCACCGAAGGCCATATCCTGAATTCGGCAGATTTCCAATCCGACCTTCAAGTTTTCCTTGATATAGGCTTTAAACTCGGTGTTGATCTTTTTATTGGAAGCCTGGGTGGGACCGGGATTGAGATAGCTGTAGATACGTCTCGGACACAGTTCCGGGGCTTCTCCAATATAAACCAACTTTTTATCGCCAGGGGATTTCTGGTAAATTTCCCATTTGAAGACGGCAGGCTCTTTATATTTAGTCCTCATAAAAGGGCTGACCGACAGAGGGAATAAATATTCTACATTCTCCCTTAAATAAACTGTTTCCCACTGGTAATCTAAAGTTATCTTAAGTTGATTCATCTTATTCCCCCGTTATCCTGATCCTATTAACCATTATACAGGAATGCAGAAAAGCTCCCTAATAGTTTTACATTTCGACTAATGTTCCAATGAGTAGGCACAGATTTGAGGGGAAATTAGCCAAGCGTGGATTAGGAGTGGCGGGGGAACAATTAGCAGTTGTGGACATTATTATTTTCAAGTATAATCCGAGGTAATCAACTATGCATATTATCGATCTTACATTTGCCCTCGTTTTTTGGATCCTGGGTTTTCTCTTTCTATTCCGAATCCCTCGTTGCCAGAGAAGGAGTGGAGAGAGCAAATCATATCCCTCTGTCTCTATCATCATTCCTGCTCGAAATGAAGAATATTTATTGCCAATTTTGCTTGAGTCGCTGCGAAATCAGAGTTTCTCCGCAGATGAAATCATAGTTGTTATCGGACCTTCGGAAGACAAAACCCAGGAAGTCGCTGAGAGGGCAGGTGTAACTGCCATAATATCGAAACCGATGCCCGCAGGATGGCTGGGTAAACCCTGGGCATGCTTTCAAGGCGCCAAAGCCGCCAATGGAGAGCTTCTAATTTTTCTGGATGCAGATACATTCATGGAGAAGGACGGCCTTAAAAGTATCGTAGATACTTTTCTTGAACGGCAGGGTGTAGTCACGATACAACCCTTCCATAAAACAAAAAAATGGTACGAACAATTATCCTCGTATTTCAATCTCATTGGCATGGCCGGGATGGGCGCTTTTACGGTGCTTGGAAGACTCATCAAACCCGTAGGATTATTTGGTCCGTGTGTAGTAATGACCAAGAAATATTATTTTGAAAGCGGCGGGCATCTTGGCGTAAAGGGAGAGGTCGTGGAAGACCTGGCTCTGGGAAATCGAATTAAGAAACAGCATGTCTCGATATATTGTTATGGAGGCAAGGGCACGATCTCGTTTCGCATGTATCCGCACGGCGTGAAACAACTGATTGAGGGTTGGAGTAAAGGTTTTGCCACGGGGGCAGCTAAGACTTCCATGCCGATTTTGATAGCTACGATTGTCTGGATCGGCGGCAGCATCAGTACAACCAGGTATCTAATTGAAGCACTTATCAATCTGAATACGCAGCAGATATTAATATGGGGTGCACTTTACCTCGGCTATGCTGCTCAAATTCGCTGGATGTTCATAAGAATGGGTACTTTCAATTATTTTTCCGCTCTGTTTTACCCCATTTCCCTGCTCTTCTTTATGTTCGTTTTTCTTCGCTCATTCTTTTTAATTTTTGTGCGAAGGAGCGTGGAGTGGAAAGGGGTAAAAATCAACCTTAAAGAGAAAAATCCTGAAAGGTGATTTTTAAGCCAAAATCACTTTAAGTCTTTCTTTTTTAGATGATAACTCACCTTCGATCTCCAACCCCGTATGGCGTCCGGTACCCTCAAACAGCAACGTCTCTGAACCTTTGTAAAGTTGAAAAAGTTTAAGATGAGTTGAAGCCGCCAGACTTTCAGATAACCTGCCCTGCATATCTCCCAAAACGGGAGTTAGCAACTGGGCACCTCTTAAATAGGTTACTTCAACTTCCAGTCGCTGTTTTTTCGTCTGAACGTGTAAAACCAATCTCTGGTTATCAGAGAAAATAGTCGTTATTTTGGCTCCAGTGTAGGTTGTAAAGCGGTATAATCGGCCCTCGTGCCAGAATCCAATGATAAAACCATCAAAAGAGCCTCCCAGCCAGGGCACATCGGCAACAGAGACCATCAAGGACGTCCCTGGGTTATCAAAATGGTTAGTCTGAACCCAGATATGATACCTGGGGAAAGACCTGCCCCAGTCCTTCTCTATATAGCCCCGACCGCCAGTGTAATCAACGTACTTACCATTTAATTCCAGGCCCCCTGTAATCAAATGATCGAAACTCAAGACCCCGTGATAGCACTCCATAGCGGGAACAAAGGCGTACCATCCCATAGCTCCAGGTGAAAAGAGCTTGACAGGCCAGGGAGATATGTCCTTAAATTCGAGGGTTCCTTTAATTTTTTTGAGAGGGTCATCAATATTGATTTCAATTCGGGTCGGACTAAAGAAGCTTCCAGCCACCCAGATCCCCGAATTCTTATCGGAGGTTATAAATTCCTTGATTTCGTAGCGAAAATAGTGACTTAATATCCCTGAATCATCAAGAAATTGGATAAAAGCATGAGGATGTTTTCCAGCCACATCTAAGGATATACCAGGAATAAGAGCAGCAACATTCTTACCATTTTTATCAGCAAATTTATAGTACCAGCCTTCAAAGTAACCCTTCAGGGTGCGTTTACCTTGAAAAATAGCAGGTTTCCAGGTTTTTCGTAAGCCTCGTAATATCAAAGTAGCGGCCCGAACCTGGCGGTATTCAGGGATATCGTTAAATTAATCAATTTTCTCCGTAATTCTGTTTTGAATACCCGATGTTTAAACAAGCGGTGAAACCGCCGTATATCTTTACATTGTAAGGTATTTATTCTTTAGAGATATGCCGCGTAATATAATTAGACGCCAGTCTGCCGCTAAGAATGGAAACCGGGGCTCCGCCAGGGTAAACGGTCCAGTGTCCGGCCTGCAGCAGATTGCGTATGGGAGTCAGCATGGAAGTCCCCATGCCAGGTGTTCCCTTACGATGAAAAGTGGTTTTACGATCATATGTCCAACCGCAGATTGACCCGCCGGAATTGAGAGTGTAGCGACTATAGGTATAGGGCGTGGCGATTTGACGGAACAAGATATGCTCTTTGAGGCCAGGAATAATTTTTTGAGCAATATCAATCAATTGATCGGCTATCTTTTCTTTCAGCTGAAAGTAAGCCGGGGTGGTTTTGCCATCCTGAGTGTACCAATCGCGGGAAAAAGTGCTTTTAGCCAGGGCGCTAATAATTATTCCGGATTTTCCAGGAGGGGCCAGTGCGGGATTATTCAAAACCGGGATGGACATTTCTACAGGTGTACGTAAGAAAAAGTTATCTTTCATTCTATCTATGGCTTCAATGCCCTGGTAGTCAGGATGTACATACAAATGCGGACAGTTCTGTACCGGTAGTTTTTCAGGCGGGATATCCGTACCCAGAAAAACGCAGACTGCCGATTCTCCGATTTCAGCTTTTTCAATTCGGTCTCGAAAATCAGGCTTCAAGGCTTGAGGTTCGATCAGATTTAGAAAGGTGCGTTTCATATCAGAAGCAGAGACAACATATTTACTCTTAACGGTTCTGCCATTCTCCAGTTGCACGCCAACGGCCTGCCCGTTTTCAATAGAAATTTGAGTTACCCTGGCACGTGTCTCAATGTGGCCACTTTTCTGAATTATGTAATCTCCCAAAACATCGGTCAGACTCTGCATGCCCTTTTCAGGGTAATAATAATCCAGATATATCTTGGAGTAGCCCAGTCCGAAGAGAGCAGGGGTTCCGCCAAAGTAAAGTTGGGATAAAACCCGGATAAGATCGGGATTGCTCAAATATCGACTCAGAAAACTGGTTAAAGGCACCTCCAACAACGCCTGAGTACGTTTAAAATTGATTAAGCCCGGAAGATTATGAAATAGCCAGCCAGGCAGACGGCGCAGAATTTTTTTAGGTTCTTCAAAAAGAGGATTGGGAAGGGTGACCATGATGCTCACCCACTGTGAAATCTTCTCGGATTCTTTTTCCAGAACCTTTAAGCCAGGTATTTGATCTGGAAAATGCTGGCCTAAAAGCCCGTAAAATTGGTGGATATCCTGGGAATTATTTAGCACTACAAGGTCTTCAGCAAGAACCATTGCACAGGTACTCTTATGCAGATTTACTTTCTTATCCAGATTTAATTGTTGGAGCATGGGTAATAGCATTCCCGAATTTTCGACCGCCTTCAATCCTGCATCAAAAATAAAGCCTTCACGGTTGAAAGAACGGAAATAGCCTCCGGTTTGATCAGCCTGTTCACAAACCAGCAGGCTGCGTCCATCCCTGACGATGTAAGCCCCAGCCGATAACCCGGCTAGCCCTCCACCAATAATTACCACATCATAATAATCGTTCACGTTAACTCCTGATACTATTGTAAAATTTGGATAGAATATCTCGAATATCAGCTTAATTGGAACCTTTAACCTGATGAGTCCAAAGGTCATTATGACGCCTATTATATGATATTCAATATTTTTTAAATAGCCAGGCAGTTTGTCTGGAGGCATTTCCCTGGTGAACTGATAAAAGATATAATAGGTAAAACATCTAAATCTGGCATCTCAATTAGCATCAAAATTTTGGGCATATACAAAGGACCCATTCAAAATGATCATACATTTATCCACCGCCTGGATACTAGCACTCGATTTCCTGGTCTGGCTGGTGATTAACTTGAGTGTAGCGGGTATTGTGTCAAGGCTAAAAGCGAAGTCTTTTGATCCAAAATACTGGCTCTTTAAAGAGCGCAAGTGGGAAAAACAAGCCAGATTATATGAGCACTCTTTCAAAATCAACAAATGGAAAGGTTGGCTGCCGGACGGAGCTGAAGTCTCCCGCAGGGCGTTTAAAAAGAAACACCTCCAAACCACAAAATCAGCCTACATACGACTTTTTATTCTAGAAACCTGCCGGGCGGAAATTCTGCACTGGATCATTTTTGTATTTGGGCTGGTATTCTTTGCCTGGAATACCTGGTATGTTGGTATCATTATGATGGTTTATGCTGCTATCACCAACCTGCCATGCATCCTGGCACAAAGATACAATCGGATCCGATTAGAAAGGCTACTGAGCACTAGACAAGCTCTAGAAAAGCGGGACTAAGCCGGTAATCATCCACTTTCCGCCAAATAAATATAGAATATAATTATCATTATCTTATAGGAGGATGGCGATGGAAGAAGGAACTACTTGTTTAAGCGGAGGGGATTTCGTTAAAAACTGGGATCAGTGGAAAAAGACCTTGAATGAGGCCATCAAAACAGCCAAAAAAGTAGGTTTACCGGATAAAATAATTGAATTGGCTTCGGTCAAAGTCGGGGATTTTCTAGCTGAAAGGATTTGTGCCGAATCCAAAGAGGAAGCTTTACTGAAAGAGCTTTGGGATGCAGCCAATCCTGATGAAAGAAAAACCCTGGGCAAGTTACTTTTTAAAATTATGGCCAAAGGATAATCATAAACTTGCATTCTTCAGCAAAATTAGCCTGGGCTATTGAAAATGAACGGCTGAAACCTCTGAATGATAAGCCAGTTTGTAAAGGGAAATGTGTCATTTACTGGATGCAAGCTTCCCAAAGAACAGCCTATAACCATGCCCTGGAATATGCCATTTTGAAGGCCAATGAATTATCCCAACCGCTACTGGTCTATTTTGGGCTCACTGCTGAATTCCCCGAGGCCCGTAGCCGGCATTACCATTTCATGCTGGAGGGACTGAAAGAAGTCCAATCTGCGCTAAAAGAGCGCAAAATACAACTGGTTATCAAAACAGGCAATCCCCCAAAAGGTCTCTCTAAGCTGGCTAAAGAGGCCTCGCTAATAGTCGTCGATCGGGGTTACTTGAAGGTGCAGAGGGATTGGCGACAGGCGGTATCCCTGAGCATAGACTGCCCACTATTACAGGTAGAATCTGATGTGGTGGTGCCAGTGGCAGAAGCTTCACCTAAAGCGGAGTATTCGGCCGCGACTTTTCGACCCAAAATATCCAAACGATTAGCCCAGTATTTAAAACCCCTTGATGAGAACAATGCGAAATATTCCTCGTTAGGAATGGATTATATCACTACTGGAATTGATGACATCGGAGGGACTATCGCCAGCCTGAAAATTGATACCGGTGTCTCCCCAGTGACCACATTCAGGGGAGGAAGTTCAGAGGCTGAATTGCATTTGAGGGAGTTTCTAAAAAACAGATTATATAAATATCAAGACGAACGCAATGACCCCAATTCTGAGGTTGTTTCCAACCTCAGTCCATACCTACATTTTGGTCAGATATCTCCCCTCTACGTAGCTCTCAAAACAATAGAAACCGGAGGTCCGGGATCTGAGGACTTCCTCGAAGAGCTGATTGTTCGGCGGGAACTGAGCATCAATAATACGGTTTATAATCCAGATTACGATTCTTTTAAAGGGCTCCCGGCGTGGGCACAACGTACTTTAAATTTACACAGGCATGACAGGCGGGAGATAATTTATAGGTTAGCTGATTATGAAAGCGCTAACACCCACGATCAATACTGGAATGCCGCACAAAGAGAGATGCTATATACCGGAAAAATGAATGGGTATATGCGTATGTATTGGGGTAAAAAGATTCTGGAATGGACCCAAACACCGGAAGAAGCCTTCAAGATAGCTTTGTATCTAAATAATAAATATGAGCTTGACGGTAGAGATCCCAATGGATTCACTGGAGTTAGCTGGTGTTTCGGTAGACACGATAGACCCTGGTCTGAAAGAGCGATTTTTGGCAATATCCGTTACATGAATGACAATGGATTAAAACGTAAATTTGATGCGGATAAATACGCAGCCAAAACTTTTAAAAGTTAAAATCCTGGTGCCCATCAGTCAATAATCCCGGCAGCTTGAAGCGACCGTCTTGATTAAGGCAGCTTAGCCTGGATATGCAGTTTTTCGACCGAATTAAAACCCGCTGATATGTAATCACTAATCGTCACTTTGAAAAGAGTATTGTCCGCGCCGTTAACAAACCCCTTGATATTGGGATTTTTGGAAATCAGCAGATCTTTAAAAGAGGGTTTTTCATCAGAAGATACTTCCTCAGCCAAACCCAGTACAGTTATCGCCAGGTTTTGATTAAAATCACCACTGAGATTAGTCCTGTCATCTATTAAAAGGGAAACCGACCGATTTTTTAAGAGGTTCCTGTATTTGTTAGTATTACGATTGGTAGCGAAGATCAAAGATTTACAGTCCCTGGTTTCGGCAAAGGCAACCAGATTAGAGTAAGGCTGGTCTTGATTAAAGGTCGAAAGAACGGCTAATTTTTGCGATTTGAAGAGAGCCCTGATCTTAATTATGGCAGCAGATTCAATCATTTCATCTTCATCCTGTCTATCTCTAAATTATTTATATTTATTATAGTCAATAAAAACCTTATTGGCTGGCCAGACCCAATTTAAAATTATGTTATAATTTAAACGATTCTGACATGTTCTGCAAATTTTTCACACTGTTGTTTTTCAATATAATTAATGTTGAGATAAATAATATCTATGAATAATAGAACCAAGATTTTGATTGCCATAACCTGCGCCATGTTTGGCGGATCTCTAATGATCTCGGCAGTTAATGTCGCTCTACCAGAAATCAGCCAGGCGTTTAATATCGGCGCAGCTACACTGCCCTGGGTTACTACTGTTTTCTTCCTGGCGAGCTGCATATTTATGCTGCCCGGGGGAAGGCTTTCGGACATCCTGGGAGCGCGGCGGATGTTTACTTTTGGCTTTATTATTTTGGTCTCCGCCTCAGTCATCTGTGCCTGTTCTGTTTCCGAATGGATGCTTATTCTGTCCAGGGCCTTGCAAGGAGTCGGAGTGGGACTGAGTAACGCCGCGGCCGCGGTAGTCATAATTTCAACTTATCCGCATAAAGAAACCGGTAAAGCCCTGGGAATATACCTGGCTTCTGTTTATGGCGGTTTGACCTTTGGCCCTTTGATCGGAGGTGTACTGACCCAGTACCTGGGATGGAGAAGCATATTCTTAGTAAATGTACCTTTAGGATTGGTATCGCTGGTCTTGCTGTGGCAGCTGCGTAAAGTGCCGGAAAAAGCGGCTGGCGGCCGCTTTGACACAGTAGGCGGCCTGGTCTCAGGATTTGCCATCTGCTTGATGATATATGGATTTACCCGGCTGCCAGGTCAACTGGGTATCTGGCTGGTCATGGCAGGAATGGCCTGCCTGGCGGGTTTTATCTGGTGGGAGAAACGCTCAACTTTTCCTCTAATGAATCTGGCAATCTTTAATAATAACCGGACATTTGTTTTTTCCAATCTGGCGGCTTTGATAAATTACTGTGCTACATTTGCATTAGGGGTAATTATAAGCCTTTACCTTCAATATATAAAAGGTTTAAGCCCGCAGAATGCCGGCCTTATGCTAGGAGTTTTAGCGCTGATTGAAGCCATTTTTACGCCGATCGCAGGACACCTCTCCGACCGCATAAATATACGCAATATTGCAACCGCTGGCATGCTGTTAAGCACGGCAGGATTGGCTCTCCTGTATTTTATCGACACGGATACGTCAATAATTTATGTAGTAGCAGCCCTGGCGATGATAGGTTTCGGGCTAGCATTATTTGTGCCCCCCAACACCACCGCGATCATGAAATCAGTGCCGCCCTCTTCCGCCGGGATTGCTTCCGCAACTTTATCAATAATGAGGCAGTTCGGCGGAATGATAGGATTGGCCATTGTCACGGTTATTTTCTCTTTGATCATTGGCCAGGTCGAGATCACTCCTCAATATTATCCCGTTTTACTCCAAGGGATTAAATTGGCTCTGGGCATTTTCGCAATTTTTTCCTTCATCGGCATATTCGCCTCTTTCGCCCGAGGTAAAAGTTAACCTGAGGTTCCCGATAAGGTTATTCTCCAATTAATTATCCCATTAGCTTTGAGACAATATTGAGACAATTATTAAGCTCAGACACAAATTAGGGGAAAGGGGAAACCCTCTCAGGCTACCCTTTCCCCCTTGTTGCAGAATATCAAATTTTCAAGCGTTATTTTTTGTAAGGCCAGGGAAAACCAACCAGGGCGGCATTGGAAGGTGTTTCATCTATGGTATAAACCATGCCATTGGTCTCGTCATAAGCCACATTATGGGCACCTTCAGCGGTCGGCACATTGGTAATAAATTTCTCATCGCTACCATTAAAGATGGCCATCACCGGCCCGGTATCAGCTCTTGAACAGGCAGCAAAGAACAGGTCGGCAACCGGGTTATAGGCTACCATATCGGCGCCACCCGCTGCATCGCTGGTGGATTTAACTTTCTGGGACGCAAAATCCCAGAAGGTCAGGTGTTGGGGGAAACTGGTATTCCCGAGCAGTCCTACATTGGTCTTCGGGTTAATAGCCAGGCCGCACGGGCTAGCATCGTCCACAATATCCATCTTCTTGACTAAAATATCGGCCTTCGGGTCGATCTGGATGATTACATTCTGTGCGGCAGAGTTCTGATACACGTATCCGTCTTTAGCGTTGTAACGACTCTGTATAAGGCCGGGGCCCAGGCCGGTAATCTGGGTGATCATCTTGTCTGTGGTCCCGTCGATGACGGTGACGAGGTTATTGGAGTTGGCAGCGTAGACCTTGTTGTCCACCGGATCGTAGGAGATACAATCGGTGCGAGTGTTATCCCGGGTATCTACAGTGGCAATAACCTGATTTAGCCTGGGAGAGGCGGGATTAATATCAATAATTGCAATTGAATTGCTATTAAGGCCTGCGTAGAGTTTGTTGATCGGCTTGGCCACACAAACCCCATTTACTCCACTGGAGGTGGGAATAACGGTGAGGAAAACTGCCTTTTTGGTAGAAATGTCAAAGACATCAACACCCTGGGCGGTAGTGTCTGCCAGATAGAGGCGGTGGTTCTGCTGATCGATGTCCATAATATCCGCCGCCAGCGCCTTGCCTGCAGTTGAAATAGGAGTGCGAGTCAGAGGTACAACGGTTATCTTCTCAAAAACTGGAGCGCTCGAGGTAGTGGGGACAACAACAGAGGGACTCGTGGCTCTCGACGGCTCAGGAGTACCAGCGCAGCCGGCTAAAACCAAAACCAAAATGAAACTGGCGCACAGAAACCAAAGCCTCAGACCAGAAAATTTCGACATATACTTTAACCTCCGGTTAATATATCATGCCGATGATTATAAACATTAACCGGTAAATAAACAATCCAGTTTTTGAAACCCTAAAAACACAAGCTGGAAACTTCGAGCCGAATTTAAGACGAAAAAATACGATTAACGATTTAGGATTCAGGAATAATGCGCGAAGTAAAGGAGGCAGAGACAACGACCACCTAAAGGAATTTAACCTCGCAAGAATAAAAGAAATAAAAGTATTTTAGCCTCACAGGGTCTCACCTTTTTGGAGGTGACTGTGCGGCGGGGAGACTAAAGCTGAATTTAGAACCCTTGCCCTCCGAGCTCTCAGCCCAGATTTTGCCGCCGTGGGCCTCGACTATACCCTTGCAGATAGATAAGCCCAAGCCTGTCCCTCTGGTCTTGCCGGAGGCTACCTCTTTGGCTTGATAGAAGCGGTTGAATAAATTGGCTACTACTTCCGCCGACATGCCTATGCCGTAATCCTGAACACTGATTATGACAGCTTGACCCTGGAGGACGGCACTAATAATAATCCGGCTGCCTGAGGCAGAGAATTTACAGGCGTTTTCCACCAGATTAGTGAGGACCTGGGCAATCCTGACCTGTTCAACAAAGATGGGAGGTAAATCCGCAGGTATTTTTATTTTAAGGTTGTGATTAGACGAAAGACTGACTAGAACAGCTTTAACAGACTCCACAATATCACTTATGGTGTAATTATTTCTTTGTAAAACCATGGTACCTGAATCAAGTTTGGATATCAGGAGCAGATCCCGGATTAAAAAAGTAAGACGATCAACTTCCCTACTGGCGGACTGAAGTATATCCAATTGTTGTTTCTTACTCCACCTGACATCGGTCTCCATTAAGGTTTCAAGAAAGCCCTGGATGGAAGTGAGGGGAGTTCTTAGCTCATGAGAGACATTAGCCAGCAGTTCAATCTTAACCTTATTCGACTGCTTCAGGGTTTCCACTTCTAAGGCCTGGGCCTGAGATCGCTTATATTCAGTGATATCTCGAATAATGTTTACTGTTCCGATAATCTCTCCTCTGTCATCAAAAATTGGAGAGGCGGCCTCCTGAATGTAAATACCTAAAACAGGTTCAAAATAGTCTTCCACGATAGGTCTGCTGGTTGCCAGAGTTTTTTGATGGACGGCACATTGCAGCGCTCCCTGCCTGTCCTGAAATATTTCAGAGAAATGTTTGCCTAGAAGTTGCTGGAACTCCATTTTAAACATATCCGCAAAGGCTCTATTAACCCTGATAATCCGGTTACCCAGATCCATCAGGTAGATACCGTCCGAAATAGAGTCAAATGTGGTTCTCCATTCCTCGGCAGCATGTTTTAATTTTAATTCTGTAGGCGTGTGATGAGTGTGATATGGCATAATTCAAGTAAATCAAAACAAAACACTAAATAGAGATATTTTCCAGAGTAACATTTGAACTTAATTTTAACCTTGTACACATAGTATATAAATGTTGCTATCGTCCACAAGACCTATTCCACGTTTACAAATAGGCCTATGGTACTAAATAAAACGGTACTTTAGTCATTAGAACGCTCAAACACGCTTCACCGAAAATAAAAAGGTTGGCATAGCAAGCTTTATATATGGGCCTCCTATGCCAACCCTGACAAGCTAGAGATTAGAGGTGTAATTTTTTGAACATCACCCTTTTTTAGTCTGAAATCAGAGATGGACTGATCTCAAAAGACCAGGTCAATAATTAAATCCCTGGGTGCTGTTATGTTTTTAGTGAATCCTCTGCCCTTTTTGTTTAGTCAAAAGTTAAACCGAAACCGCAGGTAGTTGACCAGTCCTTGGCGGTGAGTTTGGCATCCCACACTTCCGGCGGGCGGTCGAAGGCAGGAAGTTCCTCGTGACTGTTCCATTCCAGGGTGGTCACATAGTTTTTGACTATCGGAGCTTCGGTGTTCATATACTGCAGCATTGATTTGCCATTATAAGCATACTTGGGATCCATGAAGTACTGGGGATCGCAGGGTACATTTTTCACACTCATGGTGAGATTATCTTTAGGATCGTTAGTTGCGTAATCAAAAGAAACCATCAGTTTGCCGTTGTTATAACAAACGTTGCCGGTCAGCTTGTCAGGATAAGCCTCACTTCCGCCGCCGCTAAACGAGGTTCCCGACCAGGTTATGGCCATGGCACCGCTGCCGCCCATTGCAATAACGTTGCCAGGCACATAGAAATGCTTGGTAAATTTGAATCCGGGCACCCACCTGTTCATCGACCCTTGCCCTTCTATCGTGGTCGGCAGGTTCAGCAGTTCGCATTTAAAGGTGGTGGTTTTCTGCAATTTTTCCAGTATCTCCTTTGGTGGAGGTGATTTACACTGATTATCCTGAAATTCTACATTGATATACTTGAAATCAACATATTTAGCGACCTTTATAGGATTGTTATTTTGATCTAAAGCATCAACCCTGGCAACGACATATATTCCCAATTTATTGATGCCTGACAGTAGCTCGTAATTGCCATTGGCATCCCGTTTAAGTTTCACTCCGTCACGGTAAACGGCCCAGGCTGTATCGGGAGTATTAGAGGAAACAGCGATATCGATGAGCTTATCAGGAGAAACATAGCCGTCTTTCAGTTCCGTGTACTTTCCATCTACACCTTTATATTCGATTTGATAATTGGGGAAAATACCATTGCCAACTGTCCCAGCTTTTAACTCAGCCCAATGAGTGGATAGACTATTCCAATCCGTCAGTGAAGTTTTAGCTACGTAAGTGATTGAATCGTAGGCTTTGCCGTTCCCGTTGGCTATTTCCTCTGCGTTTTCTCCTGAATTGTAGGGCACAAATTTGCCGTCTTTATACTCAATCCGCCGGTCAGTATTGGCCGGATAGTTAGGATCGGCTATATACAGATTATTTTGAAATATCCGGTAGACCACCATGGCGTGGCCGCCGCCAACCTGGGTATTCCATATCTCAGTCATTTGCGGTTGCCCCGTCAACTGCATGGTATATTGGAACATTTTAAAGGTAGCAGCATCAATTTTAGCCGCGTATTTTTCCGTCATTTTCCTGCCCCAGCTGCCCCAGTCCATCTCTTTCCAGACCACCGAAGAGAATCTATACCCCATGGAGTCATCCTGCCATAAAGCCGGAGTTGCCGGCTTATCTCCATTATTATCATAACGGCCGTAAAGAGTCAGACCTTTTCCATCCGGTTGCACTTCGTAATACCACATTGAGGTCATACTCTGTCCAGTGCAGTGACCTCCTTTAGCGATGTAGGAGCCGTAGTTAGTGAACTGCCAATCATCG
>JANYAV010000016.1 GCA_025361145.1 Dehalococcoidia bacterium | reverse complement strand
ACTCAAACCAGCTCAAACGAAGCTTAGCTTCTCTAGAAAGATTAATTTCTAATTTGGCTAAACTAAAGGTCCCGGGTATTACTCCGTTTATTATTCTCATGACACCATTATAAGTGTCACCCATCTATCTGAACGAATTCACCTGGTTTTTCCCCGACATCCATGTAATCGGTAACTCGACTAAAAAGCAAACATTTTTAACCACCAATTCATAATATGTACTCCCCATAACATCGATATTATGGCCGCGATTGAGAGAAAAGGGCCAAATGGAATAGCGTCTTTTCTGCCCCTGATACGAAATGCCAATAAAATAATGGCCACAACTCCACCAAGGATAATACCCAGCAGAATCGGTACAACCACTCCATAAAAACCGGTTAGCAGTCCGATCAACAAAGCGATCTCAACATCGCCAAAACCCATACCACCTCCCCTGGTGACTAAAAAAGGGATAAGCAGTATACCGGCCCCTAATGCTGAGCCTTCCAGGCTGTTTATTATTCCTTGAGGCAGTATGAAAGCTGCTGCCAGCAGTGCCACTCCAATAGCCGGCCAGATGATCACACCGTAAACCAGCCGGGTTTTTAAATCCAGTAGACCGATGAGGATAAAAACCAGGGAGAAGAAAGCAATAACCGCGAAATCAGCCGACAGCCCCTTCTGCCAGAACACTAAGGCTGTCCATAATCCGCAGCCCAGTTCAACTAATAATACCTGCAAGGGAATCCTGGCGCCGCAATAACGGCAGCGCCCGCGCAGAAAGATATAACTCAAGATAGGAAACAAATCCAGAAAGCTAAGCTGCCGCTGGCATGAGTCGCAATGTGAAGGCGGCCCGGTCAAAGACTTACCCGCCGGTATACGGTCCACGCAGACATTGATAAAACTGCCAATAGCCGCGCCCATTAAGCCGAAGATGACGGTTAAATATATTGCCATATGTTTATCTATTGTGCCTGCTTTTTAATCTCGCGTCAATAGCCCGTACATTCAAAAAAGCTCGATTTCACCTGGCTCTGCCTAAAGTAACCCGTACTTTGGAGCTATGCAAGGCGATTACATTACAACACAGGATTAGCCTCAAAACAGGACTTTCTTCTTATAAAAACGGCATGACCTATGGGTGATTGTGTGATTTTTTAGTTGTGATAAAGTAGTAACTGTTCACTAAATTTCCTGAGCTGAGAAAAAAGAAAAATATATAGGTGAAAAATAGGAGGACTAGATGTTTAAGAAATTCTTCAAGAGCTTCAAGTACGGAAAGAAGGGCTTCACCCTGATCGAGTTGCTGGTCGTGGTAGCCATCCTGGGTGTCCTGGCCGCTGTGGCCATCCCGAATGTAGGTAAATTCATCGGCAGAGGAAAGGCTGAGGCTGCGGCAACTGAAGTAGCAAATGTCCAAACCGCTATTACCGCGGTTATGGCAGATGCATCAGTAGGGAGTTTAGCATCTGGACAAACTGGAATATCTATCGCACCAGCAGCAGATTCTTTTCCGCTTTCCAGTGTTAGCGCTTGCAACTTAAATGCCACCGGTCCAGTTAACCTGACAGTAACAGTCACTACCCCAGCTGGTGTTTACGCTGTTGGAGACTTTATTAGCGGAGGCATAGGAAAACTACATGGTACTTATGCTATTGGCACAGATGGCAGCGTATACCAACTTTCATATCCTTAGGTTTTAAAGTATATTAATCACCTTTAGACTCGCATATAAGCCTACCAGCCGCCCTCTAATTTGGCTGGTAGGCTTCTTCTTTATTATATATTATTATTAAAGCTTGTTGCCCCGACTTCCTCTAATTATCTGTCAGTAGAATTTCCTTAATTCAAGCCAGCAAAGTAATTGCCAATAATTGCACTGGCGTGAGAATGTTACAGTTTTTCCCCTTCCACAGAATTCTTCGTAGTTGCGATAGACGATGAAAAGTATCAAGCTCCCTCCAGAATGACACGCTTCTATTCAACGAAAGTTCAAATTTCGATTAATTTCAGAGGCAGTCACCCATGATTGACCACAAACAATAATGGTTTTGAGTTGAGGGTTTCAAGTTACAAGTTTACCCCTCACGCAGTGTCATTCTGAGAGCCGCGACCTGTCCAGCATGATCGTCTTTGTCCTGTATGTAGCCTGCCGAAGGTCCCGTCGTGAATCCCGCATGACTGGAAGGAATCGGGATATCTATCGGGGAAGCGAATCGAGGGAAATCTCAGGGTGGAGTTCCTGTGGCCAAGGATTTCTCTCCCTACCGCCAATTTCTTCGTGCAGGTATGGAATAATGGGATTATCGTGACTCCAGAATGACAGCCTTCTTGAAAACAAAAATTCTGCTTCCGCTTATTTATAGGGGTTGGGCCTTTTAGCCCATTGAATGGGTGCTGAACAAACCAAGGGTTTTTGGGCAGATAGAGCGTATTGGATAGACACAAAAATCTACTCCTGCGAATTGAGTAATTTTTAATTGAGTGACACGAGGAGAATTTAGTGAATCGTCCAGGTTTTGATCTTTTGAACGACATTAAATAAGCCCGGCACATCCAGATTGCCCACCCCGGGAGCTGTCCAGGAAACCGAGCAATTCGGTTGCAGCGTAATGGTGGTATCACCGGCGAGGGCTCCCACAAAGTTTCCATTAGGCTGCAGATTGATTGCTCCGCCAACTGACATCACAAAAATATAGTTCGGTGTAACATGGGGTTGGAAACTTACATTCTCCACCGCGATGATCGCCCCTGGGCCAGAGACATAAGATTGCGTCCCTGTACTGATGCTGCCGGTTGCGAAAATAGTAAACCCGTTAAGATTCAGGTTGGTCTGCTGATCGAAACTAACATTGCCGATCACATAAATCGAACCCTTGAGTTGACCGCTTCCGGTTATAGTATAAGTCTTGGTAGGAGACCCTGCAGTAAAGACATACAGAGGGCCGCTCTGGCCGGACTGACTGACATTAATGGTATTTGCGGAATATGGCGCGGTCATATCCACCTGGGATGAAAAAAATGTTTGTAACTGGGCGGCCGTCGGCCAGCCAGTCACCGGAGCGACATTGATCGTGCCTGTAGGAGGCACGCCTGAATAAGAACTCAACGATGGCACCCAGACATCACCGTTAATAACATCATTGTTCTTGGTCGTGATTGTCCCTGGACTGGTCAGGGCAAATTTAGTGAAGGCGGAGAGGTCAATACCACCGGTATTCCCAATTTGGATATCAGAATCAATGCTGCCAGTATGACCAGTTGAGGGATTGGCCGCTACTGAGTGAACCCGATAGGTCGCCGAGTCAATCCAGCTTACCGTCACATTTACAGATTTCCCGTTGACGCCGCCGGAAACAGTATATTGCAGAGCTGAGTCGGATTGGGTTTTAGGCAGACCTGGCACCACTCTCTGGATCTTCCAGATAGCGTCGCGCACCCCCGCCTCAGCGGCATAAACTTCCTGAGTATTCTGGCCTTCTTTTTTGTTAGTGATCACGCCTGTGCTCATGAAATTAAGCAGGGGAATCATGACTAGACTACTGACGGCAAAAATGATCAATACCATCAGGATGAGAACTTGCCCCTCTTGTGGTTTATTGAGGATCTTTAAAAGTCGCATCGTCTTTTACCCCGGTCTTTTATTAATTTTATAAGTCCTGCTCATACTTGATTTCCCCAGCTTAGAGGTTATATTGAAGGTGAGAAGATTATTGGCATAGGTACAGTTAGTGAGACTGGGAGTTGAGTCTATAAACTGCGCAACCGTGGTGGTCACGGCTGCCTGACCATTTTTAACCAGGCTGCGCTTAATGACGCCACCACTTAAACTGAAGGTAACTTGAAAAGTATTTAGATTTTGATCTGTCCAGTTTACCTGAAGAGGAAACCCCGCACTGGGGCCCGGTGTCACAGTCTGGGCCATTTGAACATCGCGGCTCACCCAAAAACCAGCGTTCTGTAGCTGTTGGATAACCTGCATATGATTACTGCTTCGTTTAGTTTCCGTAATCGTCTGCACGGTGAAGGTAGTGATACCCGCGCCTAGAATTCCGACCAGCGCCACCGCAATAATCATTTCGATTAATGTGAAAGCTTTATGTTTCTTAATCTCCGCTATCATATCCTTCTCACCGAACAAGGTTCCCTTTGAAATCTACCAGAGTATAAACGGTCTCAGTCCCGTGTTTTACATTTATGGTAATCTTCTGAATGCCATCGTCGTTGGCAGTGCCATCTCCCAGGGGATCCAACCGCGCAGCCATGGATGTGATGCTATAACCAATGGGCAAATTGGATAATACAGCGTAAACAGGCGGATTATTGGTTTTATCATAAGTTTGGTTCTGGATATAATCCATCTGGCTGCGGCCGATACTCTCAGTCGTGGTGAGTTCGTTACTAATTATGGTTGTTTTATGAGCCACTGATAAGCCACCAGGGATGGCAGTTACTAGTATACCCACGATAGCCATTGCCAAAAGAACCTCAATTAAAGAGAAACCCTGTTGTTTCATCATAATCTATATACTTGCATAAACCCTTTTCCCCCGCCTGGCCACATTTGAGTTTAGCAATCATCCATTATGTGAACAATATCTATTTAGTCCTTTTTCTTATGGGTATTTAGTCCTTGATGGGTCTTAAAAGGTGGAAAATACTTTTAATAATAAAAATCCCCTCTATTGATATCAATAGAGGGGATTGGATCGGACTGATTTAAATTAAACCAGAGAGGAACGAATGATAGTCTCGTCGCGTTTTGGACCGACGGAAACCAATTTTGCCGGACTGCCGCAAAGCTCTTCCAGCCTGCGGATATAGCGCCGGGCAGCTGCCGGTAAGCGCGCATACTGACGGATATCACTGATATCGGTCATCCAGCCCTCCATTTCCTCATAAATAGGTTGACACCTACCCACTTCAGCCACACTGCTGGGAAACTCATGAATGGTTTTGCCATCCAGCTTATAAGCTGTGCAAATCTTAAGCTCAGGGAATTGGTCCAGAACATCCAGCCGGGTTAAAGCGATACCATTATAGCCGTTAATACGATTGCTGAAAGCGGCTGCCACCCCATCAAACCATCCGCAGCGGCGGGGGCGACCGGTAGTAGTACCGTACTCGTGACCACACTGTCGAATAGCATCTCCAGTTTTATCTTTTAATTCAGTAGGCATTGGTCCGCTGCCGACCCTGGTGCAATAGGCTTTAAAAACTGCCAGAACATGCTTGACCCGCATCGGACTGATACCCGCACCCAGACAAGCTCCCGCAGCCATAGGCGAAGAAGAAGTTGTAAAAGGATAAGTCCCAAAATCCGGATCCAATAAAACGCCCTGGGCTCCCTCTAATAAAACTATCTCGCGATTAACTGCCGCTTTTTCCAGCATTGAGGTAGTTTCACAGATATATGGAGACAATCGGTTAGCAAACTCACAATATTGGTCAAAGATTGTCTTTAAGGAAAGCGGTTTGACTCCATAAACCTTGGTCAGTATCTGATTCTTGCCAGTCAACACTGTTTCAAGCCGGCTCTTGAAACCCGCTTTATCCAGTAAATCTCCCATCCGAATACCCAAACGGGCTGCTTTATCGGTAAAGGCTGGACCTACCCCTTTGCGGGTAGTGCCCAGGGCCTTAGACCCCAGAGCATCCTCCTCCAACCCATCCAGTAAGATATGATAAGGCATAATAAGATGAGCGCGATCGCTGATATAAAGACGGCTGATATCCACACCGCGTTTCTTCAATTCGTCCATCTCACCCAGCAAAACTGTGGGATTGATTACCACACCATTGCCGATAATACAGGTGGTATGCGCGTAAAATACACCTGAGGGTACAATATGCAGTTTAAATTCACCCTGATTATTGATCACTGTATGCCCGGCATTATCTCCACCTGAATAACGTACAACTAGAGAAGCTTGTTCCGCCAGCATATCGATGATTTTACCTTTGCCTTCATCGCCCCATTGAGCCCCAACCACAGCAATTACGGACATTGTGTACCCCCCGAGTTCCGATTTCTTTACTTCTTTAATTGTTTGGCCACATACGCCATTCTCTGCATAATAGTCACTAAACTCAGTACCGTTATAATAATAAGAACAACGACCAGCAGCATATCAATTCCGCTGAATAAAAGACCCAAGGCCAGTATAATCACTCTCTCCGTTCTTGTAAATATCCCTACCTGACACTCCAGGCCGATACCCTCCGCCCGGGCACGGACGTAGCTGACCAGGAAAGAACCCAATATTGCCAATCCAATCAAAAGCACGATCCACTCAAAATGGGCCGCGGGATTAAAAAGATAAAAAGCCGCGATGCCCAGCAAAATGACTGCCTCAGAAACCCTGTCCAGAGTAGAGTCCAGCACTGCTCCATAACGCGTTACCTGATTAGTACCACGGGCCAGTGCCCCGTCTATGATATCAAAATAACCCGATACCACTAGGACACAACCAGCAGCCACCAAAAGCCCCATCCCTGCCAGCACAGCTGCGGCCAATATCAAAACAAAGCCGAACCAGGTCACCATGTTGGGTGTAACTCCGGTTTTTGCCAAGAGTGTGACAACCGGTTTGGTGAGTATCACGGCAATTGACTTCCTGAAAACTTGCAATTTCGCAGTAGATTTATTGGTCTGGTTTGCAGTTGAGATTTTGACCCTCCCCGTAGCATATTTGTTAACTGGAAAGGCTGGCCAGAAGAAGCTAGGTGACTCCCTGGACAACCGCTTAAACTTTGACGCTTTTTGAGATGATTGTCCTGGTATAATAGTCCATAACCCTCTGTGAAACACCTGGCCAGCCATATTTTGAAGAGGTCTGAATCCCGTTTTGCCCCAACTGTTGACGTAGACCGGGATTCTTCATCAGGCGGGCGATCGCCTGGGCCAGGGGAACTTCCTGCTTGGGAGGTACCAGCAACCCCTCTTGTTCATCAGTCATTACGCTGGCATATCCCGAAATACGGGAAGCTACCACGGGCGTACCCACCGCCATGGCTTCCAATAGAATAATACCGAAACTCTCGTGTCCTGTGGCTGGGGCGCAGAATATATGAGCGGTCCTGTAATATCTGGGCAAGATTTTATAATCCACATTACCGGCAAATACCACGTCCGCCAACCCGGCTTCCGCTACCATTTTTTCATATTTTTCACGCGAGTGTGTCCCGGGACCTACAATTATCAAACGGCAATCCGGACAATCAGGCTTGATTAAACGGTAGGCCTTTAAGAGATACTCCAACCCCTTCCGCTTTTCCATACGACCCACGAAAAGCAGATTAATTTTGCCGTCCATGAATTCAGGCAGCGGCTCCAGATCAGGTCTGAAATCATCCAGTTCAATGCCATTGGGGATAATATCGTAGTTGCACGGGTAGTGTTTATTAACGTAGTCCAGAGCGGGACGGGAGACAGCTATACGCCCATCTAATTTATTAAACCATTTTTTATACAAACCACTCATTAAGAAGGGCTTAGCCCAGCGATAGCTGGGCTTGCTTTCAGTCGCGTGAAAAGTGCCTACATTAACGGTTTTGGAGAGCCTTAACACAGTTGGACATAAAGTGGGGACCAGTGGTTCATGTAAATGAATAATATCAAACTTTTCTTTTTCTAAAACTTCTTTGACCTTTTCAGCCAAATTAAGCGAAATGGTGATACGCGCAATGGATCCGCTGGCCGGAATCGGCCTCGGTGTCCCTATCGCGATAAAACGATCGCCATAACCGGTTACAGGAGTGGAAGCCGGTGCGATAATCTTAACTACATGCCCCATTCGGGTAAAGTAGTACTCGAGGCTGCTAATGTGACGGCACACCCCACCCGGATAGGAAAAATCATACGGCGAAACCAGTGCGATTTTCATCCGCTGTGTCTGTATTCCTTTACCTGAGCTTTTTTATTTGGCCTTTTTCGAATTGGAAGCTTTGGCTTTCTTTTCAATTACAGGAGCTTTAGCTTTCTTTTCTACAGCGGGAGCTTTCTGAGCGTAAGTGGCAATAAACTCCTGAGTCAATCGATGAGCTTCCGAATCCGAAAATTGGGTCATGGGTGTCTTCATAAAATAGGAAGACGGACCAATCAACTCACCCTTGAGTCCATTATCCAGCGCCAGTTTGC
This sequence comes from Dehalococcoidia bacterium, assembly GCA_025361145.1. Classification (GTDB taxonomy): domain Bacteria; phylum Chloroflexota; class Dehalococcoidia; order Dehalococcoidales; family UBA3254; genus UBA3254. The sequence continues at coordinate 54,894 of JANYAV010000016.1, read as the reverse complement.
AGCAGCGAATAGCATCAATTACTACGCCGGCGGAATTGGGGCTATCCCAGACTTCCAGTTTGGTTTCCACCAGCAACGGTACATCACCAAAAGTGCGGCCTTCCATCCTAATATGGCAGAATTTGCGATCCAACAAGAAAGGCACATAATCGCTGGGACCAACGTGGATATCCCCGGGCGGCAACTTGTAAGGTAGTTGAGAAGTTACGGCGCCAGTCTTTGAGATCTTCTTGGATTCCAGTCTTTCCCTTTCTAGCATATTCAAGAAATCGGTATTGCCGCCAAAATTAAGTTGATAAGTCTTTTCCAGTTTGACGCCGCGGTCAACAAACAACTTGGTTAAAACACGATGGACGATGGTCGCTCCCACCTGAGATTTAATATCGTCACCGATAATGGGCAAACCTTTGGCCGCAAAGCGATCACTCCAATCTTTTCTGCTGCCGATGAATACCGGGATGCAGTTTACCATGGCGCAGCCCGCGTTAAGAATCTGCTCAACATACCACTTGGTAGCCGATTCGCTACCAACAGGAAGGTAGTTAAGTACCACATCTACCTTGTTATCTTTTAAAATCTTGACGATATTAGCGGTCTCACCGGGAGCTTTTACAATGACTTGAGATAAATATTTACCCAGACTGTCATGAGTCATACCACGAACAACCTTTACTCCGGTATGAGGAACATCGCAAAACTTATATGTATTATTAGGAGCGGCATAAATAGCTTCTGAGAGGTCCTTGCCAACTTTGGTGATATCAATATCAATAGCAGCTACAAAATTAATATCGCTGATATGATAGCCACCCAGAGTGACATGCATAAGCCCGGGAATATCATCGCCTTCTTTAGCGTTGCGATAATAATGAACACCCTGAACCAATGATGATGCGCAATTTCCTACACCGATAATAGCTACATTAATTTTACCCAAGAAATACTCCTCCTTTTGCTGCCGGGTGGACTCTAGTCCTGGCTGACAAGCCGGTTGGCTTACTCGCACAACCCAGCGCCTATTATACCTGTTTTTAAAAGTATCTACAAACGTGCACGTTTTGATTCGGTTTTAACGATCAGGGATCATCTTCAATAATGAAGACATCTTCTATGGTAGACTTGAGAACTTCAGCTACCTTATAGGCCAGGAACAGAGAAGGATTGTATTTGCCCTTTTCCAGATAAAGCAAAGTCTGGCGGGTCACACCCACCTTTTCTGCCAGTTCATCCTGGGTTAAATTTAGTCTGGCCCTGAGTTCTTTAATTCTAGTTTTAATTATCATAAAGCAATACTTAAAACAAAATTGATAAGCTGCTGCCTAATCAAAACTTCTGTAATGATAAATGATCAGAGACAGCAGATAAACCACTAGACTGAAAGCGAGAATGCCCAGTAACCATATTCGTGTTATATCAGGAAAAAGTATCAAATTCACCACGGCGCTTAAATAGGTGGCTACCAAAGCATTACGAGCACTTTTAGCATTAACGGTAGTTAGACGTTCATCAAAATGCAGTTTGTTTTTGACGATCTCGATAGTCAGAACGCGAAAAATAAAGAGAAGGTAGAGTATAAATATTACCGTCGGAACCAGGAATAAACCTATTTGTAAGAATTTTGAATCCGTGTCAGGGCTCTGTATGATCCTGGTGGCAATTACTGCCAGTAATGAAACACCCAGCACAATCGTAATCAGAGCCACCCAGTCAAATCCTTTTAAAGAACGACGCCGCCAGAGAATAATGATAAATAGTGCTAACAAGATGATATTAGGGACGAAGATCACCACACTATTATTCATCAATAATCTCCGTTTAATAATATTTAGCCGAGATTAAGTCGTGTATTTCTAACTATTTGTAATATTTATATTACATTTTACCTCATTTGTCAACCAGCATCCTGGATTACTCTCTAAATTGCAACCCTAATTACCTATTACCAAAGTCAGGGTCACATGACTAAATCGCTATTGTTCCCGATCTCAACTGAGTATAGAATTTCCTGTACGTTCCTTCATAATTATACTGGAAAAGTAAGGGTAAATGTATGTCTGAAGCTCGGATCAATTTAAGAAAACAATTCCCGCAGCCTGAAGCGATCGCCTTGATTCCGGAGGACATGGCGCGTAAGTATAACGCCATTCCGGTCAGAATCAGCGGTAACGCACTTATTGTGGCTATGGTTAATCCTTCTGATATCTTTGCCCTGGAAGCCTTGGCCCACCAAAGTAACCTGCGTGTAGAACCACAGGCAGCACCACGGGACGAGATACAAGAAGCCATTGATTTCAACTACCGCTCCTACGCGGAGATAGAAAAACAGGTCTCCTATATCCCGTCCGGTGAGGAAGGCGATAGCGATCATATCCGTTTGACCACTGTTACAGACGCTCCTGTCGCACAAGCTCTAATCTTAATCATCGATGAAGCGGTTAAAGCCCGCGCCTCCGATATTCATTTACAGCCGCAAGAAGATAAATTAAGAGTACGCTACCGTATAGACGGTACGTTGCAAGACGCTCTGTCTTTACCTCCAGCCACCTGTATTCCCCTGATCTCCCGTATTAAAATACTGGCTAACATGAATATCGCGGACCGTCACCGCCCTCAAGACGGCCAGTTCTCAGTAGAAGCCAAGGGGAGATTTATCGATATCCGTGTCGGCACCACCCCTACCGTATACGGTGAGATGGCTGCCTTACGGTTGCTTTATAAGGCCAGGTCTACTATGACCCTGCCCGAGTTGGGTTTTTCCAATGATTCGTTAACCACCTATGAAAAAATGCTAAAGGTGCCCTACGGCATGATCCTGGTTAGCGGCCCCACCGGCGCCGGCAAGACGACAACACTATACGCTTCCATCAACTGTCTGGATCGCATAGGCAGAAACATTATCACTGTAGAAGACCCTGTTGAATACCGCTTTAAAAACATCAATCAGATACAGGTCAATACCAAGGCCGGCATGACCTTTGCCAGCGGTCTGCGTTCGATCCTGCGCCTGGACCCCAACGTCATACTGGTAGGTGAAATCCGCGACGCGGAAACCGCCAACATCGCTGTTCAGTCCGCTTTAACCGGGCACCTGGTGCTGTCATCTATACACGCCAACGATGCTGTAGGAGTGGTCTTCCGGCTATTGGATTTGGGCATCGAACCCTTCCTGGTAGCCTCTTCTTTAACCGGCATTGTAGCGCAACGTATGGTGCGCCGTGTCTGCCCCGAATGCGCCCGACCTGTCAGAGTCTCTTTGCTTGAGCAAATGGTTTACACCAGAGAAGCCCGCGATGAGCGCACCGAATTCATGTATGGGGCTGGCTGTCCCGCCTGCTCCCAAAGCGGATATAGAGGGCGCATGGGCATCTTCGAAATATTACAGATCAATGACGAGATCAGAACGGGGTTGATTAAAGGTACATCAACTTCGGAGTTGCGCGCACAGGCGCTTAAGAGCGGGATGCTCACTCTATTGAAGGACGGCATGCTCAAAGTTAAGGCTAATATGACTACTCCTTCCGAAGTGCTGCGCAACGCCTACGCCGTGGACTAGCCTAATAATTAACCAATAATAAATCTGAAACAAAAAAGGAAATATATTATACCCTGCGAGGTAAAAGACATAGTTTACTCATACGTAGCCTATAATGAGAGCCGGGAAATCGTCAAAGGCAAACTGGAGGCCCACACAGAAGAGCAGGCCACTAATCTGCTGTCTGTCGCCGGCTACCAGGTGATTAATCTAAGAGAGCTTGCCAGTAACCCCACTCTGGATAAACTACTGCTCAGGCTGTCTCCCATCAAGGCTACTGACATTGTCCTTTTCTATCGCCAAATGGCCTTGCTGGTTGAATCCGGTTTGAATATCGTCACCGCTCTGGAACTTCTGGAAAACCAGGCTGGCAACCGCATCTTCAAAAGAGTGCTATCAGAAATTATCGCTGACGTTCGTGCCGGTAGCCAGCTTTCTGCTGCTTTAGGCCAACATCCTCAAATCTTTTCGCAGATTCATTGCCAGTCATTAAAGGTCGGCGAGCAAACCGGTGGCCTGGAAGTTATTCTCAGACAGATGGCTGATCATTCTGAAAAACAGGTCAATTCACAAAAAGGAATTAAAAACGCCATGACTTTCCCTATCATCACCATGGTTGTGGCTCTTATTGTGGTAACACTTATGATCATCTTTGTCTTACCCGCCTTTGCCGGCCTTTATTCATCCCTGGGAGCCAAGATGCCCACTTCGATGGTGCTTATGCTGGACTTCGGGACACTATTACGTCAAAAAGGAATCTTAATTATGGCTATATTGGCCGCCTTTGTAGTGGGTGGTTTTATCTACCTTAAAACCCCGGACGGACGTTTCCAGTGGGATAAATTGTCCTTGAGATTCCCCATTTTCGGGCGCATTAATCAATATAATGAATTGGCCAAAATTTGCCGCACTATTGCGATTCTATTCAAATCAGGATTGCCCTTAACCGAGATACTGCCTCTGGCAATCGCTGGCTGCAACAATAAATTTATTACCAAAGCCCTGAACAGCATCCGTGAAGACATGTTGGGAGGCGAAGGTCTCTCCCGCCCTATGGCCAAACATCCGGTCTTCCTGCCCATGATAGTCCAGATGGTCAGAGTCGGCGAGGAGACTGGTAACCTCGATAATACCCTTCTGGCAGTCGCTCAGAACTATGAAACTGAAGCTGAAGACAGGACCAAGACTTTTATCAACATGATACAACCCGTAATGACTATCATCATCGGCCTGGTGGTAGGCTTAATGGCCCTTACCCTGGTCTCCGCCATGTATTCCATGTACAGTGGCATGGGTTAAAAATATCAAAGTGTTACGGATTGAGGTGATCGATCGTGAAATTCAGTAAATCAAGTTGGATAATACTTATCTTGGGTATTGTGGTGCTAGGCGCGTTTTTGATCGGCATGGTTCGTACCCAGCAAATCCAGCAGCAGCAGAATCTGGAGAAAACTCTTCTTGCCGACCAACAAAAATTGGCTCTCACCAAAATCGATGATTTAACCCTTAAGAGAGACCAGCTAACTCAAGAAAAAGAGCTCTACACCGCCCAGATCGCTGCTGCTAAAGCTAAACTCGCGGCACCTGTAGACAATATCGCTGGTACTGAAACCATTCTTAATTCCGCCCATGAATTCGATCTTAAAATAGTCAATATCAACTCCGGCGGTAAATCTAATAGCACTTATTCCGGTAATGAATTTACCGCCTTGTCCTTTAACCTTCGGGTGGAAGGCAATATTGACAATATCGCGGGATTTATCAGCAATATTAAGACGCTTTTTCCCACCAGCGTAGTGGAAGCCTATCAGGTCGACATTAACACACCTACTCCTACACCTACGACCCCTGCAACGCCAACCACGACACCAACACCCACGCCAACTCCTTCAATCGCGCCTACTCCGACTCCTGCCTTTATTCTTCCCATCAATACCGCCGCCATGATCAATATTATTATTTATGATTATAAGGGTGACACCAATGTGGAATGATATTATCACGCTCTTTATTGATGATGCCAGCATACGTCTGCTGGTCGTACGTTCTCAACGCATTCGCAAATGGGCAGAGATCAGGTTAGAACCCGGCCTGGTCACAGATGGAATTGTGACAGACGAGATAGAAGTAGCCAACCGCATCAGACAGCTTATTAAAACTCAAAAAGTCCGCAAGAAAAAAATCATTCTGGGTTACAGCGGCCTGCATTCACTGACCCGCCCGGTCACACTGCCGCTGCTGCCCAAAGCTATGCAATCTGAAGCGGTCGTAAGGGAAGCCCGCCGGGTACTGCCTATACAGCTGGACCAGCTCTATTTGTCCTGGTGCAATCTGCCCGGCCAGAAAAACCGTACTCATGTTTTCCTGGCGACTACACCCCGCAAAACCACTGATTCCCTGGTTAAAACAGTCAAAGCAGCTGGTTTAATAGTATACCGCATGGCTATCAAACCCCTGGTTCTGACCAAAATGCTGCCTGATAACACTGCCATTCTGGTTGATATGCAGCCTACCGAATTCGATATCGTGATCATGGTGGAGGGTGTAGCGCAACCCGTCCGCACCGTTACTTTCCCCAACGGGGATCTGAGTTGGGCACAAAAGATCGAATTAGTTGCCAACGATCTTGAGCGTACCATCAAATTCTACGACACCAACAATCCTGAAAGACCGTTGGACGTCACTGCTCAAGTCTATGTATCGGGTGATTTTATCAGCAAGCCTGATTTACAAGCTGGACTGTCTAAAAAGATTGAGCGGAAAGTGGTGCCGCTGACTACCAATTTAAAAGGTGCTGAGCAGGTCGATACCGGACGCTATCTGGCTAACATCGCCATGGCCTTTGATTCCCCATCTTCTGTGCGCTGGAGTACTTTCAGAGCGGCTAATTTAAATGTCTTGCCCACCCCCTATTTACCAAAACCAATTTCTTTGACCAAGGTCTTTGGTATACCGGCCAGTGTGGTGGTGACCGGTATTGCTATACTGTTGCTAATAACTGTTCAAAATACCGCAGCTAATATAACCAGTCTCCAGAATAACGTTGACACCACCAACCAGCTATACACCCAGAGAGTCTTGCAAAAACAGAACCTCAATAAGACGGTCGCTGCTTTAGAAAAAGAAATCGCTGTTATCATCACGGAAAATAAGAAAATCCAGGGTTCGGTAGATTCATTGGCAATTCAGCAAGAAATCGTCAACGGCGATATCGCCGCAGCGCTGGGCAGACCGGATTTCCACATAACTTTAAATAATATCCGGGAATCCGCCGGTAATATGATCCTTGAAGGCACTTCCTCAAATGAAAATGCTGTCTTAGCTTATGCCAGATATCTGGATCAAACCGGACGTTTTTCCTCTACTACCGTCACTTCTTTTGCGGTGTCTGAAGCGCAAACAGAAGACGAACAAACGCCCACTGAGATCATCGGATTTACTATTTCATTACAGAGGAACAAAAAATAATTATGGATATAATTGCGTTAATCCGCTTAGCTAAAACCCTGGGGGCCTCAGACCTGCATCTATCAGTTGGCAGTCCATCCATGTTAAGACTTCACGGCGAACTCGTACCCGCCGAAAATAACATTCTCTTGACCCCACAGGACCTGCAGGAGGCTTTTAACCAGATTACTACGGAGCAGGAAAGGGCGGAATTTAAAAAAGAACTGGAGTTAGATTTCGGCTATTTAGTGCCCGATGTGGTACGCGTACGCTGCAACGCAGCCTGGCAGCGTGGCACCATTAGTCTAGCCCTGCGCTTAATCGCCAATACCATTCCTGATATTGAAACTCTTAATATCCCAGGCTTATGTAAAGATTTGATTCTAAAACCTCGCGGCATGCTGGTCATCAGCGGTCCGACCGGCAGCGGTAAATCCACTACATTGGCGGCCATGATCGATTATTTAAATAATACTGCCAGCCGCCGGGTAGTCACCATCGAAGACCCTATTGAATACGTATATACCAGCCGAAAATGCAATATCACCCAGCGGGAACTGGGCGACGATACGCATTCCTTTGCGGATGCCCTCCGTCATGTTTTACGCCAGGACCCTGACGTCATCTTGGTGGGTGAAATGCGCGATCTGGAAACGGCCTCTGCAGCTTTGACCATCGCTGAAACCGGCCATCTGGTGCTCACCACCGGCCATGCCCCCAGCACCTACCAGGCTGTGGAGCGTATTATAGATATGTTCCCACCCTATGAAAGACAACTCGCCCAAACCCGTCTTGCCTCTCTATTGATCGGTATTCTGTGCCAGTCACTGGTGCCCAGGAAAGACGGCAAGGGACGCGCTGCGGCAGTAGAAATCATGCTGGCCAATTCGGCTGTACGCAACCTGATTCGTGAAGGTAAAATTCACCAACTGCCCAACGCTATCCGCACTCATGCTCGTTTGGGCATGCAGCTTCTGGACCAGGCACTGGTCAATTTACACCGCAATGGAGTAATAAACCGAGACAATGTTTATGCTTTTTGCAACGATCATGATGAAGTTGAAAAACTGATCGCCAGTGCCGATGATAGGGACCCCCTGACCGCAGACCAGTTTTAATCCGCAGGTGATCATAAAACCGTAGATCGGTATTAAATCATAGACCTATATTAAACCTTAAAACCCAAAAGGCGGATAGTCAAAACTATCCGCCTTTTTGATTGATTATTTAAGTTACTATTTTAAATCTTAGCTTTAGCCGCCACCACACCATTGTCCTTACCAGTGGAACCTTTCCACTGCTTCTTCTGCCACGACACTAGCATTTCAGGCGAAAGGAAGGTGGAGGTATAAACACCGGAAATCACGCCTATCATTAAGACAATCACAAAGTTCTGGATAGAGGCGCCAACAAATAGAGCCAGAACCACCAGAGTGATCAAAGCAGTTAAGCTGGAGTTGAAAGACCTTCCCAGCGTCTCCACGATGCTGAAATTGGCCACTTCTTCGATGTCCTTACTGATACCTTTACCCATGTTCTCTCTGATTCTATCGAACACAATGATCGTGTTATTGATGCTGAAACCCAGAACTGCTAGCAGACCGGCCACAAACATCAGGTCGATCTCCCAACCCCGAATGGCACCCAATATGGCATAAACTCCCAGAACAATAATAATATCAAATGCTAACCCGATAACGGCACAAAAACCATAACGGAATGGATTGGGCATCTTGCGGAAAGCGAAAGCGATGTATAGAAGCATAGCAATGATAGCAATGAGAACAGCGATACCGGCATTACGCGTAGTTTCAGTTGCAATCATGGGAGAAATATTATCGAATTCGTTAACTTTCAATGCACCAAATGAACTTGTCAAAGTATTTACGATCTTGGTCTTGGCTGCCTCGTCCAGAGTAGAGGAACGGATAATAAAATCCGTACCAGCTGACCCTGCAGTGTTGATTAAAGCGTTTTTATAACCTAATTGGTTAAATTCTAATGTAAGGGCCCCCTGCGCCACTGGTTTTTCAAAAGAAATGCTTAAAATGGACCCAGAAGCAAATTCTACGCCAGACTTGATGCCAAAGGCGGCCAGGGAAGCTATGCAGATTACCACCAGAACTATTGAAATGATAAAAAACCATAATCTTTTACTAACTATCTTCATCATCTTACTTACTTCCTATTACCGTAAATAGTGAGGTTTTTTGGGCTATTTTGGAACCAATAAACATTCGCAAGAAAGTACGGGTAACGGTAATGGCGGTGATCATGCTGAGCGCCACACCAATAAATAGGGTCAGGGCAAAACCGGTAACCAGACTGCTGGCTGCCACGCTGCTGCCCAACCAGTACATGATAATACAGGCTAGAAAAGTGGTGACATTGCAGTCCCAGATGGCAGACCAGGCTCGTTTAAAACCAGCTTCAATGGCCGCCCCCACTGTACGCCCCGCCCGCAGCTCCTCTTTCATCCTTTCAAAAATAAGCACGTTGGCGTCTACGGCCATGCCCAGTGAGGCCACAAAACCTCCGATTCCTGCCAGAGTCAAAGTCACAGGCCACACTTTGTATATGGCCAGGTTGACCAGGGCGTAAATAATCAAAGCCACGCTGGCCAGAACACCAGGCAGTTTATAATAGATGGACATGAACAGGATTACCAGAATTAAAGCGATGATAGCCGCTTTTAAGGCCAGGTCTACGAAATTGGCGCCCGCCACAGGCGAAATAGTGCTTTCATAAACTGGGCTGAGCGGTACTGGTATTCTACCCAGATTCAGCAGCGCAGATAACTGGGTGGCTTCCGTCCGGCTCAGGCCTGATATCTCACCACTGTCGCTAATAATACCGTTAACCGAAGGTGCAATCGGCCCTCCGTTATCACCCATCAAAGCCGAATCACCGGAAAAAATACCCAGGCGGTCATGATTGACGACCATACGTGATGTAATTTCTTTGGATAATACACTGCCATTAGCGTCCCAGTTGAATAACAGCAAAATATTACCCGTACTATCTACATTAACATACGTATTTTTATTAAAATAGGCGCTTGTCAGTGCTTTTTTCTCCCCGTTTAATGTCCCCAAGGCTGGTTTCCAGTTGCCCAGACTGTTTTTCCATTTAATGTCAGGATCGTTGGCATCGGTCGCCAATTGACCAAACTCTAGGACAGTAGTCTGACCAATAACGGCTTTAGCTTTTTCGACATCCGCAATGCCCGGCAGCTCTACCACAATACGGTCGGAACCCTGCCGATAGACATTAGGATTGAGGACACCGAAAACATCTACCCTTTGGATAATCGAGGTAACATCAGCATCCATGGCCGAATCCTTATCCGCTGTAGCAACTTGAGATAAATCGGCTTTATAAACCAGATGTACACCACCACTCAGATCCAGGCCGAGCTTTACCGGCTTTTTAAAGAGGTAGCCGCTATTCAAGGGGAAAACGATCACAGCGGCTAAGACAAAGACCACCAGGATAATCATGAATGTAATTTTTGTGTTTCTGCGCATAACCACCCTAACCTTCTAAATTTTGCTTCCTATATAATAGCTGATTTTTTACGTAAGATAAAGCCTCTTCTCGTGTACCGATCTCGCCGGCTGCCTGGGCTTCCTTTACCGAATCCAGGATTTCACGAATTTCTTGACCAGGGGTCAGACCGAAAAGATGGATCAGATCATGCCCGTCAATTAATTTTACTGGAGATACTGTCTCCTTCCTATTAAAGTATTCATTTAATAGGAAGACCACCTGATTGACATGCCAGCGCCATTGGTCGGTATCCAGGTTAGGGCCTCTGGCGGCCAGGTGATCGGCCAGGCTTAAAAACAGCACACTTATCCCCGCGTTGCCGGTGTCCCGAAAATAGCGAAACACCGCTCGTCTGGTAGGTAATTCTTCATGCCCGATCTGAGTCGGCCGCATATGAAAGCGCACCATCTTCTCTACCAGGTCAATCTCTTTATTGCTAAAACGTAGGCGTTCTAGAATTACCTTGACCCTATCTGCGCCCTGAATATCGTGCCCATAAAAGCGGATCTTCTCCCCTGACAAAATCCTCGTTTCCGGTTTAGCAATGTCATGCAAAAGAGCGGACAGCTTTAATAAAGCTGCCTGCGTGCTGCCGCCAGCTACCTCACTATGAAAATACAGGTCCATATCCTCTGACCAGGGAATATCACTCAGAAGTGCTGCATTGCCGTAGTCCCATTGCCCCTGCCTTATTGAAAATCCAGCCGCGCTAATGCTTTCGATAGCATGATCCAGCACCTTCCAGTGATGCTCCTGGGGCTGTTCCACGCTGCGTCCACTCTCCAATTCGGGAATAAGCGCAGTGAGCAAGCCTAGATCGTCCATAAAGCGTACAAAACGCCCGGCTTGTAGGGTATTAAAGATTCTAACCAACTCGTCATGAATTCTCTCCCCGGCCACCCGCGTGATCAGAGCTACGGATTGGCGGATCAAAATTTCAGTCTCAGGTAGAATCGTTAAATCTAATTCCGCTGCTAACCTGATAGCCCTCAAGAGACGCAGGGGATCGTCTATAAAAACAGTCTGGCTTACCGCTCGAATTTGCCGCTTATCCAGATCAGCTCTTCCCTTAAATGGATCAATAACCTCAAGTGCAGACGTCGCCCCTAAAAAAGACCTTAAAGGGACAGCCATCGCGTTTATCGTGAAATCGCGCCGGCCCAGATCATTTTCAATCCCACCAACGATACTGGAAAGGTCGATATACCACGGTCTTGAATTGGCAGCCTCCGAAGTGGGAAAAAGAACTACCCTGGCTATGCCGTGCTCTTCGTCCAGAGGAACATACTTGCCTTGTAGCACTGCCGCCATTTCCTGAGCTGTGGTTAAAGCATTCGCCTGGACCGCCAGATCGATATCGGCAGTCTCCCGCCCGATCAATAAATCACGGACGAACCCGCCTACCAGATAAGCTTCTATCTGACGTTCCTGCAAGAAACTATCAACCTGCTTTAAGAGGTTCAGTTTTTCCTCGTTAAACTGCAATGAATAACTGCTCCATCAAACCAAAATTCTACCGTTCAACTATAAAACAAAGCCAATGCTATTAGCAAGCTAAAATCATGCCGATAAACCCTGTGCAGATTAAACTCGATCAGTAGTGTGAAGAATAAATGAGGACTATCTAGTCGGGCTGGAATTCGTTTTCAGAATCAGCTGCGGTTACTTTTTTCAATGAGTCTGGTGACACTAGGTGGTCAACATACAGAACACCCTGAAGATGTTCTATCTCGTGCTCAAGGGCCTGGGCTAATAAACCGTCTGCTTTAATACGAATTTCTTTGAAATTGATATCACGGGCTTTGACTGTCACACTCACAGCCCTTTTTATCATACCAGCATATCCAGGAACACTGAGGCATCTCTCCTCAATCTCGCGCTCCCCGGCCTTTTTGATGATTTCCGGATTGATTAAAATGATCTCTTCAGCCTCTTCTTCTGGCATGCAGATCACTGCTATACGCAGGGACACGCCCACTTGCGGAGCAGCCAGACCGACCCCATTGGCCTCATACATAGTCTCGATCATATTGCCAATTAATTTACGGATCGAAGGGTCGACACCGGGCACTTTTTTAGCTTTTTGTCTTAAAACCGGATCGGGCAGAGTCCGGATGGGAATGACTGCCATTTACCACCCCTGGATGTCAAAATAACTACCTTATTTTAGCAAATCCATTTATTGAGGTACAGTTGAGGCTCTATTCCGAGGCTTTCATATAACGCAGGCCTGCCACAGTCAACACAGTCAAAGCGATCAGGAGAAGGTTGCGGAAAAAAAGAACAGTCACCGGCACGATTTCCAGTCGGGTAAGGTTCATATAGGCATGTGGGAAAAGGTAATAAGTTAAGGCACCTATCAGGATAAAGAGCCCCAAAATAATATCTCTGCCGCGCGGTAGAACCAGCGGAATAAGCGGAATAAGCCAGATTAAATACTGGGGAGAGAGAACTTTACTGGTGATAAGAACAATACACAGCACCAGCAAAGCGTACGTCCCCAGGCGGGTGGATTGGCTTTTGCCGGGTTTAATGCTCCTGTAGATAAAGCAGTAAGCCAACACTAATAAAATAACTAGAAAATAGCTCGATAGTTTGGTCAGTGTTTCAGCCGGGCCTCCGGTAAGGTTCCAGGAACCAAAATCGAAGATAGCATTAATCTGGGCCAGGCCCAATTTACTAGCAATTAGTAAAAAGGAACTGTATGTACTTTCTAACTGAATTCCTCTCTGGAGATGATATTCAACCAGGCTCTTGATACTGTCTGATCCTATAAAAACAAAAGGGAGTGTAAATACCGCTCCAACCAGCAACCCGGTCAGAATACCCACTCCAGCGGAGCGGGACTGGCGATTACGTAAAGATATCGCCAAATAGACCGGCATCAGAAAAAGCGGATAAATCTTAGTCAAAGCACCTAATGCCAGGAGAGCCCAGGCAGTCTTGTTTTTTCCTGAAAGAAAAGCATATAACGACCCCAGAGTTAAGATAGCCGGAAATATATCGTACTGTTCAGCCACGATCGGGCCGACCGCCAGAATACACAAGGTGTAAACCAGCAGCATTTTCCAGGGCGCCTTGCCCAGCCGCCGTGAAATCAAATAAATTATAAACAAGCCAATCATAATAGCCAGCAATACTTCCGCTTTATAGAGAACGGTATAAAGCGGAATAGCGCTGGAAACCAGCCGGGGCAAGATGAAGAACAACAAAGACAGCGGTGGGTATTCAAAATTAAAATCCAAATAAGGTATGTGCCCCTGCATCACCTGAGAGGCATAATCCAAGAATATACTACCTACGGCAGTATATGGGGTAGTATAAATCGTATTAAAAAGAACGCAGTAAATTAAACTTATCGCCAGAATAAATATGGCCAGTTGCCATTTTGGGCTCAACGTTGGTTTTTTAACTGGCGATTTGGAGAAATGTTCTTTATGTTTTTTGTGGATTTTTTCCAAATCTGTTCCTGATAATCCGCTATTTTTGTTATTAACCCTATCCATTTAATGCTAACACAAACCCGGAGGAGTTAGCATTCCTCCGGGTTTTCCCCCATTATTGCAATCTATTTTAAGACTTAGACTTCCTTTCTGCAGCCTTGCGGGCTTTGCGTTTTTTCCAATAAAAGCAGCTCCAGACAATAGCTCCGGCAATAATCCAAACCGGGGCAAAAGTGAGAATCCAGATCAGGACATTGGCCACTACTTTCGCAAAAACCTTCACTGCGCTCCAGGCAGACCCGGCAACGCTGCCAGCGTTCCAACTGCTCTGGACGTTGATATATTGTTCGCGAACCACCTGATTGGTGTAACCCTTGTCATCAGTAACGGTTAAAATCACTGTATAGTTGCCACCATTTTTATAGGAATACGAAGGTGAAACCTCAGCGCTTTTCTCACCATCCCCGAATGTCCATTGATAATTAAATGGGGGGAATCCGCCGGTTATTTCGGGAACAAAGGTCACTGAATCATTGGTGTTAACCCGCACCTTGTCGGCGCTGAACTTCAGGCCAAAAACAGACTCGGTAAGACTAATATTGATCAAAGAAGTTGAGCTGGTGCGCTCTAGATATAACATGCGGCCTTTAGTTCGTTCGATATTGCCTCTGACCGTGGTCAATTCTCTCTGAACGGCCAGCACATCTTCGACCTTGGTAGCGGTATCCATGATTTTCAATAATTGGGCTTCGGTGGCCTCAAGATTTTTCAGGCTGGAGTCAAGGTCGGTATATTCCTCTGTTACATCCTGGCTGGAGCTGGATTCTTGAGTAACGCTTATCGCCAGAGTCCTTAAAGCTGCTATAGTTTTGTCATAATTATTTGCCATTACGCGAATCGAGATGGAGCCGAAATTCCTCTCACTTTCTTTCCATTTATTGGAAGTGACCACATAACCGCCATTATCAGCGGCGATTTTTACTATATCATCCAGAGAACCAGCGATGTCCTTGACCACGAGCTGCATGTTACCGGTGCGGATAACCATACGATCAGTGGTATTAACTATAATCTCGGATCCACCGTTGGACTGGACTCCATTGAAGCCATCTTTAGAAGAAGTATAGGAAGGAGCCAGGGTAGTTGGTGCAGGGGCGTACCCTGGATAAGCGGCAGGAGCAGTTCGCGTTACCGCTGAAGTGGCAATGGGAGGATAAGCAGCACTTTCTCCAACCGTTGACTTAGAACTACAGCCAACTGATATCAAAATAAGAATCAGGATTAAGGGGATAACTAATAACCTTTTTTTCATTTTCCGCTCTCCTTAAATTTGGCTCCGGTCATAACTTGTCCAGACCGGCCCTCTATCATTTAATTATGCGTGCTAACTTTAAAAGTACTACAAGCTGTGTACGGCTAAAGGTCGGACCTCGCAGTCGCCTTATCTCAATGCAGGTCCGACCTTATGAAACTCCGGTCTCCCTTACTAGCCTTGTAACTTTTGACTTTTGCCCTTTGACTTTTGCTTTGCTTATATTAAACGTTAATTACCTCATAAAGTTAGCAAGACGTTTAAGGGATCACTCAACCATGATCTATATTCTAAGACTTCAGATGCTTAAAGCAAAGAGAATTTTATTATATTAGCCCTACAGGATCTATATCCAGCGTCCAGCCGGTCGGGAAACGCTTATCGCTTAACAAAACGGCCGGGTCGCCTGCCCGTAAAATGAGCTGCCAGCGGAACCGGCCGCGCAGGCGGTGGATAAAAGCTGGCGCCGGGCCGATCAAGCTGTATCCGGCTAGCCCTTTCGACTCTATTTCAGCCAGTAATGCTTTTCTCATCCGATCTGTTTCCTCTCTGCAGCGTTGATCATTGGGGTGTGTAAAAACCAATCTGGCTAAACGGCTGAAAGGAGGATAGCGCAGTTCCTTGCGGTAGGCAATTTCTTTTTGATAGAACGCTAGGTAATCATGAGCCGCTGCAGCCCGTACGGCATAATGTTCCGGAGAATAAGTTTGAATTATGACTTTACCCACCACCGCACCTCTCCCCGCCCGCCCGGCCACCTGACTTAACAATTGGAAGGTGCGTTCTCCCGCCCTGAAATCAGGCAGGTTTAGAGACACATCTGCGCTGATCACCCCTACAAGCGTCACACCCGGCACATCCAGTCCCTTGGCCACCATCTGAGTACCGATTAATATATCTGCTTCACCTTTTTTAAACTTTTCGAATATGGCCTGGTGTTCCTGCCCCTGCACGGAATCACTGTCCCAACGCAGTATCCTGGCCTGTGGAAATAATTTAGCTGTTTCCTGCTCCAGTTTTTCCGTGCCCACCCCTAAATATTTTATCTTACGGCTGCGGCAGCGCGGACATACCTCCGGCACTGCCGTATGATAGTTGCACTGGTGACAAATCAGACTCTCCTCTGTGAAATGATAGCTGAGAGGCACCTCACAGCGTTTACAACGGATCACATAACCACAACTCCGGCATTCTACAAAAGTGGCGCCACCACGCCGGTTTAAAAATAGTATGATCTGCTCATGACTGGTTAGCGCAGCCTCCATTGCAGAATGCAAAGAACGGCTGAACAGACTGATATTCCCAGCTTTTAATTCATCTTTTAGATCCACTATTTGCACAGGTGGCAGAGGGGAAGCTGTTCCGGTGGTAATACGCTCGATTAATTCCAATAACTGATAAGTTCCATTCTGAGATCTGTAATAGCTTTCCACATCAGGTGTGGCACTGCCCAAAAGCAGTACCGCCCCACTCAATTCCGCCCGCTTTAAAGCGACCTCGCGGGTATTATAGCAAGGAGACTTGTCTGCCTGTTTATAGGTCCATTCGTGCTCCTCGTCTAAAATGATTAGACCCAAATCTGGCTGGGGAGCAAAGATAGCGCTGCGCGGCCCGATCACCACATCAAATTCGCCGTTTTTAATCTTCCACCATTCATCAAACTGTTCACCTAGACTCAGTTGACTATGCAAAACCGCCACCCGGCCGGGGAAGCGGGAAACAAAGCGTTCGATAATCTGGGGAGTCATCGCGATTTCGGGTACCAGTACCAACCCGCGCTTACCCTGAGCAACAGTCTCAGCTAAAGCACGCAGGTATATTTCGGTTTTACCGCTTCCAGTCACTCCGTGTAATAAAAATGCCGCAGGTTTATATGGCGGGCTGCTGGCTGTGTGTAATGCGGCGCAGATTGACCTGAATACTTCGTTCTGAGGTGAAGTCAATGGCAGAGCGAAGGAAAGATTTACCTGCCGGCCACCCAGCGGGTCCCTATCAACCCTGACCGATTGTAGTTCCAACCAGCCTTTCTTTTCCATCGCTTTGATAGTGGAAGATGTAATTCCTAGTTTCTTTGATATTTTGCTTTGCGCAACTGGCTGAACGTGTTCTAATAACAAATGAAGGATTTCGGACTGTCTAACTGCCTTTTTGGCCAGTTTTTCGGCCTGTTGAGCGGCTTCTTCCGGTGAAATTTTTAAACGGACATAAGTGACGATACGAGGTTGGATACGAGGTTTCTCAAGTTCATAGGCTCTCCTGATCGCGTTCAACCTTACCAGTTGAGCTATTGCTTTTTGGGTTTTTCCGCCCCCGAAGCTTTTTGAAAGCGTTTGCTGGGAGATCCCGGGATTATCTTTGATAAAAGCAAAAACGCTCTGAGCCTGCGCATCCAGAGAAACAGAAACTTCTCTAGAGGATTCTGGACTAAGATAGGTGATAACCCGCCGCTCAAACCCGGGCGGCAGCATCAACGCCACACAATCGAAAAGCGCAGCCAGGTAATAATCGCTCAGCCATCGTGCTAGAGCCACCTGCGCTGGTGTCAGCAAGGGAAGGGTCTCAATAATACCGGCAATGTCGCGGGTTTCTGACACAGAAGGGAAATCGGTCAGTTCCATCACTATACCTTGTAAAACCTTCTCACCGAAAGGCGCTTGCACAGCTTGGCCCGTAACAACATCCAAACCTACCGGCACACTGTAGCTGAAGGTCCGGCGCTGAGCTATGGGTGAATTGACGCTGACCTCGGCAAATCGCATTCTTCTTCCCTGGTTGGCCCTGCTTCATATCCCTATAGCAAAGCCAAGAGAGGGCGATAATGATAATATCGATCCCTCTCTATGCAAATCTATTAGCAAGACCGACAAGCCGGTAGAGTTACTATTTGGTTTCTTTAGTCTCAACGGCAGGCGCTTCGGCTACCGGTACGGCTGCGGTGGGAGCTTGTTCTGCGGCAGCGGCTGCGGCATCCAGAGCGGCTACTTCAGGTTCCGGCTCTACAGGCTTAATTTCCTCGCCGAATTTCTCAATTCTCTTTTCCTTCAGGCGGGAAGCACGTGAGCTCAAGCCGCGTAGATAGTATAATTTGGCGCGGCGAACTTTACCGTGGCGCACCACTTCAACACCGTCAATCATGGGGGAGAAGATCGGGAAGGTCCTCTCGACTCCTACGCTGTAAGAAATTCTTCTTACGGTAAAATTAGTCCCTGATCCACAATTGTGAACCTTTATGACCACTCCCTGGAAGGCCTGTATACGGCTCTTTTCGCCTTCGACAACCTTCTGTCTGACTTTTACCGTATCGCCCGGAACGAGCGTCGGAATCTTAGGATTGGCCTTTACTTCTTTGACATCCTTGATGTTCATTTAAAAATCCCCCTATTTTTTTAGACGGCCTGATCAACCTGAGAAGAAACCTGTTAAACATCTTCTTCATTTGATTTTTGAGTTGATAAATCAGCCACTATTTCTTGCTCTTTATTATTTAATTCTACCACTTTTAACATATCCGGTCTGCGTTCAGCAGTCCTGATGATAGACTGCCTGCGCCGCCATTTAGCAATCTCCCCATGATTGCCCGAAGTCAATATTTCCGGAACCGCCCAACCGCGAAAAACTTCCGGCCGGGTATACTGGGGATATTCCAGCAATCCTCCGGTATGAGATTCATTTATCAAAGACTCACCGGACCCCAAAACTCCAGGCAAAAGCCTTATCACAGCATCCGCGATTACCATGGCAGCTAATTCCCCGCCAGTCAATACATAGTCCCCGATGCTTATTTCATCAGTCGCCAGGTGCTGCCTGATTCGCTCATCCACACCTTCGTAATGACCACAGATAAGCATTAACCAATCGGACTTTGCCAAATCCTCGGCCATCTGCTGCGTCAGTTTTCGGCCCTGCGGAGTCAGCAAAATCACGGACACTTTCTTGTCCTTCATGTCTAGGGCTTGAGCTTGAACAGTCTCAACAGCTTCAAAAACCGGTCCAGGTTTCATGACCATCCCGGCCCCGCCGCCATACGCAGAATCGTCCGCTGTGTGGTGCTTATCGTGCGTATAATCCCGGATATTATGAATTTTAAAGTTCACTATTCCCTGATCAACTGCCCTCTTCAGTATACTGCTGCTGAAAGGACCCGCAAACATCTCAGGGAAAAGACTAAAAATATCAACACGCAAATTCTTCAAACCTTATGGTTTTCAGGTTTATGCTCGGTAACTATCCCTGTAATCATTTCATAGGCATGCGTGATGGCTGGTACAATCACTTCCATACACTCCCGCACGCCGTTAGGACTACCTGGCATGTTAACGATCAAACATTTCTTTCTAACACCGGCCACTGCTCGACTGAGTATAGAGCTAGGGGTCTTACCGAAAGTCTCAATCCTCATAGCCTCCGCGATTCCCGGCAACAATTTGTCCAGAATGGGCGCGGTGGCCTCCGGAGTAACATCCCTTGGTCCTAAGCCGGTGCCTCCGGTTGTTAAAATCACATCTACTTCACCGGCATCCGCCCACTCAATCAAACGGTTACGTATGATATCCACCTCATCCGGCACAATATCATAGCGTATCACGCGGCCATCCATCAGCGCTACTCTATCCTGGATGGCAGCTCCGCTCCCATCATACCGCTCGCCGCGTGAACCTTTGTCACTAATCGTTAATATTCCAAAATTGATCACAATTACACCTGCGTTAAAATAAAACGCAACCTAATTTTACCATAATTATACTTTTACGCCAAACTTTGACCTTCTTTTCTAATAAACGCTTGATTTTAAGCTCAAATTAACCGATAGTCGGACTACCATTCCTCGTTTTTCCAAAAACCTTTACCAACCCATTTAATGGCTGGAATTTTGGAAACCTCTAGTATCAGCGTCATGAAATTCTTCCACAATTCCCCACCAGATAAAAGTTTTTGGAATTTAGTACTTTATTCGTTTACTGCATACCCTGACATCTACCCCTCCTGATATCAGAGAATCCTTGCTTCGATTTTGGGAAGGGGGACTATAGGGAAATGGATCTCTTAAATAATTACCGTTTTTATTAAAAATACCATAAAAAAGGTATTGACAAATTCTGGTAAAAGGGTACAATGGTAAAAAGTGGGTAATGGTGGTGAGTTGTCCCATGTTTATCGGCGAGTTTGAGTACCGGGTAGATGAGAAAGGTCGGGTGCCGGTTCCTCCCAAATTCAGAACGGAAGAACTGAAAAAGGACGGGATGGTACTCAGTCCCGGTATGGAAAAATGTATCACCCTTTATCCCGCCTCAGAATGGAAGAAAATCGCTGATACTCTAACCACCGGGCCCCTTCTACCCAGTAAACTGCGTAAACTCAACCGCGCGATTTTCGCCACCGCTTTCAGTGTTGAAATGGACGGCCAGGGCCGTATTATTGTGCCTTCCCATCTCCGTCAGCATGCCGGCATCACTGATGAGGTGGTTATCACCGGCGCCAATACCTACATCGAAATCTGGAGCAAAGATCAGTGGGAGATAGAAAGAACCGATAGCCAGCAAGAAACATGGCATACGATAGAGACTATGGAGAGGCGTTAAATGGACACGCTAGTAAAAACCACCCATATTCCAGTTTTATCACGTGAAGTGATCGATACTCTCGGTGTCCTGCCCGGTGGCCGCTACATAGACTGCACGCTGGGCTCAGGCGGACATTCACAGGCTATTCTGGAACACAGTGCCCCCGGCGGACAGCTTCTGGGCATCGATGCTGACCCGGACGCTATTCAAAGATCAGGTGAAAGACTTAAATCATTCGATAAATCCGTCTTGCTGGTCAATGATAATTTTGTAAATTTAAAAGACATCTGCATCAAACTGGATTTCTTCCCTGTCCACGGGATTCTCTTTGACCTGGGTCTGGCTTCTCCCCAGTTAGAAGAAGACGGCCGCGGCTTCAGTTTTCAGTATGATGCCCCGCTGGATATGCGCTTCAGCCCCACCCAACGTATTACTGCCGCCGATGTCGTCAACACCTATTCGGAAATCGAATTGGTGCGCATTATCAAGACTTACGGCGAAGAAATTCACAGCCGTCAGATCGCTAAATTTATTATCCAAAAACGCCCTGTACATACTACCGGCCAACTGGCCGAAATCATTACCCAGGCTGTGGGTGGGCGGCATGGTAAAATTCACCCCGCCACGCGCACTTTCCAGGCCTTGCGCATTGTGGTCAACCACGAAATGGAACACTTGGAATCGGCTTTAAGTCAGGCTGTCAGTCTTCTGGGCTTCGGTGGTAAGATTGTAGTCATCAGTTATCATTCACTGGAAGATCGCATTGTTAAGCATTTCTTCCAGAAAGAAGCTAAAGATTGCCTTTGTCCTCCTGAGGCCATGACCTGCTCTTGCGGACATAAAGCCAATTTAAAAATCATCACCAGGCGTATCATAACACCCACTTTCGCTGAAACAGAGATTAACCCCCGCAGCCGCAGTGCCAAACTGCGAGGGGCAGAGCGCATCATCGCACCCACTCACCAATATGAGCAGGCTGTTGAACAATTGAATTGCTCTATTGGGCTCGTTACTGGCCAATGGAGAAGACCTGGTTTAATAGAAAAATTACGGAAGACGTTTCTTTCGATGCAAAAAAATAAACCCTCTGGACGTAAATAATAACTGGTAATGAGTTGAGGAGTGGCTATGAAAAAACACGGGACTGTGACGGCTATCGATGTAGGTACCACCAAGATCTGCACAATCACCGCCAATGTAGAGGAGAACGGGAATCTCCGCATCATCGGCATCGGTATCTCGCCTTCAGCCGGTATGCATAAAGGACTGGTTGTCAATGTAAAAGAAGCCACTCAAGCCATTCAGTCTTCCGTCAGAAAAGCTGAGTTGATGAGCAGCCATAAAATCGAGTCTGCTTATATCGGCGTGACCGGCCGGCATATCACCTCAGTTAATAATCGCGGCGCAGTATCTATAAATAACGGCGACCGCATGGTACGCCAGGATGATTTGAAACGGGTCATAAAAACTTCTCAAAACATCCAGGTCCCGGCGGAACGCAAGTTACTGCATATTATTCCCAGAGGCTATGCTGTCGACGGCCAACCCGGTGTGAAAAACCCGATTGGCATGCACGGACAGCGCCTGGATGTTGAGACTCATATTATCACCACTGCTATTTCATCAGTTCAAAACGTTATTAAATGCGTCCGCAGCGTTGGAATAGAAGTGGAAGACGTAGTAATGGAACCCTTGGCCTCCAGCGAGGCCGTCCTCACCGAAGAGGAAAAACAATCCGGCGTGGTCCTCGCTGATATCGGCGGAGGCACTACGGACGTCGCCATATTCCGCGACGGTTCCATCTGGCACACCGCTGTTTTACCTGTGGCCGGTTATCAACTAACCCGCGATGTGGCCATGGGACTAGGTTTACCCTTCGATATTGCCGAAGATATGAAGAAACGCTACGCCAGCGTTATGCCGGTCTACGAAGGGAAACAAAAAGCAACTCCTCAAGAAATGTTACAAGATGGTCACGGCGTATCATATCAAGACCTTTGTGATATCGTCCGTGCTCGCATTGAAGAAATTGTCCGGCTAGTCATGTTGGAATTACCTCAAACGGATTACGAGCAATTAGTGCCTGCCGGGATCGTTTTTACCGGCGGCAGTTCTAATTTATCTGGCATAGATACTCTGGCCCGAGATATGGTCCACTTACCTGTCAGAGTAGGCGCTCCGAATAACCTGGTCGGCCTGCCTGAGCGACTGCACGATCCAGCATATGCCACCGCCGTGGGTCTGGTCCTTTGGGGCGCAAAGCAGGATGCCCCTCCCCTATGGCAAAGCAAGCGTTTGGGATTCCTGCGCATTTTCAGCCTGGTTTCGCGCTTGAAAATCTTATTTAATCGAAAATAAAAACCAAAGTAAATATAAAGGAAGAAGGAAGGAGAGCAAAATGGCAAAATCTAGTTTCGTACAGAACCCGGCGAAAATCAAGGTCATCGGTATGGGTGGCGGTGGTTCGAACGCCATCACCCGCATGGTCAGGGATGAGATCAGAGGTGTTGAGTTCATTTCAATGAATACGGATGCCCAGGCACTGGCTATCACTGAAGCCCCCGTACGCTTCCAGTTAGGAGAAAGAGTCACCCGCGGTCTCGGCGCCGGCGGTGATCCCAATCTCGGCAACAAAGCTGCCGAAGAAAGCCGCGATGAGATCGCTCAAATTGTCGCTGGAGCAGACATGGTCTTTGTAACCGCTGGTATGGGCGGCGGTACTGGTACCGGCTCCATTCCTGTAGTAGCGGAAATAGCTAAAAAAAGCGGGGCTCTCACTATCGCTATCGTCACCAAACCCTTCGCTTTTGAAGGCCGCCATCGCATGAGAAATGCCGAAGAAGGCATC
Organism: Dehalococcoidia bacterium; assembly: GCA_025361145.1. Classification (GTDB taxonomy): domain Bacteria; phylum Chloroflexota; class Dehalococcoidia; order Dehalococcoidales; family UBA3254; genus UBA3254. The sequence goes on along the minus strand of JANYAV010000016.1, from coordinate 31,202 downwards.
GCCAAACTAGCCAGCAAATGTGATACCTTGATCATTATTCCCAACGATAAATTACTCACCCTTTGCGACCGTCAGACCAGCGTTGAGAACGCCTTCAGAAAGGCAGATGAAGTACTAAGACATGGCGTACAGGCCATCTCTGAAGTTATAACTGTACCCGGCATGATCAATCTGGACTTTGCCGATGTTCGCGCTATCATGAAGGATGCCGGTCCTGCCTGGATGTCCATCGGTATCGGCGTCGGCGCTTCCCGCGCTGTAGATGCCGCTAAAGATGCTCTGGCCAGCCCATTGCTGGATGTCAGCATCAAGGGCGCCAAAGGCGTACTGTTCAATGTCATTGGCTCAGATAACTTGACTCTTCACGAGGTCAATCAAGCCGCCGAATTAATCCGCGCAGCCGTCGATCCATCTGCTAACATCATTTTCGGCGTACGCCGCGACGAGAAAATGGATAAAGAAATCAAAATCACTTTGGTAGCCACCGGATTCGCAGGTTCCAATGGATTCGGTCAGATGGAAGATGAAGAGGTCACCAAATTATTGAGAAGCCTTAAAGTGGAAGAGGAGCTGGATGTCCCCTCCTTTATGCGCAAATCAATGTTTAACGATAGAAGATCAACCTTCGCTGCTGACACTTCCAGGGCTCAAACTAGAGTATAGTAATAATTAACCTTGGACGATATAACTGAATATAACCCTGTATCAGAATAATGGTCTGCTAAAGACGACTTTGCCAGTTATTTAGGCTATTGCTGATTCCGGTCTTCCTTTACTCCCCTTCCCCTCAATCAAGCGGGGAAGGGGAGTTTTCCTTTCGGATCTTAGAACGTTTATTTTATAAAATATGGCTTAAAGGTCGTGCTGATGATACAGTTGATCATCATCTTCATCGATAGGTTCCTCTGTTAACTCTGCTGTCGAATCCTCCAGCAAGGACGAATCCTCACTGAACTCCTCTGAGACCATTCTTTTGAATTCCCCACCCAGCTCGATAAAATCAAATTCGGGGTCTTCCACCGCGATCAAATCTTTTAATTCATCTTCCGATTCGGCAATAGGGGTAAACGCCACATTCCCCGCACTGCCTTCTAGACGTTCAAACCAACCTGTTTTAGTCCAGATAAAAACCCTGCCATCCTCTGGGGCTTCCCGATTAGTACCATAGACTCGAAGCCTGGCACCGCGAAACTCATCCTGTATCATATCTTCTCTATTTTCCACCAAAATATACCCCCCAGAGATTTTAACGAGTATCAGTTACATTATATATCCGGACGCCCATACAATACCTTTTCAATAGCAAACCTGGCGAATAAAACCCTTCCCCCTTATTGCGAAATAATTTTAATATAATGAAATTATTAAAAAATACTTCGGAGGAAAAATGCAAAAACTGTTAGTCAGCTTTGGCTCTGGATTATCTCGAAAGAATCCCTTAATGGCACTCTTCCCGGCGATATTAGTTGTTATGGCAGTGTTGGGGTTGGCAGGATGCGCCAACCCCAACACGACTGCTGCAACCACTCTCGTACCAGGCGGGCCCGGCGGTGGCGCCATAATTAACAGCGATAGCATTATTAGTGCTAAAATACAGGCGATACGCCAGCAGACCAGTGGATACCCATTTGAACTGGATATTCTGGTGCAAAGTTCAGAAAATGTCGGCAATTTACCTAACCCTACCAAAAATAGTGTTGGTAAGGTTGTCACCGTCAAAACCGATGAGGACATAAGTAAATTCAAGGTCAATGACCTCGTTTCAGCTAAAGTAAAATATGTCGGAGATGTACCTAAACCTGGCATCACTCTTTATATGTACAACATAGCGCCCCAGAAATAATAAATTGAAAAGGAAATCACAGTGAGATTCAAACAGATCTTTTACATTGGATTATTTGCCGTTCTGGCCTCCGGCATTTTATACCTGATTGATTACTTGATCTTTCGAGACGGGCAGGCTTTGCTGGCCCAGCTTTTGGATGGTTTGTCTTTTATTCCTATCAGTGTCTTTATCATTGTGGTAGTCATTGAAGGTTCTCTGGCTCGCCAGGAAAAACTCCTTTTAAGGCATAAATTGAACATGGTAGTCGGCGTCTTCTTTAGCGAGGTCGGCAATGACCTGATAAATAAATTATTGCGTTCCTATGAAACCAGCCAGGAAATAGCCAGGAATTTTGCCGTTAACAGCAAATGGACTCCTTCTGAGTTTAAAAATGCTAGGGCTTACGCTGTGGCTATGACCAGCAAACCCTCCGGACAAAAAATCGATTTTACTGATTTAAAAGTCTTTTTGATCAGTAAACGTGGATTTCTACTTGCCCTTCTAGAGAATCCTAATCTGATCGAACACGAAAAGGTCAGTGACTTGCTTTGGGCCATATTTCACTTAACCGAAGAGCTTGCGTATCGAAAAGAGGTCGCCAACCTGTCTGGTTCTGATTTAGCCCATATTGAAGGGGACGTCAACCGCCTTTATGGACAATTATTATATCAGTGGGTAGACTATGTAGAACACTTACAGAATAAATATCCTTATCTGTTTTCCCTGACCGTCAGAATGAGCCCTTTTAACGCAAATCCATCAGCCATTATTTCATAGACAGGGAAGAATCGATAAGTAAAACAGAAGGAGATTGCAAATGAATGGCAAGGCGTCACGTATTATCCTATCGATCCTGAACCTTATCGGTTTTCTGGGCGTGGTGATCATCAATGCGCTGGCTGTCATTCTGCCCATCAACAACAAAACCACACAACAACTATCTGACCAATATCCCAACCTGTTTGTCCCGGCAGGACTGACCTTTTCTATCTGGGGAGTGATCTACTTGCTGCTGGCCATCTTCGTCGTCTATAACCTGATCAGTGCCTTCAAAAAAGATCCCGAAACATCTTTTCCTGATAAAATCGGTATCCTCTTTTTTCTCTCTTGCATCGCTAATATCGCCTGGATCTTTGCCTGGCAATACGAAATAGTCCCGCTTTCCTTGTTGATTATGTTATCGCTGCTGGTATGTCTTCTGGCGATTTATCTTAAGCTGAGAATAGGCAAGAAAGGGCCACCAGAAAGAGAAAAATATCTGGTACACCTGCCCTTCAGTGTCTATTTCGGTTGGATCACTATCGCCACTATCGCTAATGTCACCGCTTGGTTGGTTCAATTAAACTGGAACGGGTTCGGGATCAGCGATCAAGTCTGGGCTGTCATTGTGATCTTGGTGGGTATAGCTATTACCCTGGCTATTCTTGCTAGGAGGCAGGACATTTTCTATGCCCTGGTGGTTGACTGGGCAATTTTAGGAATTTTTCTTAAACGGACTGATCCATCCTTCCCCCCGGCCCAGACTGTTGTCATCGTAACCATCGCGGGTATTGTCCTCATCAGCGCTGGAATACTTGTTCAGTTATTCAGAAAAAGGGTATATTCAGTTGGGGCGAGATAGGTTAGTGATCTCTTTGAATTTTGATACCTCCGCCTGTAACAGTTGTGCTATAATATCCTCATTCTGATCAGGAGCAAACGAAATAGGACGCGTTGTTACCGGCAATTCAGATAAAGAAGAGGCGGTGCTGGAAACCAGTCTCCGGCCGCGTGTCTTGGATGATTTCATCGGGCAAAACAAGATCAAAGATAACCTGAAAATCACTATGGCCGCAGCCAGGAAGCGCGATGAAGCTCTAGACCACATTCTTCTTTACGGCCCCCCCGGCCTGGGTAAAACTACCCTGGCTTATATCATAGCCGCTGAGATGGGAGTCAGCATCAAAATCACCTCCGGCCCAGCCATCGAACGTACTGGAGATCTGGCGGCTATCCTTACTAACCTGCGCGCCCAGGATATACTATTTATTGATGAGATTCACCGCCTCTCCCGCGTAGTCGAAGAGGTACTTTATCCAGCTATGGAAGACTTTGCCCTGGATATCATGATTGGCAAAGGTCCCGGCGCCAAGAGTCTGCGTCTGAAGCTGCCTCCCTTTACTCTGATAGGCGCCACTACTCGCTATGCTATGCTCAGTTCGCCCCTGCGCGATCGCTTCGGTGTGGTCAACCGTCTCGACTTTTACGATCAAGACTCCATACAAAATATCTTGCAGCGTTCCGCCAATATCCTGAAGATCAAGACCGAAGACGCAGGCATAAGAGAGATCGCCTGCAGGGCTAGAGGAACACCCAGAGTCGCTAATCGGCTGCTGAAGCGAGTGCGAGATTACGCTGAGATCAAAGCCAGTGGCGTGATCACTCTGGCCGTAGCCTCGGAAGCTCTTTCCAAATTGGAAGTGGATATGCTGGGTTTGGATGAGATAGATCATAAGATTCTGCATACCATAATCGATAAATTCAGCGGCGGTCCGGTGGGGCTGGAAACCATCGCAGCCTCCATTAGCGAAGAGTCAGATACTGTCATGGAAGTATATGAACCTTATCTCCTGCAGCTAGGTTTTCTGGATCGTACCCCGCGGGGGCGCGTAGCCACCCAGAGAGCTTATGACCACCTGGGTATCCCCTTTAAAAAAGCTAAACAAGCGCAGCCAGGCCTCTGGAAACTGAAGGATGAGGAGAGTTAAGTTGTCCTGGCATATTCGCTTGATGGTTAAAGATGACATTCCCCAGGTGACCGCTATTGACCGCGAGGCCTTCCCTACTATGTGGCCACCGGTGAACTTCCACAATGAGCTGAATAACCGAATGGCGCATTATGCCGTGGCTGGTGACGGGCAGCGGACCGTTATCAACCCTAAACCGGCCTTGCAGCTCACACCGGTCCACTCATTTCTCAACCTTAAGTGGCCTTTTAGCTCCAGAGTTCCTGGTGAAGACCACCCCCAGAAGGTAGAGTATATAAGCGGGTTCCTGGGTCTATGGGTGATGGTAGACGAAGCTCATATCATCAATGTGGCTGTCAGGCAATCCTGTCAGGGCAAAGGGCTGGGAGAACTTTTGCTTATTTCCGGCATAGATATGGCGATACGGAATAAAGCTGTGGTCGTTACTCTGGAAGTACGGAAATCTAACACCACGGCACAGACTTTATACGCAAAATACGGATTTCAAGAAGTCGGATCACGCAAGGCCTATTATACAGATAAAAAAGAGGATGCCCTGATCATGACTACAGACTTCCTCACTTCAGTCGCTTTTCAAACCAGGTTCAGCAAGCTGAAAGCCGAGCATTTCCGTAAGCTGGGCCACTTTGAGTATGGCATCTAGACAGCTCTCCGAGTTTCAATGATTTCTAACGTTTAAAAAGACCCCGGGATCCGGTGGAAGAGTGCCTTAATTCGTAATCCTTCCTCAGCCACTCTATCAGTCCAACCCGGGCCAGATTCAAAGGCTCCCTCATCTTTTCCATTTCCAGCGTTTGCATAGAGACAAGGTCTTTGCTCTTAAAAGCGGCCTCTATTTTAGCGTTGCATTCTTGGGCGGTTGTGAAACCTTCTCTTAGTTTGTCAATTATCCCCGGATCGATGAATTCCAGCTTTTCTTTATTGTTTATCCAGGTCTGCACATGAAACCGCTTTTTTGAGCGGTAGTTAGCCGTACGAGTAGAAATATTTTTGATGTTAAAATCAATATTCTGCAACAGACCGATCACCTTTTCAAGTTGCTCAACGTCGGTGGTGGTATTGGTCTTGCTCTTACTCTTACGGTTAATTCGCCAAAACATATATGCGCAAAGCGCGATGACTATAATACCAATAATAATATCTTGCGGCATATCTATAACCTCTTATCTTTATTCTGTCCTTATTTTTCGGAAGCCAATTTGCCACCCTGCGCCCAGTTGCTTTTGGCATTATCTTTTAATATGATATGCACGGCATCGGCGGAGGTCCCAACTTTCACAAATACCTCTGTTAAATCTTTAACCAACTGTTTTTTCTGTTCGGGTGTACGGCCTTCCCACATCTCAACGGTTACTACAGGCATAGAAACCTCCCTTTAAACATCCAGTTTGGCGTTGTTAGCTAAGTTCTTAATACTTCTTTAGGGTTTTTGCACCAGTAAACATATATTGCGAGAAAAATATTTTACAGGCCAATGATAGTTATTTTCCGGACTAGATTTCAAAACGCGGAAACCGGCTTTCCTGGCCAAATCTGCAAATTCCCAATAAGTAAAAAGATAATAATATCGCTGGATTACCTTGCCCTGAGCTTTCCAGGCCACCAGGGTTTCCCGTCCCGCAAACCAGAATCGCGGTTGACAGCGGTTCCAGACTGTCAGAAAGGCCTCCCCACCTGGTTTCAAGACACGTTTAAGTTCCAGCATAGCTGCCAGTTGATCATCCCTGCCTTTCAGATGATGATAACTCGCCACAGCCACCGCATACTGAAATGACCCATTTGCGAAGGGCAGATTTAATGCGTCCGCAACCTGTAAATTGACGGGAAATTCAAATTTATGGGAGTAACGGCGAGCCATTTTAATCATTTCAGCGGAGAAATCCAGGCCATAGAGCTCGAAATCAGACTTAAAGGGCAGAAAATCCGCTCCGTGACCGCATCCGACATTTAGCAATCGCCCTGAATGCCAACGAATGGCTAGTTTTTCCAATTCCGGACGGAAAATGGAATAGTGGCGAAAGCTATACCAACCCATCGCCATCTGATCAAAAACAGCTTTATCCGGCGCCATTTCAGAGGACATGATCTTATATCCTTAATACCGTTGCAATTTTGGTCAGCCAGCTAAATCTGGTAAACTGATAAGGAAAGTATAAATGAAAAAGACCACCAGAACAATATCAGGAATCACTCCAGTAGCCGTCATGACCAGGCCGATGGGCTGCCCTGGCCATTGCGTTTACTGCCCGACCTTCGACGCTACCCCTCAGAGCTACACACCAGAGTCACCCGCTGTGTTAAGAGCTAGAAGCTGCGATTATGATGCTTTTCAGCAAGTTAATCTCCGGCTTAAAATATTGGATGATATGGGTCATCCCACCGATAAAATTGAATTGATCATTATGGGTGGCACTTTTCCCGCTGCACCTGCGGATTACCAATATAGCTTCATCAAAGGTTGCTTCGATGCCCTTAACGGTGTAGGCTCTCTCAATCTGGAGGACGCTAAAAGGATCAACGAAACCGCTCTCCACCGCTGCACGGGTTTGTGCATAGAGACTCGCCCGGATTTCTGCACTCAAGCGGAAATCGACCGTATGCTGGATTTCGGGACTACCCGCGTGGAATTAGGCGTTCAGATGCTTTCAGACAAGATTTATCAACTGGTCAAACGGGAACATTCCGTGGAAGATGTGGCTAGGGCCACCGCTTTACTTAGAGAACATGCCATTAAGGTGCATTATCATTGGATGCCGGGACTGCCTGGATCCACACCTGAGGAAGACCTGCGCTTATCTTCGGTTATTTTCGACGACCCGCGTTTCCGGCCGGATGGAATAAAAATTTACCCTACAATGGTAGTAGAAGGGACTGAATTGGAAAAATGGTACCGTGAAGGCACCTATACTCCCTACCACGATGAGGAAATGATGGACCTCATGGCTCGCATCAAGGCCCTCGTCCCTAAATATGTACGCATTTCACGGGTCTTACGCGATATTCCCGCCAAATTTATTGTAGGTGGGTTGCGGGACTCGCTGCGCGACCCCCTCAGATTGCGTATGGATCAAATGGGATTAAGCTGCCGCTGCATCCGCTGTAGGGAATATGGCTTTAGATCACGGGCTAAAAAGAAAATCGGCGAACCTCAACTTACCCGTCTCGATTATGAAGCCTCCAGTGGCCAGGAAATATTTTTATCTTATGAAGACGACCAGGGAACCCTCTTTGGCTTGATCCGCTTGAGAATACAGGAAAAGCCTATCGCCAGCCTGGGCGATAATACCGGCCGTAAAGTAGCGCTTATTCGCGAATTGCATGTTTTCGGTCCGGAACTGGCACTAAGCAGCCGCCAGGAAAATGCCGCTCAGCATAAAGGTTATGGCAAAGCCCTCCTGAGAGAAGCAGAAAGAATCGCGCAGGAGGAATTTGGCTGTAACTGTATGGCTATCCTTAGTGGTGTGGGTGCCCGCGAGTACTACCGCTCTGAAGGTTATGAACTTCAGGATGCCTATATGCTTAAACCTCTAAAAGGGTAACGCAAAATTCCTCTTGCTTATTGATACTTCGCATGATATGCTTTATGACAAGTAAAGCAATATATTGTGTCATTTTTTAAAAACCTCTTTTACTTGAGATAAAATGAAAGCCTATGTTATGATACACATAGTTGATTATGAAGCTTTTTTAGTAATTTAAATTTAAAATCAGACACGAGAAAAATTGAAAAATGCCATCAGAAAAATCTATCGCCAATGAAAAAGTCAAAGCTCTAGAATTGGCAATCAATCAAATAGAAAAACGTTTTGGTAAAGGCTCATTGATGAAGCTGGGGGATAGTCATGCTTCACCCATAGATGTGATCCCCAGCGGTTCATTGGCTCTGGATATTGCTTTAGGGGTGGGTGGTATCCCCAAAGGACGCATCGTAGAGATTTTCGGACCAGAATCGTCTGGAAAGACCACTCTAGCCCAGCATATTATTGCCGAAGCACAAAAACTGGGAGGGACAGCAGCTTATATTGATGTTGAGCATGCTTTAGACCGCTCCTATGCCGCTCTTTGCGGAGTTAAAACAGAAGACCTTTTAGTCTCTCAACCTGATACTGGAGAACAGGCACTGGAAATTACCGAAGCCCTGGTCAGAAGTACAGCAGTGGATGTAGTTGTCATTGATAGCGTAGCTGCCCTCGTACCTCAAGCAGAAATTGAGGGGGAAATGGGGGACTCCCACGTAGGACTGCAAGCCCGCCTGATGTCTCAAGCGTTAAGAAAGCTGGCAGCCGCCATATCGAAATCTAATACTGCAGTGATCTTCATCAATCAATTGCGTGAAAAAGTCGGAATCGTCTACGGTAATCCGGAAGTCACACCCGGTGGAAGAGCTTTAAAATTCTATAGCTCGGTGAGGATCGATCTCAGACGCGTTGAGACCATTATGCAGGGAAATGTGGCCGTGGGAAACCATGTCAAGGCTAAAATTGTCAAGAACAAAGTCGCTGCTCCTTTCAGAACTGCTGAATTCGATATCATGTTTGCACATGGTATAAGCAAAGAGGCTAATCTCATTGATCTGGGAATTCAAATAGGGATAATTTCTAAAGCAGGTGCTTTCTTCTCTTATGGTGACGTTCGGCTTGGTCAGGGCAGAGAGAATGCCAAGAATTATTTAAGCCAGCATCCCGAACTTGCCACAGAGATAGAGCAGAAGATAAGAGCCTCAGCCGCTGCTGTTTCTACTCCTGAGTCGGCTGCAGATAGCGCGGAATAAGTTCGCCGTCTCGGACTGGAAAATAAAGTTAATATGAAAGGCTGAGGTTATAAACTTCAGCCTTTTGTGTTTTTTATGGCTACTTTAAAAAGTAAAATAACAGCAATTAAAGCCGGAAAGAGCCTTCGTGTAAAGCGTTCTAATATCTTTATGGATGGTCATTTTGCCTTTAGTCTGGATAACGTGATCATCTTGAAGAATCATCTCCAGGTGGGGCAAACGCTTTCTGAGAAGGAAGTAGAGTTGTTATCTGGAGCCGACCGTTACGAAGGCTGTCTGAATGCAGCCCTTTTATTTTTAGGTTACCGGCCGCGCAGCGAAGCTGAGACCCGGACACGTTTACACAAACACGGTTATATCGGCGGGGAAATTGATAGGGTCATTGAGCGGCTGAAAAGTCTGGGACTGATCGATGATATGGCCTTTGCCGAGTATTGGCAGACCAACCGAACTAGCTTTAAACCCCGCGGTGAGCGATTACTAAAATTAGAATTAAGGCGTAAGGGTGTAGATCCGGACATTATTATTGAGGCTATCGAAGGTATTGATGAAATAGCCAACGCCCAAAGGGCAGGCGCTGCCAGAGCCCGCACATTGCCGGTGACAGATTATCAGATTTTTAGGCAAAAACTGGGTGGATATTTACATAGAAGGGGTTTTGATTACGGAGTAATAAGTAAGATCGTCAAGCAGCTCTGGGAGGAACGGACCGGGCAGTCTGGATCGGATGTTGAAGAGATGCTGCCTTAGATTAAGCTTGTGAATCTCCGTTAAAAATATTCTTAAAGGGGTGTAACGATTTATGGATCAACAAACATTACTCTCCGGTGTTGTTCTTCTAGCAGTCCTGGTGATTGGCGTGGTAGGCGGAGGCTTCGGCATGTTAGCCCTGAGGGGAGCCCTCCTGGGTAGAAGAGCGCGTATCGCTGAAAGGAAGGCGGCCAGAATTGAAGCAGAAGCCCGAACTACAGCTAAAACCATTTTAGATGAAGCTAAAATCGAAGCCGAAAAGGTCAAAAACACCGCTGAAAACGAATATCGCCAGAGACGCGGCGAAATTCAGCGCAATGAAAACCGCCTCACACAGAAAATAGATTCCCTGGACCGTAAATTGGAAAACCTGGACAGCCGTGACCGCGCTTTAAACAACCGCGAAAAAGAAATCGAAAATCAGCGCGCTTCTGTTGCGGAGCTGCGCACCACTCAGCTTAAAAAACTTGAAGAAATCTCCCAGCTTTCCACCGCAGATGCCAAGAAAATTTTACTGGAAAACATGGAATCTGAGATGAAAGAGGAGACTGGACGCCGCATTCGCGACTGGCAGGCTACTTTGCAAACCCAAATTAATGAGAAATCTCAGGAAATTCTGGTTCAAGCCATCCAGCGGCAAGCTTCTGAAATCTCCTCCGAAACCACAGTCTCTGTAGTGCCCATCCCTAACGACGAAATGAAGGGACGTTTGATTGGCAGAGAAGGCCGTAATATCCGTGCTCTGGAACAGGCTACCGGTGTCGATTTGATTATCGATGACACCCCTGAAGCCGTCACACTTTCTAGCTTCGATCCGGTGAAAAGAGAAGTGGCCAGATTGGCCTTGACCCGCTTGATTATCAACGGACGCATTCATCCGGCCCGTATTGAAGAAGTGGTCACTAAAGCTAAAGAAGAAGTGGATGCCACTATCTTCACTGCCGGCGAGCAGGCCGCTATTCAAGTAGGCGTGCAGGGTTTGCGACCTGAATTGCTCAAAATTTTGGGCAGATTGAAATACCGCACCAGCTACGGACAGAATGTGCTTCAACATAGCATTGAGAGTGCTTTTATGGCCGGCATTATCGCAGCCGAACTCGGTTCTAATGTTACGATTGCTAAAAAAGCCGGACTTCTGCATGATATAGGAAAGGCTATCGACCGCGAGGTTGAAGGCAGCCATGCTACCATAGGCGCCGAACTGATGCAGCGCTGGGATAAAGCTCCGGAAATTGCTCAGGCCATCGGTGAGCATCACAATGAAGCTCCTACCACCAGCATTCTGGGCTATATCATTTCAGCGGCCGATGCTATCAGTGGAGCCAGACCTGGCGCCCGGCGCGAATCGGTGGAAAACTATATTAAACGACTGGAAATGCTCGAAAGCATTGCTAACAGCTTTAAGGGTGTTGAGAAATCCTTTGCTATTCAAGCTGGCCGTGAGATTCGCATCCTGGTTAAACCCGAGGAGATCAATGATCTGGATTCCGTCCGTCTGGCCAGAGATATCGTTAAAAAGATCGAGGAAGGCATGGAATATCCCGGTCAGATCAAAGTAACTGTTATCCGCGAAACCCGCGCTGTAGATTTTGCTAAGTAAAACGAAAGGCTGTTAAAATGCAGATTCTGATGATTGGTGACGTAATAGGCAAGCCGGGCAGACAGGCAGTACAGAAACTTCTGCCTGGTTTGCGTCAGCAGCTTAAACTAGACCTGGTAATCGCCAATGGCGAGAATGCCGCGGGCGGGTTGGGCTTGACTGTCAGTACAGCTAAAGAACTATTGGACGCCGGAGTCGATGTTTTGACTTCCGGGAATCATATCTGGGACCAGAAGGATATCATTCCCCAACTTGATGGCGACCTGCCCATCTTGCGGCCTCTAAACTACCCCCCCGGAGTCCCCGGAAGAGGTTGTTTGACCTTTGAGAATGTGGCAGTGATCAATCTGATAGGCCGCACTTTCTTTGTTCATAACTATGATTGTCCCTTCAGAACGATTGATAACTTACTCAACGGTTTAAAAAGCAAACAATCAATAATCATTATAGATTTTCACGCTGAGGCGACCTCCGAAAAAGTTGCGATGGGACGCTATCTTGACGGCCGCGTCAGCGCTATTGTGGGTACTCATACCCATGTAGGCACCGTTGATGCTAAAATCTTACCCAAGGGCACTGCATATGTCACCGATGTCGGCATGACCGGTCCGGTCGATTCGATCATCGGTGATGATGTACAATCTGTGATCCAGAGATTCCTCACCGCTTTACCCCACCGCTTAACCGTCAGCAGCGGCACTAAAATTACTTTTAATTCAGTCTTGATTAATGTTGATGAAAAGTCCGGCCAGGCTGAGAACATTGAGCGCTTTGACAGGGAAGTTGATATCCAGTGAACAAGGTCGATCTCCACATTCATACCAACGCCTCGGACGGAAAGTTTACCCCTGCTGAAATTGTCCATAAAGCCGCGGAGGCCGGCCTCCAGTACATCTCCATCTGCGATCACGACTCCATTGAAGGAGTAGCCTCTGCCCAGCTAGCCACTCATAGCTATCCTGGTGTTACTGTTATCGGCGGAGTTGAAATCAATACAGATATCCCAGAGGGTGAACTGCATATCCTGGGTTATTTCTACGATCAAAACAATCCAGAATTGAAACAATCACTTGAAAGATTGCGTAATTCCCGTATTGAACGAGCGCAAAAAATAATCCATAAACTGCGTAAAATGGGTATCAAAATAGATTTCGTACGCGTTAAGGAATTGGCTGGTGAAGGTTCCATCGGACGCCCTCACATCGCACAGGCCATGCTGGAAAAAGGTTATATCAATTCCTTCCGTGAGGCTTTTATGAAATATATCAATCGCGGTGGCCCTGCGTATGTAGAGCGAGATAAAATAACTCCGACAGAAGCCGTCCAGTTAATCGCTAGAGCCGGAGGTTTGCCTGTTCTAGCCCATCCGCTAACACTCGATCACTTTGAGTCTGCTATTACCGAACTTAAACCGGCTGGTTTGGTGGGCATGGAAGTCTATTATAATAACTATTCCCCTCAGCAAGTTCAGCGCCTGCAACAGGTAGCGGAAACATTCAGCCTGATAGCTACCGGCGGTAGTGACTATCATGGACTGGACTCAATGAATGACCCCCCTTTAGGAACAGTGGAAGTCCCGCTAGAAGCAGCTGAGCGCTTGATAGCCTTGAGCCGCCGATAGTGCTAGAATAGGCGCTATCGAACAGTCTGAACAAAATAGCAGCAGGATAACTGTAAAAAATGACTGAACTGGCGGGCTGTATATTATGTATTGTAGCCTCTTATCTCTTCGGTGCTCTCCCGGTGGCCTTTCTGATTGTCAAATGGCGCTATCATAAGGACATCCGCCAATACGGTAGCGGGCAGGTCGGCGCTAGCAATATCTATAGAAGCTTCTCCAAAAAACTGGGAATTGTAGTAGGGATATACGATATCCTTAAAGGCGTACTGGTTATTGGCGTAGCCCAATTGCTGAGTCTAGATACTGCCCACCAGGTGATCATGGGACTTTCAGTGATAATCGGCCACAACTGGCCGGTCTTTTTACATTTTAATGCCGGAAGAGGTGTAGCCACCTCCATAGGCGTGGGTCTGTGTCTACTACCACTAGGCCTACCGGGATTTTTACTCCTGGCTCTTTTAACTCTCTTAATCGGTAGCTCCCCCCTGCCCGTGTTGACCGCTATGGCTACCCTGCCGCTAATCAGCTGGGCATTAGGCAAGCCCTTAGTCTTGACCTTAGGCCTGCTGCTGCTCTTTCTTATCCTGGTCTCACGTCGACTTACAGCGCCTCGTTTGGAGAGGTCGAAAGATATTCCAACCGGTCAGTTATTATTCAACCGTCTTCTTTTCGACCGGGATATCCGGGACGCCAGGACATGGGTCCAATATAAACCCCCCTCTCAAGTTGAAAATAAATCAAAAGGCTCATGATCGCCTTAACGGTATTTCAATAAATTGGACCTGACTGAAAATATTTATTCCTCATATTTTGACTCAAGTGCTGATTATTTTTGTGTCCGTCAGCCGTTTAGTTTAAAATACATTGGTGCTTGGAAATTGAGATTGTAATTTATACCAGGGAGTTTACTTATGCGCAAAGTAGCCGTGGTTGGCGTAGGGCAAACTGTATTTAGCGGAGCCCAGTCCCGCAGTAATACGGAGCTTTTCAGTGAAGCGGCCATGGAAGCCCTTAATGAAGCCAACCTCAAAAATAAAGACGTTCAGGCATTGTTGGTAGGCACCGTTCTAACCGATTTTGAGGAATGTCAACAAATTGCCAACACCTACATCTCTGAGAATCTGGGCCTTCCCCATGTGCCTACTAACACCTATGACGGCGCCTGCGCTTCGTCCAGCGTAGCCATCATAGATGCTTTTATTTGGATCGCCTCAGGGATGTATGATATCGTGTTAGTTGGCGGAATGGAAAAAGTGGCCTCAATGGGTACTCATCTGGCTACTCAGACCTATACCATGTACGCAGATCGTTATTACGACTACCCATCAGGTATCACGTTTCCAGGTATGTTCGCCATGCTAGCCAACCTATATGCTAAAAAATACAATATCCCTATTGAAATACTTAAAGAGCAAATGGCTCTAATTTCAGTTAAAGCCCATAAATTCGGCGCCTTAAATCCTAAGGCCCATTTACAGCGTGAATTAACTGTTGAGAAGGTCTTCCGTAGTCCAATGGTCTGCCAGCCTCTCAACGTGTACGATTGTTGTCCTTTCTCTGATGGGGGCGCCGCGATTGTAATGACCTCAGAGGATATTGCCCGCAAACTCACTGATAAACCGGTTTTTATCACTGGTTTTGGGCAGGCCTCGGCTGGAACTTTCGTCAGCCAGCAAGAATATTTACCTCATTTTATTACCCGACAGATCTCTTCTGCTAAAGCCTATAAAATGGCAGGGATCAAACCTCTGGATATTGATGTCTGTGAACTTCACGATAGTTTCTCTATCTCCGAAATACTGGCAGTGGAAGGACTGGGGTTTTTCGATTACGGGACGGGTGGTGCCGCTTCGGCGCGTGGCGAGACTATTCATGGCGGTAAAGTTGTAATAAACCCGTCAGGCGGATTGAAGGCCAAAGGGCACCCCGTGGGGGCTACTGGGGCCGCTCAGGTCTATGAAATTTTCAGGCAGCTCCGTGGTGAAAGTGGCGCCACTCAGGTAGACAACGCCAGAATAGGCCTCACCGATGCCATGGGTGCGTCCGGCAACATCAATTGCAACATCGTGCTGGAGCGCGGTTGGTAAGAATAATATTTAATTACTCGGAGATAATATGGGCGATAAATTAGGCGTTAAAGAATATAGACTAGCCCTCAGAGAGAATAAACTGCAGGGGCTCAAATGCAAAGCTTGTGGCTTCGTTACCGCTCCGCCCCGGCTGGCCTGCCGTCATTGCGGTGCCACTGATTCGGAAATTGTTCAGCTTTCAGGAAAGGGTAAAATCGCAACTTTCACCTCGATTTTTATCCCCCCCGAGAGCCACCGTGGGCAGACACCTTACCTGGTGGTAGTGGTTGAATTGGCTGAAGGCCCCTGGATCATGGGCAATATCCAGGGAGCAGATCCTAACAAGGCTACGCTTGATCTGATAGGAAAATCTGTTCATATGGACAACAACCTCATACCCGACGATAAAAAACCCCCGGAAGACATCTCTCCCATGTTCGTCTTAGACAGCTAAAAAAGATAGGGCACGATTAAAGTCACACTATTTTCCCTCTCGCACCAGGGCTTGGCTGTCCTTATCCGGCATGGCGAAGATAAAGGGAATAGTTAGCAAAACTAATAAACCTGTAGATATAAAAACGGCTTTAAAGCCCAGTGAAAGGTTCCCCATAAACTGAAGTATCAGGGTTGTAATGGCGATACTGATTGCCCCGCCACTCTGACGGAACATCCCCCGGACGCCCTGAATCGTAGATGCACTTTGAGGCCTCAAATCCAGGCAAGCATTACTTGAGGCTGGGGTTGAAATCCCCATTCCAAGCCCAATTAAAAGAGCGACCCCTGATACTAAACCTATTGAGCTGATTGCTGTTCCTAATATATTCACATTTGTAAATTCAAATCCAAATAATAAAAGACCGGCTGACATTATGATTGTACCCAGCAGCATCGGCTTACGGTAACCCCATTTCACCAGGAAAAAGCCACTTGTAAACAAAGCTATAACATAACCGATTGACCTGGCCATTAAAACAAAGCCACTCTGAATGGTGGTCATACCGTACACGGAAACTGCGTAGAGAGGGATAAAAGATGTGAATCCTAACAGACAGGCACCGAACATAAAATTATAGATATTAGCTGCTGCGAAGGGTTTCAAGCGCAGCAAATCTAGATCGATAATGGGATCTGGGGTTTTTAGTTCATGCCGGATAAACAGGGCAAGGAAAATTGTACTGGTCATAAATAGGAGACCCGTGATTAGCCAGCCGGAACCGCTTCCGCTGTGTGCAACCTGAGAAAGTCCGATCATAAATGTAAATAGTAACGCGCTGAATAATCCCGCTCCTGTAAAATCAATCTGAACTTTTGTTCTTTTATTGGATTTTAAAAGGAAAAACAGGGGAATAACCGCTAAAGTAACGAGGGGGACATTAAACCAGAAAATGGATTGCCAGCCAAAGTTGGTTACTAACCAGCCGCCAATATTGGGTCCTATGATCCCCCCCACGTTCCCGATTCCCATACTTACACCGATAAGTTGCTGCCGTTGATGGGGAAACATTTCGACAATGATCCCTACTAAAGAGGGGATGAAACCCCCTCCACCAATACTCTGGATAAAACGGGCGGCTATCAATAATTGAATGTTAGGCGCTAGTGCCGCTAACAGCGAGCCGGCGACAAAGAAACCGGAACACATTAAAAAAGTGTTCTTGCGTCCCAGAACATCGCTCACCTTCCCCATTAAAACCATGGAACACGCAGCTACTAACTGATAAATACTCAATACCCAACCAGCCAAAACCAGTGAGGTATGATAATGTTCTGTGATCTTTGGAAAAGCTACTGAAACTGCTGTGCTACTTATCGAAGAAAGCAATACCACCAATTGGATTGCGGCGTAGGCTAAAATCGCTTGCATATCTTGTGATTATACCCTTAAAGTTAAATTGCTGTAAAAAAGCCAGACGGGGCTTACAATCAACCTCTAGCTTTTTCAAGTGTTAAATAAGAATCGGATTATTCGCCTGGCATCTATAAACTCGTGACTAATAAAACAGGAACAGTGTATTCTTAGGGAAACCCCGTGTAGCTGAAATTATATATAATAAAATTATAGATATTAAGGAGATAATTATATGAGCTTTGTCGAAATTGCCCAGACCGACCAACTTCCTGTGGGTACCATGAAGTCTTTTTCAGTCAGCGCCAAAACCATACTTGTCGCTAACATTGAGGGAAAATATTACGCCATTGATGGAAAGTGCTCGCACGCCGGTGGAGACCTCTCAAAAGGGACCCTGGAAGGGAAAATCGTGACTTGTCCTAGGCATGGTTCTCAATTCGATGTGACTACCGGAAAAACTATCCGGGGGCCCAAGATAATTATTCGATTTTCAACTAAAGATGTATCCCATTATAATGTCAAAGTTGAAGGTAAAAGCATCAAAGTAGAAGTGTAATATATTATGGGAAAATATGTCTTTTACCCGTGATTTGGGAGATATGAACCTTTCTCTTGTAGCTTACTATTTTTAGGAGGAGTGAAAATGACTATGCCAGCTAAACCTAAAGCCAAAAGAACCATGGTAAATGGGAAAGAAGAAGAAACGGGCTATTTACCCGAGGTATACACGGATTTTATTAAACGTTACCCGGCTATCGGGAAAGCCTATGCTAACCTGGCTAATAGCTGCCACGAAGCAGGTCCGCTCGATCAAAAGAGCCGCAGGCTGATCAAGCTTGGCATTGCTATCGGCATTAATTCAGAAGGCAGTGTCCGCTCTCATGTCCGTAGAGCTTTAGAGGAAGGCATATCACAGGATGAGATCCGCCACGTCGTACTTCTAGCTTTTACAACGGTCGGATTCCCCACCATGATTGCCGCCCATAAATGGGTGGAAGAGGTTATCGAAAAAACCCACTAGCTTTGCAAGCCCTTTCACCAAGGTTTTTTCGGCCCATCGTTTCTTCAATATCACTTAATAGAACAGGCCAGGAGTTTTAAATCTCTCCTGACCTGTGTTAAGTAACCAATTTAATACCCAACAAGGGGCGGGAAAGCAACGGTCTGCTAGCCTAAAGATAGACCCAAGCGGCGTTCCAGCTTTAAACCCTCTTCCAGACTCAAATCCAGACCCAAGGTTACTGCTTGCTTGGCGATAATAACCGCGTTGGGATCAAATTGTGCTATTTTCTCAGCCAATTTATCAGCTTCAAGAAATAGTTTTGCAAGCGGCAAGACCCTGTTAACTAGCTTGATGCGCTGAGCTTCATCGGCTTTCAACCAGCGTCCGCTTAAAATAGTTTCCATGGCTTGAGACTTGCCAATTGCCCTCGGGATTGTTTGGCTGCCGCCGGCAGCAGGAATGAGACCCAGATTTACTTCTGGTAAACGGAATTGGGCGTCTTCCGAGCATAATCGGATATCGCAACACAGGGACATTTCTACCCCTGAGCCTATTACAAAACCGTGCAAAGCGGCAATGAGGGGAATTGGCATCTCAGTAAAACGCTTCCAAACGTCACGCTCAAAACGGGCGGCACGGGCAAAAACAGGAGCTGGCGCTGTTAGAAACTCGGATAAATCCGCGCCGGCACAGAACGCCTTTTCCCCTGCGCCCTTCAAAATAACTACCCTTATCTCGGAGTCATCCTGTATAGCACCCAACACCTCGTAGAGATCGTCTCGCATTTGAATATTGTAAGCATTCAACACATCGGGCCGGTTGAGTGTTACTTTGGCCAAATAGCCGCTTTTCTCGTAAATAATAGCTTTAAAGTTAGACATTCTTGTTTCTTATTTGTTATTTCTTGCCTGGTATTTTCTATTTGTGATTTTTGATTTGTAATTTGGTCTTTTATTTCCCCGTAAAATTCGGTTTTCTTTTCTCGAGAAATGCTTTAACACCTTCAGTACGGTCACTTGTGGTATGCAACAGAAAATACAGATCAGCCTCCAACCGCAGCCCCTGTTCCAAAGTCATATCTAATCCCTCATTTATTGCTTCTTTAATGTAGCGAAGTGCGAAGGGGGCTTTAAGAGACAAATCAGCCGCTAATTTATCAACTTCTAATTGCAAATCAGAGGAATTATATATTTTATTTATCAGGCCGATTTCAAAAGCAGCCTGAGCATCTAATATTTCACCGGTCAGGACCATTTCCAGAGTTTGTGCTTTTCCTATGATTCGTGATAGTCGCTGAGTCCCGCCATTAATAGGTATCTGGCCTTCGCTAATCTGAGGAAGGCCGCAGTGAACCGTTTTAGCCGCTAAGCGTAAATCACAGGCTAACGCCAGCTCCAAGCCGAATCCAATCGCATCCCCGTTGATTACCGCTATAGTAGGACCCACCAGACCGGCCACAGCTTCGACTGCAGATACCCTCCCATTCTTCTCCTGCCAGGGAAAATCAACGCCGCTGCAAAAAGACGATCCGGCCCCAGTCAAGAAAATCGCGTTAACTTCATGGCCTTCGTTGATCTGAGCACAGATCTCCACCAATTCTTGAGCCATAACCAGATCAAAACAATTTCCAGATTGTGGCCGATTGAGAGTAATCCATCCTATGTGATCTTTTTTATTATATAAAACACATTTTCCTGCCATTAGATCTCCTTGCCTCATTATAATAAACCAATTATCTCAATTTTTCTCACCGATTTCCTCCAGACAGCATCCTCGACAAATTGGCTCCTTGCGATTAAAAAAGGGGGGCTGATAATTCTCAGCCCCCTTTAAAGACTGTTTTTTATTCCAGCGGTGTCAGAGTGAGGAGTTTTTTAGCGATCCCCGGATATTTGGCAATGAAGCGTAACTCATCTTCCACCAGCGGTTTATGGGCCTCCACATTGGCATACCGCACGAGCTCCAGTACCTGATCAGATTCCTCTTTAGAGGAGAAACAGATGGGGTCTTTCATCTTGCCCATTAAGTAGCCGAACCCAGAAATACCACCGTATTGGCCTGAGCAAATTTCACGTCCTGTTTCCACCTGTTCTGGTTCGCCTCGTCCCAATTCTTCAAAACCATATAGTTCGTAATTTTGAGGGTCTTTTAATACACCATCCGCATGAATACCTGACGCGTGAGCAAAGGCGTTAGCCCCCACTCCTGGTTGATTAATCGGGATCGGTACATCAAAGGCATAACTGCCGAATTTCGCTATCTTATTAGCCTTGGTAAGATCAATCTTATCCCCGACTTCATATTTTTTAGTGAAGTCCTTGGATTTTAGTAACGCCAGAATTGTTGCCACCAGATCGGCATTACCGGCTCGTTCACCGATGCCGTTTACTGTTGTATTGATATAAACGTCCTGACCACCGTCCAGAGCGCCTTTAGCGCCACCCAGAGCATTGGCTACCGCCATCCCCAGATCACCGTGACAATGAATCTCTATAGGTAACTCCACGGCTTTCGCCAACTTCTTACAGGTATCATAAATCGAAAAGGGGTTATCGTAGCCCAGTGTATCGCAGTAGCGTAAGCGATCCGCGCCGTGCTCCTTGGCAGCCAGACCAAACTTTATTAAATATTTCAGATCGGTACGTGAAGCGTCCTCAGCATCGACACCGATTGTTTCACACCCGTGTTTACGCGCAGCGTCTACCGCATCCGTCATATCTTCGATAATATCACCATATGACTTTCTCCCCTGGAACTTTCCATAAATCATCTGGTTAGAGGTGGAAATCGATAGATTTAAATGGCGTATTTCCGGTACCAATTTAAAGGTATTCTCGACATCAGCTACAACCGCCCGTATCCACCCACCAAGATGTATACGTTTCAGCACCCCCATGGCTGCCAATTCCAGGTTAGCCTGTAGATAAAGCGACTCATGCCGTGTCGTGGGAAAACCAAATTCCGACTGAAAAATCCCCATCTCATTGAGATAAACGTTGATCAGGGTTTTTTCTAGCTTGGAAAGGCCCAACTTGGCAGTCTGCACGCCATCTCGGTTCGTTACATCGATAAAATATATTTTAGGCATTAATTTTCTCCACGGGTTTCAATGTTAAAATAAATCCACCATAACGTTTCTTATGGTGTCGAGTATCATAACACGGCCATACAATATATTCAAAAACTTTTACCTTTGCACCATATTCATTTTAACCCATCAACATTACAAACATATTAATCACTCTTCGAATGGTTGCCCTGGCTCTGACGGCGGCTTATTCTTTTAAAAAGAGGACTACTTGATGGCTGTTTATTGGTTACTATATCCTTCTGAATTTGTTTATTCACAGGATTTTTTTCCACAAAAACCGGCTTCCCGCTAAACGGGTTAATTCCAGTGTAATACATCAAACTTGAATAGGTAGATGGTGCCGGAATGAAAATCTGAACTTGTTCCGGATTAGTTTTAAGCCTTTGGCTCATAAACTGTTTTAAGCTCCGCATGTTTTCTTCCGTACATCCCGGGTGTGCGGCAATAAGATAATAAGTCAGAAACTGTTTCTTGCCAGCTTTTTGACTCATCTTATCAAAAATCTTCTTGAATTGTACGACCATTTCCGCATCAGGTTTTCCCATGGTTTTCAAAACATCTTTCTCTGAGTGTTCAGGCGCCACCTTCATCTGACCTGATACGTGATGTTCCACCACTTCCTGTAAATATTGCGCGCCAAATTTTCTGTCGCTAAATAGAAGATCGTAGCGCACACCTGAAGCTACAAATACCTTTTTAATGCCTTTAATCTTACGGATTTCCCTCAGCAGTTCTAGTTGATGATGATGGTCCACATTCAAGGACGGGCATACTTCCGGATATAAACAGCGCTTTTCCTGGCAAGCCCCCCGCCGAAGTTTTTTCTCACATTCAAAACCATACATATTAGCTGTGGGACCGCCAATGTCCACGATATAGCCCTTGAAATCAGGATATTGGGTAAGCTTCCTGGCTTCATCTAGTATGGACTGCTGGCTTCGCCAGAGAACGGTCCGCCCCTCATGCACAGCGATGGCGCAAAAATTACATTCCCCATAACAGCCACGGTGGGTCGAAATAGAAAATTTGATGGTCTCCAGCGCCACCACCTTTCCCCGTTGTTCATAATAGGGATGCTGGTTACGTTCGAAATCCAGCTCATAAACTGCGTCCAATTCCTCCTGCCTCAAAGGTTGGGCTGGCGGGTTATGAACAAGATAACGAGTACCCTGTTTTTGGTAAAGCCCTTTAGCTGTAAGAGGATCATTATTTTGATAAAAAGTGCGGAACATTTCGCTAAAAGAGGACTTATCCTTTTCCACTACCTCAAAGGGCAGTAGCTCCAGATAATCACCTTTTTTATCAATCTCTCCTGCGCCCGCTGTATAACACAGTCCGCGGATACTTCGAGGTTCAGTTCCGTCTCGTAATGCTCCGGCGAACTCCAGGATTGATTTGTCAGCCATGCCGTAAAGCAGATAGTCCGCCTTAGAATCAAACAATATGGAGGATCGGATCTTGTCTGACCAGAAGTCATAATGAGGAACGCGCCGCAAGCTGGCTTCAATACCTCCCAACACGATGGGTTTGGCACTCTTAAAATACTGTTTAATCAAATTGGTATAGACTATGGTTGCTCTGTCAGGACGCCGGTTATTTATTCCTCCCGGCGTAAAATCATCGCTTTTTCTTCTTTTCTTCAAAGAGGTGTAGTTGGCTATCATGGAATCCACGCTGCCACCCGTTACTCCCCAAAATAAGCGTGGCTCTCCCAATCGGCAGATATCCATATCGGTATGGAGATCAGGTTGCGCAATAATTCCAACCCGGTACCCGGCGTGCTCCAGAATTTTACCTATGACGGCGGCGCCGATAAACGGGCTATCAATATAACTATCGCCAGTTACGAGTATGATATCCAGTTGGGACCATCCCAAATGCTCTAATTCCAACCCTGTCGAAGGTAGAAACATTCCAATTTCTCCATTGTTATCTATTGCTATTATACCGCACTCCAGCTTCTAACATTCGTGCAAGGTGCTTGTCTCTTAAACCCGGCCTATAAAAAAGGGGAAAGCCCTTGAGCTTCCCCCTTCAAATCACCTTTAACCCCTGGTTTTATTTGGGCGTGAACATCACCGCATGAGCCTTATTTTCCATGATCTTGGCTAACTCAGCCACTGTGTCGTAGCTTATCACCTGGGCCTGGCAATGTTTTGCACAAGCTGTCGTTTCTCCCTTCTTCTTCGTCCTTACCGCGCACAAATCGCAGTAGGCAGTCGGAAAAGGAATATAGTCTATCCTCAGCCGCCCATTCGGCAAAGTGGTCATAATTTCATTCATGTGAATACCGCCCTTGCCTACCGGATAATCATGTTCCTGCTTGCAGGCCACTTCGCAAGCATGGCAGCCGGTGCAATACTCGTAATCTATCATTAAAGCTTTTCTGGGCATCTAAATCCTTCCTTTTTATAAGTTTATGGTTATTAGTTATTGAAGAGGGGTAACCTAACAATTAATTACTAATAACTATTTACTATCCTTAGCGCCTATCTTCACTACTCTGCAAAGGCTGGTCTTATAGGCTCCTCCACCAAACCCGGACTTACTCTGAGTTCCCATAGGCACTAGTTGATTACAGTTGTGCTCCCAGTTATCAAATAAGCCTGGGGTCTCAGGTTTGGCTTCGGGTATCCACCAGCCGTGGCCCACCGAAACAATCTTGGGATGAGCGGTAGGAGTAAGTAAGGCCTTAAATTTAGCCGATCCATGATTATTCTCAGCTAGAACCCATTCGCCGTCCTCAATACCCAGGTCCTTAGCAGTCTGAGGATTGATTTCGATTACAGGGTCCGGCACGATCTCTCTCAACCAGGGTATCATACGATGTTCAGCATGGAAGAAAACTGGTACACGACGACCACTGGCGAAGATAAGAGGATATTTCGCCCATAGTTCAGGGGTAGACACCGGGCTCTCGGACGCCTCAACAAAGTAAGGCAAAGGATCCAGTCCCCACTCCTCATAACGAGTAGCGTATAATTCAACCTTACCGCTCGGGGTATCGAAGCCAGGCTTACCATCTCTTCTCAGCATCCCTGTCTCATACCTGTAATAGGGCACACTGGACCCATCTTTGGGGGCATACCAGCTGCCGCGTTTGGCCAGTTCATCATAGGTTATTCCAGCCGGTTTCAACCTGTCATCAATCAAATCTTTAACAGTTTTAAAGCGGATCGGTCCAGTAGTCAGCCTGTTAGCCATCTCCAGGTTGATTTCCCAGTCCGACTTTGTATCTCCGGAGTCGACGGCTTTAACCATATTGGTCAAAGGCCACCACCAGTTGCGGAAGCTCTCTTTTTCGCTTAAAGCAGCGGCAGGCAGGAAGATGTCCGCCAGAGCTACGCTGGTGGGGTTATGGAAAGTATCAACCACTACTATGAAATCCAGGTCTTGCAAAGCTGCTAAATGTCTCTTGGGATCCGCGGCCTGACCCCCAATCGGATTGGAAGTCTGAATCCAGGCGCCATGAACTTTATAAGGTTTGCCAGTTTCCAACTGTTCAAGCAGCACATCCGGCTGTACCCAACCCCGGAATCCCTTGATCATGGGGTAGCGGTCGCAGCCAATCCGCAGTTCATTTAATTTCTTGACCATCTCTTCACCGTAGAGGTCAGCCATTTCCTGCGAAGTAAAGGGATAGGTCGTCACACCGAAAGCGGCTTTGGCTATTACATTTCCGCCCGGGATATCGATATTTCCGGTAATCGACCACAGGTGAGCGATGGCCTGAGCCACTACCGTACCTTGAGGATTACCATCAATAGGAACCCCCCAGTGAATAGCTGAAGGCTTGCTTTGTGCATAAAGGCGGGCAGCGCGGATCAAATCTTCCGTCTTTATCCAGGCAATAGCCGCCATCTTCTCAGGAGGATATTGTTGCACTCTTTCCTTTAATTTATCAAAACCGTTGCACCACTTGTCTACAAACTCTTTATCATATAGACCTTCATTGATAATAACATGCAACATCCCTAGCGCGATGGCGCCGTCGGTGCCGGGACGGTTCTGCAGGTGTATCTCAGCGCGGCTGGCTAACCAGGTCACCCGCGGATCTATCACAATTAATTTCGAACCCCGCTTCATACAGTCAACGATCCAATGACCGTAAAAACCATCGAAACAGCCGTTGATGGGATTTTGCGCCCAGTTAATAATAACGTTAGGCCTTACCCACTGGGGATCCTCGTAACGTTTCTCCAGGAATTGAGAGCAATCTGCCATCGTATAGTTTCCGTTAGTCACAAACATAGCGCCCTGGCGAGGAGTATAGCAAGAATGTCCAGCCAGGCCGATCTGCACCCAGTTGGGACTGCCGTAGGCATAGCAAAGATAGGTAATCGGTCCTCCGATGTCACGTCCTGTACCTTGAGCGAAGATAACAGACTCAGCGCCATATTTTTCACGGATTTCTTTTAGTTTCTTTTCACAAATATCGAAGGCTTCTTCCCAGGTGATTTGCTGCCATTTGTTCTCACCCCGAGCTCCCACTCTCTTTAATGGGTGACGCACACGATCTGGATGGTGCACATATTGGGTCAAAGCCAAACCTTTGGCGCAGACTCTGCCCTGGTTCCAGGGATGGCATTCATCCCCTTCTACCTTAACCAATTTACCGTTTTCTATTTCCAGCTTGAAACCGCAGCCGCCATGAGAGCCGCAACCGGGCGACCAGGCTGTTGTCCTTACTATTTTTCTTTTATCCTTTTCCATGAGTCTGATAGCTCCTTTTAAAACACACTCGTATTCAGCCTTTAATCATAGGCTTTCTTGATATACAATATCTTAGGCTTTTATCATACTCTTTCACCCTGGAAAAGTGAATTTTTGAGTGGCGCTTCTAGCTACGAATATTGACCTTAAACCATGCTTGTAGTATGATATTCCTGAAAATTGATTGACTTTCTTGATATCTTTTCGAAACCATCCAGTGGACCTGCCGCGAGGATGGATTTTGTTTGTCAGAGGGTCATAACTTAGTTGTATTTTAATAGAAATTAATATAAGGAGGTCTAGAAAGACATGCCCGGAATTATTTGGGTTGTGCCCATTGCGTGCGTAATAACGATCATCTTCGCCGTCTGGCTGATTGTTACCACTCTGAAACGCTCTCAAGGAACTCCTGAGATGAAGAAAGTAGGCGACATGATTTATGAAGGCGCCTGGGCTTTCCTCAAGCGTCAGTACAGCACTATTGCTTGGATTTCCGTCCTGGTTGCTGTCATTATCGCGATTATCGTGGGTGTCCTCCAGGGACAGAGGGGTATCGTAGGAGTTACCGCTCTTGACTTCGCGATTAAGACCGGCGTCGCCTTCATGATAGGCGCTATTTGCTCCGGCGCTGCGGGCTTTATCGGTATGATTATTGCCGTTAAAACCAATGTACGCTGTGCCGCTGCCTCTCAGAAAAGTCTGAATGAGGCCGTCCAGACCGCCTTACGCGGTGCTGCAGTCCCCGGTTTCCTGATCGTCGTCCTCAGCCTCATCGGTGTGGCGATTATCTTCTTTGCGTATGGCGGAGCTGCTCATCCTGAAACCGCTCCTCACCTGATCCTTGGTTTCGGTTTCGGCGCTAGCTTCGTTGCCCTCTTCGCTCAACTCGGCGGCGGTATTTATACCAAGGCTGCCGATATGGGTGCCGACCTAGTAGGTAAAGTCGAAGCCGGTATCCCGGAAGACGATCCACGCAATGCCGCTGTGATCGCCGATCTGGTGGGTGATAATGTTGGTGACTGCGCAGGCCGCGGTGCCGACCTCTTTGAATCTACCGCCGCTGAAAACATCGGCGCTATGGTCCTGGGTATCGCCCTTTACATGGCTACCAATCAGGTCGCCTGGATTATCTTCCCTTTGATCGTTCGTTCCTTCGGTCTCATTGCTTGCATCTTCGGTATCTTGTCTGTTCGCATTAAAGGCAACGAGGACCCTATGAACGCCTTGAACCGCGGTTATTTTGTTTCTGTCGCCATTAGCGCGGTTGCAATGGTACTGACTGTTTGGGCCATGCTCGGCAGTGCTCCCGGTGGTTGGATCTGGTTAGCCGCCTCTGGTTTGGTCGGCATTATCGCCAGTGTCGTCATCGTCTTCGTGACCCAGTATTATACTGACGGCAAATACGGACCTGTTAAGTCCATCGTTCAGGCCTCTCGCACCGGTCCTGCTACCAACATTGTCACTGGTGTGGCTGTCGGTTTTGAAAGCACTCTCATGACCGCTATCATCATCGGTATTTCCCTGTTAAGCGCTTACTGGTTGGGCACCCAAGCCCTGACCGGTATTGCTAACCTCTCCCCCATGGCTGCCGGCGCCTTCGGTACCGCCATCGCCACCATGGGTATGTTAATGACCTGCGCTTTTGTTCTGACTGAAGACACCTTCGGTCCTATCACTGACAACGCTAATGGTGTTAACGAATTCGCTCATGCCGGACCTGAAGTAAGAAGAATCACCGACCGTCTGGATGCGGTGGGCAACACCACCAAAGCTCTAACCAAAGGTTATGCCATGGTCTCTGCCGGTCTAGCTGCCTTCCTACTCTTCCAGGCTTATCTGGAAAGGGTTTCAGTCTTGAGTGGAAAACCCATCTCCTCATTAACAGTGGATTTGGTAAAACCGGAAATTTTCGTTGGCGCCCTGCTAGCTTCCATGTTGGTCTACTTCTTCTGCTCTCTGGCCATCCGCGCCGTCTCCGTCACAGCTACTAAGATCATTGAAGAAGTCAGACGCCAGTTCCGTGAGAATCCCGGCATCATGAAAGGCACTGTCAAACCTGACTATGCCCGCGCTGTGGATATCACCGCCAAAGCTGCCTTGAGAGGCATGATCGCTCCCGGCCTGGTGCCTGTTCTGGCCCCTGTAATCATTGGCGTGGTCTTCCGCCTGATCCCGGCTTATTCCGGTAATGCTGCCATGGTTGTCGCAGCCGTCCTGATGGTTGGTACCATCGGCGGTATCATGATGGCTTCCTTCATGAACAACGGTGGTGGCGCCTGGGACAATGCCAAGAAATACATCGAAGACAATCAACTCAAAGATGAAAATGGTAAAGTACTGGGCAAAGGTTCAGAAGCCCACAAAGCCGCTGTGGTTGGCGATACCGTTGGCGATCCCTTCAAGGATACCGCGGGCCCGTCAGTCCATGTGCTGGTCAAGCTTCTGGCTACCATTACCCTGGTGCTCGCTCCCTTATTCGTCTAAAACTCGCTGAGTCTGTCATAATCAGTACCCTCCTCTCGATTGAGAGGAGGGTACTTTTTTGTGTTATTATTGGATTACTTTAATATGGGAGATAGGCCATGAATTCAGAATTTATTGCCCGGCTTAGAAAGCAATTAACGGAAGCTATTGACGTAAAGCTCAGCGGTAACTATGCCCGCTATTTTAAAGAACCCGTCAAGTTCTACGGAGTTGAGACCACTAAGGTCTCTAAAATCGCCAGAAAATGGTTTTCTGAGGTAAGACTGCTTCAAAAGCCAGAGATCCTTGATTTATGTGAGGAACTCTTCAAATCGGACTTTAATGATGAAGCTTTTGTTGCTAGTGCGTGGAGCTATCTTATTCATGATCGGTTCGAAGAGAGTGATTTTGCCACTTTCGAAAGATGGATCAATAAATACGTCAACAATTGGGCTAAGTGCGACACTCTCTGCAATCATACCGTCGGCGCTTTCATTGAACAGTATCCAGGCTATATCGAATACCTCAAAAAGTGGACTAAATCTGAAAACCGCTGGCTCAGAAGGGCTGCGGCTGTGACCCTGATCATCCCCGCTAAGCAGGGTAAATTCCTGCAAGATATTTTTGAAATAGCCGATAATCTGCTGTTAGATAAAGATGACCTGGTGCAAAAAGGCTATGGATGGCTCTTAAAAGACGCCTCCATTAAACACCAGCAGGAGATCTTTGACTACGTTATGAAAAACCAGAAGGTTATGCCCCGTACCGCCTTACGCTATGCCGTCGAGCGCTTCCCCGCCGACCTTCGTAAAAAAGCCATGGAGAAATAGCCGGTTCCCCGTCCATTTCTCCATGTTTTTTATTTGTGTTTTTTACTTTATATTTCTAATTTTTATTTGTTATTTGCGATTTATAATTTCGCATTTTGCTTTTTAATTTTACTTTTGCCTTTTACCTTTTGACTTTTTAGGGGAACATCGCCGGCGCGTCTAACCCCATCGTCTCAGGTAAACCCAGCATAACATTCATATTCTGGATACCCTGACTGGCAGCACCTTTGCCCAGGTTATCAATAACAGAAATTACCATCAATTTACCTGTTCGCTGATCATAGTTGGGGTAAACCAGGCAATAGTTGCTGCCCTGCACGTGTTTGGTATGCGGGGGATCATCTACCACTCTGACAAACTCCTCATTCGCATAAAAATCCTGATATATTTTACGGATCTCTTCTTTGATGTTCTTACCTGAGAACTTACCAGATTTAACGGCCGCGTAGCAGGTACTCATCATACCCCGGGTCATAGGCATCAAATGGGGTACAAAGATTATTTTCAGTGGTTCACCGCTATTTATTATTCCCAATTCCTGGGCAATCTCAGGGAAATGCCGATGTCCGTCCACAGAATAAGCGCAGACGTCTTCATCAACCTCAGAAAAGAGACTGCCCAGTTTCAAGGAGCGCCCGGCCCCGGAAACTCCCGATTTAGCGTCTATCACGATGTCCGGTTCAATAATACCTGCTTTAACCGCCGGAGCTAAAGCTAGAATCGAACAGGTGGGATAACAACCCGGATTGGCTACCAGTTGCGCACCGGATATTTCACTTCGGTATAGCTCTGGAATACCATAAACAGCTTCTTTTAATAGCTCAGGGGCAACATGCTCAATCTTATACCAGCGTGGATAATCTGCGGCATCTTTCAACCGGAAATCCGCGCTCATATCAATTACTCTTTTACCCTTTTTAAGCAGCGGTATCACTTCTTTAGCGCTTTCTTCATGAGGCATGGCTGAAAATACGATATCTGCCTCACCCAATTTAGCTTCGATCGTAATATCCAGATTAAACAAATTGGGGAAAACCTTTTTTAATTTCTGGCCTGCGGCACTGCGTCCAGTCACAGAAACCAGTTCTACCCCGGGATGCCGGCATAATAAACGAGCTAGCTCGATTCCCACATAGCCCGTGACATTGATAATACCTACTCTGGTCTTACTCATTACGATCTCCTCGGTTAGATTATCTCTATTTTAACACAGGCAACTATTGTAACACATTCTGTTTTGTATTTAGTAATTAAAGTTTAGATATTGTTTAGGATTTTCTACTCCTTGTCTCAAAACTGTCAACTGAAAACTGTTAACATCTTTCCCTTTGCTTCTGTTTTCGAAATTTGATCTTTGTAGGTTAATTTATGTAGCTTATAGCTTGTAGCTTAAAGCTCTTTTTGGTATATAAATTTTGTCCCAAATTCACTGGACTTATACGACCCTTTGGGGGTATAATGCATCATTGGGGTTGAGGAGGTAATTCCGTCATGCGGATATTAATTCCCAGCTTAGCGAAAGTGAACTAGAAGCACTGTGCTAATCTTAGCACGGTGCTTTTTAATTAATGTGGGGAGGTAAATAATGCAATCTAGTATTATTGGAAAAATCGAGAAAGCCAAGCGTTATGCCGAAGAAACCGAACGAATTACCTTCTCAGACTTCAGCGTAAAATTTAGAGGGGATAACTCCGTCTACACAACCAGTCTGAAAGAAGGCAAGTTGCATTGTACCTGTCCCTTCCACGCGCAATGGAAAATCTGCGCCCATACTATGGCCATGGAAAAGATCCTGGACAAAATGCTTCCGGAAGAAGCCCGCAGCAATCCTTATATCGCGGCCAAGCTCTAGTCCGATCACTGGGCGATT
>JANYAV010000023.1 GCA_025361145.1 Dehalococcoidia bacterium | reverse complement strand
GGCCGAAAACGGCCGCCTCTCTTTTATGGATTATTCCGAATATAACTGATGCCTAGATTTTGTGTCCGATGGTTGAGCCTTCCTGTATCGCGTGTATTATGCGGTGCGGTTCATGACAATCACCAATGACGTAGATTTCAGGAAATTTGCCCTCGATGGACTTAAACAACTCGGTATTGGCTGATAACGGTAAGGCGGAGATGATACTATCGGCTTCAATAGTTTGTTTCTTACCATCTTTGGTAGAGATCGTTAAGCCTTTCTCGGTGATTTCTTCGAATTTTACTTCTCCCAGCATGGTAACACCCTTTTTCTTCAACCAGTTTACAAGGCGTTCAGCCATGATGACTACCATATCTCCACCAAATTTGGCGGAAGTTTCCACGATAGTGACCTTTCTACCGCGCTCAACCAGGAATTCAGCCAGTTGAACTCCGTGTATGGCACCACCCATAATAATGACCCTTTTCCCGATAGGCATCCATAACCTGGTTAACCGGTTTAAATATTTGGGTCCAAGCAAATTCAAAGGAATTTTCGACTGTGAATGAAGTTTAGCTTGAGAAACAACTATTTTTTTATTTACGCCAGGTATTTGCGGATCAACAGCCATGCCGCCGGTAGCCAGGATAACAACATCAGGTTTCATGGCTGAAATGAGTTGTGAATTAACCTCCTGGCCGGTTTTAATCTTTACTCCAGCTTTATTTAGCTGGGTTTTCAAATATTTCACAAGGCCGCTAAGGTCTTCGATTTCCACGCCCTTAATCATAGAAGCCAGAGGCAAAGAGCCACCCAGCTTGGACTGCTTTTCACAGAGTGTTACGTCATGACCTCTCAGCGCTGCGACCCTGGCAGCTTCCATTCCGGCTGGTCCGCCGCCCACGACCAGTACCTTTTTCTTTTTAGCGGCCGGCATAATAGTAAACTCGTGTTCTCTTCCGGAAGCTGCATTGATACGACATTGTACGGAGCGATGCAGAGTGGTCGTCGAATCCCAGCACTCAAGGCAAGCGGTACAGGGGGCGATATCTTCAGGCCGCCCTTCGCTTAATTTATTGGGGAAATAAGGATCGGAAATCAAGCGCCTGGAAAAGAAAACCAGGTCAGTTCTGCCTTTGGCAATATCCTGGTCGGCGATTTCCGGCTTGATCCTGCTGCCGCTGATTATAGGGATAGAAACAGCCTTTTTAACTCTCTCAGCCTGAGTTATAATAAAGCCCGGGTCGTCGATAGTCTCAATCCAAGGTTTCACTTCAGGAGCCGGTTCGAAGGCTCGCAGCTGCTCACCCCAGTAGCCCCATAAATAACTTCCGTAGCCGTAGCCGCTGATATTCAAAAAGTCTGCGCCGGCTTTCTCAAACATTTTTCCGAATTCGATGCCGTCTTCCACAGTCAAACCATTCTTCAAACCCCACTCCGCCACGTTATAGCGGATACCTACTAACAAATCCTTACCCAGCTTTTCCTTTATCGCTTTTATGATTTCAACAGCAAATCGAGCACGATTTTCAAGATTCTGACAGCCATACTCATCTTTCCGCTTATTCCAAGCACAAGACAGGAAAGCATTGATCAAATAGCGATGTGCTCCATGCAAATCTATACCATCAAAGCCGGCTTTCTGGGCGCGTTCGGCGGCTTTAATAAATTGTTGTTGAACCTCTTTGATCTCTGCCAGGCTTAATTCTCTGCAATCATCAAAGGTCTTAACAGGCTTCTCGTCAGCCGCTAATACTGAGGAAGATACGGGCTGAAGCCCTGACATTGGTTTCGGATGTGAGGGTCCAGCATGCTGTATTTCCAGAAAGGCGGTGGCCCCGTAGCTATGAATCATGTCTGTTAATTTTTTATAAATTGGTATAAATTTATCATCCTGGATACCCAGGCGAGGCCAGCCTACCACCCCAAGAGGGTAGTCGACAGAGGCGCCTTCTACGTCGATTAGGCCGACGCCTCCTTTAGCTAATGCTTCGTAATACTCAAAAGCTCCGTCGGTAGGGGCTCCTTCTTTAGTGGCATTACCCGAAGCTTGAGGAGCTTTCACTATGCGGTTTTTAATTTTAACATTCTTAATCTGGAATGGCGAAAACAGGTTTTTATACTGTGATAGTTCGGACAAAGTTGACCTCCTACAAATTATAAATGTATCGTTGTATATTTTTTCCTGGAGTGTGTTAGTGCAAAATGATGTCGAGAATCGGAATCTTTTCCTGATGAGGTAGGCAAGAATATGGCTATAAAATTATTAAACACTAACGTTAATATTATAATAACACTCCAGGCGAAATGCAATTTCCCTCCTTGGTTATTCATAATCACTTGTCAAGACCTCCTTTGCTGTTTTTGTTCAGGAGGTTGGAAGCCACCCAAAGTGCTTCCGATGGGGTATCAGCCAGGAAAATGCCTCCAGCTTGGCCTCTACCTGAAACAGAAACTTGAGAGTTAGGAAAAACACGTTCTCCCAACTCTCAAGTAATAGCTTGAGCTTCCTGAGCGGTACGGCCAACTCCATATTTCCGGAGGATTTCCTTGGCTTCATACTCGCATAATTTTATCTTACTTAGATTTGCGTGTCCTCTGATGACTCGATATTAGCAAAACCTTCTTTAAGACCTTGCCTGGCAGATTCGATTCCTTCTTTAAAGGCTGCCAGGTTGGTTTCCAGTACTTTACCTTTGAAATTAGAACTGATAGCGGATTTAACAGATTCTGCAGATAAATAACTACAAAATTCTATTAAAAAACCTGCGCAGATCATGTTCACAGTTCTTTCATCGTTGAATTTGTTGCGGGCTATCTGCGTAAAAGGGAAGCTCAAGACCTTACCCCAAGCCGCTTTCCCTACAAATTGCGGGTCTATTATCAATATTCCTTCAGGCTTGAGCCTTTTGATATTGTGTTCATAAGCATCCTGGCTTAAGGCCAGCAGTATGTCTAGACGAAATGGGCCATGCCAATCTATTTCCTCATCGCTTATCACTAAAAAGGACTCGGCTTTGGAACCTCTGACTGCCGGATCATAGGCTTTAGTTTGAGCTACAAAAATTCCATCTTTATTAGACAGGGATTCGGCCAGGATAGTACCTAAAAGGATAGTCCCCTGACCTCCTGTCCCGGACATACCTATTTCATAACGCATTGGCTTTCTCCCGCTGTTTGTTATTGAATTCTTCCAATCTTTCAATATACGATTTGGCTTCCCTATCGACCATCACTCCGATGGGAAATTTCCCTGGGGGCAGATCTTGTTGACCCGTTTCCTGGCTTTTATTAATCATAACCGCGTTATCCCTCTGCCATTCCAGCATCTCCACGGCTGATTTGAAGCCTGATCTTTTACCATAATGAACTGGACATTGAGAGATAATCTCCACCACCGAGAACCCCTTCTTTTTGATGGCTTGACTAATAAGTTTTTCCATTAGATAGACATTAAAAACGGTGGAACGGGCCACAAAATTGCTTCCCACTACTTTAGCAAGTTCACAAATATCGAAGGGATTTTCCAAATTGCCATAAGGAGAAGTGGTAGTAATGGTTCCCTGCGGAGTACCGGGAGAAACCTGACCGCCGGTCATACCATAAATACTGTTGTTGATAACAATAGCGGTGATATCCATATTTCTTCTGGCTGCATGAATGAAATGATTGCCACCGATGGCCAGTGCATCGCCATCACCCATAATGGTAATAATTTTCAATTTGGGATTAGCGAGTTTTAATCCGGTGGAAAAGGTTAAAGCCCTGCCATGAGTAGTATGGAGTGTGCAAAAATCAAGGTAAGCTGTCGCCCTTCCGGAACAGCCGATACCGGAGACCAATACAATCTCATCTTGGGAATAGCCGCTCTTATCAATGGCACTTATTAGCGCCCTGACGAAAATTCCCATGCCACAGCCGGGGCACCAGACTGACGGAAACTTTTTGGTATCTCGCAGATATTCATAGAAATCTTGTCGTTCTTCAGTCATATATTTCCTCTAACTTTTTGATTATTTCTTCTGGAGTAATCGGTTCATAGCTAACCTTATTCAAGGTTTCAATTATGCAGCGACTCTCATTGACCCGCTTCACTTCCCGGGAAATTTGTCCCATATTCATTTCCGGAACTAAAACCTTGCTGGATTTGGACAGTATTTTTTCAACGGTTTGGCGCATGAAAGGAAAGAGAACTTTTAACTTCAGCAGACCCACTTTCATACCTTTGGCTCTGGCTTCTTTAACCGCTCTTAAAGACGCCCGGGCGACTGTACCATAAGCGATAATATTCACAGTGGCGTCTTCGGTATAATAAGCGTCTGCTAATTGTAATTTCCCGGAATCGCGGGAGATCTTCTGGAAAAGCCTTTTAATAAGAAGCTCATTCTCATCCGGTCTGTTGGTTGGGTATCCTCTCTCATCGTGACTATTACCGGTCACATGATATCTGTATCCGGTGCCGAAAGCCGGCATAGGCGGTACCCCGGTCCCGGGGTCCTTATAAGCTTTGAACCACTCTGGAGGTTCGCTCGGCTTTATCCGGTCGATAATCTTAATTTCTTCGGGAGAAGGAATTGTTATTTTTTCCTTTGTATGAATTATGTTTTCGTCAATAAGGACAATAACCGGATTTCGATATTTTTCTGAAAGGTTAAAGGCTTCCACCGTCAGACTGAAGCATTCACTGACAGATGAGGGCGCCAGCACAATCATAGGGTGGTCTCCGTGAGTTCCCCAACGGGCTTGCATGACATCACTTTGCGAAGGTTGGGTGGCAGAGCCTGTGCTCGGACCTGCCCTCATAACGTCCACAATCACGCAGGGTACTTCCGTCATGCAGGCATAACCAATATTTTCTTGCATCAGCGAAAACCCCGGTCCGCTGGTAGCTGTCATACTCTTAACACCGGCCAGTGAGGCTCCAATGATGGCTCCCATACTGGCAATTTCATCTTCCATTTGAATAAAGGCGCCTCCGACCCGCGGCAATTCACTTGACATTTGCTCAGAAATTTCTGAAGCTGGAGTGATGGGATAACCCGCGTAAAACCGGCATCCAGCAGCCAGTGCGCCTTTTACACACGCTTCATTTCCCGGAAGCAGCTGGGATTTCAACATTCGCTTGACCTCCTGAAGTAATTTTAACCGGATCTTCTACTACCTCTTTGGCAATAGATCTTGAGCTCTTATCCACTACTACCGCAAAATCTGGGCAGCGCAGCTCGCAAAGACCGCAGGCAGTGCAGGCTTTATTATCGTTGCAAAAGGGATAGCCTTCCTGATCCACGGCTAAAACCTTTTTAGGACAAAAAGCAACACAAATCCCGCATCTTTTGCACCAATTTTTGTAAATTGTTACTTTTGTTTTCATTGTCGACTCACCATCCATTATTTCCATAATCCATACCTATATATTATTTTGATACAGTAATATGTACTTGTCAAATAATATTTGCGTGTTATTATTATATTATCAGGATATAATAATATAATTATAGCTATATTAAGGATATTATTACCAGTATATTTCATTATTCCGTCGTTTTCAGTTGAATATGATGAAGAAAGTTTAAATTTTACTCAGGAGAAGTAATGTGTTAAACAAATTCGATCAGGAGCTTATCGAACAATTGCAGCAGGATGGACGCCTGAGCTACATCGCTCTGGCTAAATTATTGCAGGTTAGCGAGAGGACCGTGCGCAACAGACTCAAGAATCTTCTGGAGAGTGGTATTATTAATATCGCGGCCATGCCCAATCTGGATAAACTTGGTTATGGTTTCATTGGCATAGTCGGTTTACAAGTACATCTGGCAGACTTAAAGAAGATTGGACGGGAACTGGCTAAGCATCCTAACGTATGTTATCTGGCCAATGTAACTGGAGCGTATGACTTCATAGCTATTATAGTCGCCCAGTCGACTCGGGAGTTTGCGGTTTTTATGGAGGACAATGTATCCTGCATACCCAATGTGACGAAGACCGAGACTTTCGTTACTCTGAATATTTATAAGGGGAAACCTGGAGCACTGGATATGAGTCAACTAGTCAGTGCTCTTCCGGTGGCCTCATCAAAGAAGATTAAAGGAGGGGATAAAATTTAAATAACCAGACATTTCTAGGCATTTATATAGCTTATTTCACCCCTATGGTTGTTTAGTTTTTGGTATATTTGTGTAGTTATGTTATGCCATAACAAGGGTAATCAGATTTCCCCATATTTACCTTTCCTTAGTTTGTTGACATCAATATTTACTATAACTAAGATTGAACTTATACTGAAACAATAAATTCATAACATTATTTATTCCTCCTGGAGGAAGGTCCAAACATGTTTTTATTTCAAGTTGATGCTTTCACAAATCAAATATTTAAAGGGAATCCAGCCGGTGTCTGCATTTTATCCCCCGACAAAATGCAGAATAATGAACTTATGCAAAATATAGCTGCCGAAATGAACCTTTCGGAGACTGCTTTTCTATCCAAACAAGCTAACGAATATCAACTTCGCTGGTTTACGCCCCAAACTGAAGTGGAGTTTTGTGGACATGGCACCTTATCTTCAGCCCATATTCTTTGGGAAACAGGCGCCGAAAATAAGCAGGATATAATCCAATTTAATACCCTGGCTGGAATACTTTCTGCTCGTTATGTTATGGGTAAAGTTGAACTTGATTTTCCCACCTTTCCAATTGAAGAAACCCCTCCCCAGGAGAATATTAATATTGCTCTCGGCATCGAACCCATTTTTACCGGGATTACCCGAAAAAGATATTTTCTGGAAGTAGAGACTTATTCAATTTTGAAGGGGATGTCCCCTGATTTTGGCAAACTTAAAGCCATCGGCTGCCCGGGATTCATAGTAACCTGTAAATCAAATGATAAGGAATATGATTTTTATTCCCGCTATTTCGCTCCTGCGGGGGGAGTAAATGAAGACCCGGTAACCGGTTCATCTCACTCTTCGCTGGCGCCTTACTGGAGCCGGAGACTGGGTAAAAATAAACTGATGGCATATCAGGCTTCGAAAAGGGGCGGCGTTTTGGAATGTGAATTGTTACCGAATGGTAGAGTTTTAATTAGAGGTAATGCAAGGACAGTTTTCAAAATAGAAATGAAATTGGATTTTAATTAATCATAACGAAAACTATATTATTCAATATTAATGTGCCCATGAAATGACAATGACCCCGACATTCCTTCACTAAAAGCTGAAAATAATATATCTCGTCTGGCATACTCCAATATGAGAAAACGAGACCAAACCTGAGTTTGGTCTCGTTTATTCTTAAGTGAAAACAGATATTTAGCCTCGCAAAGATGGAGGAAGCCTGAAAATAGCTGACATAGTTCTCGGATGCTAATAAATGAGTTTAAATCCTGGCAATTATATTATTTCTGGCATATACCAACCAGGCGGTTCACTCCAATTACATTAGGCGCTATTCGCTCCAGTAATTGCCCCATGGTCAGGTCTGCTTCCAAATTAAGTTCCTTGTTCAATGCTATTAGTACAAAAAAGTAATGGTGTATTCCATGTCCTTCGGGAGGCATTGGACCCAAATAACCTTCTTTCTTATGAGTATGTAGGCCTTTTGTGTATTCAGTAACCCCTTTCGGTAGGCCCCTGACTGTTCCTGGTATGTTATATAAAACCCAATGAACGACACCATAAGTATTTGCAGAAATTAATCCTGCATCAGGATCGTGACATATTAAGGCAAAGGAACAAGTTCCCTCTGGAACGTTGGTCCATTCCAGGGCTGGAGATATGTTATCACCATACCTTGTATACTCCGCTGGAATTTTACCCTCCGTCTCAAATGCCGGGGATACCAATTGTAATTTTGATACGTTGAAGGCCATTGCATCCTCCCATTAGTTTTTAGAGTTATGACAATAGAGGTTTTTCTCTTGTAGAATTTTGAATAAACTGAATAAAGTTTTGAGTCAAATTAGATATTACATCAATATTATTATTTTACGGCTTCGTTCTTCCCTTTATCATTATTTAATATACCCAATATTTTATCTCCTCCAAGGCGATAGCTTATTTTAACACTTTGTTTAAAGTTTTAATATACGCCTGAAAGGGCAAACATCCCGATGACTACGTGAACGTATTACCAGCGATTTTTAGAGGCAATAAAAAGTTACTGTAATGAGGAGCCAAGCGAATTCTAACTGGGTTAATACTCCAGTTTAAAGGTCTTCTAGAAAAGAGTTTTACCTTTTGAACAAGATGGTGGGCACTACAGGACTCGAACCTGTGACCCTCTGCGTGTAAAGCAGATGCTCTAACCAACTGAGCTAAGCGCCCGTAGAGTGAGTAAATGGTGAGCTTGGAGGGACTTGAACCCTCAACCTCAGCCTTCGCAGGGCCGCGCTCTATCCAGTTGGGCTACAAGCTCATTCCCGGGGTCTATTATTAAAATATGGTGCCGAAGGAGAGATTTGAACTCTCATGTCTTGTGGACACTACGCCCTGAACGTAGCGCGTCTGCCATTCCGCCACTTCGGCGCACTAAAACCCAGAGTTATTATATCATTAACAACTCCACGTCCATAATTCTATCAGCAAAGCCGTTCTCCTGCAAGGCGAAAATTGAGAGTTGTGAGATGATTTGAGTCTGAGTAGATTGACTCTGCTGATAAAATCAACGCTTGTGGGGTAAAACTGGCAGAAATAAGCGGACTATTTGAACATAACCTCACCGGCGATAATCTTCACCAGATAACCGTCTTTCTGTCTCAGCATCAGTGAACCGTCTTCGGTTACATCTTCCGCTAACCCTGTGTAAATTTTATCGCCCATATTGATCTGTACCTGCTGCCCCAGCGTAACCAGATTGCTTTTCCACTGATTAAATAACTGCTCGCCCTGAGGTAATTCAGTGTACAACCTGTCCATTTCTACCAACACAGACCGTAAAACCTCTGCGCGGGATAATTGTCGGCCCAATTGGTCGGAAATTGAGGTGGCGATCGGGGCAATTTCAGGAAGTTGGTTTATCTGTATATTAACGTTGATGCCGATACCGATAACCGTATGTTTGAGGTCTTTTTTACGGATGTCGTTTTCAATCAAAATGCCGCAAACCTTTTTATAATTTATCAAAACATCATTCGGCCATTTAATCTGGGGTTTTAAACCGGTCAGTGAGCGAATGCCGTAAGCTACCGCCAGAGACGCTAGCATGATCATGTAAGGCAGATAACTAAAATTGGGGCGTAGTATTACAGAGAAGGCCAGCCCGCCCTCTGGAGAGAGCCAGGTGCGCTTCAGGCGGCCTCGTCCTGCCGTCTGCTCTCCGGCCAGGATAACCGTGCCGGCTTCAGCCCCCCATTGGGCTTCTTTTTTAGCAGCGTCCATGGTAGAAGTTACAGACGGAAAATAAATGATTTTTTGCCCGATAAAACGGGTAGCCAAACCACGCCGAATCTGTTCCGGATTTAATTCATTGTTATCGCTGTCCAAGTAATAAACTGTCCTTTTAACTTTGTGTACTGTATTTATCATACCCCGTGCAAATATTTTTGCATATACAGGAACCGCAGGATGGGCGCCGGGCTGCGCAGCTGCGGCGGCCGTGTTCGATCATCAGAACGTGAAACTCATAAATATCACTGGAAGGTACCGATTTTTCTAATAAGAGGTGGGCCTTTTCTATTGTTGTTTTGAGCGGTATTAGTCCTAATCTGCTTGCCACCCGGAAAACGTGGGTATCAACCGGCATGGCTGGTATTCCTAGGGCAAATAGTAAAACACATGAGGCGGTTTTAAATCCTACTCCGGGCAGTTTCACCAGCCATTCCCTCGCTTCCTCCAGCGGCATATCAGCCAGAAAATGTAGATTTAGCGAACCGTGTCTTTGCTGTATTTCGCGCAGAGCGGATTGAATGCGTCCAGCTTTAATCGTCGCCAGTCCCCCGCTTTTTATCGGTTCGGCAATAGCTTCCAAATCAGCTACCAGAAGCAAAGACCAATCAGGGAAGGCTTTTCTCAAAGCTAGAAAAGCCGGTCGAGAGTTTTTATCTGAAGTATTCTGGGACAGTACAGTCAATATTAACTCAGATAGAGGGTCATTGCTGGGCTGCCAGGTACGTCGTCCGTATTGCTGTTCAAGAAGTTTTAGTATAGCTGATGTGGAGGGTTTATTCATGCTTGATCCGGTTATCAATTTAATGATTTTCCCAGGCTTCTATCCCTATCAGCGGTACAAACCTGCAGCCGCCCAGGTTTTCTACCAGGTTGCCTTCTTTATGGCGGGTTATTCGGTATAATTGCTGAAGTGCCATTGACCCTACAGGGATAATCAGTTTCCCGCCGAAAGCTAATTGTTCCAGCAATGAATGGGGCAACTGTGGCGCGGCTGCGGTAACCAGTATCGCAGCGTAAGGAGCGTCTTGTTCCCAGCCCAAGCGGTTGCCGGTGAGATGTATAGTAATATTTTGATAACCCAGTCTATCCAGCAGGGAGCGGGCTTGTTTGGCCAGTTCAGGGATACGTTCAGTACTGACCACGCTCCTGGCTAATTCGGCCAAAATAGCTGTTTGATAGCCGCTGCCTGTCCCGATCTCTAGCACTTTTTCGTTGCCGCTCAGTTCCAGAGCCTGAGTCATTAGAGCAATGATCAGCGGTTGAGAAATAGTCTGGCCGTGTCCGATAGCTAAAGGTTCATTTTTGTAGGCGCAAAATGTAAAAGGCTCTGCAACAAAAAGCTCACGGTGAATTCGCCCCATTACTTCCAGAACGCGGCTATCTTTTATCTCATGGCTGAGACTTTCGATAAGCTGCGCTCTTTTAGCTGCAAAATCCATATACTACCTGCTTAAGGTAATGCGCTAATGAGTTATGGTCATCAAAGCGACTACCATCAGGACCGCGATAATTAAAGTGACGATGCCTGTCCATTTTAAATCACGGGAAAAATTGGCTGTGGTAACAAATGACTCAACGCTGGCTTGTTTAACCGGGCCTGTATAAGCCGACTTATTTTCAGCAGTGGTCGCATTGACCGCTGTGGTAGAATTTTGACTGTTTGAAATAGGGCGGCGATTACGTCTAGATTTATCTGCCATGATTGATCCTCCTATTTTGCTCTGGGATGTGATTTTTCATAAGTACGCCTGACATGATCTGAGGTCAGATGGGTGTAAACCTGGGTCGTTGAAATATTGGCGTGGCCTAACAATTCTTGCACCATGCGCAGGTCAGCCCCGCCGTTTAA
This sequence comes from Dehalococcoidia bacterium, assembly GCA_025361145.1. Classification (GTDB taxonomy): domain Bacteria; phylum Chloroflexota; class Dehalococcoidia; order Dehalococcoidales; family UBA3254; genus UBA3254. Next base: position 7,539 of record JANYAV010000023.1, on the reverse strand, counting down.
CATATGAGTAGCGAAACTATGTCTCAGAGTATGGGGCGTGACTTTAACTTCAATTCGTGCGGCTTTAGCGTAGCCCTTCAGGATTTGCCAGAGGCCCTGACGGGTCAACCTTTCGCCTCGCACATTCAGGAAAAGGGCGGTTTCTGCGGTCTTGGCACCGGCTATATGCGGACGGGCTTCTTTCAGGTATTGTTCTACGGCTTGCGTTGCCCTGGGATAAACGGGAATCATTCTTTCCTTACTACCTTTGCCCAAACAGCGGACATATCCTCCGCTCAAATCAATATCACTTACGTTTAAATTGACCAGTTCACTGACACGCATACCGCTGGCATACAGTAATTCCAGCATAGCTTTATCCCGCCTGGCTTCGGGGGTAGTTTCTTTGGCTGCTTCTTCCAATAGGCGGCGGGCCTGAGTAACCGAAATAGGCTTGGGCAGAGCGCGTCCCACTTTTAACGAAGCAATATTTTCGGTAGGATTTTGCTGTACTTTGTGCTCATCGGTCATAAACTTAAAAAATGATTTGGTGGCGGCAATTTTCCGGGCGAGAGTAGTTGAAGCATAACCTTTGTCTTTTAATTGCAGCATATAGCGCAGCATGGCTTGTCGATCAAAATGTTGCCACGAAGGCATTTCAGAATTTTTAGAGGCTTCTTCTTCGATAAATTTGATAAGCTGGCTTAGGTCATTGCGATAGGCTTCCTCAGTGTTCTTGGAAAAGCCTTTCTCTACTATCAGGTGCTTAAGAAATTCTTCGGTTAATTCTTTCATACTTCGCCGCCCAGTTTTAGAATCACCTCATTTTAACATAACTCAAAATAAAAATCTAAAAATAAGCTCGTAAGCTTAATATTTATATTTAAATTTAGATTCACATAATGGAATATTATAACCAGCGCCTTTATAATAGTAATAACACCTCAGAATATCCATAAAGACGGGAGATAAATCGTGCCACAATCCTGGATGCCCAAATTAGCCGGGTGGCTTAACATCATTGCCGGAGCCATTGGTATCTTTGGCGGCTTGCTAGTTATAGTCTTATTTAGTTTCGTGACTAATCCGCAGGATATTGCCACGATGGAGAATTTTAATTTTAATAGTCCAGGGGCGCGGGCGCTGCTCATTTTATATTTTGTTATCAATCTCATTGCTATCGCAGGGGGTGTGGTAGCCACTAAAAGAAAATTCTGGGGATTGGCTTTGACTGGTGCTATCTGTGCTATATTGAGCCTGTGGGGGTGGGTCTTGGGTATGGCTTCAATTGTGTTTTTAACTCTTGCCAAACAAGAATTTAGGGCTGCACCAGATGACCACTGAGTTGATATCGGCCCTTCTTAAACAATTGCCTGAATCATCAGGCGTTTACCTGATGCGCAACGATAAAGGCGTTATTTTATATGTAGGTAAAGCCGTAAATTTACGCAACCGGGTAAAGTCTTATTTTGTTTCTCCCTCTAAGCTCACCCACAAAACCAGGGCCCTGGTAGAAAACATACACGACTTTGAGTATTTTGTAGTTACTTCGGAGCAGGAAGCCTTGATACTGGAGCTTAACCTGGTTAAGCGTTATTGGCCTCCCTATAATGTTTTATTAAAAGACGATAAGACTTTTCCGTATCTAAAAATTAAGTCCAGGGAACCCTGGCCGAGGATAACCATCACCCGCAGGCTTGAAAATGACGGCAGCCATTATTTTGGGCCCTTTGCCAGCATAAATTCTCTCAGACAGAGTTTGGAGGTCTTAAAACGAGTTTTTCCCCTGCGTACCTGCACGCAGAATATAGACCATCACACCAGGCCGCGGGCTTGTTTGAAATTCGATATGGGTTATTGTCTGGCTCCCTGCACTGGCAAAGTTACCCGCGCAGAGTATGATGCCATTATAAAAAGGCTTATTCGCTTTCTCGAGGGTAAGCATGATATAGTCACCCGTGAATTGCGTGCTAAAATGGACCGCTGTGCTGAGGTGCAGGATTATGAAAGTGCGGCCAGGTTTCGCGACCAATTGCAGGCGGTTTCTGCGGTTATTGAAGGCCAAAGAATTGCCATGAAAGTACGGGGAGAGCAAGATGCAGTGGCCTTTATGGAGGAAAATGACCGTGCTTGTGTGCAGGTCTTCATGATCAGGCACGGCAAACTTATCGGCCGTGAAAGTTTCACTTTGAAAGGTGTGGCCGATGAAGAGCCTCAGCAGATCATGGCTAGCTTTATCAAGCAATATTATAGTGCCAGTCCCTATATACCTAAACTATTGTTGACCCAATTCCCGGTGGATGAAAAGGCAGTGATTGAGAACTGGCTCTCAGAAAAGAAAAAAGAGCGCGTGCATATCGAGACTCCCAACCGGGGCAAGAAGAAGGAATTGATCGATGTCGTGGCAGAAAATGCCCGCCAGGCCATGGCGCAACTTAAAGTTAAAGAACTGGCTGCCCCTGCTGCTCTAAGCGAAGCCCTCTCTGAAATTCAGAAAGAACTAAAATTGGCCAAATTACCCTCTCGTATTGAAGGCTACGATATCTCCAATATTCAGGGCACGGACGCCGTGGGGAGCATGGTTGTCTTTAAAAATGGCAAACCTGATCCGGCGCACTACCGCCGTTTTAAGATTAAGACGGTAGAGGGTGCTAATGATTTCGCCATGCTGGCGGAAATGCTTCAAAGGCGCTTCCGGCGGGTGGCTTCTGAGAGCAAAGCCACCGTTGACTGGTCCATTTTACCTGATCTCGTCTTGATCGATGGAGGCAAAGGCCAGTTAAGCTCGGCTGTCAAGGTATTACAGGAAACCGGATTTGCCGATATTCCCCTGGCTGGACTGGCTAAGGAAAACGAGGATATTTATTTACCTGGTGAATCGAAACCGATCTCCCTTTCCGCAGACTCGGCAGCTTCCAAACTCCTGCAACGCTTACGGGACGAGGCCCACCGCTTTGCTATCACCTATTTTCAGCATGTGCATAAGAAGCGTGTTTTCACCTCGGCTTTGGACGAAATTCCTGGCATCGGTCCACAAAAAAAGAAAGCGTTAATCAAGTATTTTGGTGGTGTGCAGGGAGTACGTCAAGCTACTGAAGAAGAATTGTTGAAAGTCAAAGGTGTTAATATGGGCCTGGCCCATAAAATTAAAGACAGCCTTTAATGCGGGTTGACTAGTAAAGTTAGAGCAGAAAACGGTAGATAGCTTCAGCCACCCCGCTCTCAGCCACATCCCCGGTTACGTAGTCGGCCACTGCTTTAAGTTCTTCTGTCGAGTTACCCATGGCAATACTCAAACCTGCTGTAGAAAGTAGTGAAATATCGTTCGGTCCGTCGCCTATGGCGCAGACCTGTTCCAGCGGTACTTCCAGATGTTCGCAGAAAGCTTTAAGCGCTTCTCCCTTGGAGGCGCTTTTATCAATGATGTTGATGAACTGAATATCCGGCAGCGCAGGTGTAACTGTCCAGGTCATAGCCAGTCTATCTTTAAACTCAGCAGCGAAACGTTTGGCTAAAGTGATCTCTTCAGAAGTTCTGGCCGCTATCCCGCCCTTTACGAATACGTTTTTATTCAGGATCGTATTGAAGTCAACTACCTTGCAGGAAATATCAAAAAAGGTCTTTCGCAGTTCTGTGCGCCAGCTTTCCTCGGTCGCGAAATATTCCGTTCTGGAAAAAAGGTCAAGCGGAAGGTGTTCTTTGATAGCATAGTCGATCATATCTTTTACCAATCCCGGGGGCAGAGCGCGGGAATATATCTCAATGTCATTCTCAGGATCGTACACCAGCGTGCCATCGAAGAAGATATGGGCACCGCTCAGCTTCAGTTCATCCAGTACCCTTCGACTGGCGCCGGTGGAGCGGCCGGTGCAGAGTGTGACCGTCACACCGGTTCTTCTGGCCTGAGAAATAGCGGATTGGTCTTTAGAAGAAATTAATCCATCCTTGTTAACTAGAGTCCCATCGATATCCAGCACCAGGTTTTTATAGTTATTGATTTTGTCTTTTCCCATTATTCATTAAAGAGACCTGATCTCTTCAAACATGAACTTGATATAGGAAAGGGCAAAACAAACAGTCGTCAGAACTATTGATATGGTTATTTGTGACCAGACTGCGATTAAACTCTGGGCCAGAGACAGGGGCGTGGTTAGTAGATAATTGCCTGCATCTGTGCTAAATATTTGAAGAAGCTGTGAAGCTGAGCGCATCTGGGGTATCAGTAGCACGGCCATGGATTCATTGAAAAGCTGAATTGGCGAAAGTCGGGTTAAATTAATTACCATCTCTGCATTCTTAATCGCTTCTGCCTGAGTACTGCTAGAAATCATGTTAGCGATAGATATATAAATTATAGGGTAAAATACTACGAAAAATAGCCAGACAGCAATTGTCACGATGGCTGAAACTGCTACCTGTTTAAAGAGAGTAGAAAATAGTATAGCCAGTCCCAGCCAGAAGCCGCCATAAATAATACCGATAACCAGGAAGAAGAATAAACGCCATATTTCTTCGATTGAAGGAGGCACACCCAGCATGCGCAGCCCCATCGCCGATACCAGAAGGACAATAGTGAGCAATACAATCGCGATCGTAATAATGCCCGCAGTAAATTTGGCGTTGATGATATTATCGCGGTAAATTGGTTGTGAAACCAGCCGGCTCAGAGTCCCGTTGTTGCGTTCGCTGTTGATTGCGTCAAGCCCGAGTATGATTCCCGCAACCGGTAAAAGGACGGCCATCAGTGAGAGAAAAGAAGAAGGGATTAAACTGGTTGAAGTTTGAATCGCTGTAGCAGTAAAAAGAGAGAGAAAAATAAAATCGCTGGCACCGGTAGCTGCTGACTTGATATTTCCAGCCGCAAAAAATATATAGGTTATAGCAGCCAGGATCACAAATAGAAGTACCATAAATCGCCAGCTGTTAAAATGGTCTTGTAATTCTTTCTTGGTGACCGTGAAAAATGTCGACATCTTAAGCCCCTTTTAATATCTTCATATAGACATCCTCTAGCGCATAGCTCTGGAGCTTCATTTGGGTGATTAGGCCACCCTTATCGGATATTACTTTGGATATTTGACGCCTTAAATCTTCGTTACAGGTAATGTTCAAAGAATTTGTCTCACCTTCGACGCCGATGACTCCGGGGAGGTTCTTAATAGCCTCGACTATATCCGCTGTGGCTTCGGCCAGCTGAATCTCAATGACCACCTTATTGTCGCCGGCTTGTTTACTTAGCTGTTCGATCGAACCCGCTGATATCAAATGTCCTTTGGACATAATACCCACATGGCTGCAGACACGTTGTATCTGACTTAATTGATGGGATGACATAACAATCGTCATATTATTGCTTTTAGCTATGTGGCTTATCAGGTCGAGTATTTGGGTAATACCGGCTGGATCGATACCGGTAGTAGGTTCATCCAGAAAAGCTACTTTAGGTTGTTTGACCAGGATGTCGGCAATTGCCAGCCGTTGTTTCATGCCTTTAGAGAAATGGGCTACTACCTCTTCAGCCCTGTCTTTCAGACCGACGTCCTCAAGCGCTTTACTAACCCCCTGGTTGGCTTTTTGGCCAAATATGCCATTGAGGTTAGCGGTATACTCTAAGTTCTGTTTGGCGCTCATGTCATTATAAAAGCCCACTCTTTCAGGAATATAGCCCGCGATCCGTTTCACTTTTAAAGCTTCCCGCGTGGAATCAAAACCGCTGATATGGGCTGTACCCGAAGTCGGGCTGGTCAGTCCTAAGAGCATCAGGATGGTCGTGGTTTTACCTGCCCCGTTGGGGCCCAAAAAACCGAAAATATGTCCCTCATCGATCTTAAGGTTAACATTGTCAACGACAGTAGTATGGCCGTAGACTTTGGTTAACTGGTTAGTTTCGATCATTACCATGTCAATTACCGCCTGCCTAATTTTAAGAAGAGGGTAGCTAAACCGCCAATTACCACTACAATAATGATTATGCTTAATATTCCCCAGATGGAGGGAGTTTCTACCGTGACTCTAATGTCTACGCTTTTAGAGACCTGGGCATTAGAGGCATAAATGGTAATCATATAGTCCCCGGCTACAGTTTTTCCTTCTGGGGGCGTGATGACGATATTCTCTTGCTGGGTTTGACCTGCAGCCAGTGAGGTTACCTTGTCAGGGCTGAAAGTCACTGTCCAATCACTCGGATTACTCGAGCGCAGGCTCAGGTTTTCCAGAGCGGCTGTTCCCAGGTTGTCCAGGTTCACCGTGAAATTGTTAGCTTTACCGGCGGTTGCCCTGGTATTCAACTTGTTGTCGGGGGTGCTTAGACTGAAAGAATAACTGGCTTTGACGATTGCGGTCAGGTCGAGGGATTGATGCAGTTGACCTGCGGTAGCGTTAAAAGTTAGCTTATACTCGCCAACTTTGGGATTCACCCCGCTATTGGGTGTCAGATTTATAGTTAAATTCTTGGAATCAGGTGAACCGTATTGCAGGGGGCCTATGGGTATTGAAGATATCTCTTTACCGGAATAGGTGATGGTAGACTTCCAATCCGGGGGGTTAGTAATTGAAAAAGTAACTATGGTCGTATCGCTCCCGCTATATGCCACGTTAACGCTATAATTGAAAGTTGCTCCGGAGTTATCTGAATAAGATGGCACATCGCAGCTGATCTTGAGTTCAGGCACTGTCGCAGCAGTGGTGACAGCTGTAATATCCTCAGCGAAAACCGCCAAAGGAGCAGCTAAAAAGCCTATTAACAGAGTGAAAACCAGAGTCAGTCCCAGGATAATGTGAAGAAAACGTGATTTGCCCATTTAGAACCCCTCCATAAAAATTGTTATTCTAACCATAGAGTAGCATATCTAAAATTTGTTAATAAATTGTTAAGAATATTTCATTTTGTTTTGGAACGCCAATGCGATATTTGTCATTCCTGCGAAAGCAGGAATCTAAATCGGCAAGATTATACTTTCATAGTCTATTGAAACTGCCCCTTAAATAAGCTACAATTCAAGCACTATTTTACACATACAAAAATTCGTTTGCAAATGAAACAGATTTATTTGGGTGTCGACATCATAGAAATTCAACGCATTCGCCAGGCTTTATCGGTCTGGGGGGACCGTTTTATGCGCCGGATCTATACTGCCAAAGAAATACAGCTTTATGGCGGTCGTCTCCAATCTCTGGCGGTGAGGTTTGCCGCTAAAGAAGCTGTTTTCAAAGCTTTAAGCCAGCCCGGCCATTATCTAAGCTGGCAGAACGTTGAGATTCTTTCAGCCGAAGACGGACGTCCTGTGCTGATCCTATCCGGTGAAGCTTTAAAAAGGGCTGAAGCACGTGGTCTGAAATCACTTGAGATCAGCCTATCTCATTCGCGTGAGAATGCGGTAGCAGTCGTGATGGGTTTCGCGGAATAACATTCTAAATATTTGAATTCGTTCAGATAGATGGGTGACACTTATAATGGTGTCATGAGAATAATAAACGGAGTAATACCCGGGACCTTTAGTTTAGCCAAATTAGAAATTAATCTTTCTAGAGAAGCTAAGCTTCGTTTGAGCTGGTTTGAGT
>JANYAV010000022.1 GCA_025361145.1 Dehalococcoidia bacterium | reverse complement strand
ACTCAAACCAGCTCAAACGAAGCTTAGCTTCTCTAGAAAGATTAATTTCTAATTTGGCTAAACTAAAGGTCCCGGGTATTACTCCGTTTATTATTCTCATGACACCATTATAAGTGTCACCCATCTATCTGAACGAATTCAGCCAAATTCATATGCAGCAAGACCATTGCATACGTGTGTTGTACCCTATATTTGCTTTGGCTTAGCCTCGTTTACACTTAACTTCACAATTTCTTAATATTTTTGATATAACATGTTACCATAGGTAGAATTAGGTGGAGTAGTATTTCAAAAAATGTCCAACAAAAGAGTCTTAATAGTGGATGATGACGCCAAAATTGTTGAGCTGGTCAAGCTTTACTTAAACCGGGACGGCTACGGCGTTATTACCGCCTATGACGGCCCTACCGCTTTAAAGCTGGCACGCGAAAGCCATCCTGATTTGATCGTTCTGGACATCATGCTACCAGGAATTGATGGCCTGGAAGTTTGCCGTATATTACGGCAAGAATCTGCGGTGCCCATTGTTTTACTGACGGCCAGAACTACTGAGCAGGACCGCATTCTGGGTCTGGATATGGGCGCCGACGACTATATCATCAAACCCTTTAGTCCCAAAGAGCTGGCGGCTAGAGTCCGGGCGGTCTTCCGCCGCACCGCCTCCGACGCCCAGGATTTGGGGCCGCAGGAACTAAATTTCGGTAGACTGGCAGTTAATTTTATGAAACATGAAGCCTGTCTGGATAATAAATTTATTAGTCTGACTCCGGTTGAGTTCAAATTACTGGGTGTCATGATCAGAGAACCCAACCGGGTTTTCAGCCGGGGACAACTTATTGAAAAAGTCCTTGGCTATGATTTCGACGGCTTCGACCGCACTATAGACGTTCATATCCTCAATCTTCGCAGAAAACTGGAAACGGATTCCAGCCACCCCAGCTTCATAAAAACAGTCTATGGCTCAGGTTATAAGTTTACTGGAGGCATTGGGTGATCCACAGTCTGCGCTTCCGCCTATTAATCTCTTTTTTAGCGGTCATCCTGATCACCGTCGGCACGGTCTCTTTCTTTGTGGCCCGCAGCAGCTGGGACCAGATTCGTGCTTATGAGGAACAAACTAATAATACGCGTGAAACTAGGGCCGCTTCACTGATCTCCAGCTATTATACGACTAACGGCGATTGGGACGGGATTCAGGATCTGGTTACAACTCTGGCAGCTATGGAACAGCGACGGATAATAATTACCGATGCCAATAATATTGTTATCGCTGACTCAGAGAATAGCCTGCTAGGCAAAGTATACCATCAGGAAGAGAAAGGCATTCAACTCTACAAACGCATGTTCGGGATGCCTCCTATGCTTGGCCAACAGGGACAAAATAACCCAGCCAATTTGGTTGCTACTCTCTACGTCAGTCCGCTCACTTCTACTGTTACCGGTTTGATCCGCTCGATTAACATTTTCCTTTTATGGGGAGCTTTACTGGCAGTCATAATTGCCTTGATCATCACCTTTTTTATTTCGCGCCGTATTACCTCCCCTATACAGGCACTGACCAATTCCGCCAGGAGACTAGGCAAAGGGGATTTTAGCCAGAGGGTAACTATTAAGAGTAAGGATGAGGTTGGGGAACTGGCACAGACCTTTAACCTGATGGCCGGAAACCTGGAACACACAGAAAAATTGCGCAGCAACATGGTGGCTGACGTCGCTCATGAATTGCGCACGCCTCTTTCTAACGTGTCGGGTTATCTGGAAGCCATCCGCGATGAAGTGGTCAAACCAGACAAAGCTACCATCGCCTCATTAAGCGAAGAGGTGGCTCTGCTCACCAGGCTGGTGGAAGATCTTCAGGAGCTAACTTTGGCCGATGCCGGGGAACTTAAAATGGTTCGGCAACCTGAGGACATTGCCCAATTGATTGCACAGTCTGTCACTGTCATCCAACCCAAAATTGATAGTAAGGGTCTAACTATTTCCACAGATGTTCAGGATAAGCTGCCTCCGATTAATATTGATTACTACCGCATCGGTCAGGTGCTGCGCAATCTCCTGGAAAACGCTTATAAACATACCGCCAGTGGAGGCAAGATTGCCGTTATTGCTCACCAGGAAAACAAACTGGTAAAAATTAGCGTAACTGATACCGGCGAGGGCATCCCCCCGGAAGACCTGCCCAACATGTTTGAAAGGTTCTACCGAGTTGATAAGTCGCGCGCTCGCGCTGGCGGGGGCAGCGGATTGGGACTAACCATAGTAAAAAGATTGGTAGAAGCCCACGGCGGGAGCGTTGCGGTGGAAAGTAAATTGGGCAAAGGTAGTACCTTAACCTTCACCCTGCCGTTAGATCAAACCGAAGTCGCGGAAAAACCCTGATCATCTGCCTCTTATTTAAAAATTAACAATTACCTAACAATTTTTTAGTAAAGTTATAAACGTGGTTCTATCTCAAATATATAAAGGGTATAGGGATAATAAAATGAAACATCTAAAATTATTCGGTTTTCTTCTCCTGCTTTCCGCTATCGTTTTCACCTCCTTTAGTTGTACAAGCACCGCCGCCACCAGCGCTACTCCAACTGCCCGCACCGCTGTAGTAACTAAGGGCACTCTTACCAACGCTATTACCGCTACTGGCAACCTGGCCTATTCCACCACCCAGGATTTAGCCTTTGAGATCCCCGGTTACGTCGATAAAGTGGATGTCAGCGTGGGGGATACAGTTAAAAAAGGTCAGGAACTGGCTAACGTCGACACTTCCACATATCAAGATACTCTCAATAGCCTGAACAAGGCACTTTATAATGCCCAGAGTGCTTTAACCAGCAGACAAAGAGCCGTTACTTCCAAGCAATCTGCTCTGGCTGCGGCTCAACGTACAGTCATCAGCTCACAACTCGCCTTGAGTCAGGCCCAGATTAACATAGACTCAGCTAACTACAACCTTGCCAATATCGCTCAGGTTAAAAGCGCTCAGGATTGGGTCGATGCAGCCCAGCTCAATCTAGATGTGGCAATTGCTAACCAGTTGAACGACAGCACTTGGACGAAATATATCCCGGATCTCAAAACTGAACTGGATTCAGCGAAGGCTAATCTTAAAGCCGTTGAAAACCAGACAGCTACCTCCCTCACCACCAGCGCTGCACTGGCTATCAAACAGGCTAACCTGACTGTTGCGTTAAAGCAGCAGGCCTTTGCGGATGCCGAGCAAGCCATAACAGATGCCCAGACCGCCGTAGTAAATGCCCAGCTTGATATAGATCAGGCTCAGCTGGATTTAATTCAGGCTCAGCAGGATGTAGCCACCGCTCAGTCAAACCTTGATACCGGTAAAAGTAAAAGTCCAACTATCTACGCCCCTTTTGATGGTTATATAACCAGCGTCCCTGTTAAAGGCGGCGATCAAGTTTATAAAGGCACCATAGCCATGACCATCGCTGATCCCACCCAATTTAAAGCCGACGTTCTGGTAGCTGAAAGTGATATTGCTAGTGTGAAATTAGATGGTGATTCCACCGTTGCTCTGGATGCCCTTTCCAATCTCACCTTTCCGGCCAAGGTAACCTTCATTGCACCCACCGCCACTATTACCTCCGGAGTGGTGAATTATAAAGTGACAGTCACCCTTACTTCAATAAAACCCATTAGCCCCCGTCAGACTCTCCAGGGGAGTTCTTCAGCCGCCGGCCAAACCAGCTTTCCCCCGCCTTCAGGCGCCACTCCTCCCGCTGGTTTTTCAAGGCCTTCCAGCGTTGCTGATAATGGTGCTGCTAACAGTGGTGCAGCCCCGAATATAAGTTTAAAGCAAGGTTTGTCAGCCACCGTCAGTATTATCAACCAGCAGAAAGGTAATGTTCTATATATACCCAGCCGGGCTATTACCCGCAAGGGCGCCACCCAGACTGTCAACGTTCTCAATGGTACAGCAGTAGAATCCCGCACTGTGACCACAGGTATGACCGACGGCACCAACACGGAAATCCTGACGGGGTTAGCGGAGGGCGAAAAAGTCACTTATACCACTACTACAACAGCCTCGTCAACCACTAACCGTACGGGGGACTTTCCAGGTGTAGGCCGTATAGGTGGTTAATTAAATGATTCAACTTAAAGATATTGTAAAAATTTACCCCATGGGCAAGCGTGAATTGAAAGTCTTGCAGGGCATTAACCTGACTATAGATAAAGGTGAAATGGTAGCCATCATGGGCCCTTCAGGCTCAGGTAAGAGCACCCTTTTAAACATGATCGGCCTTCTCGATAGACCAACGTCAGGCAGCTATATACTGGACGGACGGGAGGTTTCCAAACTTAACTCAGGAGAATTATCAGGAGTTAGAGCACAGAAAATCGGTTTTATCTTTCAAAGCTTCAACCTCATTCCCTACCTATCTGCCCTCAGCAATGTTGAATTGGGGCAGAAATACGCCTCTAAAGTAGACTCCAGGGCCGCTAAAGAGGCTCTTGCAGTTGTAGGTCTAACTGACCGCATGAATCATAGACCCACCGAACTTTCGGGCGGAGAGCAGCAGAGAGTGGCCGTTGCCCGCGCTCTGGCCAAAAACCCGCCCATTATCCTGGCAGATGAGCCCACCGGCAACCTTGATTCCCATTCCAGCAAAGATATTATGTCCATACTCACCAGCCTGCATAAGGAACAGAATATTACCCTGGTTATGATCACCCATGACCCTAATATTGCCCATTATTGCCAGCGCATTGTCCATATCGAGGACGGGCTGATAGTCCAGGAGGAGACGAAATGAAAACTTTTATCGAACCCTTGCAGACCGCTTGGGTCTCGGTTATCACCCACAAGCTTAGAAGCTTCTTAACTATTCTGGGGGTCGTTATCGGTATCTCAGCGGTTATTGTGCTGATGTCCGTAGGTAAAGGTGTTACAGCCAGTATCGTTTCCAGCTTGACCTCTTTGGGCACCAATTTAATTTTCGTCCAACCCGGCTCAACCACTTCCGGAGGCGTCGGCCAGGGCTTCGGCTCCGCTTCTACCCTTACGATGGAGGATGCGAACGCTATTGCTGCTAATGTCGCCAACATCAATGCTGTGGCCCCTTATTCCACCTCCAGCACTCAGGTCGTTGCCGGCTCCTACAATCAAAGAGTGCAAATCACCGGAGTTACCCCCGATTACCAGCAGGTTAACAATATCCTGCTTGGTGAAGGTGATTTTTTCTCCCTGGCCCAGTATGACAGCAATACTAAAGCTGCCATCATTGGTGCTACTGTCGCAGCCAACCTTTTCCCCGATCAAGATCCGCTCGGACAGAAAGTCCGCATGTCCAATACTGTCTTCACTATTGTTGGTCTGATGACCAGCTCCGGTTCCGGATTTAATTCCAACGATAATAAAATGCTCATTCCCTTATCAACGTTTCAAGGTTTACTGAGCAGGGGAGTCAACGCTTCCGGACAACATATAATTAACGCAATTAACGTCCAGGCTTCTTCCAAGGACGCTATCCCAGCTGTCAAAGCTGACATAACCGCCCTCTTGGAAAGCCGACACAAGATTGCCCTCGGTGCCACGGATGATTTCAGCGTTACCACTTCGGATGATTTAATCTCAACCATTACCACTGCTACCCAGAGTTTGACTCTTCTTCTAGGTGCCATTGCTGGCATCTCCTTGCTGGTCGGAGGTATAGGTGTCATGAACATCATGCTGGTTTCGGTTATGGAACGCCGCCGCGAGATCGGCATCCGTAAAGCCTTGGGCGCTCGTGAAAGAGACATCTGGGGGCAGTTCCTGGTTGACTCGGCTCTTTTAACCTTTACGGGTGGTATCATCGGTGTCATTGTCGGTTGGGGCGGCTCTTATTTGATAAACCGTTCAGGTGTAGTAACCACCGTGGTCACCTCAGATGTAGTTATACTGGCCGTGGTTGTCTCAGTGGGCATCGGTCTTTTCTTTGGTTTCTATCCAGCCTGGCAGGCTGCGCGTCTTGACCCCATACAGGCTTTAAGATCTGAGTAATTTAAACAAATTAAAATGGCAAGCCGATTTTATCGGCTTGCCATTTTTGGTTGATAAAGAATAATACATCCTCAAAAACGCTGATTGTAATTGCAGTTTAATTTGCCTGTAATTTCCTTTTACGATATTGACACTTGACAAAACCTTGCCTGCTGATTACATTGACAGTATTACTAGAGTACAATAATTTATAGTATTTTATCTGGTCGATCGGGAATAATAATAAATGGATTTACGCACCAAAACATTTTTCATTATATTAGCCGTCGGCATTACCACGTCTCTGGTAATGGGTTTCTTTCTCAGTAATGTGATTCAAAAAGGTTACGCCAATGAGGAAGCCCAAATTGCCAGGGATAAAGTAGGGCAACTCAAAGACCAGATTGAAGCCCAACAAAAAGAACTGACTAGCACCACCAAGGATTGGGCTGAATGGGATGATAGCTATCAATATGCGATAGACAAAAATCCTCAATTTATTGAATCCAATTTCGTTTATTCCACCTTTTTTAATAATCACCTTGATTTTGCTGCGATCTACGATATCAAGGGCAATGTCATCTATAACCAGTATTACGCTAAGGTGCCGAGCACCACTCCTGATGTTATCAATTTGGAGCCTGCTGAAACACCTGAGGCATTATCGGCCTACCTCGAAAATGACAGCCCTTTTTTGTTTCTAAATGATGAAAATACCGGCACTCAGGGTATAATCAGCCTGCCCTATGCGCCAATGTTTCTGGTTTCTCATCCCATTCTCACCAGCGAAGCCAGCGGACCCAGCCGTGGAACCTTGATTCTGGGACGTTACCTTGACCAACTGGAGATACAGCGCTTCCCGGGTATCAGTAAATTGAAACCTCTCGGTTTCAATGCCAATGATCCGGCTTTGCCGGCTGACTTTCGCGCCGCCGCCGTGGAATTGAAGCTGGATAACAATATTTTTATCACGCCGGTAAACGATCAAACTCTCGCTGGCTATCTGCTTATTTCGGATTATAAGAGCCAACCCTCTTTCATCATTAAAATAGAGGCCCCCAGAGATTTTTATGCGCAGGTCAAGAATGAGGTGGCCTATTATGCGCTCTCCTTACTTGTATTTTGCCTGCTTTTAATTGCTGCCATTATTTTAATTCTGGAAAAGCTGGTGATATCTCGAATCACTGGACTAAGCAGCAAGGTCAGTTACATAGGACGCAAGGACAACCTCTCTGCCAGGCTTACCGTTTCAGGTAAAGATGAAATCCACACCTTGGCCGGAAGTATCAACGAAATGTTGGGAAACATCGAACAGTCTCGCAAGCTGCAAAAGGAAAGCGAGACTTTCAACCTGGCACTGCTGAATGATTCTCCTACCGCGATAGAAGTGCTTAATCCAGACGGCTCGATCCGCTATGTTAATCCGGCGCTGGAGAAATTAGTAGGATATACCCAGGACCAGATTATCGGCAAGAAGCCACCCTTTCCCTGGTGGCCGACTGAGAGCACCCAAAATTATCTTCAGGAATTTACCGCATCATTGGTAGAAGGTAAAACTTTTAAATCGGAAAAGAAGTTCCTTAAACCAGATAATACTCCTTTCTGGATAGATGCGTCCTCTACCACCATTAAACAAAACGGCGAGACTCAATTCTTGATAACCAACTGGGTGGACATAACCGAACGTAAACAGGCTGAGGAAGCACTGAGGGAGAGCGAGGAATTCAGCTCCAGCTTGAGAGATCATTCTCCCTTCCCCATTATGGTTATCAATCCCGACAGTTCTATTCGCTACATCAACCAAGCTTTGGAAAAACTCAGCGGTTTCTCAGTGGCTGATCTTGTGGGACACAAAACTCCTTATCCATTCTTCAGAGAAGATTATCAACAACAACATACCGATATCTTCCCGGAACAGATGCAATCTACTCACAGTATAGAGGCTCTCTTATATAAGAAATCCAGAGAGTCTTTCTATGTAGATATTACCTCTACTCCTATAATGGCGGATGCCGGTCCTAAATACATCCTTTCGATCTGGGTGGACATTACATCGCAAAAATTGGCCAACGAACAATTGGAACAGCTCTACCAGCGAGAGAAGACAGCCAGGGAAGCCTTACAGGTAGAAATCAAGAGCCGTACTGAATTCACCAGGGCGCTCGTACATGAGTTGAAAACCCCGCTTACACCAATCCTGGCTTCCAGCGAATTACTAGTTGAAGAGCTTACCCAGGAACCCCTGTTAGGCCTGGCTAAAAACGTTTTTCACGGTGCTGAGAACATGAATCGTCGGGTAGATGAACTACTGGATCTGGCCAGAGGCGAAGTGGGTCTACTTAGAGTGAATCTAAACCCGGTTGATCCGGAAAAACTACTGCGTCATGCGGTAAAATATATGGAGCTAACTGCCAAGAATAACGGTCAAACGCTCGTTCTGGATTTGCCGAATAAATTGCCAGTCATTGTCGCCGATGACGACCGGGTTAGACAGGTCCTCTATAACCTTATCAATAATTCAATCAAATATTCTTCTAAAAGCGGTGAAATCAAGGTCAGCGCTTTTGTAAAAGACGGCAGTCTGGTGGTTGAAGTAAAAGACCATGGCCGGGGCATGACCGAGGACGAGCAGGCGAAATTATTCCAACCTTATTATAGAATAGAAGGACGTGAACGATTAAGCGGACTAGGACTGGGTCTGGCCCTTTCTAAGAGGCTGATAGAATTACAGAACGGGGAAATCTGGGCCACCAGCTCAAGAGGAGAAGGCAGCACCTTCTCTTTCAAATTGCCGATTAGAGATTAAATACTTACTATTAATTTGACCGAATCTGGAGGTTTAAGTGAAAATACTTGTCATCGAAGACGATCTGCAAATTGTAGAGGCCATCACTCTGGCTTTCCAAATCCGCTGGCCGGAAGCTAAGCTCGTCTCAACTCAGCAAGGCGAAAAAGGCGTTGAGCTGGTTGAGAGCGAAAAACCAGAGATTGTTATACTGGATCTAGGTTTACCGGATATCAATGGTTACGATGTTCTGAAACAAATACGCATGTTCTCCGATATTCCCGTTTTGATATTGACCGCCCGCACGGAGGAGTCCGATATAGTGAAAGGCCTGGAATGGGGAGCCGATGATTACATGATCAAGCCCTTCAGACAGCTTGAACTTCTATCACGCATCAAAGCGCTAACCCGGCGCAGAGCTACTACTGATAATGAAGCGCCCATCTCTGTAGGCTTGTTGAGTTTCAACACACCCACAGGACAATTAACCAATAACAATAAAGAGATCAACCTTACTCCCACGGAAGGACGAATTCTGCACCACCTCATGTGCAACGCAGGTCAGGTTGTCACCCACAGCAGTCTAGCAGATGCAGTCTGGGGCGAAGATTACCCTGGAGCAGTAGACAGCTTGAAGGTCTATATTCGCCGTTTGCGTGAGAAACTGGAGGCTGAACCTCAGGCACCACAAATGATTTTGACCAAAGCTGGTGTCGGCTATACGCTGGTTAAACCTGGTTAAAATCCCATATAGTAGGAGAAACTAATGGAGAAAAAATTACATCGTAGCCGCCGCAACCGCGTTTTCCTGGGAGTTTGTGGAGGTTTAGGTGAATTCTTTAACCTCGATCCTGTTTTGATACGCGTTATAGTGGTTATCATCACTCTTTGTACCGGAGTTTTTCCTGGTCTTTTGACCTACTTTATCATCGCCATGATTGTTCCACTGGAGGGTTCCACTGCCGCTAATCCTGAACAATCTTTCCATGAAAACGTAGCGGATATCAAGGATAGCTCCATTAAACTAGGGAAAGGGATACGTTCAACTTTCGAAAACCAACCACCTCATAAAACTAATACTGACAACTCAGCCGTTACTGGTTTAATCATTTTAGGCACAGTGCTTATAGCGCTAGGTGCAATTTTTATCGTGGAACAAATCTTTCACTGGTCGCGCTGGGCCTTCACTTTCCCGGCCCTTCTGGTACTGGCAGGTCTCGTAATTATCCTGGTAGTTTTAGCCAGAAGGCGCTGACCTTCAACCTATCTCTTAAGGGTAGTTGGCTATTTATGGTTTCCACCGACCAACGGATAATAGAGTTTTTCAGTGTACTCTTTCACCATCCGGCTGGCGCAGAAGTTAGGCATGATTGAAACAATTGACTCTTTGACCATTTTTACCCACTCATGCGGCACCCCGCTGCGGTCCTGTTCATAATAAAGCGGTATTATTTTATCTTCCAGGAGCCGATAGATAGATTCAGCGTCTTCCTTGTCCTGTTCAACAGAACTAGCTGATTCCCAATTTGCGCCCACGGCAAAACCGTTACGCCCGTTGTAACCTTCCTCCCACCAACCGTCCCGCACGCTCATATTTAACACACCGTTAATGCCCGCTTTCATGCCGCTGGTACCGCTGGCTTCCAGTAACCGGAGTGGATTGTTTAGCCATAAATCTACGCCCTGAGTCAGATACCGAGCCAGATGCATATCATAATCTTCGATAAAAGCTACCCGGCCTTGAAAGGCGCGGTCCCTGGCAATCCTGCACACATTATGTATACTATATTTACCGGAAAGGTCAGCCGGATGCGACTTACCAGAGAAAATGATCTGGACTGGCCTCCATGGATTATTGACTATTTTTTTCAAACGTTCAGTATCATACAGGATCAATGCCGGCCTTTTATAACCGGTAAAACGGCGAGAAAAACCAATGGTCAGTGCATGAGAATTAAGTAAAGCCCCCATCGTTAACACCTGCTGCGCGGTTACTTCACCATCCAACCAGCGCTGCTGAGCCCGACCCACAATCACTTCCATCAGGTTGCTTTTCAAAGCACGGTGAATCATCCATATTTCCTTGTCCGGCACATCTAATAGCTTTTTCCAGAAATCTGGGTCATCCTGTTTTTCTGGCCAGTGTTTACCCAGGTATTTTTCGAATAATTCTACCAACTCATAACTTATCCAGGTGGGTACGTGAATACCATTGGTAACATAAGTAATTGGTACTTGCTCTAACGATAACTCGGGCCACACCGGCTGCCACATTTTACGAGTCTCCATTTCATGTAGCCGGCTGACCGCGTTTCTTTTCAGAGAGGTATTGATCGCCAGAGCGGTCATATTAAAACCTGCCTGGCCTCGGCTGTCAGGTCGGCCTAACGCCAGGAATTTTTCTCGCTCAAGTCCCAGAGACGGCCAGTAATCAGCGAAATATTTATCCATTATTTCCGGAGAAAACACATCATGTCCGCTGGGCACGGGGGTATGCGTGGTAAAAACAGTGTTAGACTGTACCGCCGACAAGGCGCTTTCAAACGACTTTCCATCTTCAATTTTTTCTCGCAACCTTTCCAGTCCCATAAAAGCCGAATGGCCTTCATTGGCATGCCAGACAACCGGCTGTATTCCAAGTGCTCGCAGTACTCGCACCCCACCGATTCCTAAAACAATCTCCTGCTGAATACGCAATTCCGGATCTGAGGAGTAAAGTCGAGCTGAAAGCTGCCTGTCCTCCGCTGTATTGCCTTCCACATCTGTATCTAAAAGGTAAATACTAACCCTACCCACCTTCACCAGCCAGACAGCCAGAGAAAGAGATCGGTTGGCGAGCCTCACCTGGGCGATGGACCGCTGACCCTCTGCGGAAAGCACCGGTCTGATCGGGGCTTCCTGAAAACTTAACTGCTGATAAATTTCCTCCTGCCAGCCGTCCGCATTAAGATGCTGGTGAAAATAGCCCTGAGGATACATAAAGCCTATCCCAACCAGAGGCAGCCCCAGGTCGCTGGCCTCTTTGCAGATATCTCCGGCCAGAATACCCAGGCCACCAGCATAAATGGGCAGCGAACTATGCAGAGCGAATTCCATGGAAAAATAAGCAATCGGGCCCTGAAAGTCTTTTTGATAACTGCCGGCAAACCACGTATCCGACTTTTGCATGGCCTCATCGAAAGATGCCATCACCGAATCATACACAGCCAAAAAAGCTGGGTCTTCCGCGGCCGCCAGCAATTTTCCACCCGTCATTTCGGAAAGCTGTTTGACCGGATTATGTCCGCTGGACCTCCACAGTGGATAATCCAGACTTCTGAAAACATCGCGCCCCCTGGGATGCCAACTCCACCAGATGTTATGGGCTAGTTCGTATAACCTATTAATGCGTTCCGGTAGTCTTGAGGAAAGCGTATTATCAAGCAAAGCTCATTTCCTATCAATATCATATTTTTTGGTGGCTTTAGCGAAAACACCAGCCTTCCGGAAGGTGTCAGGTATAATATACCTCTATTATATCCAATATCCTTCTATAATATAAGTAAAGCGATTGTACCCCAGCCATCTTGCTATTTCAAAGCTGGTGGACTAAAATGCTCTCACTAAGTCGACACCTTAGTTTTAGTTTTCGGAGGAATGACTTTGACCATTTCAGATAATACCCCTGTTAATAACCTGAATACTGTAGCCTATTTCTCCATGGAAGTTGGCCTCGATTCGGCCATACCTACCTATAGCGGAGGCTTGGGCGTCCTGGCAGGCGATACACTGCGAGCTGCTGCCGATATGGGTCTGCCTATGGTCGGTATTTCCCTGCTTAACCGTAAAGGCTATTTCAAACAGAGCCTCGATCCTCAGGGCAATCAGAGTGAAGGGCCAGCAGTCTGGAATCCGGCTGCAACCCTTAGACTACTGCCGGATACAGCCAGGATCACTATTGAAGGTCGTACAGTGCATCTACGCGTCTGGCTCTACACAATCAGGGGCATTCAGGGACATACCGTGCCTGTCTTCTTGCTGGATACCGCGCTGGCAGAGAACTCAGCCTGGGACCAGGCTCTAACCGATTATTTATACGGGGGAGACAGCCTCTATCGTTTTTGCCAGGAAATAATATTGGGCATGGGTGGCATCGCTATACTGCGGGCAATGGGCTATGTAAACATCCGCGCTTACCATATGAATGAAGGTCATTCTGCTTTGTTAATCCTGTCCCTCTTGAAAGAGGATATGGATAAGCAGCACGTCTGTAATGTGACCGATGCTTGCGCCCGGGATGTGCGCGAACTTTGTGTATTCACCACTCATACTCCTGTGCCTGCGGCCTTAGACCAGTACCCCATAGATATGGTGGGCCGTGTACTGGGAGAAGAACAGGTCACCGTCCTGAAGTCAGCCTCCTGCTTTCATGAAGATACTCTGAACATGACCTATCTCGCCCTGTGTTTTTCTCACTATATTAACGGAGTCTCAATGCGTCACGAAGAAATCTCTCAAGGCATGTACCCCAATTATCCTATCAACTCCATCACCAATGGAGTACACGCTGTCACCTGGACTAGCCCGGCTTTTCAAAAGCTCTACGATCATCATATTCCAGAGTGGCGGAGAGACAACCTCTACCTGCGTTATATCATCAGCGTCCCGGAAGCAGAAATTAAACAAGTACATACTGAAGCTAAGCAGGCTTTCATCGCTGAGGTCCAGAAACGCAGCGGCGTAGGTCTGGATAGCTCTCTCTTTACCATCGGATTTGCCCGTCGGGCTACTGGCTATAAACGCGCTAATTTGCTCTTTTCAGATATAGACCGCCTGCGCACAATCGTGCGGAACAGTGGCCCAATTCAAATAATCTACAGCGGCAAAGCCCATCCCAGAGATGAGAGTGGCAAAGAGATTATCCGCAGCATCTATAAAGCAGCTGATCAACTCAAAGACTATCTCCGCGTGGTTTATCTGGAAGAATACGACATGGACCTGGCCAGATTTCTGATTTCCGGGGTGGACCTTTGGCTAAACACGCCTCAGAAACCCCATGAAGCCTCCGGTACCAGCGGTATGAAAGCCGCCTTAAATGGCGTACCCAGCCTTAGCATTCTGGATGGCTGGTGGATTGAGGGCAATGTCGAAGGCGTGACCGGTTGGTCAATTGATGAAGCCTGGGACAAGGCCAGCGATGAGACCCGTGAAATAGCTTCTCTCTATAATAAACTGGAATATGTTATCTTACCCATGTACTATGGGCGCCCCATGACCTATGCCTGGATCAGGCGTAACGCGATTGCTCTAAACGGGTCTTATTATAACTCTCAACGCATGTTGTCTCAATACGTTAAAAACGCTTATTTCCCTGAGAATAATAAGGGGATACCTGCTTAATGTCCTGAATGATTTTATCAAGGGATCTTTATGCACGCTGAATTAACCCAATTACACACTCTCGCTAACCTATACGGAATAAGAACCGCCTATCTGGATATGACTAACCAGACTAGGTCGGCTTCCGCAGAGTCCCTTCTGGCTGCGCTAAAATCCCTGGGCGCTCCTCTGGCCAATCTGGCAGACGTCTCCTCGGCGATTAAAGAAAAACGGCGGCAGCAATGGCTGCAACCACTGGAACCTGTCAACGTCGTTACGGAAAATGAAATTCTAACTGTCAACTTGAAGTTGGCTGCTTCTGATCTTAATGCCACTGTCAAAGCCACCCTAACCCTGGAAGATGGGCTGAAGCACGAGTTCCTCTGGCGGATTGAAGAGTCCTCCATCATTCACTCCCTTTCTATTGACGGTAAACCCTATGTTAGCGTCAGGCTCTATCTGCCGGGTATGTTGCCTATGGGGTATCATCGCCTGGTTCTGGAACTACCCGAACAGAATGCGGAAGCGCTGGTAATTTCCTCTCCTCTAAAAGCTTTTCAGCCGCCTTCTGACCAAAAACTCTGGGGACTCTTTGCGCCCCTTTATGCCCTGCATAGCAACCAGAGTTGGGGAGCAGGCGACTTTTCAGATTTGGATGAACTACTGAGATTGACGTTTAAGCAAGGCGGGCGCTTTGTCGGAACTCTCCCCCTCCTAGCCGGTTTTTTCGATAAAGACTTCGGGCCGGGGCCCTATTTACCCGCCAGCCGTTTTTTCTGGAACGAGTTTTATCTGGATTTGCAGACCATACCGGAATTGGCCGCCTGTCCTCAGGCTTTGACCCTGCTCAATAATACGGACTTCCAGAAAAACCTGAATGAACTGAGATCATCTAACCATGTAAATTACGAGCAGCAATTGAAACTAAAACGGCAGGTATTAGAAGCGCTGACCGACTGTTTTTTTAAAGAAAAACCGCCGCGTTTTGGTGAATTCGCTAATTTTGTAAAAAAGAACCCCAGGCTTGCTGAGTATGCCGCCTTCCGCGAGGCCGGTGAAAAATACGGTATTAATTGGAATAGGTGGCCAGAAAAAGCCCTAAATATTCACCCTGATGCATTTGATAATGCCGGATCGGCAGCCCGCTATTTTATGTATACGCAGTGGTTAACTGAGATGCAGCTCGCTAATCTAACCCGCAAAGCCGGAGAAATGAATAGCTATCTCTACCTGGATATGCCGGTGGGTATTCACCCATACAGCTATGATGTTTGGAAGGAACCTGATATTTTCGCCCGCGAGGCTAGCGCCGGCGCTCCGCCCGATCCCGTCTTTACCAACGGCCAGAACTGGGACTTCCCTCCTCTCCACCCTGAAAACATCCGCCGTCAGGGCTACCGCTATTTTATCGACGGCCTGCGCAAGCAGTTTTCCGCGGCCGGAATGCTGCGCATCGACCATCTAATGAATTTTCATCGGCTTTACTGGATTCCGCAGGGCATTCCAGCAGCGGAGGGGGTTTATGTTAATTATAAAGCTGATGAATTTTACTCTATTCTAGCGCTTGAATCGCTGCGCCACCACTCCGTCATCGTTGGAGAGGATCTGGGTATGGTGCCTCCTGAAGTACGACCGATGATGGAAAAACACGGCATCTTCCGCACTTTTGTCGGACAATATGAGTTGATCGCTGAGAACCAGTTGGGGAATATTCCTGTTCAAGCTGCCGCCGCTTTAAACACCCATGATATGTTCCCCTTCGCGGCCTTCTGGCAGGAACAGGACATCCTGGAACGGCAAAAAATGAAGCTTTTAAATCCCGACGAAGCCTCTAAAGAGCTGGAACAAAGGCGGCAGGTCAAAAAGACATTAATCAGTATTTTACAATACCGCGGTTTGTCCAATGATCTCGAACAGGATACTGAGGCCACTTTGAAGGCTATTCTGTGTCTGCTGGCTGCCAGTCCGGTTTATGCCCTGGTCTTGAATCTGGAGGACCTCTGGCTTGAGACTAAACCGCAAAATGTGCCCGGTACTTTCCGTAAACAGAACTGGACCCGCAAAACTGCTTTATCTCTGGAAAAACTGCAGAAGAACAAAGATATTAATCAATTTCTTAGTGAGATCACTCACCTCAGAAAAGGAGTCAATCACACTAAATGACACCGCGTAAAAAACCCGCAAGTCAACCGAACCAACCGGCACCCGAAGACCAGGGTAATTTCAGTCTGATCAGCCGTGACGACCTCCACCTTTTTAATGAAGGCCGGCATTTCCGGCTCTATGAAAAACTGGGAGCGCATCTGCATAAAGATGGCGCCTTCTTCGCGGTCTGGGCGCCTAATGCCGAGCGGGTGAGTGTGATCGGGGACTTCAACAACTGGAACAAAGACAGTCATCCCTTAAAACCCTGCCAGCGCTCCGGTATTTGGGAGGGCTTCGTTGCCGGGGCAGCCAAAGGTGCTCTTTATAAATATCATATCGAATCGAAATATAATAGCTATACCGTAGATAAAACAGACCCTCTGGGTATATATAGCGAACAGTCTCCGCGCACCGCCTCCATAGTCTGGGATACTGACTACTTCTGGGAGGACCAGGCTTGGATGGCCTCGCGCAAGGCTGTGAATTCCTTGACTTCTCCCATCTCGATTTATGAAGTCCACATCGGTTCCTGGATGCGTGTGCCGGAGGAGAATAACCGGGCGCTAACCTATCGCGAGCTGGCCCCCAAATTGGCTGAATATGTTTTAAAATTAGGTTTTACCCACATCGAATTCATGCCTATCATGGAACATCCTTTCACTGGCTCCTGGGGTTACCAGATAACGGGTTACTTCGCGCCCACCAGCCGTTTCGGCACTCCCCAGGACTTCATGTATCTGGTGGATTATCTTCATCAAAAAGGCATCGGCGTGATTCTGGACTGGGTGCCTTCCCATTTCCCGGATGATGAACACGGCCTTAGCTTCTTTGACGGCACCCATCTTTTCGAACATGCCGATCCCCGTCTGGGGCTGCATCCGGACTGGGATAGTCTTATTTTCAACTACGGCAGAAAAGAGGTCCAGGCTTTTTTAATCTCCAGCGCGCTATACTGGCTGGATAAATACCACGCTGATGGTCTAAGGGTGGATGCTGTAGCCTCAATGCTTTACCTGGACTATTCCCGCAAAGAGGGCGAGTGGATACCCAATAAGTTTGGAGGTCGTGAGAACCTGGAGGCTATGGATTTTCTTAAAAGTTTCAATCAACAGGTCTATTTAAACTATCCCGACGTACAGACTATCGCCGAAGAGTCTACCTCCTGGCCGATGGTCTCTCGTCCTACTTATGTTGGCGGTTTGGGTTTCGGACTGAAATGGGACATGGGTTGGATGCATGACACCCTCAAATATTTCTCTATCGACCCCCTCTACCGCAAATATGATCAGAATAAACTGACCTTCCGCTTTTTGTATGCCTTCTCGGAGAATTTCGTCATGCCCCTCTCTCACGATGAGGTCGTCCACGGCAAGTCCTCTTTGTTGTCCAAAATGCCAGACCGGGACGAACATAAAATCGCCAATTTGCGCTTATTATTGGGTTATTTGTTCGCGCAACCCGGCAAGAAACTGCTTTTCATGGGCGGCGAATTCGGTCAGTGGCGGGAATGGAACCATGACCAAAGCCTCGAATGGGATCTGCTGAATTACGCTCCGCATGTAGGCCTGCAGCAATGGACAGCCGATCTTAATCGCGTCTACCGTGAGGAAAAAGCCCTCCATGAACTGGACTGCGACCACGCCGGTTTCAAGTGGGTTGACCTTTCAGATGTCGAGCACAGCACAATCAGCTTCATCCGCCGCAGCCAAACGGTTAATGATACCATATTGGTTGTCTGTAACTTTACTCCAGTCCCGCGTATAAACTATCGAATTGGTGTACCCCACTACGGGGAATGGCTGGAAATTCTGAACAGCGATGCGAAGGAATACGGTGGCAGCGGTTGCGGTAATCTGGGGAGGCTAACGGCTGAATCTAAGCACTTTCACCGCCAACCTTACTCGCTCAACCTGACTTTACCGCCCCTGGGAATATTGTTCCTTAAGCACGCCTGAATAATATCCATATTTGTTTCTTGTTTCTTGTTTATTGTTTATTGTTTTTTATTTGTGTTTTCAGGGCTCTCATCTTCATCGTGCGGCTCTCCCTGCTTCAAATTACAGAAGGAGTCTGTTGAATCGCAAGTTTCACATTCCAGTTGCAGCGTAGTGTGGCCTACCTTGTACTTCTCCCGCACCACCTCTTCGATCTCCGCTCGTATTTTAGCGGCCTGACTGGTTGAGATATCATCAATCAGAATATGCCCGTTCATGGCACGCAGGTTGGACGAGATGCTCCAGACATGCACGTCATGTATGTCCTTAACGCCGGCGATTTTTTTTATGGTTTTGATCATAGCCTGTACATCCACATCCTTGGGGGTTGCTTCGAGAAGAACATGAAAACCCTCGCGCAGAATGCTCCAGACGGAGGCAAGAATGATGAGGCTAATAATAACGCTGACCAGAGGATCTACCCAATACTGTCCGGTCAATAATATCACTAAACCGCCGATTATAACTCCGATGGAAGCCAGAGCATCACCCAGAGCATGCCAGAAGGCGCTCCGTACGTTGATATTGTCTTTCTGTTCGCTGCGCAGCCAAAGGACAACTACCACATTAGCTGCCAGGCCGATCACCGCTATTCCCATCATTAATGGGGAATTGACCACCTGCACTTGCTGAAAGCGCTGATAGGCTTCATAGAGGATAAACCCGGCAATGGCGAAAATGCTTAGCGCATTTACAATTGCGATTATGACCCCCACCCTGTGGTAGCCGAAGGTCATTCGGTGATTGGCTGGGCGGGTTGCCTGTCTTACCCCATACCAGGACAATGCTAGAGCGATAATATCCGTTAACACGTGACCGGCGTCGCTCAGCAAAGCCAAACTATGGGAAGCCAGACCGCCGATAATTTCCACGATCAGGATAGTTATGCTAAGAACGATACCGTAGAGTAACTTTCTGCCTGCGGGCGCCGCGTGCTCATGGTTATGTTCCATTGGTATATTATACAGCTTCAAGCTCTAGGAGAAAAAGAGAGTATCGTGGTTTGGCCACACTGGTCAAGCGGCTTGTTAAGAGCTATTATAAAGAGGAGCGAATTTTAGATTAGAATTGGGAGATTTTGCAACCCCATGCCTCTTGATATAAGCCAAAAATATACCCTGGGTGTCGATATCGGTGGAACTAAAATCGAGACCGCTTTGGTAGACGCCTCTGGCGTTATTCTGGCCTCTCAACACCGCCTTATAAATCCCCAAAACCCCTCCCAAACCGTTCAGGATATTATAGATTCAGTCCAATTCTGTTACAGCGAATCGGGAAAAACTGCTTCGGCGATGGGGGTAGGAGTTGCCGGACAGATCGATAAAACCAATGGTGTCGTGCGCTCCTCGCCTAATCTACCAAATTGGAAAGATGTTGCTCTCGGGGCTGCGTTGAACTCTGCGCTTCAAATCCCGGTTACCCTTAATAATGATGTCCGCATGATTACCTGGGGAGAGTGGCAGCACGGCGCGGGTCAGGGTCTTAACGATCTGGTCTGCTTGTTCGTGGGCACAGGAGTGGGAGGAGGAGTAGTCAGCGGAGGCCGCCTTTTGGAAGGTCAAACCAATACAGCCGGCGAGCTGGGCCATATGACCGTGATAGCCGGAGGCAGACAGTGTCACTGTGCCAATAAAGGCTGTCTGGAGGCTTACTGCGGCGGCTGGGCTATCGCCGAGCGTGCTCAAGATGCTGTTAAGGCCAATGTTACCGCAGGTAAAACCTTAACTAAAATAGCCGGAAAGTTTGAAAATATCAGTGCCATTACCCTGTCCCAGGCTTACACTAAAGGCGATCCTTTAGCCCGGAAATTAGTCCAGAGTACCGCTCGTTATCTGGCCGCCGGTCTGGTCAGTATCGTCAATGCTTTTAATCCGCAATTGATCATATTAGGCGGCAGCGTTATTCAGGGAATCCCTGATCTGGTTGTTCTAGCTGAAAAGAGCGTCCGCTCCCTGGCCCTACCGACCCCGGTCAAAGACCTGCGTATTTCTATCGCTGCGCTGGGCAACCAGGCGGGAGTGATTGGGGCCGCGGCACTGGCAAGACAATTAATAAAATAAATTAAAAACAAACTTCAATTATTATTTATCTTTTGGGAGGCAATTTTGAATTCAATACAATTACTTCAAAAGCAGGGCGCATCAGTCTGGTTGGACTTCATCAGCCGGGACCTTATTAGTAGCGGCGAACTTAAGCAATTTATTGATCAAGGCGTAACCGGCGTGACTAGCAACCCCAGCATTTTCCAGAAAGCCATGTGCGAACCTAGCGCCTATGATGAGCCTATCGCGCGCACCAGGAAGACCTTCCCCGATCTGAATGTCGAAGGGCTATACGAAAAAATGGCAATCCATACTATTCAAGCGGCGGCCGATGACTTACTGCCCGTTTATCGATCTTCCGCTGGCACTGATGGTTTTGTCAGTCTGGAGGTTTCTCCCCGCCTGTCCGCTTCAACAGTGCAAACCGTGGAGGAAGCCCGCAAACTCTGGAAAGCCGTAGGCAAACCCAATCTGATGATCAAAGTCCCGGCTACCCCCGAAGGCATCCCGGCCGTCGAAACCTTGACCGCTGAAGGTATTAATGTCAATGTCACTTTAATCTTTTCTCTTCCGCAATATAATGCCGTCGCTCAAGCTTATATACGCGGTCTGGCTAAAAACCCTCAGCCTGCTAAAGTGGCTTCGGTAGCTTCCTACTTCGTCAGCCGTATCGATACCGCCATTGACAAGCTTCTGGAAAAAACGGGCAATCCCGATGCTCTGGCGCTCCGGGGGAAAACCGCCGTGGCTTGCTGCAAGATGATCTACCGCAGCTTTAATGAAATCTTCTACGGAGAAGCCTTTGCCGCGCAGCTGCAACGCGGCGCCAGGGTCCAGAAACTGGTCTGGGGCAGCACTGGCACTAAAAATCCCCGCTATTCAGATGTTCTTTACGTTGAAGAAATCATTGGTAAGAATACCATTAATACAATTCCACTCCCCACTTTAAAAGCCTTTTTGGACCACGGTAAAGTGCGACCCTCCGTCACCGAAAACGTAGCTGGCGCCGAAATAATCCTGGCCGACTTAAAGAAGTTTGATATCAACCTGGATTCTGTGACCGATCAACTGCTTACTGAAGGAGTAGTGGCTTTTGTACAGGCCTACGACCAGTTAATTGAGAGCCTGAAAGCCCGGTGTGCAACCAAATAAACTCTAATCTATGGAAACTATGGGCGATATAGTATAATTAAAGAGATTTTATGGCATCTCAAGTTTTTTACCGCAAATGGCGTTCTCAAAATCTAGCTGAGCTGGTCGGGCAACCCCATGTTACTCAGACGCTGCTTAATGCCCTTAAAAATGGCAGTATCTCTCATGCTTATCTCTTCTGCGGACCCCGTGGCACAGGCAAAACCAGCACCGCTCGTATTTTAGCTAAAGCCGTCAACTGCTTAACCAACAACGGCCGCGGCGAACCCTGCAATACCTGTGAGATGTGCCGGGCCATCACCGAAGACCGCGCCATGGATGTCATTGAGATAGACGCTGCCAGCAACCGCGGGATCGATGATATCCGCGATTTGCGAGAAAAAGTAAACTACGCTCCCACGCAAGCCCGCCGTAAAGTCTATATCATCGATGAATTCCACATGCTTAGTAAAGATGCCTCCAATGCCCTGCTCAAGACTCTGGAGGAACCACCCCCACATGTGATTTTCATTCTGGCTACTACCGAAGCACACAAAGTACTGGCTACTATCCTCTCGCGCTGCCAGCACTTCGAATTCCACCGTCTGGGACGATCAGATGTTATCGGGCAACTTACCAAAGTCAGCGCAGCGGAAAAAATAAACATTGATGCGCAAGCCCTGCAATTAATTGCAAAAAGCAGCACCGGTAGTCTGAGGGACGCTTATAATTTACTGGAACAATTGACCACCTTTTTTGGCTCTGATATCACTTTTCAGCAGGTGCAATCCATGCTGGGCATCACCGGTGATTCGCGTGGGCGGGAAATCGTCAAACACCTCATAGCTAACGACCTTTCCGCGGGGATGGCCGCTCTCAACAGCGTTAGTAACGATGGTCTGGACCTGCGCCAATTTAACCGGGAATTGGTGGAATATTTACGTGGCCTTCTTCTGGTAAAAACCGGAGCGGCTGATGCAGTAGATTTGACAGCTGAAGATATCTCAGAATTAAAAGAGCTGGCTGGCAAAGCCTCTCTAGCACAAATTTTAAACGCTGTGAAATTATTCGGGCAAGTTGATCTGGGCACCACTGAAAATTCGGCTCTGCCCCTTGAACTGGCACTGGTAGACTCTTATCTGGCCTCAGCCCCAACACTCCCGGCCGAAAAACCATCCACAGTTGTTCAAAGTTCAGCCAAAACTACACCAGCTAAATCCGTGGCTGAAAGCCTAAAACCTTTAGCTGCTAATGTAGAAACCTGCAGAATCCCAATCACAGCTAATCCCGAAAACCTTACCAAACCCGCTGCCACGCTTAAAAGGGCTGCCGGGGCGGAATCGGAACAGCCGGGGATTACACCTGAGGCGCAGGCTGAAATAACCAACCAGAAAGAGGCTCCGCTAGCCAGAGAAAATCCGGCAGCTTCCCCAACTCTGGCCAGTGAAATCGAACGCTTAAGGTTAAATTGGAAGCACATTCTGGAAAACCTGCCGGCCAATCTTAAAAAAACTAATGCGGCAGCACTCCTTCGTAGTGGGGGTTCCAAACCGGTTTCTATTGAAAATGAGACTGTAGTAATCTCTTTGAAATACGCCATTCACAAAGATAACCTGGAAAAACCGGAATACCTTCAGGTAGTTGAGAAAATACTTGGCGGTTATCTTGGTCATACTTGCAAGGTACGCTGTATTTGCGAAATTGAAAATAATCATCTGGTGAAAGCTGCCCTGAAATCAGGTGCTCAGATTACCAGTGTGGAGGAAAAATGAACAGAAACATGATCCAGCAGCTTCAGGCCAGGTTAGCCAAAGCCCAGCAAGAGCTTGAAGCCGTGGAGATAGAGGTTAGTTCCGGTGGGGGCGCTGTCAAGGTCGTTGTTAACGGACAGCAAAAAATCAAATCCATCAAGATAAACAAAGAAGTAGTGAACCCCCAAGAATTAGAAATGCTGGAAGACCTGGTCCTTTCCGCGGTCACTGAAGCTATTAATAAATCGCAAGAAGCTGCCTCTGCCAAAATGGGCGGGCTAACCGGGGGAATCAAGATTCCGGGTCTAATGTAACCAGGAGAATGCTTTGAGTCTGGAAGCTTCTAAAACAACAGAATCAGTCGGGAAATTAATCGAGCAATTAAATAAATTGCCCGGTATCGGGCCTAAAAGCGCTCAGCGCATTGCCTACTACCTTTTACGCGCGGACGAGATGCAAAACCAGGCGCTGGCTGAGGCTGTCATTCAGGTTAAACAAAAAAATAAAATGTGCTCTATTTGTTCCAATATCTCTGAGACTGAGATCTGCTCCATCTGCGCCAGTGAACCCCGTGACCGCACCAAGATCTGTATTGTGGAACAACCTCAAGATATTCTGGCTCTGGAACATACCCACAAATACAATGGGCTTTATCATGTCCTTCATGGCGCTCTGTCGCCCGGAGATGGCATACGCCCGGATGATCTGCGGATCAATGAGTTTCTGGATCGTTTGAAAAACGAAACCATCACCGAGATCATTCTGGCTACCAATACCAATCTGGAAGGTGAGCAAACTGCTCTCTATTTGCATCACGTCATTTCGCCTTTGGGTATCAAGGTCACCCGTCTGGCCCGCGGTCTGCCTTTCGGCTCCGAACTGGAATATGCCGATGACGTGACTTTGAGCAGAGCTCTGGAAGGTCGCCAGGAGTTTTAAAAAGCAGTCTGCTGTGCCTTCGCTTTCTAATAATGGTCTATCTCCATCTATTTGTGCTTTTAGCTGTTAAACTTTTTATTATTTTTTATTTAATATTTTAATTTGTGTTGTGTTTATGATACTCGCATAGTCATATTTTATAGACCTATCCAATGCGTGTGATTTTTCACTTTTATGATTTCTTGATGTAGAATAAAACCAGTGCTCACATGATGAGGTATTAATATGGTTATAAATTCTGACCCCTTAGAAAAAGTTAAGGCTGAATACCCGGCTAAATTTGCCTCGGAGAATGAAATCTTTAATCACATTCACCGGGGTGACCGTATTTTTATATCTTCCGCCTGCAGCGAACCTCAATATCTGGTAAATGCCCTGATTAAATATACAGAGTCTTACCCCAAAGCCTTCTTCGACGCTGAAGTTATACACATCTGGTCACTAGGTCTGGCTCCCTACGCTGAAGAACGTTTTAAATACAATTTCAGGCACAACTCTTTTTTTATTGGTAACAGCACCCGCGCAGCAGTAAACAGCGGCCTTGCGGATTATACGCCTGTCTTTCTCTCCGAAGTGCCTGCTCTCTTTGCTAAAAAAGTCATCCCTATTGATGTAGCTTTAATCCAGGTCTCACCTCCTGACGAACACGGTTTCGTGAGCCTCGGTATCAGTGTCGATATCGTTAAGGCGGCTGTAGAGAACGCGCATATCGTTGTAGCTCAAATTAATCGTTCCATGCCGCGTACACATGGAGATGGTTTCATTCATATTAGTAAGGTCAATTTCATCGTTCATCACGACGAACCCATCCTGGAATACAAATTTCCAGAAGACACTCATATTGAAGTCACCCAGGCCATCGGCAACTACGTGGCCCGCCTGATACAAGATGGTGATACCATCCAGGTCGGCTATGGCAGCGTTCCAGACGCCATCCTGATCAATCTGGCTGGAAAGAAACATCTGGGTGTACATACCGAATTGATCAGCGACGGAATCGTTGAATTAATGAGATTGGGAGTAGTCGATAATACCCTGAAAAACGTAGACCGCGGCAAGGCCGTTGCGGCTTTTTGTATGGGTAAAACCGAAACTTATAATTTTGTACATGATAATCCAGCGATTGCTTTTAAGACCGTGGATTATACCAATAACCCCTTGACCATCGCCCAGTATGAGTCTTTTGTGGCTATCAACAGCGCCTTACAGATCGACCTAACGGGGCAGTCTACCGCTGAATCTTTGGGCAAGACCTTTTATAGCGGTATGGGCGGACAGCCCAGTTTTATGCGAGGTGCCGTGCTTTCCCCCCGTGGCCGTTCCATCCTGGTGATGCCTTCCACCGCCAACAACGATGAAATCTCCCGTATCGTCCCCTTCCTGGCTGAAGGTTCAGGAGTTACGCTGAACCGGGGAGACATCCATTATGTTGTTACGGAATTCGGTATCGCCTATCTGCACGGCAAAAATGTCCGCGAAAGGGCTATGGAGTTGATCTCTATCGCTCATCCCAAATTTAGAAAGGAATTAATCCAGGAAGCCAAAGCCCAGAATTTGATTTATAAAGACCAGGCTTTTGTTTCCGGTAAAGCCGGTGAATATCCCAAAGAACTTGAAATCTACCGAACGATTAAAACCGGATTGGAAATTTTCATCCGCCCGATTAAAATCAGCGATGAACCCTTGCTCAAGGATCTATTTTACGGGCTCTCAGATAATAGCCTTTATCGCCGATTTATTTCTCGGCGCAAAGACATGCCCCATGAAAGGTTACAAGAATTTGTTATAATTGATTATACTAAGGAAGTTGGTCTCGTCGCCACAGTCACCCAGGATGACAAAGAGATAGCAGTGGGCATGGGACAATACAACCTGGATCCCAATACCCATTCCGCTGAAGTATCTTTTGTGGTGAGAGACGATTATCAGAATAGGGGCATCGGTAAAGAACTGCTTAACTACCTGACTTATTTGGCCAGGAAGCAGGGTTTGTTGGGTTTTACTGCCGAAGTATTGGTAGAAAATCGTCCAATGATTCATCTCTTCGAACAAATGGGTTTCCTGATGGACAGGCGTACCGAAGAACAGGTCTATGAGTTAAAGATGGCTTTTAGTGAGGCAACAGGTAATGTATAAAAACCCCGATATAAAATACCTTTTCGAACCAAGGGGCGTCGCCATTATCGGCGCATCCCGCGATAAAAGCAAAATTGGCCACAAATTCGTGGAAAATATTCACGCTTCAGGTTATAAGGGCAAACTTTACCCAGTCAATCCTGAGGGTGGGGAAATCTTGGGCTATAAGGTTTATAAAAACGTCGAGGAAATTGACGGTGAAGTAGATATCGCCTGCATAATAATTCCCGCCAAATATGTCTTCGATTCTGTTAAAAGCTGCGCGGCTAAAGGTGTCAAATTTGCCGTCATTATTGCCTCTGGTTTCTCCGAGGTGGGAAATTCTAGTGAAGAAAAGAAAATTGTGGCCTTTGCCCGAGAGCACGGTATGCGCGTGCTTGGCCCCAATATCTTCGGCGTTTACTCTGCGGTAAGCTGCATGAACGCTACTTTCGGTCCTTCCAACGTCCGCCCTGGTGGTGTGGCTGTGATCACTCAGAGTGGCGCCATCGGTGTCGGCATGATGGGCAAGACTGTCACTGAGAATATCGGCCTTTCAGCTATCATTTCAGTGGGTAATAAATCGGACCTCGATGAGTCCGACCTTCTCGAATATCTGGTGGAGCAAGAACAGACCAAAATTATCCTGATGTATGTGGAAGGCATTAGCGAAGGTGAACGCCTCGTCAGCATCCTTAAAAAAGCTGTCCTCAAAAAACCTATCGTGATCCTTAAGTCCGGCAGGTCAGCTCGCGGAGCTATGGCAGCCGCTTCGCATACCAGTTCTCTAGCCGGTGAAGATAAAGTCTTCGATGATATCATTAAACAGTGCGGCGTGCTTCGGGCAGAAACCATCACTGACGCGCTGACCTGGGTACGTTATCTGGCTAACATCCCGGTTCCTAAAGGTGAAAACACCGTTATTATTACCAACGGTGGTGGCATCGGCGTACTGGCTGCCGACGCCTGTGAAAAATTTAACGTCAATTTGTATGATAATCAGACCGTTTTAAATAAAACATTTTCCAATGTAATCCCATCTTTCGGTTCATCTAAAAACCCGATTGACCTTTCCGGCCAGGCTCCGGTCAGCTATTATGACAGTGCTTTAACCGCTGCCTTAAACAATCCGGAAATACATTCTGTAATCTGTCTGGGTTGCGAAACCGCTGTTTTCGATCCTGACGTATTTAGTCAGGTAGTCCAGAAACAAGGTGTTGGCTATTCCAAGTCAAAACCGCTGGTCTATTCACTCTTCGGCGGATCTAAGATCGATCATTACGTTCGAGAATTCCAGAAACATGATGTCCCCGCTTTCCAGGATGTTTATGAGTCTATTTCCCTGCTGGGAGCGGTTTATTCTAACTATCGCACCCTTCACCAGCCCCCTGATCCCATTCAAACTATCGACATGGACGGCGATAAAATGAACGAGATCATCCGCAAAGTGCGGGCAGATGATCGGACTTTCCTGCTGGCGGCAGAGGCCCAGGCTATGATGCAAATTGCCGGATTGCCCATGCCCAAGAGCCGGATTGCCCACAAACTGGATGAAGCCATCGCTTACGCTGAGGAAATTGGTTATCCGGTAGTGATGAAGATCGTCTCCAAAGACATCATCCATAAAAGTGATGCCGGTGGTGTAGCTCTGGATCTGGGCAACCGCAAAGAGGTCATGGACGCCTATGAAGCCATCATGCACAATGCTCGTGCCTATAAAGCTGATGCCAAGATTGAAGGCGTCCAGGTTGACGAGATGGTCAGAGATGATGTTGAAACGATCATCGGCGCCCGACGTGACCTCTCTTTCGGCCCAATAGTGATGTTCGGTCTGGGTGGTATCTATGTTGAGGTTATGAAAGATATCGCCTTCCGTACCTTCCCCCTTGGCAGGCAGGAAGTGCTCAAAATGATCAGCCAGATCAGATCCTATCCGCTCTTGCTGGGGGTCCGCGGTGAAAAGAGGAAGGATATCGACAAAGTGGTAGATGTTATAATGAGAGTCGGCACTGTATTGCTTAAATGTAAAGACATAACTGATATCGAAGTGAACCCCCTGGTGGTTTACAGCCAGGGTGAAGGCGCTAGAGCCGTGGATGTCAGAATTTTACTTTCGAAGCCTCAGGAGGCCATATAATGAAAACAGTTGTTATCGGTTCGGTCAGCGAAAATGCCGGAAAAACCAGTTTCATCGTCGGTCTGAATAAGGTTATAAACCAGAAATTCTGTTACCTTAAGCCGTTTGGTGACAGATTGATCTATCGCAAAAAGCGTTTATGGGACTACGATTCGGCCTTGATCACCAGCATTTTCGGGCTTGAACAAAGTTCTGATGAGATGACCATCGGGTTTGAGCATTCCAAGCTACGCTATATGTATGATGAGGCTGGTACTAAAGCTAAATTGACCGAGATGGTCAATAAACTGGGTAATGCCAGGACACCCCTCTTTATTGAAAGCGGCAAGGATCTGACTTTCGGTGCCTCGGTCCGGCTGGATACCCTCTCTCTCGTCAAATATCTGGGCGGTAAGTTGATTCTGGTGATCAGCGGCGATGAAGGTAAAATCATGGATGATGCCGCTTTTATCAAGAAATATGTAGCTATGACCGGGATTGATTATAGTATCGTGATCAATAAAGTTAGCAATTTGGAAGACTACAAGAACAATTATTTACCCGACATAAAAGAGATGGGACTCAAAGTGCTGGGTGTGGTTCCCTACGAACAGAGCCTGACCCAGGTTTCAATGAATTTTATTGCCGATAAGATTCAGGCCCGTATTATCGCAGGGGATGGTGGACTGAACAAGTTAATAAAACATGTCTTCGTTGGAGCCGTTTCGGCAGATATGGCTAATAATAGACCAGGCTTTAATAGAACCAATAAATTATTGATCACTGGCGGCGATCGCGCCGACATGATTGCTGCCGCTCTGGAACCAGGTACCGCTGGCATTATTCTAACTAATAATATGGTACCCTCTCAAAACCTGCTCTCCAAAGCTACTGAGATAAATATCCCTGTGCTGGCAGTCCCTTTCGATACCTTCCAGACCGCCAAGCAGATCGACGATATGGTCCCGCTGCTGACTAAGGACGATACCGAGCGCATAGCCACACTCAAGAAACTAATAGAGCAGAATGTAGATATCAAATCGATTATTGCTTAAACACCGGATTAGGCAAAAACAAAAGAGGTGAGCGCTAATACGCTCACCTCTTTCTTTATGGGTACAAATCCTGTTAGAAAGTGATAGCTTTGGCAGTGAAGACATCCGAAATAGCGGCAAGCTTCTTTTTAGCAGATTCAGGAAGAGCCTCGTCCAGGTCCAGGATCATCAAAGCCTGGCCGCGGGCTTTCAGACGGCCGACGTACATAGCACTGATGTTTACATCTGCCTCGCCGGTGATATTACCGACCGCGCCGATCAAACCCGGACGATCTTTGTGATCGACAAACAGGAATGGTCCGGTGGTGGGTACAAAGTCGATCCAGTAACTGTTGACGCGTACGATATGAGACTCATTACGCAGAACAGTCCCGGCCACTTCTACCGTACCGGAGGAGGTGGTAGCGGAGACTGTGATCAAACTAGCATAATTCTCGCAGGTGTTTTCTTTTTGTTCGCTTACATTCAGGCCGCGGTTGCTGGCGATCAGATTGGCATTCACCATATTGACCTTCTGCTCGCTGATATCTCCCAGTAGTCCACCTAAAACGGAAGCTTTGATAGCGTTGGTATCATATTTGGTAATTTCACCCTGGTATTTTATGACCAACTTATTCATCTGGCCTTCCGCCAGTTGGCTGACTAATTTACCAATCTTGGTGGCAACCTGCATAAAGGGATTCAGCACAGACATCATTTCAGGTGGAATGAAGGGGGCATTGACCGCGTATTTGGGTGGAAAGCCTTTAAAAACATCCACAATCTGCTCAGCTACATCGCTGGCTGCCATGACCTGAGCTTCAGCAGTGGAGGCACCCAGATGAGGGGTCACTATGGCATTCTCCAAGCCAAAGAGCAAGCTGGAAGTACAGGGCTCCTGTGGGAAGACGTCAATGGCAGCTCCGGTGATCTTCTTGCCTGTCAGAGCGGCAGCCAGGGCTTCCTCGTTAATCAATCCGCCGCGAGCTGTGTTGATCAGACGGCAGGTGGGTTTCATCATGGCTAATTCTTTTTCACCAATCATGTCCTTGGATTGGGGAGTAAGAGGGACATGCAGAGTAATAAAATCAGCCTCTTTATAAATCCTTTCCAGTGATACAATCTCTATCTGTAAATTCTTAGCGTGATCCTGGGAAACGAAAGGATCATAACCAATTAGTTTCATCTCGAAAGCGCGAGCCCGGCGGGCAACAGCCGAACCGACATTGCCTAATCCTATGATCCCCAGGGTTTTGCCCCTGAGCTCAGTGCCGGTAAATTTACTTCTCTCCCATTTGCAGGCTTTGAGAGCGAAATTAGCGTTGGGAATATGACGGGCCATAGCTAGCATTAAAGCGATGGCATGCTCAGCGGCAGAGATAGTATTGCCGGTAGGGGCGTTGACCACTAGAATACCGCGTTTAGTGGCCGCCTCCAGATCGATATTATCCACACCTACTCCGGCACGGCCAATAATAATCAGTTTTTTGCCGGCTTCTATAATAGGAGCGGTGACTTGGGTTTGCGACCGTACAACTAGGGCTTCGTAATTTCCTATGATGGCCACTATTTCGGCTTCCTTCAACCCGGTCTTGACATCAACCTCGGCCACCGCCTTCATGATGTCTATGCCTTCCTTCGATAACGAATCGGCTACTAGTACTTTCATGTTTTGCTCCTTCCTTATTACTCTCTTATTTGTCTTTGATTGTTTTTATATTATCAATATTATCATTGGTTATGATTTGTAAAATATTTGCGGGTTTCTCGGATGTCCAATTCGATCTGCTGGGTTAGTTCAACAGCGCTCCTGAATTTGATTTCATCGCGCAGCTTATGCTTAAAATCAATCTTGACCTCACGACCGTAAAGATCGGCCTGGTAATCCAGAATAAATGATTCGATCGTACGCTCCGTGCCACCAAAAGTAGGATCAGTACCGATGTTGGTTACTGAGAGATAATCGAGATTATTAGTATGTGCCAGCGTTGCATATACCCCGTCACTGGGAAGAGACTTGCCCTTTGAAACATTCAGGTTGATGGTGGGAAAACCCAGACCGGTACCACGGCCGTGACCGTGAATGACCTGTCCGTGCAGGCTAAAAGGCCTACCCATCATGCTCTGCACCTTTTCCATGTCACCGCTTGCCATGGCCCCTCGGATGGCCGTGCTGCTGACAATATCGCTGCCTATGTGCACAGCGGGGATTGCGGTCACGCTAAAACCCAATTCTTCGCCTATCTGGCGTAAAGCTGGAATACTGCCCTCCCCCCGTTTTCCCAAAGCAAAATCCGGCCCCATGACCAGGCCGCGCATCTTAAGTTTTGCAAGCAAGATATTCACAAAATCGCGGGCGCTTAAACGGGAAAGCTCGAGGGTAAAGTTAAGAACGATAACCGCATCTACCCCTTCTTTTGATAATAGCTCGGCCTTTTCAGAGGCATCTGTTAAAAAAAGAGGCTGGCTATTGGGTTTGAGGACTTCGTGAGGGTGCTTATCAAAGGTGATGACCACGCTGGACCGTCCTTGCTGGCCAGCAAGCTCTTTCAGACGCGATATTAAATATTTATGTCCTAGATGAACCCCGTCAAAAACCCCGATCGCTACCATGCTTTCGCGGCCCGACGTGAATCCAGCTAGTTCTTGCTCTAACTGCATTTTATTCCACTCCGAGCTGGCACAGCCAGAATACACACCCTCAAATGAACACGTTCAACCGTCCGCCGGAGGCGGACCGGATTAAGTGATTTTATGTTATCATAACCCCCAAAAAGCGTCAAATTGCAGGCGCGTAAAAACGAAAAAAATACGCGTTAATAAACTTATAAAATACAATACTATGCTGCCTCTTGAAAACTGTAGACTTATGTTCAACAATAATAATCAATATGAATAAAATGGAAGCTTTATAGCTGCTAATTTAGAGCGATTGAGTCTTAAAGAGTTAGGGCAACTTTTCCTATCATGATCTGTAAACACAATCCGCAATGGAAAGAGCTGTATTTATCTGAAAAATCGGCTATAACGCAGGCTATCGGATCCGAAGTCATTGTGAGGATCAATCATTATGGGAGCACGTTTGTCCAAAACTATCTGCTAAACCCACAATTGCTATTCTGCTGGAAATACAGGAACACGCAGACAAAGAAAAAGTGATTTTAGCCCTGAAAAGAATAGGCTATCTTTATACCCCACAACCTGAAAACCCTGCGCCGCATATGATGTTTATGAAGGGTTACACTCGAAATGGATTTGAAGGTCAGGCTTATCATATCCACGTCCGTTATGGCGGTGATTGGAACGAGTTATATTTTCGAGATTACCTGCTACTGCACCCCGATATTGCAGAATAATACACTAATTTGTAAATTCGATTGCAAGAACAATTCGAACATGATAGAAAAGCCTATACCCAGGGTAAAACGAAATTCATTAAAAGAATCACTCATCAGGCCAGAAAAGAGTTCGTTTAAAAGTATTAAGTCCTTTCGGGGCAGAGCGCGCCTCAACCTTTGCTCCGCGCCATTGTAGATGCAACGGCTTAAAACAACAAAAAGCCAACTTTTTTAAAGCTGGCTTTTCATAATACTTTTGATTATTCTATTATTTTACCACTTATAAACCACTAGCCCTGCTGGTGACTTAGGGTAAAAATAGGTGGACTTGCGTGGCATGCGATCGCTGGCATCGGCAATACCGCGTATGATTTGAGGCGCTACCGGATTCAGAATAAATGCCATCTGAAATTCTCCATCCTGTACCCGCTTGATCGCAGCCTGCCGGTCGTGATCGTAAGCCAGGACAATATCTTCTTTATCTTTGTTATAGCCAACCAGATTCTCCAGGATAACATGGTCTACCAGGCTGACATCCAGCTTGCGGTATAATTCTCCATGAAGATCCGGCATCATTTTATCCGCTGTTTTCTGGTCTTTCACCGTCAAAATCATGATATTATTTTTATCTAAACCGTAAACCGCCAGAGCAGTGTTCCCCGTCTCCGGAGCCATACTTTTCAGACGGCCATCCACTTTCTGCCAGACAGCAGCATCATCCAGCGCGATTCTCTCAATATCAAAAAAAGCGGCCAGTTGAGACGATAATCCCGCCATCACCGTCTTTGAAACGCCCCTCACCAGTCGGTGAGTCGGCAAAATTACCAAACCTGGATCATTGAAGTCGATCAGGGTGGTCATCACAAAGTTGAAACCCTCTTCCCCGCTATAACCCACGGTCTGTGCCGCTCGCTCTCGTTTATAAGTCAGAGCGCTGTCGTAGCGGTGATGCCCATCAGCGATATAAAGAGGTTGTTTGGCAATCTCCTCCTGTATGGTTTTTATCGCTGTGGGATCTGTAACCGCCCAGACCTGATGCCTTTCCCCCCATGGATCCACAAAATCTATCACTGGAGCTTTCTTTTCTTGTTCTTTGATTGTTTTAATGATATTTTTTTTCTTGTCCTCATACATCACCAGAACCGGACTGGTGTTGGCCCGACAGGCACGAAGCATGCTCATGCGGTCACTCTTAGCTTTGGGTATAATGTTTTCGTGAGGACGCACAATTTTGGTGTCCCACTCCTCCAGCTTGACGGCGGCCATAATATTCTGACGCTGATAGCTTTTACCCTGACAAATGAAGTG
This sequence comes from Dehalococcoidia bacterium, assembly GCA_025361145.1. Lineage (GTDB taxonomy): Bacteria > Chloroflexota > Dehalococcoidia > Dehalococcoidales > UBA3254 > UBA3254. The sequence goes on along the minus strand of JANYAV010000022.1, from coordinate 36,626 downwards.
ATGCAGATGTAAATAGATAGCCGCAGCGGGTTCAGCCTCCAAAATTCCCTTTTCCAGCCAGCCGGTCAGGTAGGCCAGGGCACGGGTATAACGGTTATTCTGCGGGTTGTCTAGAGGCAACTCTTTATTATATTCAACGTGTACGAAATTATATTCGCTAGCATTATAAAGCTCTTCCTGCTGCGAGGGGCTAATTATATCATAAGGTGGACATAGCACTTTAGCCATGTCCTTAATCATATTTTGGTTATAACGTAGACCCCTAAAGGGGCGAATTTCTGCCATTTTAATACCACCTATTTTTTCGTTTGATAACCTTTTTAGTTTACTTGATGCAGTGCATGTGCGCAAGTAAAATCCCATCAAATCGCGCTTGAATAACCTCCTGTTTCAGCCTAAACTATTAATAGTATGATAGGGAATAAAACAGTTACTGAAATAATCGCGCAATTAAAATCACAATCTAACCCCGCCAACGTTGCGGGGATGGCTCGCTTCGGTATTAGTCCTGTCAATACGCTAGGCATATCCATTCCAGTTCTAAGAAAAACGGCAAGACAATTGGGCCGCAATCACGAGTTGGCTTTGCAACTCTGGGATTACGGCATTCACGAAGCCCGCATTCTGGCTACACTGGTAGACCAACCAGCGTTGGTGACTGAAGCACAGATGGAGAAGTGGACAGCGGAGTTCGACTCCTGGGACATCTGTGACCAGTGTTGCAGCAACCTTTATTCACACACCCACTGGTCTTATCTAAAGGCCCTGCAATGGAGTAACCGCCCTGAGGAATTCGTTAAAAGAGCAGGGTTCGTTATGATGGCAGTCCTGGCTGTTCACGATAAGAAAGCCGGCAATGAAAAATTAATCCAATTTTTCCCGGCGCTTAAAGCCGGCGCTACAGATACACGTAATTTCATAAAAAAAGCGGTGAATTGGGCTATACGGCAGATCGGCAAGCGCAATATGTTGCTCAATAAGGAAGCCGTGGCCTTGGCTCAAGAAATTCAACAAATTGATTCTCCCGCTGCCCGCTGGATAGCAGCTGATGCCCTGAGAGAACTGTCCTGTGAAGCTATTCAGTCCAGATTAAAGAGTAAGGGATAAGCCGAAATGCCTGAGTCTCGGGAATACCAGACCGAAGCGGTGGTCATCAAAAAAATCAAGCTGGGTGAGGCTGACAGAATACTCACTTTCTACACGCGCGACCACGGCAAAATAGAAGCAGTTGCTAAAGGAGTGCGTAGACCAAAGAGCAAACTGGCCGGGCACCTGGAGTTGTTGACTTACACCCAGATCAGGCTTGCCCGCGGTCATAACCTGGACACCGTGATAGGCAGTCAGACGATAGACTCCTTCTTGCCCCTCAAGAACGATTTATGGTTGACCTCTTATGGTTTATATGCCGCTGAGCTTGTAAATCAATTTAATCCTCAGAATAGCGCCAACCAATCCATGTTCGAATTACTAATTGAGACTCTAAGCCGACTATCTCAGGCCCAAAACAGCGACCTGATTCTACGCTATTTTGAGATGCGCCTTCTGGATATCTCAGGCTACCGGCCACAACTGCGTGAATGCGTGGCCTGCAAGACAGAATTAAAACCAGAAGCTAATACTTTCTGCTCAGCCGCCGGTGGCGCTCTTTGCCCCAACTGTTTGTACGAGGAGCCCACCAGTTTTTCGATCTCAATAGACGCCTTAAAAGTGCTCAGATTTGTTCAGAAAAACAACTTTGAGACGGCTGGTCGGCTTAAAATCAGCGCCGAGTTGGCAGGAGAATTGAAAAACTTGATGGCAGGGTATATCCGCTATATCCTGGAAAAAGAGGTCAAGTCAGCTACCTGGCTGGATTCCCTTGGCGGACGGTTTGATAAACCGGCAGCATGATTTTATTGTTTTGACCTGCATAATTGGGTATATTCGTGGCTAATCTGAATTATTGAGGAAATTAATTGGAACAAAAACGATTGATCGTCCTGGCTTCAGCCTCTCCACGGCGTAGAGAACTGCTGGAAAAAATCGGTTTGAAAATTCAGGTGGATCCTAGCGAATTTCCCGAAAAAACAAGACAGTACCTATCACCGGAAGAGTTGGTTAAGTATAACTCTCTAGGCAAAGCTAATTTCGTAGCCTCCAGGCACCCGGATGCCATTATTATTGCAGCCGATACTATTGGGGTTCTTAATAACCATCTGATTGGCAAACCTCATAACGCGAAAGAAGCGGTCATAATGCTGCACAGTCTCAGTGGAAAAACTCACCGCGTTGTTACAGCATTAACCGTGATCGACACAGGCTCGGACAATTTGTTGACTCGCACCGTCGAGACTTATGTGCATATCAAGAAGCTGACCTCACAGGAAATCCAAAACTACGTCCAAAGCGGAGAACCGTTAGACAAGGCCGGAGCGTACGCTATCCAGGGAATGGGAGCGTTGATTGTAGAAAAGATCCGGGGGGATTACTATAACGTAGTTGGTTTGCCTCTAAACGCTCTATCTGACTGTCTCAAAGAACTTGGTATAAATCTCTTATAAACGCAAAAACGCCGCCGCGCTTTCACCGGCTACATAACCGGTGGAAAAAGCAGCCTGCAAATTGAAACCGCCGGTGTCCGCATCAATGTCCATTACCTCACCACAGAAATAGAGTCCTTTAACCAATCTGGAAGCCATGGTCTGGGGATCGATTTCCCTTAGAGATACCCCACCAGCGGTAACCATTGCAGCGCTTATCGGTAATGGGCCCTTGATGTTGAAACGTATTGACTTGAGTAGAGCAGCCAAACCATCCCTTTCTTTGGCATTAATCTGGTGACCTGGCTTATCCGCCGGGATCCCGCTCAATATAGCGATAGGCTCTATCATTTTCTGAGGTAACAGCTCTTTTAATAAGCTTCTTAAAATACGTTTATTGAGGGTATCGAAATCCCTCTGTAGCCGCAATTTAAGTTGATCCAAATTAAGCGCGGGCTTCAAATCTATTGCAATACTCACCGGCCCTTGTTCCAGAGCATCTACGATCTCCAAACTCATCAGTAGCGTCAAAGGACCGCCGATGCCGAAATGGGTTATCATTATGTCACCCTGTCGGGTATCTATTATTTTTTTCGAGACACCAAGCGCATCTATAGCATTCGCAGAGCATAGATAAGCTGTCAATCTTACGTTTTCTAGGCTGACTCCCTGCATACTTTTTGCCAGCTCAACCTCTTCAACGGCCAGTGGAACCAACCCCGGCCTTAGCTTGACGATGTGATGGCCAATTTCTTTAGCCATCTGATAGCCATCTCCGTTGGAACCGGTAGCTGGCCAGGAAGCCCCACCTGCAGCAACCACGACCGCTTCAGCAGGAAATTCTCCTATATCTGTCTGTACACCGATTACTTTCCCGTCCGCGATTACAATACGTTTGACTTTAACTTCTGTCCGCATTTCCACACCAAATTCAGCCAGGTATTTTTGAAATGCACCCACCACATCCGCCGCATTATTTGAAACAGGAAAGATGCGGCCTCCCCGCTCAATCTTGGTCTCAACTCCATAACACCGCATAAACTCCAATAAATCGTCACGAAAGAAGCGGTGAAAAGCACCATATAAAAAACGTCCATTGAGACCGTAAGCCGAGATAAATTCCTCAAGATCACGGGAATTGCTAAGATTGCAGCGGGTCTTGCCGGAGACCAGTATTTTTCGACCGGGAGTTGGCATCTTTTCTAGAAGTAATACGCTCGCACCCTTCTCCGCGGCCCTGCCCGCCGCCATCATACCACCGGCACCTGCCCCTATTACAATTACCTGTTTGTTCTTCATATCTAAGACCAGTATAACACGGCCTTATCTTGAGCAACATGCCGAAATATCCGTCTTTTTATGCTATACTTTAACCAGCGAAAACCTGAACGGTGGAGACCAGATGCAGGATAGTCTCGAAAATATCAATATCAGAATTGAAAATCTGAGAGCGGAAATCAACCGCCATAATACACTTTACTACGCCCAGGACGCACCTGAAATCAGTGATGCCGCGTACGATAAATTAATTCATTCCCTGCGCAACCTGGAAGCCCAATATCCGCAATTTCTCTCTCCCGACTCTCCAACCCAGCGCATAGGAGCCGCGCCCGTTGAAACTCTTGGTATTGTCGTTCATCCAAAATCCATGCTCTCCCTGGCGGATGTGGGCAACAACGAGGAATTAATATCCTGGTATAACCGCGTTGATAAACTACTCAGTGGACAGAAATGCCAATGGGTCTGTGAGCATAAAATAGACGGTCTCGCTGTGGCCTTGACCTATGTCAATGGCAATTTGGAGATCGCGGCTACCCGCGGCGATGGAGAGCGCGGCGAGAATATTACTCAGAATGTTAAAACCATCCGCAGCGTACCCCTTACTTTAGCCGGTCGTGCTCCCGCTCGCTTTGAGGTACGAGGCGAAATATGCCTTCCCAAAGCAGGTTTTAAAAAGGTCAATGCAGAACGGGCGGTGGAGGGACTACCACTTTTCGCCAATCCTCGGAACGCAGCAGCCGGGTCGGTTAGACAGTTGGACTCCCGTATCACCGCTAAAAGACCGCTAGATCTGTATGTCTATAACCTCGGCTATGCTGAAGGTATGATCATGCCGGAAACCCATTGGGAAATACTGCAATTTTTTAAATCTCTGGGTTTTAGAGTCAATCCTAATAACCGACTGGTAGAAAGCCTTAACGACGTGGAAAATTTTTACCGTTATTGGACTGAGAATCGGGAAACCCTGCCTTATGAGGCTGATGGTATCGTCGCCAAGATCAATCCTATCCACTTGCAAGAACAGCTCGGCAGTGTCGGTAGAGAACCACGGTGGGCCATCGCCTACAAATTCCCCCCCATTGAAGGAACAACTGTCCTTAAGGAAATCAAGATCAGCGTGGGTCGCACCGGCACTCTTAATCCAATAGCGGTAATGGAACCTATTTATCTCGGGGGAGTAACCATTAACAGCGCCTCCCTGCACAATGAGGATGATATTCGCCGTAAAGACATCCGGGAAGGAGATACAGTTATCCTCCGCCGCGCTGGAGACGTCATTCCGGAAATCGTGGGGCCTGCTCTTTCTAAACGTCAGGGTTCCGAAAAAGAATTTAGTCTGCTTGAAAAGCTTTTCGATAAAGAGAAAGGCCGTCCTGCTTGTCCATCTTGCGGTTCCGAGGTCTTTCACGGCGAGGGCGAGGTAATGTACTACTGCACTAATGCCGCCTGTCCGGCCCAGCTTCAAGAGCACCTTCAGCATTTTGCCTCACGCACCGCCATGGACATACGTGGCATCGGGGAATCAGTGGCAGCCGCTCTGCTAAATGCTGGATTAGTTAAAGACGTGGGGGATATTTATTCTCTAAAAAATCAACAAATCGCCGGAATGGAAAGAATGGGCGAAAAGAGCGCTGCTAAACTGATCGACCAGATTGAGAAAAGCAAAACCCGTCCCCTCGCCAGCATCATCTACGCTCTGGGCATCCGGCACGTGGGCGAAGAAATAGCTGAACGGTTGGTTAAACGGTTTAATAGCGTTGATGTCTTGATGAAAGCTGCCTATGACAATCTTACCGCAGTGCCAACCATAGGCCCCAAAATTGCTGAAAGTCTTTTGGCCTTTTTTAAAATTGAAAGGAACAGGCAGCTTATTGAAAAATTAAGGATGGCTGGGGTTCATTTAGCACAACCAGCTCAGCCCGAATCTGAAGATTTACCTTTACGCGGTCAGGAGTTCGTTATTACCGGTAAACTGCAAAATTTTAGTCGTGAGGAAGCCGAAGAGAAAATTAAAGTCCTGGGGGGAACCGCAAAAAGTGATATTACGAAAAATACTAGCTATTTAGTCGTAGGTGAGGACCCGGGATCCAAGGTAGCCCGCGCACTGGCTTTAGGTATTACCCAATTGAACGAGAGCGAATTATTAAAAATGCTGGGAATGTATAAACGTATATGAAATTAATCGTCGGACTGGGCAACCCCGGGAAAGAGTATTCCACTAATCGTCATAATATTGGCTTTCTTTGTATAAATCACCTGGCCAGACAACAGCACATTAGCCTGGATAAAAAACAGGGCAAAGCACGGGTGGGCGCCGGCTTGATTTCAGGAACACAGGTTGTGCTGGCCAAGCCCCAAACCTACATGAATGCCAGCGGAATTGCTGTTATCAACCTGCTTAATAAATATAAACTTACCTCCGACGATTTGATTGTGATTCATGATGACCTGGACCTGCCTCTGGGTAAAATCCGCATTAAACCGGGTAATAGCGCGGGAGGACACAACGGCATTAAGTCCATAATCAGCTCACTGCGAACACAGGATTTCACCCGCATCCGTATCGGCATCAGCCGTCCTCAGTTTGGAGAGGCAGCCGAAGAGACTATCGTGGATTATGTGCTGGGAGATTTTGAGGGCAATGACCGCAAGCTGGTGGATGAAACCATAAAAAAAGTCGGCGATGCCGTCATCTCCCTCCTAACGGACGGACTTACCACGGCTATGAATAAGTTCAATTGACCTCCTTTGCGAGGAAGAGAGTAACAATTTGATTCCGGAAATTGCGGGTTACATCACAAAGCGGGAAGGCCGAAAATTTCTCAAGCTTTCAGAGCAGGTAGATGATTCCTTGATCACTAGCCGTATCTTGCGTCCGGGAGAGCAACTCTCGCTATATATTCATATCCCATTCTGCCGCAGTCTCTGCCCATTCTGCTGTTTTAACCGCTATCTTTTTAATGCGGAAAAGGCACGTGCCTATTTCAGCCAGTTAAGACATGAATTAGATATCTACATCCAGCGCGGCTTCACCTTCTCCGAGTTCTATTTCGGTGGCGGCACCCCTACCATAATGATGGATGAATTGCTGTCCTTCATCGCTTACTTAAAACAAAAATTCCCGGTCAGAAATATCTCAATGGAAACTACCCCCCAGGAAATTACACCTGAAATTGTAAAATCTCTCCAAACCGCCGGAATCAAACGCATCTCATTAGGTGTCCAGAGTTTCGACGATGAAATGCTAAAATCGATGGGCAGGGTTTTAAGCACCGGCACCGAAGCCAGGCAGAAAATTAAAATGACCCTCGGCCAGTTCGAGACGGTCAACGTTGATTTGATCTTTAATTTCCCTTTCCAAACTCCAGAGAAATTCGCCTCCGATATTCGAATCTTTAAAGAAATGGGTATTGATCAGGTGACTTTTTATCCTCTGATGCCCTCCCCCCATAAAAAGAGCGCCATGGAACGCCGTTTTGCCAGAGTAGACAATGGGCGGGAGAAAAGATTTTACAAGTTGATATTGAGTGAAATTTTCGACCAGGGCTACCAGGCTTCCACCGTCTGGTGTTTCTCAAAAGGAACCAGGATGATAGATGAATATATTGTGGATTATGCTGATTACATCGGCATAGGAGCAGGCTCTGTTAGTTTAGTGAATGGAATATTTTATGTAAACTCTTTTTCTCTTGACAAATACGCTGACCATTTGCAAAACAACCGTCTACCTATTGCCCGCCGCCGGGATCTATCGGAAAAAGAATACTTCCGTTATTATCTGCTGACCAAGCTCTTTGGAACCAGAGTCAACAAAGAGCAGTTCAAGCAGCAGTTCGACACTGAAATCTATAATAAACTGGGGATGGAGATACGGCTCTTGAAAGCGGTCGGCGCGGTTACCGAGACCGAAAGCGAAATCAGAGTCAACCGCCGCGGTATGTATATTATTAGTGTCATGATGCGCGAATTTTTTGCCGGACTTAATACTCTTCGAGAGATCAGCATCGAGAATCAGATTTAATTATATTTAAAAAATCGGTCCTCCCCGGAGTAATAAAATGGAAATTGACCATCAACGCTGGTATCAAGGCCTCGGAATCAGATTATCTAGACGTCAATATGATCCGCTCATACCTATTCCTGCGGAAAATCTATCCATCGTAAAAACTACCTGTGCGGACTTCCGGCCATTTCCTGAAGCCAGAGTGGAAGTGATAACCGATTCACCAGGCAGGATTTTTGATTTTATTCTCGGTTCATATGGTGTCATCCGTAATCCATACGCCGCGTTGGCCTTTATTGGAGATATGAGGCAACCTCATGTTCAGGAAGCGGTTGGTTACACCGGAGAAGCCGTCGTTCTTGAAGCTACCGCGCTTAACCTAGGAACCTGCTGGGTAGCTGGATTCTTCAGTCCAGCGGCTGTGACCCATCGAGTAAAACTTGCGCCGTATGAAAGAGTTCTGGCCGTTTCTCCCTTGGGATACCCACTCGCAGAAAAAACGCTGGCTGAGAAAGCCCTTACCGGATTTGCCAATAGCCGTAAACGCAAACCCTTAACTGAGTTAATCAGTGGTCTGTCCGAAGAACAATGGCCGATCTGGCTAAAATCTGCTCTGGAAGCCGCCAGAATCGCTCCATCCGCCACCAACCGACAGCCCTGGAGATTCTTCATCGAAGAGAAGGCTGTCACTATTTCGACTGATATAGGCAAACTCGACTTCAAAGTCTCGAAAAGATTAGATTGCGGCATCGCGATGCTCCACCTGGAAGTCGCGGCTCTGTACTCCGGTATTCACGGCCGCTGGGAACTACAGGACAGCCCTCAAGTAGCCCGTTTTAGTTACGCATAACTGCCCCATCCCACTTGAATCTAAAAGCAAATTCCCGTAAAGTACAGGAGGAATATTTTTCATTTCATGCTGTGTCAGGAGGCGTTACCGTGGCAGAAAAATCAGTTATCATCATCGGAGCAGGCGTAGCCGGGCTTACCACCGGAATATATGCTCAGATGAATGGCTATAAAACTCAAATCTTCGAAATGGGCATTAAACCGGGAGGCCTGTGCACATCATGGGAACGTAACGGCTATATCATTGACGGGTGTCTGCACTGGCTGGTAGGCTCCTCGCCCAAGTCCGGTATGCACCACCTCTGGCAAGAAGTCGGCGCGATCAAAGATAAAACCATCATTGATATGGATATCTTTTCGCGCTACGAAAGCGCCGACGGCAAAACCGTTACCCTTTATTCGGACGTCGATCGATTGGCGACTCATCTAAAGGAGATCGCTCCCGAAGACTCTGCTTTCATCGATGAATTCTGCGCTGCGGTTCGCCACTTTGCAGAAATGGATATACCGGCTGACAAAGCTCCCGAACTTTACAGTCCTCTGGATAATCTGAAAATGATGGCTAAGATGTCCCCGTTTATGGGTGACTTCAAGAAATGGGGCAAAATGACCATGACTGAATTCGCCGGAAGATTTCAAAACCCTCTGCTGCGCGAATCATGGCTTCTCTTCTGTCCCCCGGAGTTTTCTTCGGTCTGTCTTTTAATGACTCTGGGTTGGCTGCATACTAAGAATGCCGGTTATGTCATTGGAGGTTCTCTAGAGCTAGCCCTGAATATGGAACAACGCTATTGCGAGTTGGGGGGCAAGGTTTCTTACAGGTCAGGGGTAGAAAATATTCTGGTTGAAGACGGCAAGGCGGTAGGTATTCTGTTGACCAACGGCACCGAACACAAAGCAGATTATATTATCTCCGCCGCGGACGGACACGCTACGATCTGGGAAATGCTTGAAGGTAAATTTGTTGATTCAACGATCGATAATTATTATAAAATGCCTATTTTTCAGCCTCTGGTATTTGTCGGTCTGGGCGTGAAGCGGGTCTTCACGGATGTACCTCAAATGGTGTCCAGCCTGATCATTCCGCTGGATAAGCCTATCAAAGTTGGCAACAAAGAAAATAAGACCCTGGGTGTAAAAATTTATAACTTCGATCTTTCCTTTGCCCCAGAGGACAGAACTACGCTGGAAGTAATGTTCGAATCGGATTTTTCTTACTGGCATGAGCTTAGCCAGGATCACGCGCTTTATAAAGCAGAAAAAGAAAAAATCGCCGCAGCCGTAGTTTCGGCTTTGAACAAGCGCTTCCCCGGGTTATCCAAACAACTTGAAATGTGGGATGTAGCCACACCTACAACGTTTTACCGTTACACTGGCAACTGGCAAGGTTCTTTCGAAGGGTTCTTGATGACCCCGGAAAACATGAATCTTCGGATGAAAAAAACACTACCGGGACTGGATAATTTCTATATGGTCGGTCAGTGGGTGATGCCCGGCGGCGGGTTGCCTTCCGGTTTAATGTCAGGCAACCATGTTGTGCAGGTTTTATGTAAACGCGACAAACGCAAATTTAAAGTAACTACTGCTTGATAACAAACAAGGTTGTTAATGGTAGATTATCGGAGGGAATCAATGAGAACTTTGAAACCAACGTCAGTTATTAAGGCTATCCGCGCCAGAGAAATTCTAGATTCCAGGGGTAATCCCACATTGGAAACTGAAGTAGAATTAATGGACGGAACCCTCGGAGTTGCCGCTGTCCCCTCCGGAGCTAGTACTGGCAAATATGAAGCTGTTGAATTAAGAGATAACGATAAAACCAGATATAACGGTCTGGGAGTACTGAACGCTGTGGCCAATGTCAATCAGCACATCGCTCCCATAATTGTGGGTATGGATGTCTCCAATCAACTTACGATAGACCAGAACATGATCAAATTAGACGGCAGTGTAAATAAAGCCAACTTGGGAGCCAATGCCATCCTGGGTGTCTCTCTGGCCACCGCTCAAGCTGCCGCCAAATTTCTAGGCCTACCTCTGTACCGCTATCTGGGAGGTGTAGGCGCCTGCACTCTACCTGTGCCAATGATGAATATCCTGAACGGCGGCAAACACGCCTCTAATTCTACCGATTTACAGGAGTTCATGATTGTGCCGGTCGGAGCCGACAGTTTCAGCCACGCCCTCCAGATGTGCGCTGAAATTTATCAACAATTGAAAAAAGTACTTAAAGAGAAAGGACTGAACACCAACGTTGGCGACGAAGGCGGCTTCGCTCCATCGTTGGATTCCAATAGTCAGGCACTGGAAGCCATATTGGTGGCCATCGAAAAAGCTCACTACCGTCCGGGCAAGGACTGTTTTATAGCCCTGGATCCAGCTTCCAGTGAATATTACAAAGATGGGGTGTATGAACTTAAGCGCGAAGGCAAAACTTTTAATAGCGCTGAAATGGTCGATTTTTATGCCAAATGGGTTTCGCTTTATCCTATCATCAGCATAGAGGACGGCATGGCCGAGGATGATTGGAGCGGCTGGCAATTACTGACCCAGAAAATCGGCAGCAAAGTGCAGTTAGTAGGTGACGATCTCTATGTCACCAATGTCAATAGGCTGGAAACAGGCCTGCAAAAGAAAGCTTCGAATTCTATTTTAATTAAGTTGAACCAGATCGGAACTTTAACTGAAACATTGGCGGCTATCAGGCTAGCCCAGGAAAACAACTGGACGGCTGTCGTCAGCCATCGATCTGGAGAAACCGAGGATACCTTTATCGCCGACCTGACGGTAGGTCTTAATACCGGTTTTATCAAGACCGGAGCGCCCTGCCGCTCCGAGCGGGTAGCCAAATATAACCGCTTGCTAAAAATCGAACAGGAGCTGGGACCTGCTGCCAAATACGCAGGGATTAAGGCATTTTACAATCTTAAAAAGTAATCTCTAAAAGCGATTGAGCCGGCATTTATTCAATGCCAATGGCTTTGATTTTTTACGCTGGACTCAACCATATCAATACTGGAACCGGATGAGTTGATCAGCATCCCTGCCAGCTGGATTTTGAGTTCTATTAATGGCATAATAGGCAGTGGATTCACCGGAATAAAAGTTACGGCAGTTTTATAGGTGGGATAAGGGTGTCGCCGGACCAAGGAGACAACCATACCAGTCAAAACTCCCGGAGAGATTCATAAATGGACCTGCCATAAGCTGGAAAGCTTTTCGGAGTTCATGGAAAGTTATGCCTCCTCAACCCGAAAAACTTCTTACTGCTATCTGGAGTTTTTTGCTGGCCTCGGTAGTTTTCCCTGTAGCGATATGAATTGCCGGTTGGAAGGTTCAGCAGTCAGGGTTTTAAAAAACCGAGCTAATTTCGCGCGATATGCTTTTCTAACCTCCATAAAATCTACCGCGGATAATTTAAAAACCTCGGTGGCTAATCTGAGCAAGAGTGACGTTCAGATCCTGGTAGGTAATCCCAATAATGTAAAAACCCTGGAACTTCTAATAGACCAGATCCCTCGTTCAGCTTCCAGTTTGGCCTTTATAGATCCGGGCGGTTACCGGCGCTTGAGCTGGAAGACGCTGGAGCGCTTGGCTGAACTGGGCAAGAACAGGCAAGGTGAGAAGACTGAGCTTTTAATCATTTTTCCACTGGAAATGGCTTTACTGCGGAATCTGGTACGACCGGAATGCGCAGAATCGGTAACCCGCTTTTACGGCAACCGCCGCTGGGAAGAATTGAAAAACCTCAAACAGGCTGGCAAGTCAGAGGACATCAAACCCCGGCTGGTTGAGTTGTTTAAAGATGGACTATCAGGACTCGGCTATAAATTTGTGGAGGATTTCAAACCAACTGCCTCTACTTATGACCCTTACTATCATCTCGTCTATGCTGGAGACACTGTTAGCCGCCTTAAACAACTTAAGAATGCCTGGGGTAGGTCCCGCTTTTTACGCTGCGAGCTGCTATACGGGATTCAAGAGGCAAAGAAAAAAAGATAGTTTTTCGATTATCAACTATAAAAGCATCCAATTTATATATTGAGGAGGTGGTTTTTTTATGGCAATCAAAATCGGTATTAATGGTTTTGGCAGAGTAGGGAGATTAACACTGAGGGCTCTCCAGCAATATCACCGCGGTGAACTGGAAGTTGTCGCTATTAACGACCTGACGGACACCAAAACCAATGCCCATTTGTTAAAATGGGACTCCAGCTACGGACAATACCCGGGCGAGGTCAAACATACCGACGACGCTATTGTAGTGGACGGACGTCCAGTTAAGGTACTAGCCGAGCGTGATCCCGCTAACATCAAATGGCAGGATTATGGTGTGCAAATCGTCATAGAATCCACTGGTCTTTTTACAGATGCTGTTAAAGCGGCTGCTCACCTGAAAGGCAGCGTTAAGAAAGTTCTTATTTCTGCACCCGCTAAAGGAGAAGATATCACTATCGTGCTGGGAGTCAATGAAGATAAATACGATGCCCAAAAGCACAATATAATTTCTAACGCGTCCTGCACTACTAACTGTTTGGGCCCGGTCGCCAAGGTTTTGGAGCATAATTTCGGTATCGTTAAAGGCCTGATGACTACCATCCACGCCTATACTAACGACCAGAGGATTCTGGACCAGCAGCATAAAGATCTGCGCCGCGCGCGCTCGGCAGGCATGAGCCTGATTCCCACTTCGACCGGTGCTGCCAAGGCTATTTCTTTGGTCCTACCCGAACTTAAAGGCAAAATGCATGGTTTCGCCATCCGCGTTCCCACTCCCACAGTATCAGTAGTAGATTTGGTAGCTGAACTGGCCAAAGAAGCTAGCGCGGAGCAGGTCAATGCCGCTCTCAAATCCGCTGCTGAAGGCCCTATGAAAGGTATCCTGGCTTATTGTGAAGAGGAATTGGTCAGTATCGATTTCAAAGGCAATAGCGCCAGCTCAATCGTAGATTCACTTAGCACTCTTTCTATCGGTGGTAACATGGTCAAGGTCATCGCCTGGTATGATAACGAATGGGGCTACAGCTGCCGTCTGGGCGATCTGGCCGCTTTTGTAGCCAGGAAGGGCATCTAGAAGCTATAAGCTGATTTCACGCATTAAATTTTAATACTAAGAGGGAGTGGATAAACTAGACAAATCCATTCCCTCTTTTGTTCACCGTATTCCACCGGAACAGAACTTTCAGTCTATACTGTAATTGAATGATAATTTCTCTCAGGTAAAAAGGAACCGTCTATAAGACAGGCCGTTGGATATCGAAAGCTGATGACTGAAATATTGGAATGTTCATTACAGGTAAAAACCGAGGCAAGCCGAATTAGTTGCATGATGCCCAAAATAATACCGGAGGGGAACTAAAGTAATGGTAAAAATAAAAGGGCTCAAGAGGGGTTCCAAATTAGTCCATAGCCAGCAACGCGCCAGACAAAAAGGGCGCAGAACGGCTGTGAGACAAGCAAAATAATTTTCGACTCAAGCTTCTGTATCGGGTCACAATTTAGCAATGATAAAAAACTCGCTCCTAATTTGAGGCGGGCTTTTTTGTTTCCTTCACCATCTTTACTATCCTCGCCTCAACAGGCTATAATTAGCCAATAAATCTACTGTGTTTTTGCCCTCCTGTATGTTATTTTAAAATAGTAAGGAAAAATGAATGTCGCATCCAATTGATGAACTGACCCAGCAAAAATTGAATAAACTGGCAGCCCTGCGTTCTGCCGGCATTGAGCCTTTTCCCTATGGTTATCATCGCTCACATACCGCCGTTGAAGCCGTTAATACTGCCCAAAATAACAAGGACGCTCTTTTAACACAAGAATTCAGGGTGAATGTGGCAGGCCGAATAATGGCTAAGCGTGGTATGGGCAAAACTGTTTTCATGGATTTGCGAGACGGCAGCGGTAAAATCCAGCTGTTTTTCCGCATTAACAATTTCTCTGAAGCTAAATTTAATACCGTTAAAGATATCGATATAGGCGACATCCTTGGAGCGCAGGGCAAATTATTCCTGACTCGCTCCGGCGAACCCACCGTGGAAGTATCGGATTTCACCCTGCTGGCTAAGTCTCTTCAGCCTCTGCCCGAAAAATGGCACGGATTGGTTGACGTCGAAAAAAGATACCGCCAGAGATACCTGGACCTGATTTCCAACCCGGATGTGAAAAAGATTTTTGAAACCCGCAGTAAAACCATCAGCGCCATCCGTGATTTTCTCAATAAGCGGGACTTTCTGGAAGTCGAAACTCCCGTCTTACAGCCGGAAGCCGGCGGTGCTACCGCGCGTCCTTTTATCACTCATCACAATACTTTGGACAGGGACTTTTTTCTCAGGATCGCTCTCGAACTGCATCTTAAGAGATTGATCATCGGTGGTTTCGATAAGGTTTATGAAATCGGCCGTATCTTCCGTAATGAAGGCATTTCCGTCAAACATAATCCTGAGTTCACCATGCTGGAAAGTTATGAGACCTATGCTGATTATCAGGATGTCATGAAGACCGTCGAGGATTTGGTTTCAAGTGTTTGTCAGCAGGTCCACGGCTCAATGAAAGTCGAATATAATGGTCAAACTATAGACTTCACGCCTCCCTGGAGAAGGCTGGAAATGCGGCAGGCTGTTATGCAGTATGCTGGCTTAGATTATGAGCAATTTCCTGATACCGCGTCTTTAAAAGCTGAAATGACTGCACGCAAGATGCAGTTTGATCCCATGCGCGAACGAGGTAAACTGATCGATGAAATAGTCTCTACTTACGTCGATCCTCAACTGATCCAGCCAACTTTTCTTTACGACTACCCCATTGAGATGTCGCCCCTGGCCAAAAAGAAACCGGGCAGCGACCATATTGTTGAGCGTTTTGAGGCTTATTGCGGCGGCATGGAAATCGCTAACGCCTTTACCGAATTGAATGATCCTATCGACCAGCGTCAACGCTTCATGAAGCAGATGGAAGATCGCGAGAAAGGTGACGATGAAGCCCAAAAAATGGATGAGGATTTCGTGCTGGCTATGGAGCACGGCATGCCGCCTACCGGAGGATTGGGTATCGGCATTGACCGCTTGGTTATGCTACTTACTAACCAAACCTCCATTCGTGAAGTGATTTTATTCCCTGCCCAGCGCGAAAAAATTGATTAAAGGAATTTTTTAATTGTAACTGGATTTTGAATTCTAACCTTTGATTTCACTTAGGAGTAATAGGATGTTCGATTTAAAATTAATCCGCGATAATACTGAACTGGTAAAAGAATCTTTAGGCCACCGCAAAGACACCGCTTCCATCGATGAAATCCTGGCTCTGGATGCTGAACGTCGGCAGAAAATGACCGAACTGGAAGAGTTGCGTCACTCCCGCAAGGGAGGCAAGATGGACCCCGAATCCGGACGCAAACTGAGAGACCAGATCAACGCTATTGAAGGCGCGACCACCGAAATGGACGCTAAAATCAAGGACCTCCTGCTACGAGTCCCCAATATGCCGGATACTTCAGTTCCGGTCGGCTCCTCTGAAGAGGATAATGTCGTCGTACGCACAATTGGTGAACCGGCTAAATTCGATTTTAAACCTATGGCTCATTGGGAACTTGGCGAAAAGCTGGGCATTATCGATTTCGAGCGCGGCGTCAAACTTTCCGGGACCCGCTTTTACGTTCTCAACGGCTGGGGAGCCAGACTGCAGCGCGCCCTTATCAGCTTTTTCCTGGATACTCATACATTCCAACATGGCTATAAAGAAGTTTATCTTCCTTTCATGGTTAAAAGAGAGACCATGCAGGCTTCAGGCAATCTGCCTAAATTCGCTGACAACCTTTATCGGGATATCGAGGAAGATTACTGGTTTGTGCCTACCGCCGAAGTGCCTATCACCAGTCTGCATTCTGGCGAGATTCTTTCCGCCAATATGCTGCCTTTAAATTATGTGGCTTATACCGCCTGCTTTCGCCGTGAAAAGATGTCCGCTGGCAAAGACGTGCGCGGCATAAAACGCGGCCATCAGTTCGATAAAGTGGAAATGTATAAATTGGTCGCCCCCGAAACATCTATGGCCGAGCTTGAGAAGATGGTCCAAGATGCCGAGGACATCTGCCAGAAGCTGGGCTTAACTTACCGGGTAAAACTCTTAAATACTTCCGATATGGGTTTCTCTTCCACCAAAACCTATGATCTTGAAATGTGGGCACCCGGACAGGCTGAGTGGCTGGAAGTCAGCTCCTGTTCCAACTGTAAAGATTTCCAGGGCCGCCGCGCCAATATCCGTTACCGCCCGTCTTCAGAAGAAAAACCCCAGTTTGTCCATACACTCAACGGTTCCGGGCTGGCTTTGCCCAGAGTGATGATTGCCCTCATGGAGACCTATCAACAGCCTGATGGCACCATCAAAGTCCCTGAAGTCCTCCGGAAATATGTAGGAACAGATCTTATTAAATAAATTTAACCGAATATCTCAAAAGAAAACCGCTTCAAAAAATGAGCGGTTTTTCTTTTGAGATATTCGTGTAATAAAATCTCGTGGTAGATTGCGTTTAATAAACGTTGATAAACAGCCAACCCATGAGAAGTACTGCCGGTCCCCAAAGATAACTCAGGATCTTGATATTAAAACACGCATTAGTATAATGGCAAAGGTCATTCCCTACCATAACCGCACAATATAGGCGGTGAGGCACAGGTAATATAAGATCAGTTTTTATAAAACAAATCTTACTTTATCCGGCTGGCAATGTCCCCTCTTGACCAATATATCTCTTTCTTTCAGCAAGCACGCTCGGTTATGAGCGATGACCTTCTTGAATTCCTGCTCGCGCCAGGCTTTAATACACATTACCCCAAGATCGTGAAAAGGGTCTTCATAATTTGGTATTTTTAATTTCATAATAGCGTCTTTTTTCCGCTCGAAAGCCTCTCCCTGCAATTCACCCTCAAAATCTATCTGTATGCCTGCCTGATGAAAACAAACTCCGCTTTCAAAATTGCAGTTAAAAGCATAATATGGCCTTTGTAATTCTTTGAATATTTCAGGAGTTTTTAGCCTTAATTCCTCTATGTCCTCCACATTTGTAGCGCAATAAATCTGCAATTTGGTTTTGGTGATATAGCCCAAAACTACCTGTTTAATATCTTTATAATGCCTGGAATCGTATTTAAATTGCTGGTTGAACTCGCCAATCGACTCGATGTCAATTATGGTCCCTTCAAAATCGATCCCTGTTTGCTCAGCGTGTTCTATAATCATTATCCCCATCCCTTCTGCCAAAATTAGATTTCTGATTCCTGACAATTCACTGTTTTTTGATTTGCTCTTGTAACTCTTATAGCCCCATTTTACCAGATATTCGATCAACCTTAACTGTTGGCAAGGTTTAGACCTGATCAATTAACCATTGACATGAGTCACTCATAATCCTTACACTATTGGTAGAGGATAAATGCTATGAAGTGCCCTGTAGACAAAGATGATATGGTAGTGGTAGAATCCCGCCGGATCGAGCTGGATCTCTGCCTGCGCTGCAGTGGAGTTTGGTTCGATGCCCAGGAATTGGACCTTTTAATATCCGCAATATCCGCAGATAACCGGCAAGAATCTCAAAATGATCTTCTCACTCCAAGCCCAGCCGAAGTCTATGAAACTCACCGTAAATGCCCGATCTGCGGCAAGAAGATGGATAAAGTCTGGTTGGGTAAAGAGCCTAAAGTTTTGATAGATAGTTGCCCGGCCGGAGACGGTCTGTGGTTCGATGGCGGAGAGCTTCACGAGATCTTACATCAGGTGAAAAATGACAGGAAAGATGATATTTTATCCTTCCTGAGTAAGACCTTTAAAGCCCAGCATCCGGAGGACGCCCACTGATAGGGCTTTTACTATTAAATAAATTTGGATAGGAGGTATCTTTATGTCTGGATTGATTGCCGTAATCATTATAGCCGCTATTGTTGTTATTCTCCTCTTCATCTTCATCGGTATCTACAATGGACTGGTAGGCCTGCGCAACCAGGTTAAAAATGCCTGGGCGCAAATTGACGTACAACTCAAGAGAAGATACGACCTTATCCCAAATCTGGTTGAGACTGTCAAAGGTTATATGCAGCATGAACGGCAGACTCTGGAATCAGTCACTAACGCCCGTAATCTCGCGCAGTCACTTTCTGGCGCTGGTGTAGCGGATAGAGCCAAGGCTGAAGGCGAATTGTCCGGTGCTTTGTCCCGCTTACTGGCTGTAGTTGAAAACTACCCCGATCTGAAAGCCAACCAGAACTTCATGGCCCTTCAGGAGGAATTGACCTCTACTGAAAATAAAATTAGCTTTTCCAGACAATATTACAATGATGAAGTCTTAAAATATAACAATAAGACTCAGATGTTCCCTTCTAATATGGTTGCTGGCATGACCGGATTTAAAGCCGGTGAGTTTTTCGAGGTCAAGAATGAAGTTGAAAGAGAAGCCGTCAAAGTCAGCTTCCCTGGAAATCCTCCCGCGGCGACTGGCACTAAATAATAAGGACAACTGATCAACCATGTGGGAACAGATAAAATCTAACCAGATCAGATCAACTCTGCTGGTAGTCCTGATGGGAGCTGTACTGCTCCTTCTGGGCTATTTTCTGGGTGTTTTGCTGCTGGACAACTACGTGGC
The DNA here is from genome assembly GCA_025361145.1 of Dehalococcoidia bacterium. Taxonomy (GTDB): domain Bacteria; phylum Chloroflexota; class Dehalococcoidia; order Dehalococcoidales; family UBA3254; genus UBA3254. The sequence continues at coordinate 17,341 of JANYAV010000022.1, read as the reverse complement.
TGGCCTGATCATCGCTCTGCTGGTCTGGGGCATCATGACCATGGTGGCTTTTACTCAGGGAGACAACATTGTTTTATCTATGGCGGGGGCACGTAAGATCGGACCAAAGGACCACCCCCGCCTATATAACATTGTGGAAGAAATGAAAATCGCCTCCGGTTTGGAGCGTATGCCGGATGTCTATATCATAGATGATCCGGCTTTAAATGCCTTCGCTACCGGTCGCAGCAAAGACCATACTGCCGTGGCTATTACCACTGGTCTGCTGGATAAACTAAACCGCGATGAGCTGCAGGGTGTCATCGCCCACGAGATGTCCCATATCAAGAATCGTGACGTTCAATTGATGGTCCTGGCCAGCGTTTTGCTGGGTTCCATCGTCATCCTGTCATATTACGCTTCCCGTATGCTGTTCTTTAGCGGTGGTAGCCGTCGCAGTTCCTCCAAAGACAGCGGAGGCGGAGGCGCTCAGATCATTATTCTGGTAGTTGGACTGGTTCTGATGATTCTAGCCCCTATCGTCGCCCAGATCATATATTTCGGCATTTCGCGCAAAAGGGAATACCTGGCAGATGCCTCAGGCGCTCTCTTCACCAGATATCCGGAAGGCTTGGCCTCCGCCCTGGAAAAACTGCAAAACAATAATACCCAGGTCCAAAAAGCTAACAAGGCCACCGCCCCTATGTATATCAGCAATCCCTTTTACAAGAAGGGGATTTCGGCCAATGATCTTTTCAGCACTCATCCACCTCTTGCTGAGAGAATCCGTATTCTGCGGGCTATGTCCGGTGCCGGCTATGCTGATTATGAAAAGTCCTATGAACAGGTAGTCAAAGGCGATCACGCCATACCTGGGGTTGCTGGATTAGCCGCGCAATCCGTACCTTTGCGTCAGGCTACCACCGGTGCTGTGGCCGGTGAGTTGCAGGAGAGAGTTGACCGTACTCGTGAGACTTCCGATATGATGTGGAAAATGAACAATTATAAGACCCTGGACTGTGAAGACTGTGGCACCAAATTACGACTGCCGCCCAGTTTCAATCAGCCGGCTGTGCGCTGCCCACACTGCGGACATATCAACAATTTATAAACCGCAACAGTTCTCCCCAGGTTGGCCCTGCACAGGATATGCCCTATAACAGCCCTTTCTGGATGATTTGATATTAATATGTCATCTGGGATAGAATTGGTTTAATCAGTGAAGTAATCTATATGATTAAGACTAAACAAAAATTGAATGGCTAATCACATAACCAGCGTACGCCGGTTGCTTGAGGGGAGAGAAGAAGTTCTCTCTCCTTTTGCGTCTAAAAGCCGGCTTTCCAGAGGCAGACAGCGGCCGGAAAAACCCAGCCCCGTCCGCCTGGATTTTCAACGTGACCGCGACCGTATCATCCACAGCAACTCCTTCAGGCGGCTCAAACATAAAACCCAGGTTTTTATTGCTCCGGTCGGCGATCACTATGTGACCAGGTTGACACATACCTTGGAAGTTTCCCAGATCGCTCGTACCATTAGTCGCGCTCTCAATCTTAATGAAGACCTTACCGAAGCCATTGCTCTCGGCCACGATTTGGGACACACCCCCTTTGGCCATATGGGTGAAGATGTGCTGAACGAGCTTTTCGCTGGCGGTTTCCGCCATAACGAGCAGAGCCTGCGTGTGGTGGACTATCTGGAAAACAACGGCAAAGGGCTGAATTTGACCTGGGAAGTCAGGGACGGTATCTTGAACCATTCCAAGACCAGGGTAATTGAAATTATGGGTGAAAAATGGGGACGCTCCGGCACATTGGAAGGAGAGATTTGTAAAATCGCTGATATGGTGGCTTATATCAATCACGATATCGATGATGCCATAAGGGCCAATATTATAAAAGAGAGCGATCTGCCAGCTGCCGCGGTCGGCTTGCTAGGACATTCCCGCGCAGAGCGCATTAATAGCCTGGTCTGTGATATCATATCAAGCTCCTGGGCAGTCAGCGGTCTGAGGCCGGTAAAGCGCAGGCCTGTTATTAAAATGAGCGCACGTATTAAAGAGGCAGCTGTTGTCTTACACGAATTCCTTTATGAAAAAGTTTATAATGTCAGCTCCGTCATGCCGGATGCTGAAAATGCCCGTAAAATTGTCAGAAACTTATATAACTACTTTGACATCAACCATGGAGCTCTTCCGCCGGAATACCACGACCCCTCACGTCAGGTGGTGGATTACATCGCCAGCATGACCGATCAATATGCCCTCAGAAAGGCCCAGGAATTAGGCCTAACCTGATAATTGCAATTCGTAACTTGGTTGTATTCTTAAATCATAAATCTAAACTTCTAAATTTTGCCTTTTGACCTTTGACTTTTTATTGTTTGTGATTTCTTGTTTTGTATTTTCTATTGTGATTTGTTTTTTGAGTTTTGTGATTTTGGTTTTAATCGCAGTATAATGTAAAGGCTCTTTCTATCCCTGTTATTAAAGGGAGGGGTTTTTGTACCCATAACGCCAAACCAATGGGGAACTTGAAACTAATAACTAATTACTAATTACTAACAACTAAAACTATGAGTGTTATTGACGACGTAAAACAAAAAACGGATATCGTAGAAATAATCGGCCAGTATGTCACACTGACGAAGTCTGGTCGTACCATGCGCGCGCCCTGCCCGTTCCACAGTGAGAAGAAGCCCTCTTTCTTCGTTTATCCGGATCAGCAGAGCTGGCACTGCTTCGGCGCCTGCAACACCGGAGGCGATGTCTTTTCCTTTATCATGAAGAAGGAGGGCCTGGATTTTGCCGATACCCTCCGTCTCCTGGCTGAGAAAACTGGGGTTGTCATTCCTAGCCACGGTGCAACAGAGGCTGACGATCAGGCCCGCGATAAAATCTACGAGATCAATCAAGCCACCACTCAGTATTTTCATAACCTGCTCTTATGCAACCCTGCCGCCGAAAAGGCTAGAAATTATATAAAGGGCCGGGGCTTGAATGAAAAAGTTATCGCGGATTTTCAGTTAGGCTATTGTCTGCCGGCCTGGGGATCCTTGAAGCAATATCTACTGGATAAAGGTTTTCAGGAAACTGAGCTTCTGGATGCCGGTCTAATCATTAAGGCCGAGGCCAGTGGCAAAACCCATGACCGTTTCCGAGATCATATTATATTCCCCATCATGGACGAACGCGGGCGGGCTACCGGCTTTGGAGCGCGAGTGCTGGATGATTCATCTCCTAAATACATTAACTCGCCACAAACCCGCATTTTTGATAAAAGCGGCAGCCTGTATGGTATTCACCTGGCCAGAACCGCTATCCGGCAGCAAAACCTGGCGGTGCTAGTAGAAGGTTATATGGATGTCATCGTAGCTCATCAATACGGCTTTTCCAACGTGGTGGCTCCCATGGGAGTCGCTATCACTGAGAAGCAGATTAACTATATAAAAAAAATAACCCGCAATATCTCGCTGGCCCTGGACCCCGATTCAGCCGGGGAAGACGCCGCCATGCGCTGCGTGATTTTTGAGAATACCCTGGATGTTGATCTCAAAGTCATCACCCTGCCCGCCGGGCAGGACCCGGATGAAGTCATTAAGGCTGATATCAAAGTATGGCAGGCGCAGGTCGAAAAAGCCTTGCCGGTTATTGACTTCACCCTCAAAGTAATTGCAGCCAAATTAGATATGAAGTCATCTCGGGGCAAAACTGACCTGGTCAATAAAATTTTACCCATTATCGCTGATGTTAAAGCGGGACCCAGGCAATACCGCTATCTTACAGGCCTTTCGCTGGCCACAGGTGTTGAGGATCGTAAATTGGAAGCCGCCCTTGCCAGCTATAAAGCCGACCGCAAGGTTAAAGCGCCGCGGCCTACCGCTATGGCGAAAGCTACCCGTACTATTAGTTCCAATCCGGTGGAAGAATATATTCTCACGATCCTGCTTAAACACCCTGAGATGAAAGAAAAATTCGAGGGGGTTTCCTGTGATTATTTTGAGAATAGCGAAAACCGGGCGCTTTTTGAGCTCTGTCAAAGCGCGGTTGGCCTACCTGTTGTAGAGTCAATTGATCCGGTTATACGAGAGCATCTGGACATTTTATTACAAAGGGAATTGCACGGCGAAGACCTAGTGGCTAGAATAGAGCAATGTAAACTTACCCTTAAAAAAAGGTATTTGTTGAGTTTGGCTCACAAACAAAGCTTTACCAGGGAACCAGAAGATAATTCTATTGATTCAGGTACGATTTTAGCTAACACAGATGAACTAAATAATATTTTTAAATCAGGTATAAAAGGAAAATAGAATATACGCCTGGTATTTTTGCCTGACGGTAATACCGTTTGAAGGAGATCTATGAGAAAATCTAAAAAAGTCGTAGCAATTGCCAAAGAAGAAGAGGAACCCAAAGAGGAGGGTTCTGAAGAGGAAATTGAAGCCGAAGCAGGACCATCCCCTGATGAAGTCAAGGAACCCAGCATCGATGAGCTGAACGGACCGGTCGCCGGCTGGGTTGAACCGGATGCCATCGATCTGGAAAAGCCTGAAGCCGCTGAAATGGAACCAGAGATGCCGCTGGAACGACTGGAAGAGCAGGAAGTCATTGATGACTCCGTACGCATGTACCTTCATGAGATCGGCAGAGTCCCTCTTTTGACTGGTGGAGATGAAAAAATCCTGGCCAAGCAGATGGAGGAAGGCCGCCGCCTGACTGAAATCAACAATGCCTGGCTCAAGAAAAACGGCAAACTCCCTACCTCTTGTGAGGTGGTTATTGTCGCCCTGCAGGAAATTGTCCTGGGCAAAGATATTATTCATGCCATGCAAAAAGAAATTGGTATTAAGACCAAAAATAGCTTCATCAAGACCCTCAATCAAAAGGAATACCGGGAAAAAATTGACGCTGAGATTCCCCCGGAGCTGGTCCAGGCCATTGCCACCAATCTCAACCGCAACCTGATTGAAACAGAGCAGGTCATTATCACAATCTCTATTAACATCAGTTTGATCCCGCACCAGGTCTGGAAAATGATCAAGGAAACCATCAATTTCTCAGATATGACGCAAATGCTAGAGAGCAAGGAATTCCAGATGGATCTGCTCAAGTCCGAAGTTCACCTTGACCTCTTCTATGACGATATCGCCCGGAAGTCAGAACGGGCTAAGAAGCACCTTATCGAGGCTAACCTGCGCCTGGTGGTCAGCGTAGCTAAGAAATACATCGGCCGCGGTATGTCCCTGCTAGATCTGATTCAGGAAGGCAACATCGGACTCACCCGCGCCGTTGAAAAATTCGATCATCATAAAGGCTTTAAATTCAGCACCTATGCCACCTGGTGGATTCGCCAGGCCATCACCCGTGCTATTGCTGATCAGGCCCGCACCATCCGTATCCCGGTGCATATGGTAGAAACTATTAACAAGCTCCTGCGCGTTAGCCGCCGCCTTTCTCAGGAACAGGGCAAGCAGCCCAGCTCCAAGGAGATCGGTATGGAAATGGAGATGCCAGCGGAAAAGGTAGAGGAGATCATTAAGGTTTCCCAGTTGCCTATCTCGCTAGAGTCCCCTATCGGTGATGAGGAAGATAGCCATCTGGGTGATTTTATCGAAGACCGCAATACTCTGCCTCCCGCCGATGTGGCCTCCCGGCAGTTGCTTAAGGAACAGATTGAAGAAGTCTTGAACACTCTTACTCCCCGTGAGCAGAGAGTGCTCCAATTAAGGTTTGGCCTTGAAGACGGCCGCAGCCGTACACTGGAAGAGGTGGGCAAAGAATTTAATGTCACCCGAGAGCGCATTCGCCAGATCGAAGCCAAAGCCCTGCGCAAACTCCGCCACCCCTCACGCAGCCGCAAACTCAAAGACTACCTGGAATAGTCTTAAATCCTTCCATGGCCTCTAAAGGTCGGACCTCGCAGTCTCCTTTTCCCAATGCAGGTCCGACCTTATGAAACCCTCTTCTCCTTTTCTCAGACCTGAATCTTGAAACTTGTCAGACTTTTAACTCTAGCATTTTTACACTTTTTACTTTTAACTCATCCTACAATTTTGCCTATGTACCATCCTCTGATTTGGGTTTATAATGTAGTAGTAAAAAATTAGAAGGGAAGTAAAACACCATGCAAGCATTAATTCTGGTAGGAGGAGAAGCCACCCGGCTCCGCCCATTGACCTGTAATACACCCAAATCTATGGTCACTGTTCTCAACACACCTTTTCTTGAACACGTGATCCGCTACCTGTCCGGCCATAACATTAAAAATATAGTCCTGGCTCAGGGACACCTGTCTAAACCCATGGAAGACTATTTTGGTGACGGCAGCCGTTTCGGCATAAAATTGACTTATGTCCTGGAAAGCCAACCGATGGGCACCGCTGGTGCGGTGAAAAACGCAGAACAGTATCTGGAGCCCACTTTCATGGTGCTAAATGGAGACATCTTCACCGACCTTGATTTGACCGCTATGCTTGATTTTCATAAAGCTCGCCAGGCCCAGAGCACCATCGCCCTGGCACCTGTCGAAGACCCCACCGCCTATGGTTTAATCGAGACCAGTTCGGGGGGGAGAATAACTCGCTTCCTGGAAAAACCGTCATGGAACCAGGTAACCACCAACATGATCAACGCCGGCACCTATATTCTCTCTAAAGATATTCTGAAACGCGTCCCCGCCGGGACCCCTTTCAGTTTCGAACGGCAATTGTTTCCACAACTATTAGAGGCTGGCGAGCCTCTCTATGCTTTCCCTTCCAACTCCTATTGGATAGACATCGGCACTCCTGAAAAATACCTTAAACTGCACCGCGATATGATGCGCGGCGAAGTAAAAGGCTATCAGGTAGTCCAGGGCAAAGTAGTTAAAATAGGGCAGTCCTGCAATATCAACCCGGAAACCCAGATTGTCGGCCCTGTCGTCATCGGTAATAACTGCGTGATCAACCGCGGTGTAAAACTCTTCGGCCCCCTCGTTCTGGGTAATGGAACAGTTTTGGGTGAAGACAGCGTAGTAGATTCATCTATCATCTGGGCGAATACTCAGCTGGGTATGAAAGTTACTTTAAATGAATGCCTGATAGCTAACGATTGTCTTCTGGAAAACAATACCACTGCCGAAAAAACCGTCATCGGCGACCATGTTACTATAAGTCGCAATAGTAAATTAGGGCCCGGCAGTCGTATCTGGCCCCCAACGCTAACGCCGGCAGCACCAGGTAAACGCTAACTGCGTGAGCCTGGTTTTAGGTCCCCCTGATTTAAGAGGGTTGCTTTTGCCTTAAACCCCTGTTTAGCCTTATAATCCATAAGATAGTAATGGTGTTTTATTATGAATGAACAACTAGAGAAAATTGAAAAACGCTTTAACGCAATAACTGAGCAGATGGCATCTCAGGAAGTCCTGTCTGACCTTCAAAAACTGCAAAGTCTGGCCAAAGAGCGGGCAGGCATTGAGTTTATTGTCTCCCAATATGTGGACTATAAGGCCACTCTCAAATCTCTGGCAGAAACCCGGGCGATGCTAAACGAGAGCCATGACTCAGAGATGGCCGCTATGGTTAAAGACGAGTTAAAAAGCCTTGAGGAAAAGAGCAATCTCCTCGCTGAAGAACTTAAAGAAGCCCTGATTCCCAAAGACCCTAATGATGAGAAAGATGTCATCATGGAAATCCGGGCCGGTACCGGCGGCGATGAGGCTGCCATGTTTGCTGCCGACCTTTTCCGCATGTATTCCCGTTACGCACAAACCAAACGCTGGTCTATTGAAATCATCGATGTCAGTGAGGGCGGCGAAGGTGGTTATAAGGAAATCATTTATGAAGTCAAAGGGAAAAGCGCTTTCAGCCGCTTGAAATATGAACGGGGAGTTCACCGCGTCCAGCGCGTCCCCACCACCGAGTCCTCAGGTAGAATTCACACCTCAACAGCCACCGTGGTCGTTCTGCCTGAAGCGGATGAAGTGGATTTTGATATCAATCCCGCTGATCTGAAGATAGATATTTTCCATGCCAGTGGAGCAGGCGGTCAGAACGTCAATAAAGTTTCTACTGCCGTGCGCCTCACTCACCTCCCGACGGGGGTAGTGGTAGTCTGCCAGGATGAACGTTCTCAGCTCAGAAACCGCCAGAAAGCCTTGACCGTTTTACGCTCCCGTCTATTGGACACTGAACGACGCAAGCAGGAAGAATCCATTGGGGAAGAGAGGCGTTCTCAGGTGGGCTCAGCCGACCGTTCTGAGAAAATCCGTACCTACAACTATCCGCAAGACCGTATTACCGATCACCGCATAGGCCAGAATTTCCACAATCTGCCTGGCATCATGGAAGGTGATATCGACGATATTATCGAAGCTTTGACTGCCTATTACCGTCTGCAGTCCATCAGCGGTGGAGAGCAGAAGTCAGATTGACTCTCAGACAAGCCTTAGTTCAAGCCCGCCAGAGGCTTTCCGGTTCAAAGGATATTGAAGATCCCGGGCTGGAAAGTGAAGTCTTGCTCCGCCATATTCTGCACTTCAGCCGCGCGCAGTTGTATTTCGACCTCAATGTTAAGCTTAACCCCGATCAAGAATCGGCTTTTAATCAATGGGTAGAACTTCGTCTGGGCGGCGAACCGCTCGCCTATATCATCAATTCACGGGAATTTTACGGACTGGATTTTTTCGTAGACCACCGGGTGCTGATCCCCCGCCCCGAGACTGAGTTGCTGGTAGAAGAGGCCATCCGTTTCTGTAATAGCCGTTCGACTTCCGTCCTGGCCGACATCGGTACTGGTTCCGGGGCAATCGCGGTGAGTTTGGCTGCTCATCTGCCGCAAACTAAAATCTACGCCATCGATATTTCCGCCCAGGCTTTGGAAGTCGCAAGACTCAATTCCCTCCGTCATGGAGTTACAAACCGCGTCACCCTGCTGCAAGGAGACCTTCTGGCAGCTCTAAAACACCCCATAGACGCCATCATTGCCAATCTACCCTACGTGAGAACGGCCGACTGGCAGACTATGCCCTCAGCGCCTTTTGAACCACGACAGGCCCTGGACGGCGGCGAAAAAGGCCTGGATCAGATTTTCCGGTTGATCGACCAGCTGAAGGGGAAAGTTAATCCGGGCGGCTGGGCTTTACTGGAAATAGGAATGGGACAGGCTGAGGCTGTGACCGGCTATTTGAATAAGCTATATCCGGTTGCTTCTATCGAAATCTTAAAAGACCTGGCCGGCATTGAACGAGTGGTAAAACTAATTTTATAGTTCGCTAACTTTTATCACCTTTAACTGGAACATTTATTGCCAAGGGTAACCTCAATTATTATGTAGCTTAGATACAGCTACCAAGCTACAAGCGGGGGTTAATCCCACTTTCTATGATCTTCAATAGTCTTGTATAGGTCGGGAATCGTGCCCGGCTCGACATATTGAATGGAGTCTGGTTTTAAGCGGCAGATATTTTGAAATTTTTCACTGATTTCATCGGCCAGCTTAGCTCGCTCAACCGGCTCATTTTTTAACTCCAGAAGGAGTGCCATTTCATCCCGGTCGTATTGACGGGTTACGATGATCTGAAATCTATTAACATTCTCAAAGCCGCTAACTACCAGAGCAGCCTGTTTGACCACAATGAACATACCTCTGACTTTGACGGCATCACCTGTGCGCCCCAGAACGCCGGCAATCCGATTTGAAGTGCGTCCGCAGGTGCATGGCTGAGTAATCAGAGAAGACATGTCGCCTGTGCCGAAGCGGACCAGTCCCCAAAACTTATTCTGCAAAGGAGTGACTACAATCTCGCCAACTTCACCAGGGTCAACCTGCTTTCCGGTCTGGGCATCCACGATTTCCACTATATAATCATCGTCCAGATGCAGGCCCGCTTTGGCCTCACACTCATAAGCAATGGCCCCACCCGGCTCAGTTACAGCGTAAGCTTGAGAAGTGGAGAGTTTGTAAGTCTCTTCAAAAGTTTTACGCAGTGAGGCCGGTAGCATTTCTCCGGTAAACCAGGTCTTCTTAAGCGCGAAGTTTTCACTGAAATTATAACCCATTTCTTCCGCCCTCTTGATAACCGACATCAAGAAAGTGGGCGTACCTAAAAACCCGGTTACCTTGATATCCAGCATGGCCTGAATTAAAGCCTCGGTGTTACCTGTCCCCATCACCACGACGGTGACCCCACATTGTCTCAGCCCCTCATGAAAAAGCATGCCAGCGGGAGACATGTGATATGTGAAGGTGTTGACCACGATATCACCCTTGCGAAAGCCCGCGGCGTAGAATGAGCGGGCAAACCAATTAATACCCGCAGGTTGAAATTCATAAATAGGTCCGGGTGAGATAAAGATGCGTTCTACATCCTCAGCGGGACCTGCTAGCAGCCCACCGAAGGGGGCGAAGCTTTTCTGAAGTTCAATTAAATCGGTTTTACGTGTGATAGGCAGACGTTCCAGGTCGGAGAGATTAAAGCCGGAAGACGGCTTAATGCCCACGAAATCCAGCAAGTTTTTAGCGGCACGGGAATGGTCATAGGCGTACTCAATGGTTGCTGCCAGCTTGCGATTCTTAATTTCTTCCCGTTGTTGGAGAGGCCTACTCTCAGAATCATCAAAATAGCGTCCCTGCTCTACAGCCATCTCTTTCGTCTCCTGTAATGTTTAACTTCCCGATAGCTCTTCTTGGTTCCCAGCGCAGACAGTCCGATATAAAACTCTTTTACGTCTTCGTTGTTTTTTAGAAATTCGGCAGTACCATCCAGAACCACCCGGCCGTTCTCCATCACATAACCATAATGGGCGATGCTTAGGGCGATCCGTACATTCTGTTCAACCAGCAAAACCGAGGTTTTACTCTCTGTATTAAAGCGCTTTATGATATCATAAATTTCTTTGACCATTAAAGGGGCCAATCCCAGGGAAGGCTCGTCCAGCATCATCAGCTTGGGCCGCGCCATCATGGCCCGCCCTATCACCAGCATCTGCTGCTCACCGCCCGAGAGATAACCAGCTATGTTTTTACGTAATTGTCTTAACCGGGGGAAATAGTTATATACCATCTCCAGATCGGTTTTAACGGCACGACGGTCTCTGCGGGCGAAAGCTCCTACGTTCAAATTCTCTTCCACAGTCAAATGCTCAAAAACCCGCCGGCCTTCCAGCGCCTGTATGATACCCAGTTTGCCGATTTCTTCAGCGTTCTTTTTATCTATACGCGCGCCATCCAATTCGATGCTGCCGTCATTGACCTGTCCTTCTTCAACATACAAAAGACCGGAAATGGCCTTAAGGGTAGTGCTTTTACCCGCGCCGTTAGCGCCTAATAACGCCACAATCTGACCGTCGTCCACACCCAGCGAAACCCCGTGCAGGACGCGGATCACGTTGAGGTAAGTTACTTCAATATTGTTTAGTTTAAGCATATTCTGATTCCACAACTAGCTTAATATAATTTTATCATTCAATGCAAATACGCATCGGTACTCAAACTAAAGATAATCAGAGTAAAAAATCCCCTGCCGGTAACCCGGCAGGGGATTCTAAAATACCAATGACTGATTGTATTATCTAGCAGTTACCCAATCACCGATAGCAGTGATCGCGCCGCTCTTAATTGTGTAGAGCTTAACAGTTTTGGCCAAGCGGTTATCTCCCGCTGTATATGACACCGCTCCCTGAATCCCCCCCACGTTATAGTTGAGCTTCTGGAAACCCTGCTCTTCGACTGCTTTCCAGGCAGTAGCGTCACCCTTAGCCAGCACATCGTAGCCAACGGCTTGCACGGCGTTCTTTAAAATCTCCGCTGAAACCAGGCCGGTGCACCACAATGACAGGTAATCCATGTTTCCGGCATCTCCCGGATGGTTCTTCATCAGATATTCTTTGGCTTTGGCAATACCGGGTGCTTTGTCATCCCAGGTAACTGTAGGAAACACCCCATAAACTCCTTCAACTACGTCTGCTCCCGCCAGGTCGATAAGAGCTTTGGTGAAACTGGCATGGGCTAGGCCGATGGTTACGGTTTTGGAAGTAAGCCCCAGATCTTTTGCGTTCTTCAAGATAATTGAGGTCGGCTGAGGAGTGCTGGAGATGAAGATCACGTCCGGATTGGCAGCTTTTATTCTGGTCAAAGAATCTGACTCTGAGATAGTGGTAGCTGCATGTTCTTCGATATCTACGATATCAATTCCCATCGCCTCTGCTTTAGCCTTGGCGACATCTTTGACACTGGAACCTGTAGTATTATTCAGAAGATGTAGCGCCATTTTGGGCTTGCCGGAACCTTTCCAGATATTCTGCATATAATAATTAGCAAAAGCTACCCAATCATCGCCGTATTCCGGCATCTGCCCATAGATATGCTCCGGCGGATTATACAAACTAGCAGCGGTAAAAACCGCCAGGCCGGGCAAACCAGCTTTATTGGCGATACCCTTAGCATTGGTCATTTCGAATGAGGACATGGCAGCGAACATTAAAACCCCTGAATTGGTGTAATCGGTCACAATAGTATTAACATTAGCGGCATTGTAGGCGCTGTCTTTCCAATCAAGTTTGATCTGGTAACCGCCCGCTCCTCCCTTTTCTTTGTTGATATACTCAATGACATCCAGAAGCGCGTCAATACCAGGTTTGCCTTTTTCAGCAGCAGGACCGGTTACCGGCATAATCGCGCCTAATTTTAGTTCCTTGCCAGCTATATTAGCTGTCGAAGAACAACCAACCATAAGTGCGATCATAGAAACTAGAGTTAACAACAAGACTAATAATGATAATTTCCTTTTCAACTTTTTCTCCTTTTTAATTTAAATTTTAAGCTCTTTTTAATATGAAAATGGCCACAGCCGGTAAGAAGCTTTAAACAAGTTCCAGCGATGAGCCAGACCTCTCGGTTCGAAAATTAAAAACAGCACAATAATCAATCCGAACAGCATTGGGGTAATACCGGTAGCGAAGCCATTAGGCATCCCAGGTAGAGTTGATTGCAGCCACGGAGTAGCTTGCGTCACGCCCACCTGCATTAAACGGATCAAGACCACACCCAGAATTGGGCCCAGGGTAGTACCCAGACCGCCGATGATAATGATACCCACATAGAGTATGGATTCACTAAAACTGAAGTTGTCAGGGCTTATTGAGACGCTCCAGTGGGCCAGCAGAGACCCTGCAATGCCGGCCATAAAACAACCTATGAAAAAAGCTAGCATTTTATAGTAAAAAAGATTGATGCCCATGACCTCAGCCGCCAGGTCATTGTCCCGGATAGCGATAAAGGCTCTGCCCACTCGCGTCCGCGCTAAATTTTTAGCCAGGAAAATACAAACTACCGCCACACCGATAATCAAGTAATAAAAACTTTTCTGGGTATTAAAAACCAATCCACCGATAGACGCGTCAGGCACTAGCATGCCGTTGCTTCCGCCGGTCAGACCAGTCCATTTGGAAATAACCCAGACGATAATAAATTGAGCGGCGATGGAGGCAATAGCCAGATAAAAACCTTTGACCCTGACCGAGGGTATGGCAAACATCAATCCAATAATTCCGGCCATCAAACCGGAACAAACGAAACTCACCGGAAAAGGTAAACCCAGCTTGCTGGTTAAAATAGTTGAAGTGTAAGCTCCCACTGCGATAAAACCCACCTGCCCGATCGATAGCTGTCCGCAATATCCCACCAGAATATTTAAACCGGTGGCGGCAATCAGGGTTATACCGATCAAATTGATCTTATTCAGCCAGAAATTGCCCACGAACAATGGCCCGATCATCAGGAGAATCAATAAGCCAATTAAAAGCGCCCACTGAGTTTTGGTCCGAAAAATAGCCATATCCTCAGCGTAACTATAATTCCGCGTCCCGCAGGGTAAACTACTCATTCTTTAAATTCCTTATACTAGTTTCGAGTTCCAAGTTTCGTGTTCCCAGCTTTTAATTTCTTATCTATAATTTGTAATTAAATTTGAGATTTGCGATTTGTCATTTGAGATTTGTTTGGTGCTTGTATCTTGTTTCTTGGTTATTATTCTTAAATCATAAATCTTATCTCTTAATTCTTTCCCCTATATCCTCTCTATCCGTTTCTCTCCGAAGAGACCAAAGGGTTTAAATATAATCACGAAAACAATAATGATATAAGGAATGACTTCCCCGAATTCCGGCCAGAGGTAAGGAGTCAAATAGCCAGTCCCCAGGCTCTTGGCCAGACCGATGATCGGCCCGGCGATCATTGAGCCGCCGAAGGAGTCCAGGCCGCCCAATATCACGACAGAGAAGGTTTTTAAGCCGGTTTCCACCAGACCATTAGAAATCCCTCCGATGCTGGAAATCAGTATTCCGCCAACTGCCGCTACCACGCAGGCAAACATCCAGGACATCGAGAAGATACGAGTTACCGGAATACCGCACGCCTGCACGGCCATCTGATCGTCAGCAGTGGCTCGCATCGCAATACCCATCCTGTGATATTTATAAAAGAGGCTGAGCAGAGTAAAAACCAGCAGGGAAATACCGGCCGCCCAGACATACTCCTGGGAAATTACCGCACCGCCTATATGGACGGGGTTCTTGGGGAAAATCTGAGGCAAAGCGGCGATGCTCTGCGGCCAGATAAAACTTACCATACCACTGATGAAATAGCCAAGACCCAGAGTGACCGCTATTAGAGACAAAATAGGCTGGCCGATCAAAGGCCGTAAGGCGAATCTTTCAATTACCCAGCCCACCACCAGCGCAAAAAGTACAACTGCGGGAAAGGCCAGCCATATTGAAAGATGGAGTTGATGCATCATGCTGTAGGTAAACCATGAACACAGCAAGACCAGTTGGCCCAAAGCTAGATTAGCTACGCCGGTAGATTTCCAGATCAGCGTAAAACCCAGCGCTATCAGAGCATACACCATACCTACCGCCAAACCGGTAATAATAAATTGTGTTAATTCAGCCATTTATTTGCTGTAATTAGTTATTAGTCTTTAGTTATTAGTCCATCCCCTCTCTCGAAACTATAAACTAATTACTCTCCTTTTCCCCTATACTTCCCTAACCTTGATCATCGTCGAAACAGTACCCTTACGGCCGTCCCGGTAAGTCACATTGGCCTGTACGGGCACTTCCTCCGTTTGGCCGTAGATAGCTTGAATCAGGTCTTTATATTTTTCTTCCACGAACTCTCTTCTGATCTTGCGAGTGCGGGTTAGCTCAGCCTCATCGGCATCAAACTCTTTATGCATCAGAACGAACTTCTTGACCCGCGCCTGCTCAGGGAGAAAACTATTGACGCGCTTCAGGTCTTTGCGCACCAGATCGGCAACACCGGACTTTTGAGAAAGATCGACAAAAGTGGTGAAAGGCACACGATTATGTTCTGCCCATTTGCCCACCATCGTGAAATCAATATTCACAATGGCTGACACAAATGATTTATCCTTCCCACCCACCACCATTGCATCTTTAATATAAGGGCTGAATCTCAAGCGCCCTTCGATATACTGAGGAGCATATTTCGCGCCCGAGCTTAAAACTCCCAGATGCTCAAGGCGGTCCAGAAAGACCAGATGGCCTTCTTCATCTATATTGACCGCGTCGTTGGTATGACACCACCCATTGACAAAAGTCTCAGCCGTCTTCTTTTCATTCTTGAGGTAGCCGTTGAACATGCACTTGCTTCTTACCAGCAATTCACCCTCGTCTGTCAATCTGACCTCTGTGCCAAGAGCAGGTCTTCCCACAGTTTCGAACTTGACCTCGCCGTTGCTGTGGGAGGAGATGAAACCGGCCTCAGTACTGGCGTAAACCTGACGCAATTGGATGCCCAGGGCATGCAGCAAGCGGAAGGTGTCCAGGCTCAAAACCGAGCTGCCGGTAACTGCGAAACGGATATGACTCAAGCCCAGCTTGTCTTTAAGCGGTCTGAATAATAACCAGTAAGCTGCCCAGTGGGTGATGCGCAGCCATAAATCAGGATTTTCCCCGGCAAAGCGGGCATCGGCCATCTTGTGCCCCACCGGCATAAAGAGTCTGTAACAAGCCCGCTTTATAGGGGAGGTATCTATGATCTTGACGTGGATGTCTGAAACCAGGCTTTCCCACTGGCGGGGACCGTAAATCACGAAGTTTGGGCCTACCTCGCGCGTGTCTTCGGCAATGGTCTCAGGCTCCTCCGGAAAATTCAATACGGCGCCGGTCAGCAAATGGGGAATTGTACCGAAATAGCTGTCACCCACCCAGGCTGCCGGGAAGTTAGAAATCAAGTTGTCTTTTTCAGTCAGGGGATAACGCATTATGAAATCTTTGGCAGTGGTAATCAAGGCCTGATGTGTAGTTATCGCGCCTTTGGGCAGTCCTGTGGTGCCCGAGGTGTAATAAATAAATGCGGTATCGTTGGCTTTCCCCAGAGCTACTTTTTCTTCAAATAAAGAAGTATGAGTTTTTAAATATTCTTTGCCCAGTTCAATAACTTTATTGAAGCTTATCAACAGTGGGTCATCATAATTGCGCAGGCCTTTAGGATCCCAGTAGACCACTTTTTTAAGCAGGGGCAATTCATTTTTAATCTCCAGGAATTTATCCGTCTGTTCCTGGTCATTAACAATAGCGAATTTTGCGTCTGAGTGTGTAGCGATATACTTTACTTCAGAAGGAATACAGTCTACAAATATACCGGTCGGAATGCCCCCGGCGGATTGTACGGCGAACTCTCCCCAGAACCATTCCGGTTCGTTATCGCCGATGATACAAGCTACATCCCCCTTCTGCAGACCCAGGCTGATCATACCCAATGAAAAGTGTTTAATTTGATCATAGTATTCCTGCCAGGTGAACTTCTGCCAGATACCAAAGCGCTTCATGCACATGGCCGTTCGGCCGCCCCATTTAGCGGCATTTCCAGCTATAATCTGGGGGATGGTTTGGGGTTGCTTCTCAGCAACAAGTCCCTTTTTGTTTATTTTATTTTCTTTAGTCATTCTTTAATCTAAATTCTCTCTGCTTCCGAAACTTAAAACTAATTACTAACCACTATTAACTATAAAAAAACCTCCCCTGCCTGGGGAGGTTTATGCTAGTCCTTATAGTAACAGTTATTCTTACAGATTAGCCATGCCTGACCCCCCAAGCGCACTTGGTGCGCCCGGTAAAGGTGAATGTCATCTGCTCGAATCTAGAATACATTTATTCCTTCTCTGATTATATTCAACTGACAAGCTAGATTAGCATAATAAAAAGAAGCTTGTCAACCTGGTGTACTCGTTCGGTTGATCAGTGACACCTTACCTCCTTTAAAAGCAATCCCAAGTTTTCCGCTGGAGTAAGGTAATGTAGAGCCTGACTAGGTCTGATCGTATTACAAGTTAATTCCCATTCTAATAATTTAGGACGTATA
>JANYAV010000019.1 GCA_025361145.1 Dehalococcoidia bacterium | reverse complement strand
CCTGCTCGTGTCATCCGGCTGGGTCCCGTCGCTTCCTCCCCTCTCCTCTCCTCCCCTGCCGCTCATCCCCGTACCGCCAGCCGGCCCCCCGTCGCTCCCGGCATTGGGTCATGACACCGGTGCCAGCAGAAGGGGCACCATTTAGATCGTGTTAGGTCGTGAGAGGGGATGCTCGCCCAGTCGCCCAGAGGGGCCGCTTCTTTTTGTCGTTCGTTTATGTTTGGTAGCGGCCCGCTTCTGTGCTTGGTGCGGCTCCGCAAGTCGTTCTCCGTTTTGCTCTTTAGTCCCGCTGTTGCCTTCGCGCTTGAGCCCCGTGTTCAGGGTGTCAAATAAAGGTGCAATGCCTCAGGGCAGTACTCCGGCGCGGACGCCTGCCAGTCATACTCACCTTCGGCACACCGTGCGCTCGGTGCTGTTGAGCGGCCTGGCGGACTAGCGTGAATCCCATGCCAGGGCTCGCTCCCGGCACGCAGCGGGTGCGGGTAAAGATGTCAGGTAAAGAAGACTCCGGCGGCATGCCAGGGCATTCGGCCTTGTTGTGGCTGCAAGCAGCATGCCAGAATGCCCGGCCCAGCTGCGGCCGCCGGGAGAAAATTTGAAAAGACGAGGGAAAAAGGGTGTTATAATTTCGCAAAGAAACCCAAAATAAGGCACCGTGCTTTGATTGTTTTTGATGTTTTTTATTTTTACACACGATATCACCCGAAGGGTGGTTTGGCTAGAATTGGCAATCCGCCAATATTGCAGAACTACCGGGAGGAAATATTTACCTAACAAAGCGGTTTATAAATCACCGCGTTCTCCTACAATAATTAATTCAGAATCATAAAAGGCCCTGGATAAATATGCTGCAGTTTGTGCAGCATCATCTATCGTTTCGCTCTCTTTCTGCATGTTTAAAGCTTGCCTGAGGCTTAAAGTATTAATTTTGTTTTCGTTAAATAGTTGATTGTAATATGGCTCAGAATCAGTTTTTGTATAATTTTCGTATACATCAATCATGTTATTAATAATATCATCAAAAAAGGGTTTATTTATTGTTTTAGATTTATTTAAATACGTAGAGGAATATTCTCTAAAAGTCTCTCCTAAAAATGCTTTTTTCACCGTCCTGATTTCATCAGAGCACATATAAGCATCCACTCCATGGTCAAATGCAATATAATGCTGTGCATCATCAGGAAGGTGGCCAATATCACTTGGTCTGAAAAGCGCTGAAAAATTAAAAACGTTTTTATTTGTATAATTGATAGCAAGCTCATCATTAGTATAAAACTCTGGTGCTATATAAAATACTTCTTTTCCACTCAGCTCTAAATGAATCAGTAATTCCTGTTGAGGCGAATATTTGCTTCTCATCAAATTCATCTTATAATAGGGCGAATTAAACAATCCCCATTTTGCAGCATTAGCCGTTTTCATGTAATAAGCTCTTTTAAATTGCAGGTATAAAGGTGTTCCAAACCTAATTTTCATATCATAACCACCTCCTGCATGACCCTCTTTTTTGAGAGTTGGGAAAATAGGATTCCCATAAACCTTACCGTATATTCCACTTGCTAGCTCAGAAGTAACTGCGTAACCATATGATAATTCAGAAAATAATGGTTCTATATACGACCTCCTTTTTATGGCAGATAATAAATTCTCTCGCTTGATCTATTTTACCGGCCACCCTGGTATTATCTGGTCTATCTCTGTCTTCAATCTAATGGTCTGATCAGTGTGTGTGTTCAGTGCTCATTACGCAACCTCTTCAGGTAGAATTAGAAAATTTAGTAAAGATGTTATGCTTATGAATTAATTAAGAATATGCCAATTTTACAATGGCTTATGTTTGCCGACAAGCTAACTGCAAATAATGTATTGACAAAGTGCGTATAAAGTATTGACATAATACGATATTTGTGATACGTTATAGATAGCTCATCTACCATGTGTGGAAAGAGTAACGATGCCGTCTTAACTAGGCGGCATCAGCCTTTTTAGAGTCTTCATATTCCTTTCGCAGCTTCCTTCTTTCGTGGTCGTATAGCACCATGTAAGATGTCCACAATATTACATAATCATTTCTATCGGCCAGTATTACCACATAATCCCATTCGAAAAACCAGATAACAATGCGATTCTCGCCTTTATGCCGGTTAGTCCAGTATTTTATCTCTTTTTCAATATGATGTTCGATTACAGGTCGAGGCCAGCGGATTCGTTCGCAACGTCGTAAGTCAGGGTTGCGTTCGACTTCAACCTTTCCAGTTGATGTCATATGCCAGAAAGTAGCCTCTTTACCTTCTAGAAGGGGATATCTCTTTAGCCCTACTCGCTTATCATCAAATCGAGTTTCTTTTTTTACAAAATCTGCTACAAAGTATTGATATATGGCCTCAATGTATTTGGTCCAATCCCCTTTATAGTCTTCTAAACATACCAATGGTGGTAGCCATGAGGGTTGATTAGTCATGCCTGGTCCTCCCGCGCTTGCCAGACAAAGAGGTTTACTTTTTCTTCACGGTATAAATTGGACTTTGTAAGAGTATAGCCTGATCGTGCTCGCATTCTTTCAACTAAGGCGACTTTGGCAGCATTATTATTTAGGCCTCGATTGGCGTATGAAATTGCTCCAATAAGAAGGTCTGCCAATTGTAATTGCTCGATTTCGTTAGATCGTACAGTTTGTACCCAGTCTATGATTTTCCGCTCAAAATCATACATGTTATTGCAAAGTACATCATGTAATTTAGCAACTTTTAAGGCACTGCGGGTGTCTTTGATGTCCAAATAGATGCGGTAACAGGCAAGTGGGTCTAAAATGACTTTGAGCATATCAAAGTACATTTTAAAATACCAGGTATCATGGTCTTGACCGTATAGCTCATGATCAAGTTTACTTTTATCCTCAATAATCAAACCACGGAAATGAAGATCCTGATTGTCGAAAAAATAATCAACTAGTTCTAGGTAAAAAGCCGCTTTCCCTGGCGAGACCTTGGTCCATTTAACTTCGAAATTCGCCCCCATCCCATGGTTGCTTTTAATTCGCCTGATATCCTCGGCGATTTCATGAGCCTTTTCTATAGAGCACCAGATAGCCCCCAGTACCATCACTTTTTGCTGATCATGTTCCAGATGGCAGCTTTCATCACAGTACACATTATAAGTTGGGCTCATTCCTTCAACTCCATTCGTCCTTTGGTATTATTGTCACCTTATTATAGACTCTTCCATTAGTGCTGTTAAGAGTTAATTTTCCTTAAGTTTTGTTTGTAATGTGAACAATGAAGTGTATGATATCAGCATCATCTCCAGTGGTGAATGCTACAGTTCTGAGGGTTTTTGTTATGCATAAAAACCTCTTTCCCCTTGTGGTTTTAATTAGAACCAGGGTTTGATTAAAGTAATAATGCTTTCACTATAGTCAAACTACTTTGTTGAAAGTAGGCTTTAGTCATCAAGCTATTTTACCAGTTTTCTCCCCAATGCCTGCCTTATGCCCATATTTATTATAATTCACCCCCAGGTTTAAGAACCTTGCCTAGCCATGTCCTTATTGCCTTGAGATGCCGTTCACTAACGTCCGGTCTGGCCAGCATCTTCTCCAGGTCTATGCAGTTCTCTCCCAGCCCCAGGTGAATCAGTGGCTTACCCTGCGCCGACCATATTTTTATAACCTCATTAGGTAGGATTCCCAGGATGGCTTTTGGGGTGTCAGTAGCGTCAGGGAGTGTATAACTATCGGTAAGGGGTGTTACAGCGTTGCAGCCCTCATTCTTGATGCTAAATTGCTGTAACAATGGGCTGTTGGGGTCTGTTAGCGTGTTATGGTTCATCAGTGGTAAGCCTTCATTTTCCGGCATAGGTTCACCAATGGCAAAGTCTGCTGGATATCCCTTCCGTGATTCCCGGTTAATTAACCAGTCCTCTTTAAGCGCCCTCTTAGCTCGCCTGGATGCTGCCATTTTACCGATACCCAGGTGGTTAGCCAGTTTCATAACCGTAATTCGCTCGCCCTCAGTTCGGCTTGCGTCGAGCGCTTTCACTGCTTCAACTAGTTTCCGGATCTCATTGTTAGCCCCCGTGCTGGAAACTATATACATATCGTTTATCAGTTCCCTGACCGTCTCGTAATCGGCCAGAGTAGCCACTAAGCGGCCCTCATTATCCGCCTGGCGCCGGTATTGCCGGATAATAGCCACTGATTTAATGAGAGACAATAGCCGGGCAAAGTCTCTTAATATGCGTGGGGCTGAAGCCATTTTCCCCATTGCTTTGGCTAAATCTCCAGCAAATGGGACTATCACCTTGAAGGGTGCTTTCAATTGCAGATAGTGCTGAAAAGCCACCAGAGCACCGTCAATGGGCTTTATTCCTTCAGTCTCCAAAGCTGCCTGAGTTTCAAGGGCTGCCCCGATTTGCTCTTTTGAATCCCCAATTTCAAGGGTGAAAAGGCGAGTCATTAGTTGAGTCCCAAGTGACTGGGTGCTGGTAGTTATCAAAACTGTGGGTCCAGGCTTATCTACCTTCCGCACGGTAAAGTCTCCGGTGTCAGCGTCCCGGATGGTGACCTCATAATGAATAGAATGATCTTGAAGCAAATTACGAATGGCGCTGGCCGCCGGATTATCTTCCCCGGCCGGTAAACTATCCGCCTCTCCGAATATAAGTACTCGATGCTGAAGGTCAGAATTATCATAAATAATAGTTCGGGGTGAGCCTGCGTTTATAGTGTGGTAAGCCTCCCCTGGGAAAAGCCTCAATACCACATGCAAAGTATAGGACTTCCCGCTGGAGCTGCTTCCCAGGATTAGTAAATGCACCGGCATTGCTCCATCACGCATTTCTAAGAGACGGGAGGTCGCCGACAGGTAAACGATTTGTGCAGGCTTGAGATTACCGCCGTATCCTAGTCCTCGTATCGCGCCGCTTACAAGTTCCAGCGGGTCTTCAGTTTCGATAATAGATTTTGCCTCAATATAAAGCTGGTTTAACTTGTCGTTGTCATATTTACCTTTTAAGGACTGGCCGGATTCTGCTCTGGCTTTCAATTCATTCAATAACGCCGGTACATTTTGCCCCTGTATATGCGCTTCGGAAATATCCTTTATGCCGTCAGGTGCCCGGATATATCGCAGCTCAGGTGCGCTTTTTAACACCCGCAGCACAAAGTCTTCTGCTTCAGGCTCTTGCCAGATGAATACCTGAAGTCCTTTCAGATAATCACCCCAGGCAATCGGCCATATTCCCTTGCCTGGTGCGCCTATGGCGGGGATACCGTTAAGCCAGGCAGTCCAGCAATCCGATTCACCTTCACAGACCAGTATCCAGCCGGCTTTTCTTGTTTGCTCTAGGCTGTTTAGTCCGTAGGGCATGGCATGATCACCTTTGCGCCACCTGAAGCGATCCCCGGACATCGCCACGCGATAGCGAACGGCTGCCTCTTGCCCGTCCTCTGAGTAATAAGGTATTTTAACCGAAGGCTGACCGCAGTACTTGAAGTCGCTAATCCCCAGAGAATTTATAAAGTCCACTGGCAAGCGTTTTGCTTGGGACAGGGTGTTAACCGAAATGGGTGTAACAGATTGTAACGCAGAGGCTGTTAGAGTGGTAGGGCTAGTTACCGAATCTGAATTCCCCTGGTTGGCTGGAGGTGTAACTCTGTAACGGGCATTACCGTTGTTTGAATATACCCCAGTACCATTACCCGTATAGTTTAAACTATCGAATCCCAAAGACTGGCAAATATCTTGGTAGGTATGCAAGCCGCCCTGGCAGGTAACCAGCCCCTTGTCTCCAGCATCCTTTAAGCTAAGATGTCCTGCAGGTGTCTTGTGCCCTGGAGCAGGGCATGCCGCCGACCAGCTATCCCCGCTTTGGCGGGCACCAGTCAGCTTAGAAAGAATATCTTCAAAATTGCGGGGTCTATTCATCCTTTATCACCTCAAAGTCATCTCGCGCCATGCTGCTCTTCTGTTAGCCTTTTAATATATCGGGAGTCTCATTTAGCATGCGTTCAATGCCTACCTTGCTTACCACAAAGCGCTTACCCAGGCGGATCACCGGCAACTTGCCTTGGTTGGCCAGCATGTAGGCTGTTGCCCTGGAGATACCTAATAGCTGCCCGGCTTCTTCAACAGTTAGAACCAGTTTTTCTTGAGCATCCTTCTTTTGCATTACCTTACCTCCCAAATATTCCTTATTGCCCATAATGATTATTGATTAATGGATTTTTATATGGTATCTTGTTATTATCAGTTTTCCATATAATAAGATATAATACAATATAAAAACCGATAATACTATATCTACAAACCGATAATAATAAAAGTATGGAGGAAGAAAAGATGCCAAGAGGTCCAGCTATTAATAAGAGTGTCGAGAGGATCATCAGAACCGTGAAGAAAGACCATCCTGACATGACTGCCAAGGAAATAAGAGGTGAGGTCAGAAGCCAAATACCCAATGCAAAATTATATCCTGAAAATTGGCCTAGCGATGACTCTATTCAAAAGTTATTAAAAAAAGACAGGGAAGAAAGGATCAAAGCTGGGCCTGACCCAAAAGATAAGCTATGGGCTCTAATATACGCGAATGTTTATC
This sequence comes from Dehalococcoidia bacterium, assembly GCA_025361145.1. Lineage (GTDB taxonomy): Bacteria > Chloroflexota > Dehalococcoidia > Dehalococcoidales > UBA3254 > UBA3254. The sequence continues at coordinate 10,852 of JANYAV010000019.1, read as the reverse complement.
CCATCCCCGCTGAAGCATTGCCCATAGTCCTTAAAGTGTGGGCAAAAGCTTTGGAGTTCAATAGACCTCTTACCATCAGAGAGGCTCTTTGGGCAGCAAAGCTATATCCATTTTTTAAAAATAAAGATGGTTCATCTGACACTTATAATATTTTTCAACTTCTGTTTTGTGCCAAGAATTATGCAACTTTTGAAAGTATCGAAGCCCTTGAAAAGGGAGGGTCTCTTAACTCTCGTGAAGAATTATTAAGTTACTGGTTAGATGATTCTCTTTTATTGAAAGAAATTGCACATCTTCCCGTCTTTAAAGCAATGTCGGCAGAATTTCAAGTCGGTTTTGAAAAATGGGCAGATGAACACCCTGAAACAATAAAGGAATGGGAAGCAGCAGCAAAACAGACGAGGAAAGAGATGAAAGAGCTGTTGAAGGATGCGCAGCAATGAACGAATTTAACGGTAAAAGAATGAATGATTCAATCAGAAAAAACAAAAATAAAGGCAAAACAAGCTGCACTATTGTCGTTCCTTTGGGGAAAGACCCTGATACCGGCAGATACCTTCAAAAATGGATTACCGTTAAAGGTGGTGTCACGGAAGCCAAACTAAAAAAAGCCGAAATAATCCATCAGATGAAAACCGGGACCTATATTGAGCCGGGTAAGACAACCCTAAAGGAATACTTGGAAGACTGGTTAAAAAATCACGCCAAGCCCAACCTTGCTCCCAGAACTTATGAAGGCTATGAGTCTATTGTTCGTGTTCACCTGGCGCCGGCTCTGGGAAGGATAATATTATCTCAACTAAAACCCGAACATATTCAGAAATACTATTCTGATAAGCTAAAAAGTAAGTGCTTGAATAAGAAAAACTTGATCAGCCCGCGAACTGTAAGGCGTCATTCCATGTGCCTGCATTGCGCTTTAGAGACTGCGGTAAAAATGGGATTGTTGTATCGCAACCCGGCAGATGCCGTTGATCCGCCACCCGACACTCAAACTGAAATGCATACCATGGATGAAGACGATATCCGTGTGTTTCTGGATGCCGCCAAACGCACTGCTTATTATCCATTATTTTATACCGCCCTCTATACCGGTATGAGACGATCTGAACTACTAGCCCTCCGCTGGAGTGATATTGATTTACTACGCTGTCAATTATCAGTCAGCAGGTCACTTCACCAGCTCCGCGATAGAAGCTTCATTTTTAGACAACCCAAGACTGTTAAGGGCCGCCGCTTGATTGCTCTCACTCCCTCAAATGCCTTGGTGCTCAAGGAACATAAAGAGAATCAGATAGCGCAAAGGATAGTTTTGGGCACTACTCTAAAAGAAGATGATCTGGTATTCAGTCAATTTAGTTATCCCAGGAACGAGCAGAAACGCATTGAGGAACTGGAAGCCGCGCGCATAAAATATAATCAAGGTCTGCCCAACTCTTTTATTGATCTAGTCAATAAATACATCACTGTTAGTCCCACAGCTGCCCAGTATGCTAATAAGTTGACCGAAACCGGCACCCATAAAATAGAGGCGGTTGTCCTCTTCGCGCCATTACTTCCTGATAGCATGAGTAATGCATGGAGCAAGCTGGCGAAACGCAATGGCTTGAAGGACTGCCACCTGCACATAGCAAGGCATTCTATGGCATCTGGCATGCTTAAGATGGGTATCCACCCGGCTGTCGTCCAGCAAAGATTAGGCCATGCCAGCATACAAATAACCATTGATACCTATTCTCACATTCTCCCTGGGCTTCAAGAGGCCGCAGCTCTTAGACTGGATGATTGGATGACACCTAAGCAACCGGCTAAAGCCGTTGTCCTCAGAAAATAAATTATTAGAGACTTTTTAAAATAATTATTAGAGAATTATTAGAGAAAATAGAAAAGACCCTACTCGTTAACTTGACGGTAGGGTCTTTTTAGCTTCAAAAAGTGGTGCCCCTGGTGGGAGTTGGACCCACGACACGCGGTTTAGGAAACCGCTGCTCTATCCAACTGAGCTACAGGGGCAACGTTAAATATTATACAGGAACACGTGCTTTTTGGAAAAACCAATTTAAATCACTTTAAACTCGGAACTAGCTACTCATTAATGGGGGAGGAATAATTTGAGGATTGAATAGAAGAAAACCCCAATCAAAGCAGCGGCTGGAATGGTGAAGAGCCACGCCCAGACGATTTTTAAAGTGATGCCCCAGCGCACCGCCGTTATTCTTTTAACTGCGCCTACACCCGAAATGGCCCCTGTGATAACATGGGTGGTGCTGACCGGTATCCCCAGGTGAGTGGCTGTAAAAATGCTGATTGCGCTGGCCGTTTCCGCGCAAAAACCGTCGATTGGTTGCAGTTTGGTGATCTTCTGTCCCATGGTCTTAACAATACGCCACCCTCCACTCAAGGTTCCTAAGGCTATAGCGGCTTGAGCGGCTAAAACTACCCATAATGGAATTACAAAGGAACTCAGCATTCCACCCGCTACCAGGAGACTGGTAATTATGCCCATAGTCTTTTGGGCATCATTACCGCCGTGTCCCAGGCTGTAAGCAGCGGCCGATACCAACTGCGCATATCTCGACCACTTGTTAATTAGGGCTGGTTTTTGCTTATGGACTATCCAGGAAGTGGCTATTTTAAAAAGAAAGCCCAGGGTTAAACCTATCGCCGGGGCAGCGATGATGAAAATCAGGGTTTTAATCCAGCCGGCCGAAAGAATTACTCCGAAGCTGCCGGCAGCGGCAATCGCCGCGCCCGCGTAACCACCGATAAGGGCGTGTGAGGAACTGCTGGGTAGGCCGAAATACCAGGTGATCAGATTCCATGTTATAGCGCCTAGTAAGCCTGCTAAAACAACCGTTGGGGTGACTACAGAAGGATCAATCATACCAGATCCGATAGTTTTGGCCACGGCTGTGCCGAAGACCAGGAAAGCTATAAAATTAAAAAATGAAGCCCAGAGGATGGCTAATTTAGGTGTTAAAACCCGGGTTGAAACTATAGTAGAAATAGAGTTGGCTGCATCATGCATACCATTAGTGTAGTCGAAGGCAAGTGCGACAATTATTATGAAGATAATATAAAGTAGGTGTAAGTCCATTCGCCTCCTAATTTCAAGCCAGTGTAAAAACTATATCTAACTGGTTATTATAAAACAGTTAGAATTATTTTTCATCACCCAGGTAAGCCGCAATCACCTCTGGATTAGTGCGGATTTCTTTCGGTGTGCCTTCGGCGATTTTTTTTCCGAAGTTAAGCACGACAATACGGTCGGCGATGTCCATTACCACCCCCATGTCGTGTTCTACCAGAATAATACAGTTGACGCCGTCCCGCAGCACAGGAGTATGCGGATAAGTGTCTCCCTGGCCTTCAAAAATATCTATGATAAAGCGGGCAATGTCCTCTTTCTCCTCGAGGTTCATGCCGGCCATTGGCTCATCCAGTAGCAATACTGTGGGTTCCAGGGCCAGGGCGCGTCCTAATTCCACTCGCTTGCGCATACCGTAGGGCAGTGAACCCACCGTAGTTTTACGGATAGCCTCTATCTCCAGGAAATCGATGATATCCTCTACCACCTTGCGGTGTTTGATCTCTTCTGCATGGGCTGGGCCGAAGTAGAGAGCGCTGCTCAGGAAGTTCTGTTTCATTAAAACATGGCGGGCGGCCATGATGTTATCCAAAGTGCTAAGTCCGCTGTAAAGTTCGATGTTCTGGAAGGTGCGAGCCAGACCCATGCGGGCGGCTTTGTATGGGCGGATCCTGGTGATGCGCTTATCCCCTAAATAGATCTCGCCCTTCTGGGGTTTATAGAAGCCGTTAAGGCAGTTTAAAACGCAGGTCTTGCCGGCGCCATTAGGACCGATGATGGCCAGGATTTCCCCCTCTTTGACATCAATACTTAAATCAGTAAGGGCCTTAACACCACCGAAGGATAAATATAGGTTCTCGATGCGGATTTTTACCTTTTTCTCATCCGCAGCACCGGTTTGGGTTTTATTAGCCGAATTTTCTGCCATAGCGGCTTATTTTTCCGTTTGAATTTGATTTTTATATCCGGTTACGCGGGGACACTCTTCCCCTTCGCATTGGATGGCTCGCTTGAGTTTCCTGGTTTTTTCTTTGACCAGTGTACGGGTGATATCATTAGGTTGATCGTATTTACTGCAGCCGGTACAGTGCGCTGTACCGTTTTTATGCACGAGCACGGTGACCTCATCATCCACAGCTTCACAAAAGATGGTTTTGGCGGTGATTTGCCAGTCGGTCATGAACGGTTTGCTCTCCTGAATAATATCAATACCATACTATCATTGACTTATTGGGAATTCAACCGAAAAAGGCCAGCTTAACATAATAAGTCTGACCTTGGGGTATATAAACCCATTATAAAAGATGACTATCGCCAGGGTTCTTTAATTTAACTAGTTGCCCAGATTTAAGTTGATTGCGGCATAAATGGCAAAGAGAATGATGATGCCCAGCACTGTAAAGAGAGTGTAAGTTGCCAATCTCATTCTGCCGAACTTATAACCGATATAGTCACCTATCAGCAGCACAGCCGCGAAAGCCACAATCCCCTCAACAACAGTAATCGCAAGTTTTAATGTATCCATCTCTCACCTCAGGCATAATTATAGCACTTTTTTTGAAGCTGGCAAGATGCCCGTAGCGAGTAACTCAATTATTAAGGATATTAGCTAATTCTTGACGGCTGGATAATCCGGAGGTTATCTGAAGAAAATCTTTCAGGCTGGCACTTCGTTGGAGCAGTTCCCTGACCTGATCGCCGAGGGGGTCGGCAGAAGTAGAGCTGTAAGTATAAGAGCCATAAAAGGCGAAGTAGGCTTGATTAAGCTTGCGGATATGGTACCCTTTGGAGTTGATAAACTGGCGGCGTTCTTCCATGTAGTTTTCAGCTTGTAGGATCTGTCCAGAGGCTAGCAATGGGTCCACAGTTAGGCGAGTTTCCCGCATGGCGGCATTAAAATCGAAAACCGTCGGATCGGCAGGTTTCTCTTCTTCTTGAGGATATTGTGAATAAAATCTGGTATAAACCAGATCACCGATTTCTTGAGCGGCTACTCCGGCTACAGTTTCATTTATCGAATCTATATCCGGGTCAGTTTTGATTCTAAGCAGGTCGAGAATATAGCGAAATCCCAGAGGCTTAAAGGCTAGGTATTGATGCAGCCATTCCTCAGTAGCTGTATCAATCGTATACTTCAGATCCGAGTTCTGCATCACAAAGCTGGGATAGGTGGCCCCTAATCCCCCGATAGGAATGACTAGAGAAGACACATTGAGTTGACCGATTTCTGATTCCAATCTTTCCATCTGGTCGGTGTCTATGTCCTGTTTTAAGATCAAATCACGCATTCGCTCGATTTTATCTCGAGGCGAAACGACTAAAATATTAGGCGGGTTTTCCAGAGTAAAGTTCACCGGCGGAAAAATAAAATCAGCCTTCAGGAAGGGATTATTGATACCGTTGTCAGATAGTACCTGACTGATCTGATTGGCCAGAATATTTTCTACTTCGTCTTTCAGGGCTTGATCTTGATTGGCCGGGTTATTGGCAAAAAATTGGACTACCGTTGCTGAGTCCGGGGTCTTGGATTTTTCATTCGCCTGATTTTCCAGTGTTAATTTATAAGAAAGGGCCTCGAATTCCCATTTGGCGTAATTGAAGGTATAAGGTTTGACTAGCGACTCGAAGCGCTGGGTAGAGAAAGCTGTCTCATTATACGGTTTTTCTGTGCACGCGACAGCCAGCAACGCAATTATCAGGCTTAAAGTCAAGCCTAAACCTCTTTGAATTCTGGATTTCATAGTTTCAACTTTACCTTGCCTGCTGTCAATCTCTTTTAATTATAGGCTTTCTCCCTGTATTTTCCATTAGGATTTCTTAACAGGAATTTAATATTTATAGATTATTATGACTATGTTGAATTAGATTAACCCTTTTTGTTATAACTGAAACCAAGAAGTATTTTAAATGTATATAGGGAGGTATGGCTATGACCAAGAAAAGACTTATTATTATTTCTTCCGTTGTTGCAGTAGTAATTGTAGTGATGGGGTTGCTGGCTAGCACAGTATTTGCTGAGACTCCAACGCTGACTACCGGGACTGCCACCAGTCCACAAAGCGTTCTTATGGCTAGGGTTGCCGGAATCTTGGGCATAGATCAAGCTAAGGTGGAAGCAGCTTTCACCCAGGCCCAGCAAGAAATCCGCTCTGATGCTGAAGCTGCCAGGCTGGCGAAACTGGTTGCTGATGGTAAACTCACTCAGGAGCAGGCTGACCAATACAAAGCCTGGTTGGACTCTAAACCAAGTATTCCCGGACTGGTAGGGCCTCAAGGCGGACGTGGGGGAATGATGGGTGGTGGTATGATAGGCCGTGAATTTAGGTGTGCTCCCGGTAATTTAGGCGGACGTGGTCTCAATACCAATGTGCCTGCAGTAACTCCAACCACAACCAACTAAAAAACGGGTTATCCTTTCTTTCCTAAAATAAGTAGCCGGTTCGTTTGAAAAGAACGTGCCGGCTATTTTGGCGTCAGAAACGTAGCCATAAATCCAGGCCGATTGCCAGGAAAAGAACACCCAGGTACGGGAAAGCTGAAAGTTTGTATAGCTTCCATGCATCTTGCGAAGTCTCTGAGATCATTAATCGCCAGCTGGTATAGACAATGACCAGCCCGGAGATAATCGAAACTATCAGGTACAAATGACCGAAATTGCCGGCGAAATATAGACCGATGGAGGCTGCCCATAGCAGCAGACAGAAGAAAAATAAAATACGGGAAATTGAGCGTGGATTGCTGTTCATCGGAAAGTAATATAAACCGGCTTTCTTGTAATCTTCACTGTGGGCGGTCATGATGCTCCAGATGTGCGACGGCAGCCAAACCGCGATCAGGACGCACATTAATAAAATTTCCCAGTTGAAGGCAGGCCTTACAGCAAACCAGCCCATCAGCACCGGTGCGCAGCTGGCGATCATGCCCTGGGGGAAGACGCAGGTTACTCTTTTGCGGTATATCACGGCTGCGGCCGTTCCTACCAGATCAACAGCAAAGGCCCATGGATGCAGGAACCAGGCCATAACCAGCCCGGCAATGCTAAGGGCTGCGGTAAAATATAATGCCCGCTCTGCCGGGAAAATTCTTCCTGAGGGCAAGGCCCGGCGGCGTGTGCGCTCCATTCGGGCGTCCAGATGTCGGTCAAGGTAGTTGGTCAAGCCGTTGGCTCCGGCGCTGGCTACTAAAATTGCCGCCAGAATAAATAAAATCCGTCCAATGGATAAGTTGCCGCCTGCGGCCACCAGAGCGGTAATCGTCCCGATAAAGACCAGCAACGTCGTCTCGCGGGGTTTGATAACATTAAAATAATCTCCAATACCGCCGCGTCCCTTCTTTGAGCCCGCGTTTTCACCCTGTTTATTAATTCTTTTTGTTTGCATAAGTTATTCTCAAAAGAGTGTAATATCCTGGGCAGTTACTCGGGCGGATATTCCAGCGGTCTCGTTTCATTGAGGAAGGACTGCAGTATGACTGCCGCTGCCATTGCATCGTATTCAAGGCGTTTATTTCCGGAAAGTTTCTTTTTACCGGATTCTTCGTGCAGGTTTTTAGCTGCTACCGTGGTCAATCTCTCATCGCGGTACTCAATTTGCACAGGCGATTTTTCAATCAATTGGTCAGTGAAAGCCCGCACTTTTTCCGCCTGCAGCCCTATACTGCCATCTAAAGAGCGGGGTATACCTACAATAATCCGCTCTACTCTGTTTTTCTCGACCAGGTCCAGAATGGTGGTGATATCCTTCCAATCGCTGGTGTGTTCAAAGACCAGCAGAGGACTGGCCAGGATGCCCAGTGCGTCGCTCATGGCCACTCCTATTCTTTTATTGCCGATGTCCAGTCCTAAACTGCGCACCTTGCCCCTTGCCGCGTCTTATTTATTATTTTATTAACGTTTTTACTGCTTGAAGAGCTTCTTCGACCTTGCTTTTGTCCTTGCCGCCGGCCTGGGCCATACCCGGTTTACCTCCTCCTCCTCCTCCCGCTATCCCCGCTACCTTTTTAACGATCTCACCGGCGTGATAGCCCTTCTGAACAAGATCGGGGGTTACCATCGCGATGAAAGAAGGTTTATCATCAATCACCGCGGCCAGTACGATAACAGCACTGCCCAGTTTTTCTTTGAGGGCGTCCGCCATCTCACGTAGCGAGTCTACCTTGGCGGTCTCCACCTGGGCGGCTAAAACATTGACTCCCTTGACTACTTCTGCCTTGCTTAATATATCTCCGGCGCTCTTGCGGGAGAGGTCTTTTTGCAGGTTGGCTAACTTCTTACGTTCTTCATCCAGTTCTTCCATCAAAATCGTTAATTTTTCGTGCGCGTTAGCTGGGGATGTTGCCAGCGTCTGGGCTATGCGACTTAAATTCAATATATTATACTCGACATAAAGCTCGGCGCCTTTACCTGTCACAGCCTCAATGCGGCGCAGTCCAGCGCCCACGCTGCTCTCACTTACTATTTGAAAGAAGCCGATCTGGCCGGTTGCCGTTGCATGTGTGCCGCCGCAGAGTTCGGCGCTTATCACGGGTGTGCCGATTTTAACCACTCTTACTATATCACCGTATTTTTCGTCGAACAGGGCGGTAGCCCCTTCCGTTACGGCTTGCTTGTAGCCCATCTGGTCGGTAGTGACGATTAAATTTTCGCGGATTTTTTCGTTGACAATATGCTGTACTTGCTGGATTTCTGCTGCCGTCATGGCCGTTAAATGTGAGAAGTCGAAGCGGAATTCATTTGGCCCCACCTGTGAGCCTCTCTGCTGGACATGTTGTCCTAAGACCTGGCGCAGCGTGTATTGCAGCAGGTGGGTGGCGGTATGGTTGCTGGCGATATCACGGCGTTGCTGGATGTCCACTTCAGCCATCACTTCGTCTCCTACCTTCAATTCGCCGTTTTCTACTAAACCCAGATGGACGGTATAATCGCCGATATTGATTGTATTGGTCACTGCCATCATTCCAGTACTATTGTTAAGATTGCCGGTGTCTCCCGCCTGACCGCCCTTGTCAGCGTAGAAGGGTGTAACTTCCAGAATAATACCTGCTTCCTGTCCGGGGTTTACTGATTCCACTGAGTGGTTGTCTACCAGTATATCGATGATTCTGGATTTATTTTGTAGTTTTTGGTAACCCACGAACTCGGTCTTTTTCAGGTTAGACCGCGTCTCGATTTTGCCGTTGTCTTTAGAATTATCGAATTTATGGGCGGCGCGAGCTCGCACCTTCTGCTTCTCCATTTCTTTTTCAAAGCCTTCCATATCTACCGACATTCCGGCTCGGGCCACGATTTCCCGTGTTAATTCCACAGGGAAACCGTAGGTATCGTAGAGTTTAAAGACCTGGTTGCCGGGAATCATTTTCTTAACCTGTCCTGCGCCTGCAATCAAGTCGTCCAGCATCGCCAAACCGGTGTTAAGGGTCTCATGGAAACGTGATTCCTCCGCGATAGCGATTTTCAGTATCAGGTCTTTGCCCTTGGCCAGTTCGGGATATACGTTTTGCATGTGTTCAATGGAAGCCAGACAGGTCTCAGCTAAGAATGGTTTTTCCAATCCTAATCTCTTGCCAAAAAGGGCAGCCCTACGGATGAGCCTGCGCAGGACGTAACCCCGGCCGTCATTGGCCGGAATGACACCATCCGCCATCAAAAAAGAGATAGCCCGGCTGTGCTCTACGATTACCCTCATGGCGTTGTCAGTCTCTTCATTTTCGCCGTATTTCTTACCGGCGGTGACCGCTAGTTTTTGTAGCAGCCCCGCGAATATGTCGGTATCGTATACCGTTGTCTTACCCTGTACCACGGCCGTTATCCTCTCCAGTCCCATACCGGTATCGATATTGGGTTTGGGGAGGGGAGTACGCACCTTGTTTTCATCTTGGTTGAATTGGGTAAAGACCAGGTTCCACATTTCTACGAAACGACCGCAGCCGCAGCTGGGATTGCAGTCTGCTTTACCGCAGCCGTATTTATCGCCGAAATCATAATGTAATTCTGAACAGGGGCCGCAGGGGCCGGAACTGCCGGCTGGTCCCCAGAAATTGTCCTTGGCGCCAAAGCGCATGATGCGCTCAAGCGGCATCCCCACCTGTTTGTGCCAGATCTCCAGAGCTTCATCGTCATCTGTATAGACCGTGATCCAGATTTTTTCTGGGTCAAGTTTCAAGCGGTCAACTATGAATTCCCATGACCAGAGGATGGCTTCTTTCTTGAAATAATCGCCGATGCTGAAGTTGCCCAGCATCTCGAAGAAAGTCAGGTGCTTTGTATCTCCCACCGATTCAATATCTGTGGTACGGAAGCTCTTCTGACAGGAGGCCAGGCGGCGATTTGGTGGCGTTTCAATGCCCAGGTAATAATTTTTAAACTGCACCATGCCTGCCGTAGTGAACAGCAGGGTGGGATCGTTTTTAGGAATCAGCGATGAACTGGCTATCACACTGTGAGCTTTCTCTTCAAAAAACTTCAAATAAGCGCTGCGAATTTCATTACTATTCACGAATAACTCCTGATTAAGTTTTCAGTTTCCAATATAGGTCTAATGAAACTGATTCCTCACTTTACGATTTTAGAGTAAGGTCGTTGGAGTGTCAATTTATAACTGTTAAAAGATTGTGGCTGAAAGCTCATGAATTCGTTCAGATAGATGGGTGACACTTATAATGGTGTCATGAGAATAATAAACGGAGTAATACCCGGGACCTTTAGTTTAGCCAAATTAGAAATTAATCTTTCTAGAGAAGCTAAGCTTCGTTTGAGCTGGTTTGAGT
>JANYAV010000018.1 GCA_025361145.1 Dehalococcoidia bacterium | reverse complement strand
AGCTGAGCTTAAGATTAAGGATTGTGCTCCGCCACCAGTGACCGATACCGTTAAGTTCTTGGCAGCGGTGTTAACGCTGACATTGGATGAATCTAACGCATCCAGACTCATAACACCAGTAGTATCTACAGTGATACCACCAGTGCCAGCGTCTACATCTATGCCACCAGCCACGTTAGAGGCGTTCAGTCTCAAGGCATTGATCGCAGCCTGAGAAGAAGCTAGGTTGATTTGTCCTGTGCTGGTGCCACTGATACCACCCGTTCCAGTAGTCATCGTGATACCACCAGCAACATTGGATGCATTGAATAACAAGGCGTTGACCGCTGCCTGGGAGGAAGCCATGTTGATTTGTCCAGTCGTGGTGCCACTGATTCCATTAGTACCGGAAGTCAGGGCAATACCGCCAGCAGCATCGGAAGCCGTAACGGCTACCGCATTGGCGCCGGTTCCAGCTGAGCTTAAGATTAAGGATTGTGCTCCGCCACCAGTGACCGATACCGTTAAGTTCTTGGCAGCGGTGTTAACGCTGACATTGGATGAATCTAACGCATCCAGGCTCATAACACCGGTCGTATCTACAGTGATACCACCTAACAGTGAATCAATATCAATTCCGCCATTAGCGTGAGAAGCATTGATCCTAACCGCATTGGCCGCATTCTGAGCTGAGTCAAGGTTAATCTGGCCGGTTGAATCGGCATCTATGCCGCCAGTCCCAGCGTTAATGTCTACTAAGATACCATTGCTTTGTACCACGGTCGACAGAGCATTACCAAGAGTGACAGTTCTGACACCGGCAGTACCAATATTAATGTTCTGGTCAAACGGGTCATTGCCGATATTAATAGGAGCGGCTGAGGAGTTGAGAGAGAGAGCGCCAGTCGCGTCAATATCAAAGGTAGAACCAGCAGTTAAGGCTAAGGTAGTAGTAGTATCCCAGGTTCCAGTACCCGAGTTCTGATCTAACGCACCAGTGGTGGTTACATCAATCTCTGAGGCATTGCCCTGGATATTCACACCGGCTGCACCATTTATGGTTAAAGCACCGGCTGATGTAGTGAAGTTGGAAGCAGCAGCGCCGTCAATTGACACACCAGCCCCGCTGTCAACGGTGACAGCGCCAGCACCAGCATTACCGATAGCGATGGTGCCGGAAGTATTGATATTGCCGATGCCGATATTAGAGGCAACAGCGGCTCTGGCATCAAGAGATATACCACCTGTACCGGCATTGACGGTTACTCCGCCGCCGGCATTAGAGGCATTTAACCAGATAGCGAGAGCACTGGCAGCAGCGGAATCCAGGGTAATAGTTCTGGAGCCATCTACCAGGTAAGCGCCAGTGACGGTATCAGTATAGGTTCCGGTGACAGTATTGCTGTAAGCGTCGGCTACATTGATGGTTAAATCATTACCCGCGCCAGCTACCGTAAGAGTAGTGCTGCCAGCCGCTGAGGAGAGGGCCAAGGTGCCGGTGGTGGCAGTGACGGAAGCGCCGGTTTGGCCGGTGATACCTACTGTCGAAGCAGTAGAAGAAAGAGTCATAGCATTAGTTGAACTGGCTGATAATACATTGGTTGAGGTGATAGTAACATCACCAGTGCCGGAGGCTAACACCAGAGCGGTAGCACCAGTATTATTACCAACAGAAACGGTCTTGGCTGCGGCACCGGTGCCAATATTGACGTTGCCGGTACCGAGAGAATCGATGGTCATGGCATTAGCGCCGGTAGAATAAACCGCGCCAGCGCCTGGGAAGGTGATGGCGGTAGCGGCAATAGTAACCCCGTTAATGGCGGTAATACCCGTAATAGTGGTGGTACCCGTAATGCCGACCGTACTGGTGGCATTACCTAATGAGAGAGAACCGCCAGTACCAGTGCCGATAGTAATAATATCCGCGCCGCTGGTACCGATAGCGATGGTATCAACCGCAATAGCGCCAGCACCAGCGATGTTAATGGCCTGAGATGAGGCGACATTACCAACATTGATAGTGCGGGTGACATTGCTTGTACCGATATTAACGGCCTGGGCAGCTTGAAGGGTATTGAGAGTGGCATTGCCGGTAGTGGCTTCCAGAACCATCCCGGTAGCACCGACGACGCTCAGAGCGCCATCAGCAGTGATGGAGTCACCATTGACCGCTAAGGTTCCGGCGGTGGTGATATTACCAGTGGCTTGAGCGACGTTGAAGTTAGCGCCGCCAACCGTGAGATCTGCAACGGTTACATCCAGGCCGTTTACCGCATTTACATTACCATTAAAGATAACCTGGCCAGCACCGAGCTGGGTGAAAGTAGTGCCCTTTGCAATACTGCCGACATTGATGGCAGTAGCATTGGTACCGCCGATGGCCAGGATAGAGGGGGCGGCGGGAGTGTCAATACTATTGGTAGTAATGGGGCCGGCGATACCGCCAGCAGCGGTTAGAACACCGGTGACATTAAGAGTGCCGCCGACTGTGGCGTTAGTAGTAACGCCCAGGGAGTTAAGGGTGGCAGCACCGGATGTTGATAAAGTAGTGAAAGAAGAAGCACCCGCAGTCAGGGTACCGCCTACTATTACATTACTAGCAGTTGTTACAGCACCGACAGCGCTCACTTTAAAGAGCTGAGCGTTGGCACTATCAATTATGATAAGCGGGTCAGAAGCAGCTGCTTTAAGCTTGATTACAGTTTGAGAAGTAGCTGCAGGATACTCGTAGGGTGCTGCAAGTGTTCCTGATCCCCAGCCAACACCATTAGCACCGGTAGCGCCGTTGGCTCCAGAAGCACCAGGAGCGCCATCACGGCCAGAGGAACCAGAGTCTCCGGGGAGACCTCTGGGACCGGCAGGACCCTGAGGACCGGGCTGACCCTGAACGACTACAATAGGATAACCGGTGGAATCATAAATCGTAGTGCCGGAAGTAACCGTAGTCGTCGGCGGAGCTACAGAAGTGGTCGGAGGAATCGTAGTGGTCGTCTCCGCTGGAGTAGTAGTCCCCGTGGTCGTCTCCGGCGGAACAGTTGATGTATCCGTGGGGCTTACATCAGTTGTTGTTTCTCCGGGGACTGTAGTAGTCTCGGTAGGAGTCGATCCCGTACAACCGATAAATGTACTGGAGATCGCGAGCACCATGAGAACCACTGCCAGAATCAATCCTAGTCTCTTCATTTGTTTTCCTGTCCTTCAAGTATTTTGTAATCTACAGGTTCTAATTCATATCTAATTTTTAATAAAACACGTTCAGCTAGACGCAGACAGCGCCAAAGCTAACATAGGCATAGTACCATCCAACCATGACGTTGTCAATACCACCATTCAGCTTGCCGTCTCTCCAGCACCCTTTCAATTTGAGCTATATTACGCTCAGCAACCACCCCGATATTCTTCTTTAAGGTCCTCCATCTTTTATCCGCTGTTTTTACCGGTGTAATAGTACTTTAGTACTTAATTCAAATTACACTTTTACCATTTTAGCTTTATTATTGATAAGTAACATATACGATAACACTCGAAAACCAGGTTTGTCAAGAGCTACCCAGCTTTTAGCTTTAAGCCACCAACTTCTAGCTGGTTGTTTTACCCCACCATTGCCACCAGTGGCCAGCTTTAAGTCCCGATAGATCGGGGTCTGCGACTTTAAGCTTGGAGTTTTCCAGCTCTTTTTCGAGGTCTTTGATGCGCTGGTCGCGAGCGCCGAGGTCGTAAGCCAGGCGGTTGTTGGCTTCACGGAGCTGCTTATATTCATCCCAGAGGCGCAGGTTTTCCTTAGTAACGATCTGCAAGGCGGTTTCAGCTTTATTTTCAAGAGCGGGAAGGGTGCTGGTTTCCGCGCTCTTTTCCGCCGGGGTTTCACCCGCTGTAAACTCGCCCAGGTCGTAGATCCGGTATTCCCAGCCGAACTGGTTTTCGACATGGCGGGCTTTGATGCGGCCTTCCTTGATATAGTTACGGATGGTGCGGTCGGTCTTGCCTAAAAGTTCTGCGACTTGGGTTACGGATAGTTCGTCCAAAGTTTTTCTCCTGTAAAAAGAGCTTAAAGCTAAAAGCTTTAAGCTGTGTAGTTTCGAGTGATCCCAACCACCCTGAGATCCTTCGCTTCGCTCCAGGATGACAGCAATGCTGTCAGTTTTTCCTGGCTTGATATCGATCCAGGCGGAATTTCCTGCCTGGTTTTCCTATTATACGAGCTTTAAGCTTCCAGCTTCAAGCTTTCATACAGGGTGAGACCCTGCTAGCCTCGTTGTTTGAGCAGGGTGAGACCCTGACGCGCAAGCGAGCCTAACAAGGTGAGACCCTGTACAGTTGGGCGATTTTAAGATAGCTAACACAAACAGCCACCGCTTTTATGAGCGATGGCTGCTGTTTAATTAAAGGAGACGAAAGAATAATTTATTTCTTAGATTTAACGGCTTTCTTCTTTGGGAGGGGATTTTTTATTTCGTGCTTCTTTACCTTCATAGAATCTTCACTGGCCACTTTGTCTTCGATTTTGCGATATTCAAAGGTCTTCTGGCGGACTTTAGCCAGGAGATTGATAAGGGTTTTTAGTTCATCCGCGGACAAACCGGAGAGAATGATCTTAGGCAATTCTTTGGAAGGTTTAAGAGCCTGTTCGTAAAGTTTCTGACCTCGGGCGGAAATCAACAAGCGCAAAGCACGGCGGTCTTTAAGATCTCGGAGGCGGGAAACCAGCCCGTCTTTCTCCATGCGGTCGATGATCAAGGTGATGGTGTTAGTGTTGCGATCGAGCCACTTGGCAACATCGGTAGGCAAGACAGGATCGCCGATATTCTTGATGGCAGCTAAAACATAAAATTGCTGGGGGGTGAGTTTGCTCTTGGTAAAGGCGGTTTCGGCGCATTTCACGATTGAGTCGTTGGTCAGCTGCAGCAGCGACCAGGCACCCTGAATGGGATCACCAACTTTAAAATTAATCGGCATTTTCTTCCCTCACTCCTACTTCTTTATAGTTAAAACTCTTTGACGAATAGTATAACACAAAATCACAATAATATCACAACTCTTCATTGAAATATAGCTATTTTATAAGATTATTATTGACCAAAGTCACACTTTTTTATTGACCCGAGTTTAACGACTGGCAATGACTAATTAATCATCTCTTACATTATATTATATTACATTATTATTATAATATGTGCGTTTCTCGGTTACAATGCTTCTACGAGTTTCAAGTCGCAAGTGTCAAGAAAGGAGGAGGGATGACTGGGATGTCTTTACAATACCGGGGAATAAAAGTAAAATTAAAAATGTGCGAGCGGGAGTAGTGCAGTGGTAGCACGTCTCCTTCCCAAGGAGGAAGTCGCGGGTTCGAATCCCGTCTCCCGCTCCAGCTATCAGCTTAAAGCTATAAGCTAAAAGCTCAAAGTTCACAAGATACGAGCACCAAACAAGTTCCAATCACCAGGATTCATATCACCAACTACCACCAAACCAATTTCCATCTGTTAGCGCATTATTTTCAAATACCATCATGTTTGGTCATTGTATCTTGGTTATTGTATCTTGGTCATTGTATCTTGGTCATTGTATCTTGGCCTTTGTATCTTGGTCATTGTATCTTGGTCATTGTATCTTGGTTATTGTATCTTGGCCTTTGTATCTTGGTCATTGTATCTTGGTTATTGTATCTTGGTTATTGTATCTTGGTTATTGTATCTTGGTCATTGTATCTTGGTTATTGTATCTTGGTTATTGTATCTTGGTCAGAAGGGGTATAATCGGGTTAGATGAAAAACGCGCTAAACGGACTGCGAATTCTGGACTTCAGCTGGGTGCTGGCCGGGCCTTACGCTACCCGCCTGCTGGCGGACAATGGGGCGGAAGTGATCAAGGTGCAACCCCTTCTGGCGGAAGCTAATGACCGCTTTTCCCGCGGGTATTATGAGACCTGGAACCGCAACAAACTGGGGATTACCCTAAACCTGAATAAGACGGAAGGACGGGAGATAGCCCGCAGGCTGATCGCCCTGAGCGATGTCGTAGTGGAAAATTTTGCGCCCAGAGTGATGGACAACTGGGGACTGGACTATGCGGCATTGCGAAAAATCCGGCCAGACATCATTTTCCTGCGCATGTCGGCCTGCGGACAGAGCGGACCGCGGCGGGATTTCAGCGGGTTCGGCCCGACGGTGCAGGCCATATCGGGGTTGACCTCACTCACTGGTTATGAGGGGGAGGGGCCGGCGGGGGTGGGGTTTTCCTTTTCCGACCATATTTCCGGCTTATATGGGGCAGTGGCGTTGCTGGGCGCGCTGGAACACCGGCACAAGACCGGAGAGGGACAGTGCATTGATCTTTCTCAAACTGAGGCGATGACTTCCTTGCTGGCTGACAACATCCTGGAACACACGCGAAATTGCCAGCAGGATTCAAGCGATCGGCCAGCGCCTGAGGGCATTTACCCTTGCAAGGGCGAAGACCGCTGGGTGGCGATAACGGTTAGCGGCGAGGCAGAATGGACAAAGTTTAAGAAAGCGCTGGGGAAGGAGGGGTGGAGCAATTGGCCAGAATTTTCCTCCTGTTCAGCCCGACTGCAAAACAAAGAACGGCTTGATAGCCAGATTAGGGAGTGGACGATTCTACACACCCCCGAAGAAATTATGCAGCCTTTACAGGCACACGGCATCGCGGCCGGGGTAGTTCAAAACGCAGCCGACCTGATTGCAGACCCGCAACTTTTGGCCGGCGGTTTTTTCCGACAGGCGGAAAATGACAGGACTGCGCCGACTAAGGGGCAGGACAACGACTATGTATATCGAAATTTGCTGGGAATCAGCCAGGGAGAAATCGAGAGACTGAAACAAGAGGGCGTAATTTAACCTTTAGCCTCAAAAGGTCTCACCTTAAGGTGAGACCTTTTTAATAATGTGGTATAATATGATTCATGCCAGCGAAGAATACACAAAAAACATATGTTGAAGGAGGCTATTATCATATCTACAATCGAGGGGTCGAAAAGAGAGATATCTTCGTGGATGAACAGGACTATGCAGTTTTTATTAATTATTTGAAACAGTATCTATCACCTAAAGACGAAAGTGGATTAGTAAAATTATTCCAGGATCCCCAGTCCTCTTATAAAGAGAAAAACAGCGCATTTAGTACACTAAACTTAAAGAACTACAGTTCAGAGATCCATTTATTAGCTTATTGCCTGATGCCGAATCATTTTCATCTGTTCTTAAAACAAACCTCCATTGATGGAATTGATCGATTCATGAGTTCGCTTGGCACCAGGTACACGATGTATTTCAATCGGAGCCATGACCGGGTAGGCAAATTATACCAGGGTGTCTACAAAGCGGTGCTGATGACCGACGAAGCACAATATCTGCATATTACCCGCTACATACACAAGCAAGCTTTAGCGCAAGACAACACGGACCAAAAGGATTTTCCCTGTTCTTTTCAGGATTATTTGGGTTTGAGAAAAACAAGTTGGGTGCATCCGGAAGAGATACTATCTTTTTTCTCGAAAACAAATTCAGCACTTTCCTACGAAAGGTTTGTAGCGGAATACAATCCTCATTTTGAAGAGTCGGAATTTGAGTTTTAGCCACAAAAGGTGAGACCTTAAGGTCTCACCTTTTTGAGAGGGGCTGGCAGTGGGGGCAGAAGAAGGTGCCGCGCTGCTGGACGGTGATGCGCTCTATAACACAGCCGCAGGAACAGGGCTGGCCTTTGCGGTGGGCGACCTGAAACTCAAGATGGGCCGATCCTTTACTGCCGGAAGGGCGGAAATAAGTGTCAGTGCTGGCGCCTTTATTCTTGATGCCTTTACTTAAGACGTGCAGTATAGCTTCATGCAGGGCGGAAATTTCCGCCTTGTTCAAACCGCCAGCCGGAAGCAGAGGATGCAAACGGGCGTGGTGCAGGGCTTCATCCGCATACATATTGCCGATACCGGCGATCAGAGTTTGATTCAAGAGAAGGCTTTTGATGGGTGTCTGACGGCCTTTAAGCAGACCCTTCAAGAAGGCAGGTGTAAATTCAGGGCTGAAGGGTTCAACGCCCAGTTTGCCGACCACCGCTGCCTCATCCTCCACCAGCCACATCCGCCCGAAGCGGCGGACATCCCTGAAATGCAAGAGCGTGCCGTCCGCGAATCTAATAATCACCCTCACGAATTTGTCCGGCGCTTCAGAAGCCTTTTTAATTAACAGCGAGCCGGTCATCCTGAGGTGAATGATCAAGACGCGGTGGTCATCCAGGGTAAAAAGCAGGTGCTTGCCGCGGCGAGAGAGTCTAATGATAGTTCTGTCCTTGAGGCCGGCGGCGAATTCTGCGGCAGAGGGGGTTTCAATGGTTTTGGGCGCCAACACCTCGACCGATTTGATACGCAGACCGGTCAGATGGGGCTTTAGGTCGTTGATGGTGGTTTCAACTTCGGGAAGTTCGGGCATGCCAGTTACTCCTTGCTGCATTCGCAGAGTGAATAGTTAAGAATTGAATTATAAACCTACCAAAACGGGCAAGGGAGACGAGAGTTTTATAAGGTCTCACCTTACGCAGGCGAAAAGGGGGGCAAGATGAGACCTTTACCGGGAAACGAGAGTTTTATAAGGTCTCACCTTACCCAGGCGAAAAGGGGTGCAAGATGAGACCTTTACCGGGAAAAACGGGCAAGGGAGACGAGAGTTTTATAAGGTCTCACCTTACGCAGGCGAAAAGGGGTGCAAGATGAGACCTTTACCGGGAAACGAGAGTTTTATAAGGTCTCACCTTACGCAGGCGAAAAGGGGGGCAAGATGAGACCTTTACCGGGAAACGAGAGTTTTATAAGGTCTCACCTTACGCAGGCGAAAAGGGGGTGCAAGATGAGACCTTTACCGGGAGAAATACCCCCTCACCTTTAATTCCTCTCCCTCAAGGGTAATATCCAAATTCTAAACCTTAAACACCAAACAGAAAACCTAATTTTAAGGAGTCTCCTTGCAACAAGGGGTTTTGGAGGCAAGGAGGACTCCTTAAGAATAACGCTACTCCATGCTGCCCCAATTGGGGCCGGACTTGATATCTACCTTGACGGGGACACTCAGCTTAATAGCAGATGACATTTTCTGGGGTACGAGCCGGGTCATCAATTCCATTTCATCCTGAGAGACTTCAAAAATCAGTTCATCATGCACCTGGAGCAGCATGCGGCTCTTTAGAGATCGAGCCTGAAGCTCGCGGTGCAAGTCTATCATAGCCACTTTGATGATATCAGAGGAAGTGCCCTGGACAGGCATATTGATGGCCATCCTTTCGGCGGATTCGCGAAGCATACGGTTGGGCGAGTTGATCTCCTGAATATAGCGGCGCCGTCCCAGGAGGGTCTGGACATAACCTGTGTGCCGAGCCTGTTCGCGGGTGGCTTCGAGATAGCGGGCCACGCCGGGGTAACGGGTAAAATAGGCGGAAATAAATTTTCCGGCGTCCTGGCGGGACAGCTCGGTAGCCTGCTCCAGGCCGAACTCGCTCATACCGTAAATGACGCCGAAATTGACGGTTTTGGCCAGGCGGCGCATTTCCGGTTTGACCTGCGAGATATCCACGGCGAAAATCTGGGCGGCGGTGGCGGCGTGAATATCCCTATCCTGGCGGAAAGCCTCCAGCAGGTTCTCGTCCTGCGAAAGGTGGGCGAGGGCGCGCAGATCGATCTGTGAATAATCCCCCGCCAGCAGCAGATAGCCGGGAGGAGCGATAAAAGCCTGGCGAATTGCTCTGCCCAGCTCGCTTTTAATAGGAATATTTTGCAGGTTGGGCTCGCTGGAAGACAGGCGGCCAGTGGTGGTGCGGGTCTGGTTAAAGTTAGTATGCACCCGGCCGGTGCGGGGATTGACCAGTCCGGGCAGGGCGTCGATATAGGTGGACTTCAATTTAATTAACTGGCGGTATTCCAGAATGCAGGCAACGATGGGACGATCTCTTAATTCCTCAAGTATGGCGGCGTCTGTGGAATACTTGCCGTGGGTCTTTTTGCCGGGCAAATGCAGTTCATCGAAGAGCACAGAACCCAGCTGAGCGGGGGAATTGAGATTAAATTCATGACCGGCATGGCTAAATACCTGGGCCTTGAGGGTCTCCATCTGGCCGCCCAATCGCTGAGACATTTCAGCTAATAGTTGAGTATCCAGACCGATGCCCCAGCGCTCCATGCGGGCCAGGACCGGCACCAGAGGGGCCTCAACTTCCGTATATAGTTTATTTAGTTCCGGCTGAGCGGCCAGTTCAGCTTTAAGCAATGCGGCCAGCCTGCCGGTCATATCGGCGTTAGCGCAGGCGAAAGAGGCTACTTCAGAAGTATCAACCTGAAACATAGAAATTTGCCTGGAGCCGCTGCCGGTCAGCTCTTTGGAGGGGGTGATTTCCTGGCCGGTGCGGCTAAAAACCATTTCTTTGAGACCCAATGACTTATCGCCCAGCAGGTAAGCGGCCAGCATAGTGTCAAATTCAAAATTGGTGATTCCCAGTCCGCATTCTGCCAGCAAGACCAGGGCGTATTTGGTGTTGTGGAGGCTTTTGGCAAGGGCAGGATTGGACAGCAAGGGCTTCAGAAGGAAAAGCGT
This sequence comes from Dehalococcoidia bacterium, assembly GCA_025361145.1. GTDB lineage: Bacteria > Chloroflexota > Dehalococcoidia > Dehalococcoidales > UBA3254 > UBA3254. The sequence continues at coordinate 116,046 of JANYAV010000018.1, read as the reverse complement.
TTCCGACTGGGACAACTGTCCAGAGAGAGGAACATAGTAAGCTTCCCCTGCTGCGGGAGAAACGGCCAGGCCGACCAGCTGGGCGTTCATGGGATTCAAGCCGGAACCCTCAACGGAAATGGCCAGAGATTTAGCTCCAGCAAGGTGTTTGACCAGGGCCTGAAGATCAGCGGGAGAATCGATAGTTTTATAAATTATTTCAACAGATTTGCTCTCAACCACAGGTGATTTCGAAGCTGGCTGCTCAACATCTGAGGCAGGCAATTTGGCGAGAAGACTATTAAAGCCCAGATCGCGGAAAAGGTCGGTTACCAGGGCACGGTCGTAACGACTCATGCGGCAGCAATGCTCTAAATCAAGAACTACCGGAGTGGCCCGTACGATAGTAGTGAGCACCTTGCTCTGTTTGACTACTTCAACATTAGATTTGATCTTTTCCTGCAGCTTAGCAGGCTGGATTTCATCCAGGTGCTCCAGCATATTTTCCACAGGTCCGAATTGCTGAACCAGTTTTAAGGCGGTCTTTTCGCCCACGCCCAGAACGCCGGGGATGTTATCCGAGGGATCTCCCTTAAGGGCTTTCAGATCGGCGATCAGAACCGGTTCTACGCCATATTTTTGCCTGACGGCGGCCTCGTCATACAGAATGGCATCCGAAAAAGAACCACCCGGCCTGGGGTAGAAGACTTTGACCTGGGGAGAAACCAGCTGCATCATATCGGCGTCACCGGTGAGAATGACAGTCTGGATATTTTGCTGGGCGGCCTGAGCGCTTAATGAGCCAATGATATCGTCCGCTTCATAGCCGTCCATCTCAAAGATGGGGATTTGGAAGGAAGTGACCACCTCCCTGACCCTGCCCAACTGATTGATGAGTTCGCTCGGAGTGGCGGGGCGGTGGGCTTTATAATCGGCAAAAAGTTCATGGCGGAAAGTGGGAGCTTTACGGTCGAAAGCCACGGCGGTGTGGGTGGGTTTAAGGTCGTTGATGGCCCTGACCAGCATCGAGGCAAAGCCATAGACGGCGCCCACGATTTCGCCGGTTTTGGGCGCGGTCAAAGGCGGCATAGCATGATAGGCGCGGTGCACCAGGGCATTGCCGTCAACTAATAAAAGAAGCTGCCGCTTTTCCATAAATATGTTTATTCCTTATCTACTTTTTCAACTTCAAGAGTGCATTCGGTAATCAAAGCCGCCAGAGCGCCGATGGCCGCCAGGACCGGGGCCATCATGATGCCCAGGGCGGCCGCGGAAGCCCCCACGGTGAGGGGGATCTCAATAATGACCCGTCCGCCCTGAATGACACGCACGCGGCGGATGTTGCCCTCATGGATCAATTTTTTTATTTTAGACAGTAATTCTTCACCTGAGACGGTATACTTTTCAGTAGACATTTTAAGACATCCAGAGATTAATTTAGAGTTACGAGCCCTCCCAACCACCCTGAGATCCTTCGTCCCGATTTCATCGGGACTCCAGGATGACAGCGAGGCTATCGTTTTCGAGTTTCGAGTTTTATTGCTAGAGTGGTTTTTCGGGCTGGGATAAAGACGGCTCTCCTTCTTCCAGGGTTTTAACTTCCGGAGACTGGCAGACCTGGGCCATTTTGGCGGAAAAGGTGCCCAGTTGACGGGCAGCGCCATCGAAAGCGGCCTGAGCGTGATTGATATGGCCACCTAAGGTCTCGAATTGCTTCTGGAATTTCTCGAGTTCCTTGTTTAAGCGATTATAGTCGTCCATAATCTTGCGCACGTTGCTTTCAACCTGAAAACCGCGCAAGCCGATTAAAATGACCCGCAGGTAAGCATAAATACTGTTAGGTGAGACGATCACCACCCGTTTAGCCAGGGCGTATTCAGCGATGCTTTTAGCATCCAGTTCTATCTCATCTTTAAGAATAGTTTGGTAATATACATTTTCAGAAGGAATGAACATGAGGGCAAAATCATAGGTAGATTCGTCTTCCAGAATGTATTTAGCGGAGATATCATCGATCTGGATTTTAACGCTGCGGCAGAATTCTTTGAGGCAGGCGGTCTTGTCTTTATCGTCAGTAGCAGCGAGATACCTTTCAAAGCTGTCCAGCGGGAATTTGGAATCAACGGGCACCAAACGGTTGCCCACTTTGATGACAGCATCAACGATGACCCCGTTTCTGAAGCGGTATTGCTCCTCAAAATTCTGGCGGGGCAGCAGTTCACTTAAAATGTTGATGAGGGTCACTTCACCTAACCCGCCGCGGATTTTAGGAGGGCGCAGCAGGTCTTGAAGGCCGGCGATGTCCTTGCCTATCTCAAGCATCTGTTTATTGGTTTCTTCCAGGCTGCCGATAGTCTTTTTAATATCGCCGATGACTCGCAGAGAATTCTCGAATTTTTCGCTGACAGTTTTATTGCCATCTTCCAGTCCCTTTTTAACCTGTTCCTCCACCTGGCCGATGCGCTGCTGGAGGAGAGCGAAAGACTGGCCGTTATCCTGCGGCTTGCGCAGGATAAGGACTAAAACGACGACGATCAGGGCAATGGAGAGAATAATGACGGCAACGATTTCCCCGCTCATAGGCTTTTCCCCTGCTTAGAATAGCTTAAAGCTGTAAGCTAAAAGCTAAAAGCGCACCAAATATTTAAGCTTGGCAATTATGGCTAATTAAAGCAAGTATGGGGGCAAATGTAAAGAGGAAGCGACCCCAGCGGGATTCGAACCCGCGATCTCCACCGTGACAGGGTGGCATGTTTGACCGCTACACCATGGGGCCCCGGGGAAAAATAAAGGCTACTAGCGCAGCCCACCTGAAAAGTTTATCAGGGACTCTGAAAGGTGTCAAGTAAAAAGCTTAAAGCTATAAGCTGCGAGAGAAAAACTCTAATATTCAAATCCAAAACAAGTTACGAGTTAATCTCACAAGGTGAGACCTTGTGTGCGTGACAATGGAAGCACACAACCATAAATGGCTGTGTGCTTCCAAAACATATTACAAATTATTAACCCGTGATTTTAGACCCAACCGCGCATCTGCATGGCTTCTACCACGCGTCTGACAGAGATAACGTAGGCGGCCTGGCGCATGTTGATCTTGTACTGGCGGCTGGTAGCGAGCACCGCTTTATAAGCGGATGTCATCTTTTTGTCCAGTTTGGCATAGACTTCAGCCTCGTCCCAGTAGTACATACAGGCATTCTGCACCATCTCAAAATAGGAGACGGTCACGCCGCCGGCATTGCACAGGAAATCGGGAATGGTGTGCACACCTTTGGCATAGAGGATATCATCGGCTTCGGGAGTAGTGGGACCGTTAGCCAATTCAGCCACAATCTTGGCTTTGACGCTCCTGGCATTTTTGGCAGTGATCACATTTTCAAGGGCCGCGGGGATCAAAATATCCACATCCAGACCTATGACATCTTCATTGGTCAGCTTTTCCACACTGGACAGGTTGCAGACGGAATCGGTCTTCTCTTTACAGGTAAAGGCAACTGCGGGATCAATACCCTTAGCGGAGTAGGCGCCTCCCCGGCTGTCACAGACGGCAACAACTTTGCAGCCGAACATTTCTTTGGCCAGTTTGGCCGCATAATAACCGGCATTACCATAGCCCTGGATTGCCACCGTGGCATTCTTTAAATCAATTTTCAGAGCTTTCGCAGCCTCGCGGATAGTGAACATACCGCCGCGAGCAGTAGCATCATCGCGGCCGGGAGAACCACCCAGGCAAAGAGGTTTACCGGTAATGACACCGAATTGGGGTTTGCCGCAAATAACAGAGTACTCATCCATCATCCAGGACATGGTCTGCCCATTGGTATAAACATCCGGGGCGGGAACATCTTTCTCAGGCCCAATATAAGGAGCAATGGCTCTCATGTAAGCACGGCTAAGCCTCTCCAGTTCGCCCTTGGACATTTCCTTGGGATTACAGATGACGCCGCCCTTGGCTCCGCCCAGGGGAATATCGACAACAGCGCATTTCCAGGTCATCCAGGCTGAGAGCGCCTTGACGGTATCAATAGTCTCCTCAGGATGAAAACGGATGCCGCCTTTGCCCGGGCCGCGGGCATCATTGTATTGAACTCTGAAACCCTGGAAGACTTTAATCTTGCCGTTGTCCATGCGGACGGGCAAAGATACATGAAGTTCTCGCAGGGGATTCTTGAGCATTTCAGTTATTTCGGGGCTAAGCTTGAGGATTTCAGCGCATTTGTCTACCTGGGTCCTGACAGTTTCAAAGGGATTAATTGCTGCAATTTTATTTGCGGTTACGGTGGTTTTTGCCATCTGGTTATCTCCTTATCTATTTTCTTATTGCTTAAAGGCTTTTATTAAAAAAGTGCGCAAGTCGCGCCTTTGCTCTTAACGACCCTTAGTTAAAACCTCTTCAAAGGGTTTTAACAAGCGAAAATCAATGACGGTGCTCATAGAGTGATTTTCAGCTTCAATACCAGCCTCAGCGGCTGCTGCCACTGGGTTAAGCCCACCCAGCAGAATTATGCCTATTTTGTTTAAATCGATATTGATCTCACAGACAGGTTCACTGACGTTGCCAACCAGGAGAACACCTAAAATTCCTGCGCGCTTAAGATTGTTAATAACATTTTCAGCGACCGGTTGGCAGATGGCCGGAATTTCTCTAAAGTTAGCCAATATTTCACCATCACCGGAGAGCACCGCTTCCTTGACCGCGGTCATTCTAGCTTTGATAAAAATCTCGGAGGGATCCAGCGAAGAGCCGTTGTAATGGATCATCTCGGTAAAGCGGATGGGTTTGTGGTTGTGCAGCTGTAAAAGGCCGCCGAATCTGGAATCCATGGGAATGCCGGCTTTAAGCAAGGCGCCGTTGATAACAATGCTGCAAACAGAGGCCAGCCCAACCATCCCTTCAGGAACCAGGATATCGCCGATACGCTCACCACCCACGACGGTATGGACAAGGCGACTGACACACAGGCCTTTCTCAAAAACCGGGGCCATTTCCTTTAAAGCTTCGGCAAATTTTTCTTCAGGGAAGAAGGAAATATTAACCGGCACTTTGCCGCTTAAGTTCTCAAGATCAAGGTTGGTGCGAAAAGCCAGTTGTTCAATGCGGGAAATAGCCAGCCCAACTTTATCATTAACCAGGGCGCTCTGGATTTCATGCAGGCCTCTTTCAGTAATCACACGTCCGTCTCTTTCGCTGATCAACTGAGTGAAACCGCGTTCGTCAGTTAAGCGCATGTGATATCGAATAGCCCGCTCGCTTAAATCTATGCCCCGCTCTTTCAGGTGCTTGGCAATAATGACGGAACCAGCCGGTCTCTGCAATGCGCTCAGCACCTTCAGAATTGAAAGTATTTTTCTTTCTACGTTGTGTTGCGTTATAAAACTCATAATCTGAAACCGGCAACCGCTTACCTATTACTTAAGCCGAATTTTAAACTATTTGTTAATATTTTGCAACTTTATATATAATGATTAACTTTTTGAGAGAAGCAAAGAATCGGTATGCGGCAAGATTGCGGATTTGCTGTCTAAAGGCTTAGCTTTTAAAGATGTAGCCTGAACCGTGTTGATTCAAGATCATCTCAGGTGGTATATCCTGTAATTTCTGACGAAGCCGGCGTACATAAATACGAATATTCTCGGTATTGCCCCCCAGCGGCTTACCCCAGATTTCTTGCATAATTTGTTGATAACTAATGACCTTATCCTTATTTTTAACCAGCAGGATTAAAAGCTGATATTCGATCGGAGTTAATTTTACAGGACGATTATCCACTCTGACCTTTTGACTGACGAAATCGATATTCAGTCTGGAGCTCAAAGCGATGATGTTACCTTTAAAAGGTTCCCTTTCAGTTCTCCTGAGCACCGCTTTAACCCTGGCTAAAAGAGTAAGGTAATTAAAAGGCTTCACAATATAATCATCAGCCCCCGCTTCCAACCCCTTAAGAACATCCGTATCATCAAAACTAACAGTCAGAATAATGGTTGGGACAGATGAAAAGACACGAAAGCTTTTTAGTACCTCAAATCCGCTGATATCCGGCAAATTTAAATCCAAAATTACCACATCCGGCGACTCTCTTTTGACCAGGTCTATTCCCTCTTTTCCAAACATGGCAGAAACCACCTTCACTTCCGGCCAGCGAAATTCGAAGGCAACGCTGATGGCGTTAATAATACTCTTATCGTCTTCAATAATAAGTAATTTCATAGTTTCTCTAATGTCCAGCCTTATTGTTATTCAGTACTTCTTTAAGAGGAATGTTAAAAATGAATCTGGCGCCTTTGCCTGCCTTACTCTTAACCCAAATGCGGCCGCCGTGAAGCTCAACGAGGGTTTTGCATAAAGCCAGCCCAATGCCAAGTCCACCAGAGCGCTCTTCGAGATGAAATTGTTGATAACCTGGTTCAAAGATCGTCTTTTGCCTTTGCTCATCAATTCCCGGCCCAAAATCCCTCACCTCAACCTGTAATTCAGCGGCGAGTTGGGCGGCTCCGATAACAATTCTGTGGCCTTCCCTGGCATACTTAATAGAATTATTGACCAGGTTTAAAACAACCTGGCGAAGACGATCGGGATCAGCATAAATTTCAGGTATTTCACTCTGCATATTCAACTCTATGGATATACCGCTTTGCTGAGCCAGAGCCTGAGTCTCATTGATCAGGGACTGCAATAATTGCTTGATTTTCACCGGTTTTAAAGTCAACTTTAATATTCCGGTTTCTCCCCTGACAACATCATGGAGTTCATCGACACGAATATTCAAATTACTGGCGCTATCCAGAATATATTTAGCCAGTTTCCCTACCCTTTGGCCCTGAGTTTCATCGTATAATAACTGACTGGTTGCGATCAAAGCGGTGAGCGGTGTTTTGAGTTCGTGAATCAATTTACGGGTAAAATCTACCCGTACTCTCATCTCGGCTTGCAGTTTTTCACGCAGTTTTCTTTCCTGTTGATATAATAACTTGATACTGCGCTCCGCCATTTTACGTTCGATGGTATGCCCTAATCTTTCAGCGATGACGTTAAGCAGGTTTCTTTCCTCTTTTAGAAAGGGGCCCTCGCTCAAGGCAGGCTTCTCTTCGGTGTAATAGACTTCGATGGAACCGAATCTTTTACCGTTGACAACGAAGTTTTGGGACTGTTTCCAGACTGTTTCCTCGAATCTCTCAGTGATAAATTCCTTATTTTTGATTTTAAGGCGGGCACAGGTGATCTCCGGATATTGCCAGGCAGGTGGAACGGAATCTATCACACCCTGAAGAATATCATCGATGGAGAGGCTTTCATTCTCGAATAGACGAGAGGTAGTATAAACGTAATTAAGCTCTTTTTCCCTTTCAGTAAGAACCTTGGTTAATTCCTGAAGACGGGCTTGATTAAAACAGCGGCGATCTTCGTCAAAATCAATTGGCTGTGTCTGCTTTACTGACTTTGAATTCATAACATCCCCATTAATCTTCTTAATATTGATAATTCGTAACTATTATCCAACAAATCGGCATATGATGCCACACTGGGCTAGTGAAGCTTATTTCTTATTCGTTTCTCCATCTCGTTTAAGCTGTATTGACAGCCGCAGTAGTGCTGGCGATATAAACCCCATTGGGCGGCCAGTTGCCCTGCCCGCTGGATGCCGGCCTTCTTCTTGAAGTCCCGCATAAGGTAACTCTCACCGCCAATCTCATGTCCCAATCGGTTGATTAATAAGGCTGGTTTATTTGACCCCATAGTCAAAGTGCTGGTAAAAGCCTGGCAACCGGATTCCTGCATAAACAAAAAGGCACGTTCCAGTCTGAATTTGAAACAGGTCTGGCAGCGGAGACCACCCTCAGGCTCATTTTCCAGTCCGGTGACTGCCCCATGCCAATTTTGATAATCCCGGGGACCTTCGGTTAAGCTAAAACCCAACTTGGCGGCCACGATTTGGGCATTCTCCAAGCGGCGCAGGTATTCCTCTTGCGGATACAGGTTAGGATTATAAAAATAACCCTCAAGGCTAAAGCCTTCTTCCAGCAAACGTTCAGCAGCACCCGCCGCGCAAACTGCGCAGCAAATATGTAAAGCGACTTTCATATTAATTTCCGTTTTAACTCCAAACCAAGCCTTACAGAAAATGACAATCTAAAATAATTCAGCCCGACCTTAGCATTCTAAAGCCGGGCCACCTGTATTACAATAATAATCTAACTTAAAGCCGACGGCAGCCAGAGCACGATAATCGGCACCGCAGTCAAAAGAACGATTTCCAATACATCAACACAAACAAAGGGCAAAATACCTTTGTAGATAGAATAGGTGGGCACATCCGGCGCCATACCTTTGATCACGAAGACGTTCATACCTACAGGCGGCAAAATCATACCCATTTCACAAATAATGACCACCATAATACCAAACCAGATCGGATCGAAACCCAAACTTACCATAATCGGGAATAATATCGGCACTGTCAACAGAATCATGCCAATTTCATCCATCACGGCCCCTAAAAATAAATAAAGGACAACTATGCATAGCCAAATTACATATTTACTAAGATGTAAATTCAGGACCAGATCGGACAAAGCTGCGGGCAAACGGGTAACAGCCAGAAAAACGCTTAATATCAGGGCGCCCAGGATTATAAAAAATATCATACCAGAGGTCCTGGTGGTCTCAACCAGGCTGCCGACGAATTGTTTCCAACTCAATCTTCTTCTGCTCAAAGCGAAAAGAAAAGCACCCATCGCACCTATGCCGGCACCCGCTGTGGGACTGAACCAGCCGAAGTAAATACCGCCGATCACAAGAAGAAAGAGCACAATAACAATCCAGGTGTTTTTTAAGGATTTTATTTTTTCGATAAAACGAGAACCTGGCCCGGCCGGTCCCAGTTTGGGATTGCGCCAGCACATAAAAGCAATAACGCAGATAAACATTACCGCCTGAATAATCCCGGGAATAAAACCAGCCAGAAACAGTTTACCGATAGATTGCTGTGCTAACATACCATAAATAACCATGATGACACTGGGAGGGATCAAAATACCGATAGTGCCCCCGGCTGCGAGAGTGCCGGTAGCAAAACCCAGATCATATTTATATTTTCTCATCTCAGGCAAAGCTACCGTCGTCATGGTAGCCGCGGTAGCGATGCCGGACCCGCAGACCGCGGCAAAAGCAGCGCAGGCACCGATGGTGGCCATAGCCAGGCCGCCTCTCAAGCTGCCAAATAATTTGTGGGTTGTTTGATACAAATCACCACTAATATTGCCGTAAAAACAGAATTCCCCCATCAGGATAAACAGCGGGATAACGCTGAAATCATAACTGGCAAAGTCAGAATAAGGCTCAGTTTTCAAAACCCCCAGCGCGTTATCCCAACCCAATAAATAGACCAGGCCGAGGAAACCCAGCAACCCCATCACGACCCCAATGTGCAGACCACTGAAAAGGAGTATAAGTAGAACCGCAATACCAATATAGCCGACCGTAACCGAATCCATTAATCCACTACCTCCTTGATCGAGGTAAAGAAGTCTCGCAAAAAGACCAGCGCGACCATACCAGCTCCGATCGCAAGAATAAAATTAAAAGGAGGGTGGGGAATTAACAATATCGTGGTGACGGATTTATCTCTGATATTATCAACTCCAAATTGAATCGCCTGCCAGCAGATCAATAAATAAAATACAAAAGAAAAGAAATTTGCAAAGATATCCAATCCCAGGCTGGCTTTTTTAGAAACATGCTCTAGAATCAAATCCACTCGAATATGACCTCGCCTTGAGGCGCAGTAAGCCAGGCCGGAAACTATCATCGTCAACATGAGCAGCTCTGCTATTTCCTGCCCGCCAATGATCGGGCCAAAGAAATCAGTGCGGCTGTTAATAAACGACCATTTACCTAATCTGGCAAAGATCGTGTCTATGAAAGTTAATAACATCAAGGTGGCCAGCATAAAAGCTGAGATATAAGACCCGTAGCGTGTGATTGGATTGACTGCCACGTCCATATATTGAACGATAATACCTAAGACGCCCTTAAAGAGAGGTGGGGTTGTCTTCTTTTCTAGATTACCTTCCATCCCTGGTTTCTCCTTAAGAGATTTTCACCAGTTTCATCACCAAAACAATTAGTTGTTTGCAGTCGTTTTGATTAAGAAAAGATGTAACACGTCACCTGCCCGAATGCAAACACACCCGGACAGATGACGTAATTTACCAAAGCCAATTAGCTTACGGATTATAAGTCTTGATCAAGTCCAGGCAGGTATCCAGTATCTCCTTAGCCTCAGGATGTCCGGCCGCGGTCTGGGCGGTGACCCAGGCATCCCAGAGAGGTTTACCAGCGGTGGTATTCCACCTGGCTATTTCATTATCGGGCAGAGTATATTCAATCATTTCAACACCCTGCGCCTTAACCTGATCACGTCCGGCCACCATAGCGGCATCGAACATATTAGCACCCCAGAATTCAGAACCTTTCAGGCCTGAGACAGAATTAATCTGGTCCTGAATATTCTTGGGCAATTTGTCCCAGGTGGCGTTGTTCACGGCCTGGGTAAAGTACACAGTAACCAGGGGAGCATAGGTATAGTATTTAACCACTTCATACTGTTTGAACGATAGCAGAGCCTCCCACGGGACAAGCATTCCGTCTATTTCACCCTTCTGGAGGGCTAGATAGGTATCCGGCATACCCTTGGTAACAGGGGTAGCGCCCAGTAGTTTCATCATATCAATAGGCGGGCCGCTGGTAACACGGATGTTCAGACCTTTCATATCTTCCATGGTTTTTACCTGTTTTTTGCTGGTAATAAGGAAGTAAGGTTGGGAAGTCCAGGTGATCAAGACATGATTGTCCTTAAACTGGTCACGTATGCCCGGATATTTTTCATATAGCTTCCAGAATATACCGCTGGCCTGCTTGGAGCTCTTGAAGGGCATCAACGGTAGGGAGATTACGTCAGCCAGAGGCGTCTGATTGGACCAGTAACCATGGAACATCCAGGCCATATCTCCTACGCCATTCTTAACTGAAGTCCAGGCGTCAGGGCCTTTGAATAGGGTTTGAGAATAATAGGTTTCGAACTGGACAGCGCCTTTAGTGGCCGCTGTAATCTGATCCAGCCAGGGTTGGGCAGCATGAGTACCTTCCCAGCCGGTAGCTGGATTCTGATCGCCGTACTTTAGTTTGTAGGTTATCGCAGGTGTAGTGGGTGCCGCAGTTGTTGTAGGCGCAATGGTGGTTTTAGCAGGAGTTGTGGAAGCAGTACCGCAGCCAACTAATACGAGGCTGCTGATAAGAACCAGAGCAAGCACCAGAAATAATAGTCGGTTTTTCATTTCTTTCTCCCTCCTTTTCCATTTTGGGCTATTTCTAATTACATTCTGAGCTCAATCTGCAAATCATATTTGGGAAGAGAAATGTCAAGCTTGTTCACCTTACAGGTATTTCTTATAAGGCTGCTCGATTAGGATACATTCTATTTCCTAGTTAGTAAAGAGTCAACTAGTTGTTATAAAATATTATAATACTGTTTCTGCAAATACCATTGATATTGGGATTAATAGTATTGTTAAATCGGTGTTTTAGATTCCTGCTTTCGCAGGAATGACAGACTTTAACCGACGCGCCAACCCAATATGAACAAAACGATAAACCGCCCAAGGTTGCATGAGGAGCTAATAATTGATAGAATGATTACTTGTTGGGTTAAATAAAGGAGTTACATAAATGGCGGAAAGAATCGAACTCAAAGTTGAAAAACGAGCGGTGCTCGGAAAGAAGGTCAAGTTTTTAAGAAACAAAGGTGTTGTACCGGTACACCTGTTTGGCCATAATGTTGAATCGGCGTCTTTACAGGGCGATGCTGCAATCCTGGGAAAAGTAGTTTCTCAAGCCGGCCACACTCGTCTGATTAACCTGACAGTCGGCAAATCAGAAAAAGCCCGTCCTGTTATGGTGCGCGAGGTGCAGAAAGACCCCATAAAAGGCATCTTGCTGCACGTGGATTTCTACGAAGTTAACATGACTGAAAAGATCAGAGTAGAAGTGCCCATCATGATCGTGGGCGAATCACCTGCTCTTAAGATCAGAGAGAACATGCTATACCAGGTACTGAGCAGTCTAAACATTGAGTGCTTGCCTGATAAGATGCCCGATCGTATCCCTGTGGATATCAGCTCTATCGTCGCAGCCGATCAGGCTGTTCACGTCAGGGACGTGGTACTACCTGATATCACCATCTTGAACGAAGGTGACCTGACCATTGTCAAGGTTGCCCTGAGACCTGTCGAAGTGGTTGAAGAGGTCAAGGCTGTGGTTGTCGAAGGGGCTGTTGAAGGCGCTGCTGCTGAAGGCACGACTCCTGCTGAAGGCGCGGCCAAAGCCGACGCTAAAGCTCCCGCTGCCAAGAAATAAGCGGATTTTTTCAGAAAATATAAGAAGCCTCCCGATGTGATCGGGAGGCTTCTTTTTTACCCTGTACGATAGCGTTAAGAAATGTTAAAATTGAGAGATGAAAAAAGACTTAATGTCCATTCTGGTGTGCCCAGTCTGCAAGGGCAAGCTGGAATTAAAAATCGAGAAGGAAAATGGGGAGGAAATTACTTCCGGTGCTTTGTACTGCGCACGCTGCAAGGTCAACTACCCCATCACCGATACTATCCCCACCCTGCTGCCTCCCGAAAGACTGAATTAGGGGGTGTAGACTACCCCTTGATAAGGATTTTCCCTGACCTCGACCGCTGACAGGACCACCGCTGTACCGGTAATTTTGTCCTTGAGCTGGTTATAAAGGGTAGAGGCGATGTTCTCCGCCGAGGGGTTGATCTTATCAAAAGGCGGTAAATCGTTTAAGAGGGCATGGTCGTAGCTAACCAGAATCGCTCTTAAATGCTGCTTGATATCAGTGAAATCATAGGCCAATCCAATTTCATTGATCTTCTCAGATTTTAGCCTGACCACCACAGAGTAGCGATGGCCGTGGACATTCTCACATTTGCCCTGATAGCCCTTTAAGAAATGGGCGGCTTCAAAAAATTGCTCAACGAAAACTTCGTACATTATGGTTTCGGCTTGTTGGGGTCTGTCAAGAGCTTCACATCGTCTTTGCCCTGGACCGACTCCAGCATTTGTTTGACCGTTTTCTTATTGCCAGGATGAACCAGATCAGGCGCGATATCCGCCAAGGGCACCAGCACAAAAGCCCTTTCAAACAGGCGTGGATGAGGCACCACCAAATCAGGAGGTGTATTGATAACCTGATCACCGAAAAAGAGAATATCGATGTCAATGGGGCGAGGGGTGTCCAGGGGTACCCTACCCAATTTTGCTTCAATCCCCTTGGCCATAAAAAGCAGGTTATTAGGACTCAGGCGCGTGGAAACCCGCACCACCATATTCAAAAATCTCGGCTGTCCGGGTAAATTAACGGGAGCGGTGTCATAAATCGGAGATAATTGCTCTATTTTTATGCGCTCTTTTAAGAAATCAATTGCCATATCCAGATGCTGACGGCGGTCTTCCAGATTGGAGCCCAGGCCCAGGTACACGGTAACCAGTTGGCTGTTCATCATGTTGTTTATACCTCGTTAGACCAGTTTTGCATTAATTGTTTGAGTTGCTGCGCCAGTTTAGGGCTGGTGCGCAGACGTTCGATAAAAATCGGGCAGGCTTCTAAAAGTGAATTTTGGGCGGCGGAAGCCATTCCGGCCAGGAAGTTTTCCATGCCGGCATTCCCGGTGGGCACTACTGTATTGGGACCGGAAGCCGCCACCTGTTTACGCAGATCTTCCGCAGTAAAACGCATGGGTGTGGCACAGGACTTATACCAGGGACACTCCTTACATTGGACTACCCCATAAACTTCGTTTAAAATATCACCCATCATTCTCCTCCCAGCAAGTTTTACACACAACCCCGAGTATTATTTTACTCCAAATCGGGTTTTGACGCCAGAGGAAGCTCAGGGCTGTGCCGGAATAAATTGGGAGAGATATTTGTCCAGGGCTGCCCTGTCTTGAAAAGGCCCGGAGACCTCAAACATCAGATAACCCTGACTATCCACCAGGCAAGTGGTAGGCGTATAGTGGATTTGATAAATTGCAGCGGCATCCCAGTTTGAATCCAGCAATACGGGGAAGGTAAAATTGCGGCGTTCCAGGAACGATCTGACTTTCCCTGCATCCTCCCCTAAATTGATGGAAAGAAAGGCCACATCGCTGCGGCCTGACCATTCAGTATAAAGTTCCTGGAATATTGGCATTTCAGCCACACAGGGTGGACAGGTAGTAGCCCAGAAATTCATAAGCACTGTTTTCCCTAAAAGATCGCTTAACCGTACCCCATTACCGTCCAAATCTTTCAAATAAAAGTCCAGAGCCGGGCGATTAATTAGCTCGGGGAGGGAGTTCTCGGTTAAAGGCTGGCAGCCTACCGGTAAGATCAGCAGCCAAATCAAAGCCAGCGCCAAGATCAGCTTCCAGACAAATTCTTTTTTATAGCTCTTCATCCGGTTTATCATCCTGAATAATTATACATACCAGTTTAACCTATTTAGCCAGATCAGGACACCAGTCAGGATCAATAAGAACCCGCTAACGAGGTAGATATAGACTGAAAACCGTCTCAATCGCAGCAAGATGGGCTGTAGAGAATCGAAAGCCAGCCCGATCACCAGAAAGGGCAAGCCGAGCCCCAGCGAATAGATAGCCAGCAGAACGGCCCCCTGCCAAACCGAATTGGAATTGAAAGCCAGGCTGAGAATGCCCCCCAGAACCGGGCCTACGCAGGGAGTCCAGGCTAAGGCAAACAATAATCCTACCAGGAATGAGCGCAGATAGCCGGTGGTCAGATTAGCACTGACCGAGGGATGTTTCTCATAATTCAACCAGCTAAGGCGGCTGGAGGCCAGAACAAAAAGCCCGAAGAGAATCATCAGGCTGCCGGAGACACGCCGCACCAGGAAAAGGTTGGAGTTGATTAAATCACCTATCCAGCCAGCACCCGCCCCCATGACCACAAAGACCAGAGAAAAACCCGCCACAAAAAGCAGAGAATGTTTGAAAACTTTTAGCCTTCTTCTTTTGCCTTCTCCGGTCAGACTCGACCCAGCCAGGACCGCCAGATAAAGCGGCATAAGGGGCAAGATACAGGGGGAAAGCAGAGACAGCAGCCCGCCGCCAAAAGCTACCCAGGGTGAAATATTCTCCATATTTTCATCCTATCAGAATCGGGGAACGGTTACGAGGTACGAGTGACAAGTTAAAAGTTTTCCCAACTACCCTGAGATGATTCGCTTCACTCCAGCATGACAACCCCTGTAAAATCAAGTAGACCAATCTTGATCTTGGTGTCATTCTGGAAGCCTCGAACGGCGAGGCTGAAGAATCTGGAGGGGAGGATGAGGTACAAGTCCCGCCACCCTGAGATGCTTCGCTTCGCTCCAGCATGACAAACGAGCAGGAACCAGCGGTCTTTTATTTTGGACGTTAAAAATTTGGTAATTAGAATTTGTCCCGATTCATACCTTCATCCGGGATGCCGAAGACGTTAAGGAATCGGCATTTAGCTTTTAGATATTAGGATTTAGAATTTTCACCCAAAGCTCATAGCTCACAGCTCTACCCTTAAATCCTGAATCTTAATTCTCATTTCAGGTTTATTATTTTTTATTTATAATCTGTGATTTCTTATTTATTATTTGTTATTTAGTATGAATTGTTGGAATTCCTCAAAGAGCCCTGAGATCAGTTTTTCCAAAGACGCCAGCGGCAGACGATCATTTAAAAAGAGGTTGACCGGTGTGATGGTAATATACCCCTGCCCGGTCAGCCAGATATCAGATCGTTTGTCCACTTGCTGGTTGACGGAAGCCCTGACCAGCGTATAGTAGGAGCGTTTGCCGTCATGGCCTTCCTCGACGGTATTGACATGGCTGCGATGAGCCAGGCCGGCGATTTTCAGACCTTTAATCTCAGCCACAGGAAGATCCGGCATATTGACGTTCAGAAAAAGTTTAGCCGGTAAATCGGCGGCCAGCATGCGCCCAGCCAGCAAAGCGGCAAAGCAAGATACCTTTTTGAGATAAGCGGGAGAATACCTCTGAGCTTCACAAGAAACAGCCATAGCCGGAAAACCGCGCAGATAACCGGATAAAGCCGCTCCTACCGTCCCTGATATCAGAACATCCTCGCCCAGATTGGAACCCTGGTTAATGCCGGAAACCACCAGATCGACTTTACCGCTGACTACCTTACCCAGTCCAACGATCACAGCATCAGAAGGAGTCCCCTCGACTGAATAGGCTTTTATGCCCTGTCGCAGCGGAATAATCTCCTGGACCTTGAGCGGTTTACGCAAGCTAACCGCGGTACCAACTGCACTCTGTTCACGATCCGGGGCCACTATGACGACCTCTGCGATTCCGCTCAATTCATGCGCCAGTGCCCAGATACCGTCACTATAAACACCGTCATCGTTAGAAACCAGAATTCTCAAATTAGTCCTGCCTATATAGGTAATTCAGATATCAGCCTTGCCTGCTTACTTCCTGAATTATAACATAACAGGTGAAGGCGGTAGGGCGAAAATAATAAAGACAAAAGCGCTGAATTTCGTTTATAATCTAGAAGTTCCTCTAGTTGAAACAGGAAACAACCCATGATTGTGATGTGAGGAAACTCTATAATGCTTTTTCTTAAAATTCTCAGAGCCAGAATACAGCGAACCGCGATCAATCTGTCCGACCTGACCTTCGTCAGATTCTGCGTGGCCCTGCTGCGTAAAATAGGAAGGGATGATATCTCTAATATGGCATCCGGTATCTCTTACTTCGCCTTTTTATCGCTCTTTCCCCTGCTGCTGGGTTTGCTGGCCATTTTCAGCCTGTTTTTACCACCTGAAGCCATGCGCAGTGAGTTAATCACCTTTTTTGGACAATATTTACCCGGCTCGCTGGGCATTTTACAGAGCGGCATAGAAGAAATCGCGCGCTTCCGCGGAGTATTCGGACTGGTGGGCGTGCTGGGTTTATTATGGTCCGGCACAGGAGTCTTCAGCGCAGTGACACATGGCATCAATAAGGCCTGGGACATTCCCTACCAGCATCCTTTTTATATCCGGAAACCCCGAGAATTGGGTATGGTGGCGGGGACAGGCTGCTTGTTTCTACTTTCCCTGGGCACTTCTACTTTCCTGACGCGGCTGGGACAAGTTCAACTGCCCATCACAGGAATAGTGGTCAATATTTTAACCATCCTGGTGGCCCTTTCTTTCAGTCTGGTGGTCTTTCTGTTAGTGCACAAATTATCTCCGGCGATCTGGCTGAGCTGGAAACATATCTGGCCCGGAGCGGTGCTCTCCACTATTTTATTTGAGGTAGCTAAAACAATCTTCGTGTTTTATATTAATTCATCGTCTCACTACGATGCGGTTTACGGTTCCATAGCTTCGGTAATTATCTCTCTGGTCTGGATCTACTATTCAGCCTTTATTTTGCTATTAGGCGCGGAGTTCAGCGCCCTGCTTTTCAAGATAAAAAGAGAGGGAGAGGGTTTTGACCGACTGCACAAAACAACGCAATGATGCAAGACCTTTAACAGGGGAACCCCACCCTGAGATGCTTCGCTTCGCTCCAGCATGACAATCACCGGACTTAACCAGGAGGTGTCATTCTGGAGGCCTCGGATGGCGAGGCCGAAGAATCTGGAGGGGAATGGTACTTTCACAAGGACGGACCTTGCGTCTCGTTAGTCTCGAAAGCAAAGTCCGTCCTTAAGAAACCCCAGTTGCCGAAGACGTCCTTGAAACTAGAAACTCAAAACTCACAACTTGAAACTTAATAAAGCCATTATGCTAAAATAATAGTGACGTTGAATCCGTGTTGTAGGAGAAATCGCTATGGTTAGCAAAACGGAAGATATTAAAATTAATATGGGTCTATCTCTATCCGATTTGATTAAGGCTATCAATGCTCTTAAACCTCAAGACAAGGAGTTGCTTATAGAGAGTATACTAGCCGCTACCAGCCCGGAATATCTTGAAAGCATAAAACAAGCCCGCCAGGAATATCGAGATGGGAAAACCCTGACCTTTGATGAGGTTTTCAAGGCTAAGTAAAAAGATGAAATATCTATTTACAGAAAGCGCCAGAAAAGATCTCTCCAAATTAGATTCAGCTGCAGTTGAAAAAATACAAAGCACTTTGAAAAGGTATCTGGCCGATCCTTTAAAACACGCTAAGAAGCTTATTCATTTTTCTTTGGGGACTTACAGATTCAGAATCGGTGAATACCGGGTAATATTTGATATAGAGGGTCAGGATATCATCATACTAAGGGTAGGACATCGCCAAAGTATTTATCGTAAAAGATAATAATCCAATACATTTCTCCTATTTCCACTCAAGCGCCGTCCTTTTAATTGCACAAGGACTCTCCTTGTGCAAAAATTGGGACTCCAGGATGACAACCCCTAGATGCTCCAGACAGACGCGCTGTCAGTTCACTGTTCATTCAGGCTGCAAAGAATTACCTGTTGTGAGATAGTGTATGATGTAATATAATGTTCCCAATTAAATGACCCGATAAAATCAACCGGCATTATAAGGAATGAAACAATGGATGATAGAGTAGCAATCTTTATTGACGGCAGTAATTTATACCATTCAGCCAAGAACAGCTTTGGCCGCCATGATATCAATTTCACCGAGCTGGCTAATAAACTGACGGCTGGCAGGAACCTTTTCCGCATCTATTATTACAACGTTCAACAAGACCCCTCCCAATACCCGGAAGGACACCGCGAACAACAGGATTTTCTGGATGCCCTGCGCAAAACTCCCTATCTGGAAGTGCGGCTGGGCAGCACCAAGAAAAGCGTGGGAACCGAAAAAGGCATTGACGTGATGATCGCCACCGACCTGCTATATTTCGCCTGGAGCGGGTTTTACGATACAGCAATTTTGATTAGCGGTGACGCCGATTTTGCCTACGCAGCCCAGGCGGTAAAAAACATGGGCAAACACGTCGAAGTGGCCTATTTCGAGAGCGGGATTTCCAAAGATCTTCTGGACATCGCCGATCATCGGCATCTGCTGGACCGAAATTTCTTCAATGATATCTGGGTTATTCAACGCCGGCCTCAGCCCATACGCCGCCAACCGGTTAAAAAGATCATCAGCAAACCCATTTTTAAGCCAGCAAATCAATTCAAGAGCGGGCCGCCCTCTCCGCCTTAAGAGCGCATTTTATAACGGTTCATCCAGAGTGAATTAGAAACCACCGAAATTGAACTAAAACCCATGGCAGCTGCTGCGATGACCGGATTTAGCTGTAAACCTATCAGCGGATAAAGCACGCCGGCAGCGATGGGTATACCCAGGCTATTGTAAATAAAAGCCCAGAAAAGGTTCTGTTTAATTTTGCGCAGGGTATAGCGGCTAAGTTCAATAGCTTTCACCACATCGTTCAAATCATTCTTCACCAGCACTATTTCACCCGTTTCAAGGGCGATGTCCGTACCACTACCCAGGGCTATCCCCACATCCGCCTGTGCCAGGGCAGGAGCGTCATTGATCCCATCACCCACCATGGCTACCAGCCCGCCGCTCTGCAATTTCTTGATTTCCGCGGCTTTGTCCTGCGGCAGCACCTCAGCCAGAATCTCCTTGATACCCGCCTGCCCGGCAATAGCTTCCGCCGTACGCCGGTTATCTCCCGTGATCATGACAACTCTGAGACCCAGAGATTGCAGGCGACTGACAGCCTGAGCGGAAGTGGCTTTAAGGGTATCGGCGACCGCTAATAGCCCGACAAACCGCCCGTCCTCAGCGACAGTTATCACTGTCTTACCCTGCTGTTCTAATTGATCTATCTCATTGGTTAAGGGGCTCAGGTCAATAGCGTTTTCCTGCATGAATTGACGATTTCCCAATAAAACGTCTTTGCTGTCCAGCTTAGCCCGCAGGCCTTGACCGCTGACGGCTTCAAATTCAGTCAACGCGGTGGAAAGAACCAGTTTTTGGCTGGCCGCGGCCTGGACGATGGCCAGACCCAGGGGATGCTCAGAGCCTTTTTCAACGGCAGCAGCCAGAGACAACAGTTGGGTCTCAGAAATACCCGCAACGGGGGAAACATCAGTTAATACCGGTTGGCCTTGAGTGAGAGTACCGGTTTTATCAAAAACTACGGTCTTGACCCGGCAAGCCAGCTCCAGCGCTTCCGCGCTCTTGAAAAGAATACCGTTCTGCGCGCCTTTGCCGGTACCCACCATAATGGCGGTAGGAGTGGCCAAACCCAGGGCGCAGGGGCAAGCGATCACCAGGACGGCGATAAAGGCCGTCAGGGCGAAGATAAAGGCCCCAGCGTTAACCTGATACCAGCCCAGGGACAGCGCCAAATACCAACTCAGAAAAGTTAAAAAAGCTATAGCCAGTACCACCGGCACAAAAATCGCGGCGACCTTGTCCGCCAGTCGCTGAATAGGGGCTTTGGAACCCTGGGCGTTTTCTACCAGCTTAACGATCTGGGCCAGGGCGGTATCCTGGCCGACTTTAGTAGCCCGGAATTGAAAGAAACCGTTGATATTAAGGGTGGCGCCGATGATAGTATCGCCTACCTTCTTTTCCACCGGCAAAGCTTCACCGGTTAACATGGACTGGTCCACGCTGGCAGAACCCTGGATAATCACGCCATCCACCGGAATTTTTTCACCGGGGCGGACCACCACGATATTGTCCACAGCCACATCTTCCACCGGTACCTGAGTCTCAACCCCATTTAAGATAATGCCGGCGGTTTTAGCCTGCAGGCCGATCAGCTTTTTAATGGCTTGAGAGGTGCGGCCTTTGGCGCGGGCTTCAAACCACCGGCCCAGTAAAATAATCGAGATAATCAAAGCAGCAGAATCGAAATAGACGGCTCCCGAAAGCACACCCAGCACCACCAGCAGGCTGTAAAAATAGGCAGAACTGGTGCCCAGGGCGATCAGGGTATCCATACCGGCGCGCCGGTTGCGCAGGGCTTTAAAAGCACCCACGTAGAATTGGGCGCCGATGACAAACTGGACGGGAGTGGCCAACGCCAGCACCACCCAGTTAGTTACCGTCATGTCAAAGGGTGAAACCAGCATCAGGATAAAGGTTGGGATAGCCAGAATAAAACTGAGGATGACCCTGATTTTTAGACTGCGGGCTTCTCTATCGCGGGCCAGTTTCTCTGTGTCAGCGGCAGCAGAACCCCGCACTACCGCCTGAAACCCGGCCTTTTCCACCGTCTTCTTTAGCCAAGAAGTGGAAACCATTTCCGGATTGTAAACCACACGGGCAGTCTCACCGGCCAGATTAACCGCGGCGGAAACCACACCGGGAGTTGCCTGTAAAGCGCTTTCAATAGTTAAAGCGCAGGTAGCACAATGCATGCCGATCAAACCAAGAGTAACTTCATTAAAAACGACCTGAAAGCCGGCTTTTTCAACACTCTTCCGCAGGTCTTTTTCGCTCAAAAAAGCAGGATCGTATTCCACCACGGCTTTTTCCGTGGCAATGTTAACCGAAGCCTGTTTAATACCCGGCAATTGTTTAAGGTCGCTTTCCAGCCCTGAGGCACAGGCAGCACAGTGCATACCGCTAATTCTGAGTGTGGTTTTTGCGTTCATCAAATCCATTATAACAGAGCTATAAGCTTAAAGCTTATAGCTCAAAGCAGATAGGCGAAGCCAGGATTGATCTCGCAGGGTCTCACCTTGTATAGGTTAGCCTGCGCTGAAACCGGCGTTCTTGACGGCTTTAGCCATTTCTTTGTCGTTGGTCTTATCCGGATCAAAGTCCACTACAGCTTTTCCGGCAGCCAGATTAACCGTAACCGCGGAGACTCCGTTAATGCTCTTTAAGGCTTTCTCAACACTGGCTGAGCAGCCGCCGCAATGCATACCTACGATTTTTAAGGTAATCTGTTTGGTCATATTAGCCACCTCGTAAACTTAGCTCTAATTGCATTATACCTTATTAGTAAAGAGTAGCAGTTAGTAATTAGTAATTAGTTGTTAGTAAGCATGCGAGAAAAGGAGACCAGGGTTTTATAAGGTCTCACCTTGCCAGGCACAAAGGGTCTCACCTTAAGGTGAGACCTTAAGGTGAGACCTTTTGAGAAAGCTTTAAGCTGATAGCTTTTAGCTGTAAACAAGAGAGCCCCCCGGTTTCCCGGGGGGCTCTGGAGCTTAGCTAGAAGCTAATCTTGTTTAGAGACTAGACTCTGCGGGTTCTGACGATCAGGACGATAACAGCGATCACCAGAACGGCGCCGATCACGATGATGAACCAGATGTAGGCGGGAGTCACGGGAGGAGTAACAGGGGCCGGGATCTGGGTCACAGTGATAGGAGCCTGGGTAGGAACGTTGACCGTGATAACGGGAGCTACCTGAGTAGGAGCAGCGGTAACGGTAGGAGCAGCAGCGGCGGTAATGAAAGCGCTGGCAACCCAGGCGCTGTTACCGGTGGCGCTGACAGCTCTAACCTTCCAGAAGTAGGTAGTTCCAGCTTTCAAAGCGGCCTTGGGAGTATAAACGGTAGAGGTCAAACCAGTGGCGACTTCAGCATTGGCGAAAGTAGCATTATCAGCGAGCTGAAGTTCATAGCTGGTAGCGCCATCGACTGCGCCCCACAGAAGGGGAGTAGTGACGGAAACGTCGGTCTTGCCGTTGGTGGGGGAAATTCTGCCTTCAGCGTTGATACCCTGATTGACATCAGCAGGCAGAGCTACGGTGAATTGAACTACAGGAGACCAAGGGCTTAATAGTCTTTTGGTTGCTCCATCTGACCCTAATCTGACCCGGTAATAATAGGTCTGACCAGGAACAAAAGCGGATACAGCAGAGGTGTAAACATACATTGTGCCTAAAACGGGACCAGTAAGTACAGTTGGAGTAGAGACTGAATCAATAATGTTGCTAACAAAACCAGAATCACGAGATACCTGAATGTCATAAACAAGATTAAAAACACCACTTGGGTAAGTTACCCAGGTAAAGTAAATGTTATTAGTAGGAACGTTGCCGCCGGCAACGGGGAAAGAGGTCGCAACAGGATTCTTGTTTAAATCGGTCAAAATACGAACTGAAGCACCAGCCTTAATGACATAAAAATTAAGGCCAATCACGTTTAGACCAGTTACAAGACCAGTTGCTCCTCGATCATCGACAGACCAAATACTGTCGTTAAGCGCGGGGTTGAGGGAACGAACATAACCATTAGCGGTATCATTGGCGTACAACGCTCCATCAGCGGTTACAACCATTGCCCTAACAGCGCCAGTAGTGGATTTAATTTGTTTCCATTCCGGAGTGGTATAGTCAACAAAATAAACACCGTTGTTGGCACCTACCATGATATTGTTGCTATTCTTGGGATCAAAACCAATGACATTGACAGTGGTCCCAGCTTTTTTGTCAATAACCTTAGCGAAGTTCAAAGCGTCATCGGTAGACTTCCAGACATAACCGGCATCATCACCGATATAGACATTGCCTTCTTTATCCATGGCAAGAGTGTTGATCCGAGTACCAGTAGTAATAGCGAGAGAAGCGGTATTTCTGCCGGATTTATAAACAGTCTTGTCAGGGGAGTAAGCGGCATAGAAAGTGCTACCATCTTTGACCAGGAAGGCAGTCATTACAGGAGTTCCAGCAAAAGGACCGGCAGCAGTAATCGTAGTGAAATTAAGACCGCCATCGGTTGATTTCTGGACTTTCTTATTGCTCATAGGTAAGAAAAGGGTCTTATCAGTAGCGAAGGCGGGTGACGAATTGACACTCAGGAAAATTTCAGCACCGGTCTGAACATAGTTATAAACAAGAGACCAGGTTGTGCCGGCATCAGAGGTAGTGAAAAGCAGATAATGAGCACCATCTTTCGCCAGTATGAACATGGTTGTGTTATCAATAACTGCCAGATCGTTATAAGTCAAGCCAGCGGAAGCGCTAATCAAGCCAGCACCATTAAAAGTAACACCTGCGTCAGTGCTGATATAAGCGCCACCAGTAGTTCCAGCAGTAACTGCGATGATGTTACCATTGGAAGCGATGGCAACAAGAGCTGCACCAGCCGCGGTATTGGGGAAGGGTTTTTTGGTAGCAGCAGTCCAGGTTACACCACTGGAACTGGTGAAAGCATTAGTGGATCTTCTGACATCGCCAGTAGCTAAGCCGGCATAGACCGTGGAGCTGTTTAAAGCCAGGCTGGTCACAGCACCATCATAGATCCGGTTGTCAGTGATTGGAACAGCGGCGAAATCTACTTTGTAGATACCGCCGGGATTTAAACCGACCAGAATAACATTATTATTGATAGAATCATAATCAGTGGGAACAGCGATGGAGGCTTTAGTTGCGCTAACAGCGGTGGTACTGGTTTTTGTAACCCAGGCAAAGGTGTTAGCAGGAGAAGTTTCGAAGGTTACAGGATAGGAGCCTGCGTCAGAAACGGTTACAGCGAAAATCTGATAATCAATGGCATAATTGGGAGAAAATCCGACGCCAATGACATCACCAGCGACATAACCGGCACCGGTAACATTAGTATAAAGGGTGTCAGATGTCCAAACATACAAGTTACCTACGGCTGCATCACCGACAGTTCCATCTACGGTACCAATTAAACAGATATTATTGGAGCCATCGTAATTAAGACCATAGGCCAGGGATTTAATGGGTTTTGCAATAGCAGGGGTAGCGGTACCAGTGAGCTTAGCGAAGCTTGAACCACCGTTGGTAGAGCGCCAAATATTAAAACCTTCGGCTACAACAACGGTGCTATCGCTGGCATAGTTAGTAGATACCGCAATAGCGGTGACGTTTGCGCTAGCAACACCAGTGGCAGCGGGGGCACTCCAAGACATCCCGCCATCAACGGATGCATATAGCTTTTTAGAGGTACCATTATCATAAGCGAATTGAGCTTTGCCATCCTGAGATTGGGCAAACATGGTAACATTGCCACCGGTAACAAGGAAGTTACCAGGCATGGTTGAAGCTAATGGGGAATTTACGTCCGAGAACCTGGAAGCGTCGGCAGCCACGGGTACGGCAGCGACTAACGAACCGGCGATGATAGCCAGGGTCAGGACGATCGCCAAAATTTTATTGATATTTCTCATCGACTTTAAAAATCTCCTTAAGGATCTACTATTATCTAACCTCGCTCCACAAATAGCGATATAAAATATCTATTTATCTATGAAGCTTTGTGCAATGTAACAAAAAAACAACCATTTACTTGTTTTCTCACTCTCCCTTCCGGGCTGCTTCGATTAAATCACCCCCTTCTAATGTAATTTCTACAGGATACAATACCACACAGTATATCCACTCTATTATACTACATGCTGTCAACAGTCTAAACCTTCACCAGCTTAAAGCTCAAAGCGATAAGCTTAAAGTTTCGAGTTGAGGAGTATTTCCGTCTCCTTATACAACGAAACCGTTAGCCAAAGGTTAGGACTGCGATTATTCTATTCTATTATATCGACGCCGACCAATCCGGCCTCAAACGCCAATTTCTCCCGATTCGTCCCGATAAAATCGGGACTCAGCCGGGACCTGCGGCACGCCTTATGCGCGACTTTGGACATTATATTATATGCAAAAGAGGATGTAAAGGGGGGTAATGAGTTTCGAGTTTAGAAGGTAACACGGGGTTGTCATGCTGGAGCGAAGCGAAGCATCTCAGGGTGGCGGGGTTTTCATCCCCTCCTCCAGATTCTTCGTCCCGATAAAATCGGGACTCCAGAATGACACCAATAAAGAGACTCCAGAATGACACCACAAATGGGGCACTGGAATGACAAGACTGGGACTAAGAAATGAAAGAGCTTTTTTGAGGAACCGCTCTTACCTATATATAATGGAGGTTATATATATATAATAGGAAGCGGGATAGTAAAACTTGAAAATATTATTTGTCTCATCTGAAGCGTCTCCCCTGGCCAAGGTGGGCGGACTGGCGGACGTGGTGGGCTCATTGCCCCGCGCCTTGCGCGCGCTGGGCCACGACGTGCGTATCGTGCTGCCCCAGTATGACGGACTGGAGAGCCGCTACTCCCTAAAAACGGTCATCCAGGACTTCCCCCTGAGCCTGGACCATGAGTCAGCCAACTTAAACCTGACCGAGATCAACGGCGTTCCGATCTATCTGCTGGAGAACCGGCACTATTTCGGCACCCGCGAGGTGTATAATCACGATCTGGAACGTTTTTATTTTTTCTCAAGGGCGCTTTTCGAGATGCTGCCCAGCCTGGACTGGCAGCCGGAAATAGTGCACTGCCATGACTGGATAACCGCACTGCTGGTAATGTGGCAAAAGCAAGCCGGGCAAGCCTATAAACACGTGTTTTCCATCCATAACCTGGCTTACCAGGGTTTTTTCGATGATAGTTTCAGGTATTCCCGAGAACTAAAAAAGCAGTGGGAAAACCTGCCGCCGGGGACTCCCCCGCTGCCTTATACTTATATGGCGCAGGCCGTACTGAGGGCAGACCTGGTCACCACCGTTAGCCAGACCTATGCGCGGGAAATCGCCACCCCCGAATACGGGGTAGGCCTGGACAGCCTGCTGAGATACCGGCAGGACAGTTTGAGAGGGATAGTCAACGGACTGCATCCTGAAGATTGGGACCCACGGACAGACCCTCTGCTGCCTTTTAACTATTCCGCGGAGGATACGAGCAACCGCCGTTTTAACAAAGCGGCTTTACAGAGAGTGGCCGGTTTACCGGTGGACGCTGAAATTCCCCTGATCGGCATGGTTACCCGCCTGGACGAGCAGAAAGGGCTGGACATCGTGGGACAGGGGTTGGACAGGCTTCTACCGGAAAGCGGGGCGCAGCTCGTTATTATGGGTAAAGGCAGAGATAATTATGAAAAGATGATCAAAGAATTTGCCGCCCGTTATCCCCAGCAGGCGGCAGGAATAGTGGCCTTCGAGGAGCCGCTGGCGCGGCTGGTTTACGCCGGCTGCGACATTTTCCTGATGCCTTCCCGCTTTGAACCCTGCGGACTGGGGCAATTGATAGCTATGCGCTACGGAGCGGTGCCGGTGGTGCGGCACACCGGAGGACTGGTGGATACCGTGCCGCCTTTTAAAGCCGAGATGACCCGGGGCAACGGCTTTGTTTTCCACGAATATACAAGCGAAGCCCTGAGGGGAGCAGTGACAGAGGCAGTTAAAGCCTTTAATAATAAAACCATCTGGCAGACGGCTGTACAAAGGTTGATGAAGCTGGATTTCTCCTGGGACGTTTCCGCAAGGGAGTATGAAAAGGCCTACCAAAGAGTAATGGGCACCTAGCTGCCGGTTGCCAATCCCTTTCCGTCTTTGCGAGCGCAGCGAAGCACCCCATACTGTCTTTGCGAGGATCTTTTCCCCTTCCGAAGCAATCTCAGATAGTAGCTGGGTGTCATGCTGGAGCATCCCTCTACTCGCCGCTGCGAATAGGAGAGCGGGAGGACAATTGACTTCATCCCATCCTCCAGATTCTTCGTCCCGATAAAATCGGGACTCCAGTATGACAACATCCAAATAGAAATAAGATTTGGGGAGACCCCATAGACTTCTGGGTAGGGTTATAAACAAAACGACGGATGTTGCGGCAAATAGAGGCCTGTTAGTGATTTTCGAGCCTGTGAATGCAACGGTAAACTTGACGAGATCCCGCTTACCTTTTTTAATAGTCGCTTTGTAATAAGAGATGCCCGGCCTGTTTGCTCTGCTTTTTTTTGAATGTGTTTTATGCTAATATATTACGTAGTGCACGGTTAATTAGTGCGTAGACCTTAGGAATTCCACGAATGCAGCGTGCGGGAGTAACTCAGTGGTAGAGTGCCTGCCTTCCAAGTAGGACGTCGCGGGTTCGAATCCCGTCTCCCGCTCCAACTGCAGCTAGAAGCTGCAGCAAATCCCAAATTACAATTTCCAAATTACAAACCAAAACCAGCTTTGAGGTTTGAGCTTTAAGTTATCAGTTACGGCACCTCGGCGAAAGCGGACTGCGGGGCGTAAGCCACCGCCACCATACTGGGACCGGTATGAGCGCCGAGCACCAGAGACAAACGGCCCACCGGCAGCCAGCTGCATTTAAACGCCTTATCTATCAAATCATGTAAAACGAGTGCTCCCTCAGGGTTATTAGAATGGCAGACCTGCACTCGTAAAGCGCTGTGAGGCTCGTGCTGGTGGGAAATAAGATCGACCAGGCCTTCCAGGGCACGCTGAAAATTACGCACCTGTCCGCGCTGCACATAAGTGCCCTTTACTTTTTCTACCCCGATCAGCGGTTTGATGCCCAAAACCGTAGCCAAGAGGCCTTTCAGGTGGCCGATGCGACCGCCCTGAATAAGGTACTTAAGTTCTTTGAGGGTATACAAGCTCTCACTGGCCGCGCTGATTCTCTCCGTCAAAGCGATAATGCGCTCTTTGGCCCAGCCAGTCTTGGCCGCACGGGCAGCCGCTTCCACCTGCCAGCCAGCTGCTACAGCGAGAGTCTTCGTATCGATATGGGTGACATGGGCCTGCGGTACCAGCTTAGCGGCTTCTCTGGCAGAATTAAGAGTGCCGCTCAAACCAGAGGACATATGGATTGACAGGATTTCAGGATCGGTGGCAGCCAACTGCTGATAAATCTTAGCAAAATCACCAGGAGAGGGCTGTGAGGTTTTAGCAGGGGTGTGGCTGTTAACCAGAAGATCGTAAAATTGATCCGGTTCTATGTCCACACCCTCGTGAAAAGTCTTACCGCCGACATCAACTACCAGAGGTACAACATGAATATCCAGTTCGGCTATCTTTTCACGGCTGATATGCAGGTCGCAGCCGCTATCGGTAACAATTTTCAAATATTTTTCCTTTTAGCCAAATTTTTATCACCTTAATCTTTAGAAGCCTTCAATATATATAATACCCTATTACATTTGCCGCTGCTAATATCTGCAATATTTTGCGGGGTTGGAAGTCGAAATGCGGGGTGTAGACAGGTGGGCAAGGTAAGTATACCCAGGGGTTACCCAATACGATTTCAGCAGAATTTCGCAAGCAAACTATTTGACTTTCTTCAGCATAAAAAGGGCTGCTGTAGATACTGTCGTTAGAACCGCCAATCCGCCGACTACTGCAAACAACACGGGGCTGGTTGAATTAACAGGACCTGCCGGTGTTGTGCCCGGGGGCGCAGAGCTTAAAAGCGGCGTTTCCACCGAGACAGCGGTATTTTTGGATGAATCCGATTTGATGTCAGGCGCGGATGAAGAAGCCTGTGAGGCTATAGAGGCTGGGGGAGTGGTTGAAGCAGCCTGTACAGGCGTGGAAGAAGCTTGTGGAGAAGGTGATGTAAACAACGGAGCAGGAGCAGGTGCAGGTGCAAGCGTAGGAGAAGGGGTGCGGGTTGGGGTTGGGGTTGGAGCGGGCGTAGAAGGAGCGGGAGGTGTTGGCGCAGCCTGGGTAATAAAGACGCCTACCGCACTCCAGCCACTATTGACTACTCCGGCGATGGCCCGAACCTTCCAGTAATAGGTAGAGTTATAGTTCAAAGAAATATCGCTCTGCCAGACAGTGGCATCGCAAATTCTATTGATCGCCAAAGTGGAGAACGTGGGGTTCAGGGAGATCTGCAGTCCATATTGTTCGGCACCCGCCGAGATACTCCATTTGAAGACAGGTTTAATTGAAATAGTGCCGCTTGAAGCGGGTTGGCTCAAGGTGGGAGCATCAAGGTGGCAGGTATTAAAAACCCGGACGGTGGACCAGGGACTGACGACCGGCAAAACGGCCATCGCTCGCCAGTGATAAGTAGTGTTTTTATCCAGATTTGTCAGGGTGATCTGTGACGAAGCGGTATCGCCTTCATCCGCTATACTTAAGAAATCGCCAGCGGTATCAATCTGCCAGTGATAGGCGGTGGCACCCCCCACCGGTTGCCAGGATAGAGTAGTATTATCCGGATTTAGACCCGCAGCGCTGTCAGCAGGTGAAACCAGGATTACGGGATTAACAAGGGTATCCGTATAGATTAAAAGCTTCTTGTTATGGGTATCTTGGGTATCTATAGTCCATAAATTATTGCCCTGTGCCCAAAGTTTCTTCAAAGTGATGCCGTCATTCAATCCACCAATAACAGTCTGAAAGACCGGAGCCGCGGCAGATGAGTTCAGCGACCGCTCCATCCCACCTTTACTCCCGGCATTTTTTACAGTCTGCGAATTAAGGGCATAAAGCACACCAGTGGAGGAAACCGCAAGCTGCCCGATGCCGGCTTCAGCCGACAGGTTCGTATCAATAGACTCCCAGGAAAAACTCTCACCGATCACAAACCGGTAAACACCCTTGCCTGCGATATCGTCCGCTGCATAGATCGTTTTATTCTGAGCAAAATCCGCATCAAAGGCCACCGCGATATTACCGGCAAAAGTAGGTTCAGCCGCATCCAAAGGCAGAGATTCAAAAACCAGGCCGCTATCATTAGAGAAAAACACGCTGCCAAAGGTGTTTCCGGCTAAAATAGAGTGGTCGTTGTTATAGTTCGGAGAAAGAGCCAAGGAACTTATTATCTGTCTGCCGGCAACGCCTTTATCAACATAAGACAATGAATTCGGCCCAGTCTGATAAACCAGGCTACGATCGCCGTCAAAGTTACCAACGAAAAGGACATTGCCAGAGGTTATGGTCCAGGCATCGATATTAACTGGAACTCCGGTAGCAGGGTCAACCGACGCTGTCCGGCTGAAACTCTGCCCGCTGTTCTCCGACTTCCAGATGAAGGGATTGCCTCCACCAGTGCCAGCTAAGAAAAGCGTCCCGTTAGAGGGATATTGGGGAGATAAAAGGACCAGATTAATCCTTTCCGGCTGAGATGGCGCAGTGCAATAAATTCTCTCCCAGCTGAGGCCCTGGTCAGAGGTGTACCAGAGGCTATTCTGGATATCGGCAGTCAGTAAAAATAAGGTGTTATCCAGAGCATAATCAGGGGAGACCGCCAAATCCAGAATGGTCGAAATGCGGGTGTCAATCAGCCCTGTCTGATTCCAGGTATTACCTTGATCCCTGCTGACGGAAAAAGCGCTTTCCGCGCCGGAGGTAATGGCATAAGCGACACCGCTATCGGCAATATCGGCGGCCATTAGAACCTCGGTGCTTGCGTCTCCGCTGGGCGGTTTAAGACTGGACGACCAGGTGACTCCGGCATCCTCACTAAAATATATCTGAGTCGTCCCGGCAGATCCGGCCAGCAATTTAGCTGCGCCGGAGTTCCCGCTTATCGCTAAACTCGAAAAATCCCCGGAATGTAATGGGGTAAGTGTTGAAGGGGCAGGGGCTGGCTGGCCGCGCAGGCTATAAATCCCGCCCTGACCGTAACCGGTATTGAGAGAGATGAATTGAACGTATTGACCTGAAACCACAGCAGAGTCATAATCAGCGGGGAAAACGATATCAGCGGAAAGCGGAATCAATCCTGGCAGACGGGCCGCGCCGGCCTGAAAGGGCCAACCAGCTTCTATATTACCACTTAAAACAAGCGTATCCTGCTCATCCGTCACTATGGCTATCAGCTGGCCATCCTCAGCAAAGCGGGGCGAGAAAGCCACTTTATAGACATCGTAATTCCCAATACCACAATCACGCCAGACTGCCGGCTGGCTCTCGTCAAAAACGTAGACCCCGCCATATTGCGCGGCATCCCGGTCAAGCACGCCGACAGCGACATAGGTGACATTGTCCCAGGATGCGACATCCAGAGAAGTAATCTGCTTATTTTCCAATCCTGATCCACCCGGATTAGCGGCCAGCAGGGTAAAACTGGCTCCTGCATCAATGGATTTATACACCTTTTCAGCCGTGGCATAATAAACGCAGTTGGAATCAGCATTAAGAACAGCGATATCAATTATGACATCCTCCACCCTTCCGGTATAGGACCATCTGCCGCCGCCATCTGTAGACTTAAAAAGGCGGAAGGGTGTTAAGGAGGGATTGGCGCTGCAATATAGTGTGCCGTCTGAAGCCAGGGTGAGGCTGTGTAAATCTGAGCCTTGCGCCAGTATCCATTGACCGCTCACCCCATTAGAGGGGATATTTACTCTGGACCATTTTAAGTTTTCGGCATCAACCGTTTGGGGGAAAGTAGCGCAACAGGAAGCGTAAAAAACGACTAATAACAGGAATCTGAGGGTAATTTTGATTCTTGCCATTGACCTATTTTAATGTCAGGTTATCTTGCTGTCAACAAGAATTGTGTGCCCACGTGTTTTATCATAAAGATTTTATTTCTCAGTGTTTTTTTTCTTAGAACGTTATTTTAGCGTTTTATTCGTATAATTGACATTCTGTAGTAGTTATATTAAACTTACTGCAATCTTTATCTGCCCTGGTTAGATTTAGAGTTCAGCAAAGGTAATAGCGAGGCTCACCGAGCGGTTTTTAATAGCCTTAAAAGTGTTATTAAATAAACGGGAAGCTGAAAGGGGGGAGAGATGAAGGCCAAGTTATTAAGTATGCTGCTACTGGTAACCTTGCTGGCTGCCCTGGCAGGGGGCGTAATTCCGATTACAGCGGTAAACGCCAGCAGTGGAGGACAGCAGGTCTGGTATATCACAGATACGCTGATTTTGGCAGCCAGCCCCAGCACCGGAACAGGGCATACTACCCTTTCGCCTCCGCAAGCCTTTTGCACTTCTTTGACAGCCACAGCGGCAATGACTATACCCGCCGGACACTGGCGGGGATATATTGCTCTTAATTC
Source organism: Dehalococcoidia bacterium (assembly GCA_025361145.1). Lineage (GTDB taxonomy): Bacteria > Chloroflexota > Dehalococcoidia > Dehalococcoidales > UBA3254 > UBA3254. The sequence goes on along the minus strand of JANYAV010000018.1, from coordinate 83,293 downwards.
TGCCTACACCGGTAGCCTAACCATCAACGTAGGACATGGATCCGGAGAAAATATAGAATATCTCGGCAGCCATGATTTCCCTGTTGCCGCTTATCAAACCGGTTTTCAAAATGGTTTCAACTTTGATATTGACGCGGGTTCTATGTCGATTTCTGGAGGTGACGCGCTATATATAAGGTTCAATGCGGCTTCCGGTACACCAGATATTGCGACTGGAGGCAGCCGCAGTTATATCAGTTCCCCTCCGGACAGCCCGGCCTTCCCTGATCCTGCCCAGAGCACCATTTATGGACTGACGATGTCGGTGAACGGTAACGGGACAACCCGGCCGGCTGCTTCAGTCACTTCTTATAACTATTACCAGCACACGGTAGTGCCAGTTTCAGCGGCAGCCAACAGCGGTTCTAATTTTTCTGGATGGAGTGGGGCCATTACCGGAAAAACTAATCCAACCACGCTTACTATGGTTTCCGCCCAAACTTTGACAGCTAATTTTGCCTCTCCCGTTGACCTGGTTCTGGTGACTGGTACAGAACCTGCAGTGGTGGGCGATATTTTTGATGTTGTGATACAGGCCCAGAGCGGCAGTCAAAAAGTGGTCGGAGTAGACACCTACCTGGACTTTGATCCTACCAAATTAGTGGTTTTGGATATGAACTCCGCCACTGCCGGCATCCAAATTAGTGATGGCGCTGTTCTGACGGGTCCAATACAAAATATTGTCGATAATACCGCCGGTCACATTGATTACAGTGCAGGGATACTCGGAGGAACCTCTTACCCTAGCGGCACCTTCAGCGTGGCGACTATCCGTTTCCGGGCATTAGCTCAAACTTCTCCTACTACATCTGTTACCTTTGCTACCTCAGCCCCCAGGAAAACGTATGTTAGCGGTGACATTGAAGGCACCAGTGTCACCGGTACTCTCAGCGGTGACACTTATACTATAGCCTCCCAAATTGATCTTAATATCTCGGTTAGTTTACAGGGGGCTAATCGACCTGACAGCGCTTGGCTTGTACCGCTGACGGTTAAATTCTTCACACCAGGGGCCAATGTTCTAACTGCCACTCCTCTTAAGACCTTTACACTCACCTCTACTAAAGCCGGCAATACTGCCCTGATCCATTGTAGCGATGTGCAAACAGGCACCTACGATATTTCAGCTGTCAGCTCTCACACACTGGTTAATGTTAAGAAAAATGTGGCAATAGGTACTGATACCACCGGTATATCGCTGGGAACGCTGCTTGAAGGAAACGCGACTAATGACGACAGAATCAATAGCGCTGATTTCGCTATTCTGGCTGGTGCCTACGGCAAACTTGCAACCGACCCGGCTTATAATGCTCTTGCTGATTTTGACGGCAACAACGTGGTTAACATAGCTGATTTCAGTCTGCTTTCCGGTAACTATACTCGCATTTCGCCGATTGAAGTACCCTAGAAATGATAAAGAATATTTATCAACTGATTGGATGGCTTATTGCGCTGATCATGGCTTTATCCGCCGTGATCTTACCTGCCTTAACCATTGTGGCAGCGGAGCCGGTTAACCTGATCCTCTCCCCTGCTCTCCAGACTGTCCAGGCGGGTGACACGTTTGAGGTTATAATTCAGGCCCAGAGCGGAAGTCAGGAGGTGGTGGGTGTAGATGCCTACCTGGATTTTGATCCGGCCAGATTAGCAGTAGTAGATATGAATTCAAGGCAAGACGGTATCCAGATTTCCGGCGGTACGACCTTAAATGTACCGCTCTGGAACTCGGTTAACAACGCCACTGGCCATATCGATTATTCCGCTGGCGCTTTTAACCCTTACCCCCATGGCACTTTCACCCTTGCTACCATCCGTTTCCTGGCGCTGGCAGCCACATCTCCGACTACCACCGTGGTCTTTTCTACCTCGTTTGAGCGGCCCACCCTGGTCATGGGTGATACCCAGGCTACCAATGCCACCGGGACTCTCACCGCTGGAACCTATACTTTAAATCCTGCCATCACGACTCCAGCTCCTTCAGGGGGCGGCGGCAGCGGGGGCGGCAGCGCCAGCGAAAAAATACTGGATACCAGCGGCTTTGCGGCAGACGCGCCTTTAACTATCAATAGTAACGGTTTAGCTCAAAACTCGGCCAGACTCAGCACAGAGGATGGTCAGGCTGCCCTGAGTATCACTGCCGGAACCAGCTTACTCAGTGGTACAGGTAATCTACTCTCCAAACTGACGGCGGAGGCTCTGGATTCTCCTCCAGCAACTCCCCCTGGAAATGCTCTGATTCTGGCTTACACTTTTGGTCCGCCTGGAGCTACCTTTAACCCTGCTATCCTGCTCTCACTAAGTTATAATCCAGCCAATTTGCCGAAAGGCGTAGCTGAAACAGATCTACACATCGCCTATTACGATGGTGCTGTCTGGCGAGAATTGCCCAGCACAGTTGACCCCGTAACCCGAACTGCCAGCGCCAGGATCAGTCACTTCTCGATCTACGCCTTAATAAGTAAAACAGCGATTGAGACTATACCGCCATTTTCAGCTTCTAATACTCCGGCTGTAGCACCCTCTGGCTCTCAACTTGCTCCTGGCAGCGGCACGGCCGGTACGGAGAAACCCGGGATTACTCCAACACCTTCGAATCTGATGACAAGCCAGTCGCCCGCCAAGAACGTGACTACGAACACCGCCCAGGGAACCCTATCTTCAACACCCGCACCGAAACCTGATCCAGATCATAATTTGCCGATTATCACCGCTATCATGTTCACGCTGGGCTTAACAATTGCGTTAGCTGCTTTTATTTTTGGCAGGGAACGGCCCGCCAGGTAATATTTTAGGAGAAAGCTTGCAGACTATTGGATTGAGCTGTAATTATCTTTAAGCTATATGTTACAAACTACCTGTCAGAGGAACCAGTTTCGCCGCTGTCAGAAGGCGAGCTATATTCTTTGATCGCTAACAGGGTAAACTCCACGCGGTTGCGGACTCCCACCTTACGGTAGAGATTGCGCAGATGGCTTTTGAGGGTATCTGGGGCAATGACCAGCATGGCGCCCACTCCGTCTGTTAAACCGACGACTACCAAAACGACTACCGCGCCGGCCAAGTCCAATAATATGACGGTCATCATCGTCATCCTGGGCGCCATAGTTGTGATGGGTGTAGTGATGGGGGTCATCTTAATCAGAAGAAGATCTTAACCGTAAATTGAATTAAACCATTTCCGGGGTCTCCCCGCTGTTCTTGCGGAGAGACCCCCTTTTTCAACTTTTAACTTTTTACTTTTGCCTTTTGAATTCTCCTTTCGGACTAAGAAGTCTTCCTTGCCTCCAAATAAAGATGTTACACAAGGACTCTCCTTGTGTAAATGGAAATTGTAAACTCGGAACTTGAAACTGCAAGTTTGCGATTTGAGATTTGATACCCAATATGGTATAAAATTAAAGGACGGCAACGTAGCTCAGTGGTAGAGCAGGGGACTCATAAGCCCTTGGTCAGTGGTCCAAATCCACTCGTTGCCACCATTTTATTTTCTACAGCTGATCCACAATCCTCAAAACAAGGCCTTCACCAGAGTCCGAATGTCTAATCAAACGCCTCCTGTAACTTGAAGCTCATTGCTGCACTCTCAGGGCTCTAACCTGGAATTTTATTCTTTTATTCGTTATTGACAAACGTATGCGATTGGTATATGCTTTTACACAAGAATATGAAAGACACCTGAAAATAAAACAAGAGGTAGAAGCTTGAAACGGGGCGCAAGGACGGCTAATCAATTTAGCTGTGGATTGTGCTCCTTTTTTTATATAAAAGCGGGGTGTGCTTTTAGAGAAGGAGGTATAAATGTCTAGAATGCATTATGTCGCCAGCCCAACTAAAATCAAGGTTGTGGGTTTAGGGGGAGCGGGTTGTAATGCCATATCCAGAATGGTCCGCGAACAAATCCGAGGCGTAGAATTCATTGCTATGAATACCGATACCGCTCACCTTCAGATAACCGAAGCCCCTGTCCGTATTACTCTGGGTGCATTTGCCACCCACGGCTTGGGATCCGGCGGAGATCCTGACCTTGGCCGCAAGTCCGCCGAAGAGGCCCGGGAAGAGATTAAACAGGCCTTATTTGGAGCAGATATGGTCTTCCTGGCAGCGGGCATGGGTGGCGGCACTGGGACCGGCGCCATTCCTTTAATCGCAGATATAGCCAAACAATCCGGGGCTTTAACCATCGCCATGGTCACCAGGCCTTTTAGCTTTGAAGGCAACCACCGTAAGCAGCTAGCTGAAGAAGGCATCAGTCAGCTTAACGGTAAAGTGGATACCTTGATCATCATTCCCAACGACCGTTTAATGGAAATTACGGATAACAAGACCAACATTGATAATGCCTTCAAAACTGCAGATGAGATCCTCTGCCAGGCGGTTCAGGCCATCTCCGATGTTATTACCGTACCCGGTTTGGTCAACCTGGATTTCGCCGATATCCGCTCCGTCATGAAAGATGCCGGCCCTGCCTGGATGTCTATTGGCCGCGGTTCGGGCCCAAATCGCGCGGTGAGCGCGGCTAAAGAAGCTCTAGCCAGTCCGCTGCTGGATGTCAGCATTAAAAGTGCCAAAGGCGTTCTTTTCAACGTTATCGGCGGTAACAACTTAACGCTGTTTGAGGTCAACGATGCCGCTAAGATTATCGGACAGGCAGTAGATCCGGAAGCTAACATTATTTTTGGCGTGAACATCGACTCCGGCCTGGGCAATGAAGTGAAATTAACCTTGATCGCTACTGGATTTGCCGCTGGAGACCTGATTTCCGGTATTGCCAGAGAGCTGGAAATGAACAAAATATTAAGGAACCTGAAATCCGAAGCAGATCTTGATAAGCCGGCTTATTTGAGATTTAAGGGCACCTATAGACGGTAAAGTGATTATCCCTCCATATTCTAATATATCAAATGTTCAATCCTGCAAGAGGCATCTATTCTCGTAAGCCCTGGCAAGTGGCTATAATCCATTTGTTGTCACCCTTTTGCCAAGGTGTTGAATTTTAAGATAACCGGTTTAACCGGCGATTCCTATTACTCTTTTTTCTCTTTTCCCTTCCCAACCCTGGATAAGATATAGATCATTCCAGCTAAGCACACCAGGAAAATACCCGTCCCAATTGTCGATCCCCAGCCGAAAATAAACATCAAATCGCTCATGATTCCCTCCTCTAAAACCCTGTTTGGCAAAATAATACCACTTTTATTGCATAATTTGTTACCCCCTTTCAACTCCACTCCGGATTATCACTTTCAACTATAATATAACTATTAAATAATATGAACATGGAGGTAAGATTATGCTTGATCGTGCTAGCCCCATCACTGCCGGCGAGATCGCACCGGATTTTACTTTAAAGGACCAGTATGGTATCGATTTTACTCTTTCCGCCAACCAGGGCAAGAAGGTTTTACTTTCCTTCCATCCCCTGGCTGCTACGGGTGTTTGTACCCAGCAAATGAAGGCTCTAGAAGCGCATTTCGCTGAAATTACGTCCTTGAACACTATTCCCGTCGGCATCAGTGTAGATCCGGTACCCTCAAAAAAGTTATGGTCAGATGATATGAAATTAAAAAACCTGCGTCTCCTTTCTGACTTCTGGCCGCATGGCGGGGTCATTAAACAATATGGCTTATTCCGCGAGAAGAACGGTTTCTCCGAGCGCGCCAATATTATTATTGGAGCAGATGGAAAAGTCCAATGGGTCAAGGTTTACCAGATCAGCACCCTGCCTGATATCGCTGAGGTTATCCGTCAACTTAAATAATATTAGGGTTACCCGGCTTATTCCTTTATCCAACTAAAGCTGCTAAAATCTCAATAAAGGTTCAGTCTGTACTTAACCGAGATACTGCTGCCAAATATCGAGGGAACGAATAAAATGAAAAAACGCATTCTAAAATGGGAAATCTGCGGGATCGTTTTCGTCTTTTCCCTGGGAGCGCTTCTTCATTTTGTTTTTGAGTGGTCGGGGAATTCTACCTTTGTCGGGGCCATAGCCTCCGTCAATGAAAGCGTCTGGGAGCATTTTAAACAGGGCTTCTGGCCTATGTGCCTATTTGCTGCGATAGAATACCGCTTTATCCGTTCTTACACCCATAATTTTCTGGCAGCCAAAGGCACCGCCATCGTTTTACTGCCCATTATCACCGGCCTTATTTTCTACACCTATACGGCTTTCACCGGGACAGAAATACTGATTGTTGATATCACTACCTTTGCGCTAGCAGTCACTCTGGCCCAACTGATCAGTTACAAGATCATGAACTTAAAAAAGCTGCCAAAATATACCAGCTATGCAGGATTGGCCGCCATCATAATGGTGGGGCTTATTTTAATTCTGTTCACCTTCTTTCCGCCTCATTGGCCGATATTGATGGATAAAAACACCGGGATTTACGGCCTGCCTTAGTCAGTGGTCTAAATCCACTCGTCACCACCCTTGTTTTTGCAGTTAATGCTCTGTTGTATAAGACTGGTAAAAGCCTTAAAATAATCCTTATTAAAAAGACTATCTAAGGAGCCCATTATGTTGAAAAGGGTTGCCTATATTTTATTTACGGCTGCCTTAATGGTTTCTTTGCTCGCCGGCTGTTCTTTATTCGGCGGCCAATCCGCAAGTTCCCCAATTACCCCCACCACCATCAAGGCTGCTCCCCCGCGCGGTACTACCGGCACTATCTCTACCGCCGCTGCGATTGAGTCCAGCCCTATCCCGGTCACTCCCCAGGGAGGTAGTTTTAAGCTTAACGATCCCGCCAGTCCTTTAAATGGCATGGTGTTGGGCGTACCTCCCGGTTCTTATCCGGATAATCTTAATTTCAAAATCTCCTACGCCCCTATCGAAAAACACACCTTCGGTGAAGCTTTTAATCCCCTGACGCCTCTGATCAAAGTGGATAACGGCGGAGCCTACGCCGATGAAATAATGGAATTAACCATACCTGTCACGGTACCGCTTGATAGCTTCGCCATGGGCTTTATCTACGACGAAAAAACGAAGACCCTGGAGGGACTGCCAACTCTGGCGCAGACTGACACCTCGATCACGGTGGGCACCCGCCATTTCAGCAATTTTCTGATCAGTATGATCCCTCTCACCCAATTAAAGAGTGACATAGATTCCGGTTTCCGGCCAGGCATCGATGACTGGCAATTCACTAACTACGGCTCCTATATCGCCAAAGGCGGTCACTGCGCGGGGCAAAGCGTCACCGCTCTCTGGTACTACGTCACCCAACCGGACGGCCAGGATTTGACCCTGTACGGCCGCTATGATAATAACGGAGATAAACCGGCCACACCGGACCTCTGGCAGGATGATTCGCTGGGATATCGGTTTGCATCTACCGTCCATCATGATATCAACTGGAATAGCTTTGAAAATAAATTTTGGACCAGCCTGACCGGGGTAAATGACGAGTGGACCTGGAAATTATTCGCTTACTCTATGCAGATTACCGGAGAACCTCAGGAAGTGGGCATCTACAGCAATGCCGGCGGCGGTCATGACATGATCTGTTACCGGGTGAAAGACGGCAATCTGTATATAGCCGATCCTAACTATCCCGGTAATACCGAAAGGCGCATCGAATTTAAAGATGGGAAATTTGTGCCTTATAACTCCGGGGCTAATGCTGAAGAAATCGCTAACGGCAACGGCAAAGCTTATGAAACAATAGAGTATTGCGCAAAAACCACCACCGTCAGTTGGGATAAAATCGCCCAGCGTTGGGCTGAATTAAAAGCTGGCACAATAGGAAATGGCATCTTCCCGAACTATCAAGTGGTCTGGCTGGATGAAAATTTAAAAGAACAGCCACTCGTGGATGGATATGTTTCTCCTTCTAAATTGATCAATATCTACGCCCTATCTAAAACGGCAGCCCTCACCAACTCCGAGGTTACAATACGCGCCTATCGTGACGGCAAGCTACTGAACTGGGACGCTGCTGGCAATTACGAGCTTCTGCCGGGAGTCAACAAATTGGGCATTGAAATCGATGGGACTGTGGATGGTAAAGATAAGTCCGGAAACCCCATTAAGATTGCTAAATTCATAGATTTTAAGTATTTCAATATAACCTACAGCGGGATCAGTATCACCCCGGCCACCCTCACCGGTGAGATCAACAAAGACTACACTTTTACGGCAAAAACTGACGCGCCTCTGGATAAAGCCCGCTATGACTGGTATATCAACGATAAGCCGTCTCAGAGCGGCAGCGGAACAACCTTGTCCACTAAATTCGCCGCTGAAGGCAAATATAACATCGCCGTCAAGCTTTTTGATAAGGACAGCAAAGAAGTTGGTACCGCTCAAGCCTTAGCGACTATTGCGAAAACAGTCCCTCCCAGCCCCACACAGGACGTCGCTGCCACGCTTCAGAAGACCACCCATATCCGGATGTTAGTCACCACCCAGGCAACTCAAGATAATACTAACCACAGGGAAGGGACTCATACTAGCACCACGGATATATTCTCTATCGCAGTCCCTTACGATTACCCTGACAATTATATTCCCATCACCTGGAGCGGCCTATCGTTCTCCGGTACATCAGATTATATGGTCGGCAATAACAGCCACCGTGTCCACGATATCAGCGGAACTGTCTCAGCAGATGGCAAAACAGTGAGCGCCAGGTATTCTTATGTGCGTAATGACGGCGTAGGGACGGTATTGCTTTCAAACTGGTCAGCCAGTTTCGAGATTTCCAACGTCCCGTTCAATAAAATTGCGGTAGGACAAACGGGTGAAACCGCGGGAAATACTATCACTAAATTTGATTATCATTTCACCACCAATTATGAGGGCAATCCCTGGGGGGATACCAAATACCTTAATCCCACGGCCAGTGATAAATCGGCGATAACTATGATGCTCTGGTAGCACTTTACCTTTTCAGGCTGACTTTACAGGCGGCACTCTGAGGGGTGCCGCCTGTTTGCATGTTTATTAAAGTAGAATTACAATTAAAACAATAATGATTCCAAATTTGAATTATACTTTTATCAAAACTAATAAAGAATTTTCCTCTTTTATAAGGACCTTCGAGGATAAAAAGAGCACTACCCTGGCCCTGGACACTGAAGCCGAACTCAATCTGCATGCTTACGGCGAAACCCTCTGCCTGGTGCAAATCTTCGATGGCGAGAATAAGACCCTGATAGATCCTTTTAAAATCGACACGGAACTGCTGAAAACGTTTTTTGAAAACCGTGACATTTTGAAGGTGATCTATGACGCCGCCAGCGACCTTTCTTTGCTGAAGAACGTCTACGGCATAGAAATAAAATCCATCTTAGATCTCCGGCCAGCCGTCACTCTTCTCAATTATCCGAAACAGGACCTCCATTCATTGATCGGGGCCGAACTCGGCGTATTTCTGGAGAACAAAGCTAAATTCCAACAGCATAATTGGACCCTCAGGCCGATCTCCCCCGAAGCGATAGAATATGCCATCAGCGACGTCACTTATCTCTTAAAATTAAAGGACATTCTGCTTAAAAAGCTCTTTGAAGCCCAGCTCTTGGAAAGCTATATACTGAACAACCTCAAGATTCAGAACAAGGACTATACCCGCAATCCGGAGGATAAATATTCCCGCATTAACGGTTTTCGGGAACTCAGGGACGAGGAAAAATTGGTGGCGCTGGAAGTGGGCAAAATAATCGAAAAGTATGCCTGTGAGTATAATATTCCATCACACTGGATACTCAATAAGAATGATGTTATTGAAATCGTCAAAGACCCGGAATATGTCGACGGGATGCAGCTTCCTAACCGCTTCAGCAAAGCTTCCATGCTGAGCATCTTGAGCGAACTTAAATCTGCCGCTAAAAGAAACTGATAAACAGGTCAGTTTTTACTTTACGAAAAAGCGGGAGATAACAAAAAGTAAGGCTCCCAGAATAAGTAACGCAATAAGGATTTTAGGCAAGCAGTTTTTAATAAACTTAAAAACCAGAAACAAGAGGATAAGTCCGACCACTACCGCAATAATCCACCCTGTTATATCCATTTCCACCATTCCTCCCAAAACCTGAGATTATATTACATAGAAAAATATATTGGCTTATTCGCGCTTCGGGTTTCTCAAGGAGTCTTCCTTGCCTCCAAAAAACTCCTGCCTGCGAGGAGACTCCTTGAGGCAGTCCCATTTGCAGGTTCGACCTTATTTTCCCATTCCCTCTTTTGGTAAAGGTCTCATCTTGCGCTCCTTTTTCCCTATGTAAGGTGAGACCTTATAAAAACCTCCGTCTCCTTTTCCCCCAGCCGAAGGTTTCGAATGAACGTAGTGAATCGGGATTGACCTTTGCCTTTTTACTTTACCCCTAAGCTCTCCCGAACAGCCTCTTCCACCATGGACGGTGAACGGCCGCCGCTTCTTCTTTAGGCGCTTCCAATAACTTCAGTTTGTCTTCCATCTGCCGCAGCCTTTCAGTGGCCGCTCCGAGCTGGGCCATCAGCCGCATATTTTCCTGATACAAAAACTGAGCGTCCAGTGTGGAAGAGGGCTGGGCAACCGGCACTATTTCAACTTTAGACTGGCTCTCAGCCTGAACATCCGCTTCCTCTTTCAAAGCCTGCGGGATTTCGGTAATGCGGTACTCATCGCCAAATTTGGTTGGCACCTTGGTAGAGGGCAATTTCCCGGCTTTAATATAGCGCCGGATAGTCTTCGGGCTGAGCTTGAGCAGTTCAGCGGCCTCCGTAATGGAATATGTACCAGGTTTGTCCATGGCTTCCTCCTGCGCTAATTCATGGGCATGGACAGGGCATACCCAGTTGCCTATATATTAACAGAATTAATAACGTAATTGTATACCCCTCTCTGCAAGGTCCGTCCTTGCAGAATCCAACCATTACATCCTGTCCTTTTCCCCTTGTGCCCTTTCCTCTCTCGGTAAAGATGCCACCTTGCGTCCTTCTCTCCTTAATAGTAAGGTGTCACCTTATAAAACCCCGGTCTCCTTTACTCTTTTGGTTACTTGCACTTTATTTCTTATTTGGTAATATTTTTCTTATTTTTTATTTCTTGTTTTTTATTTATTTTTCCTGTATTGTGATAATTAATAGAACATTTAGACTCAGACAGCAAGCCGGTGTAAATCCGGCGCAGTACCGCCTGCTGTAATCCCGGGAAACCGGGCAAGCCAGAACGCTGAGTCAGGAATTCCTCCGCGGGAAAGGAGGTGGGACACAGCCAAAAGCTTAAATCCCCCTCGAAGTATATTGAGGGGGATTTTCTTTTTATTTCGTCTCGTCTCAACGAGTCTGAAGTTTCCGGAATATATCAATCGGGATGCCTCCAAGAACTGATTGGGGGGCTGTCATCCTGGAGCGAAGCGAAGGATCTGGGGTGGTTGGGTGAATTTTAAGCTAGAAACTCGTAGCTGGTTGTGGATTTAGAATTTAATAATTAAGGATGTATCTGAATGAAACGTTTTTCCTTATTAGCACTGAGCCTTTTATTAGTTGTTTTAACTCTGGCAGGCTGTACAACCCCAGTAACGCAAGGCAATTACACCGACGACCTGGGCCGGACGGTACAGATCAACGGAATCCCCCAGCGTATTATCTCCCTCTCTCCCTCGAATACTGAAATCGTTTATGCTCTGGGACTGGAAGACCGCTTGATCGGGGTAACTACTTACTGTAATTACCCTCCCGCCGCCCTTGATAAACCCAAAGTATCGGAATTCAGCAAAGTAGACCTGGAAAAAGTGGTATCACTGAACCCAGATCTGATCCTGGCGGACAACATCCATAAAAAGGATGTGATCCCGGCCTTTGAGAAGCTGGGGATTCCCGTCTTAGGACTGGCAGCTCCCAACCTTGACTCTCTACTGGCAGATATTGATCTGATTGGCAGGGTCACGGGAAAGAAGGCTGAAGCTGCTGCGCTGGTTGAAGCCCTTGATCGACGCATTATCGATGTGAAACAGCAAACTGCCAGCGCCGCCAAGCCCCGGGTCTTTTTCGTCACCTGGCATGACCCTCTCTGGACTGTCGGCCACGGTAGTATGATCGACGATTTGATCGTTAAAGCCGGCGGCGTTAACATCGCCGCAGACCTGGAAGCCAACGCTACTATCAATCTCGAAACCGCCATTGAGCGCAATCCTGAGATCATTGTGGTGCTGAGCAGTATGGGCGATCAGGCTGTTTCTTATCAGTTTCTAAAAAATGAACCCCGCTTCCAGGCTACCGATGCCTTGAAAAATAACCGTGTCTACCAGGTTAATACGGACATTTTCGGCCGTACCACACCCCGCACCATTGACGCTCTGGAACAAATGGCCCAAATAATTCATCCCGAACTTTTTAAATAGGAGCCCAGGCAAAGAGTGACAATTTCTAGTATTGATCTCGAAAGTAAAATAACCCGCAGACGCCGTTTCGCCAGGTATTCGATCGCGGCTCTGGCTGCCGCCTTATTGGTCGTCGCCAGCCTCGTGCTAACCATTGGCAGTGTTCGTATTCCCTTTCTGCAGGTTTGGGCCATTCTGATATCCCATTTGCCGCTGGTCAACTCCACCGCTGACTGGTCAGCTACTACCGATATGGTTATTACCGGTATCCGTTTGCCCCGCATACTGCTGGCGGGCATGGCCGGTGCCGCCCTGGGCGTGGCAGGCGCCACCTATCAGGGTCTTTTCCGTAATCCCTTGGCCGATCCTTACCTCATCGGAGTAGCCCAGGGAGCAGCGCTGGGCGCTGTATTTGGCTTCCTGGTGCCCTGGACCTTCCTTGGTGGATACTTGATACCGGTCCTGGCTTTTCTGGGTGCTCTGGTCAGTGTTTCGATCGTCTACCTGATCGCCAAAGTGGGCAAAACTCTGCCGGTCACTACCCTTATTCTGGCCGGTGTGGCTATCGGCTCTTTTCTGATATCAGTAATGTCCTATATCACTCTCATTTCCGCCGATAAAATGCCTGGCATTCTGTCCTGGCTGATGGGCCGGTTTTCCCTGGCTAACTGGCAGCAGGTCGGTTTGATCGCGCCTTTTCTGCTTATCGGCCTTGTGGTGATTTTCCTCTTCGCGCGGCCTCTCAACGCCATGCAATTGGACGAGGAACAGGCCGAACAATTGGGCATCAACGTGGAACGCACCAAATTAATTCTGATCGCCGCTTCGACCCTGGTCACCGCCGCGGCAGTTTGTTTCGTAGGGACCATCGGTTTTGTGGGTATCATTGTCCCGCATGCTGTGCGTTTGATCTGGGGACCTGACCACCGCACACTGCTGCCATTATCGGCGCTGACAGGAGCTCTGCTTTTAATACTGGCCGATACAGCCAGCCGTACGCTGATTCCCCCCACCGAGATTCCAGTGGGTATTATTACCGCTTTTCTGGGCGCTCCCTTCTTCCTTTTCCTCTTAAGACGTAAAAAGAAAGCGGTGTTTTAAGGCAGCAGATGGAAAAATTAGAAATCCAAAATATATCCTTAGGTTACGATCACCACCCTGTGGTGACTAACCTGAGTTTTCAGGTCATAGCCGGAGAAATATTGGGCTTAATCGGTCCCAACGGCTGCGGCAAGAGCACTATTATCAAGGCGCTCAGCCGGGTTATTTCCCTGGGATCAGGACAGATCAAACTGGATGATAAAGTACTCAATAACCTTTCCCGCAGCCAGCTGGCCAAAATAATTGGTGTTGTGCCGCAAAATCCCTCCATGCCCGATACTTTTACTGTGGCTGAAATTGTTCTTTTAGGCCGAACTCCATATCTGGGTTTGCTGCGCCAAGAAAGCGCCACCGACCTTAGAATAACCGGTTGGGCCATGGAGCGCACCGGCATCACCAATCTGGCCGGACGCCGGATGAGCGAGCTTTCCGGTGGCGAACGCCAGAGAGTGACTATCGCGCGCGTGCTGGCGCAGGGAACGGGAATCATACTGCTGGATGAGCCTACCGCTAACCTGGATATCAATCATCAGACCGCGATTCTGGACCTTATCAGGGACCTCTGCCAGGAAAATAAACTGGCGGTCATGATTACACTGCATGATCTCAACTTGGCAGCCCAATATTGCGATCGGCTGATAATGCTGAAAGATGGCCGCCTTTTCGCCCAGGGCTCACCTCAACAGGTAGTAACCGCCGAGAATATCCGGGCGGTTTATGCTATGGAAAGCCAGATCTACCCCCACCCCTTAAACGCTTTGCCGGTGGTACTGGTCAGTCATAAAACTGAGACCAATAACTCTAATAATATTTCGTTGAGTAAAAACTGATGGATCTAATATTAATCTTAACTGGAGCGCTGGTAATCGACCTGCTATTCAGAGAACCGCCGCTAGCCTTGCATCCGGTGGTCTGGATGGGACATTTTACCGCTGTTTGGGAAAAATGGGGACTTAACCGCAAGCCCCTTTTCCAGTTTATTTTCGGCACAATTTTAACACTGATTACTATCGGCTTGTTTGCGGTCCCTGCCTATTATCTCCTGGCCTACCTGAAAGACTGGAATTTTTTAGTTTATATCCTCGCCGGCATGACCCTTTTCAAGACCACCTTCTCTTTAAAAGAATTACAGCAAGCTGCCCTAAAAATAAAACAACTTTTACTGAATAATAACCTGGCCGAAGCTCGCTTTGGATTGCGTTCCATGGTAAAACGCGATGCCCACGATCTGACAGAACCCCTGGTCGTTTCCGCCACGGTGGAATCGGTAACTGAAAACACCTGCGATAGTTTTGTGGCGCCTCTGTTTTATTTCTTGATCCTGGGCATTCCCGGGGCGATTGCTTACAGGGTGATCAATACACTGGATGCCATGATTGGCCGTCACGGCCAATATGAATATCTGGGTAAATTCGCTGCCAGGCTGGATGATGTGGCTAATATCATTCCGGCCAGGCTCACCGGTTTATTTTTCGTTCTGGCAGCTATTTTATTAAGAAAAAATACCCGGGCAGCCTGGCGCATTATGCTTCGTGATCATGCTAAAACCGCCAGTCCCAACGCGGGTTGGTCCATGTCTGCCGCTGCCGGGGCTCTTGAGCTGCGCTTAACCAAACTGGGCCATTACCAACTGGGTGATGATATGCAGCCCCTGGTTCCGCGTACTATTGATTACTCTTTGCAGTTAATGTTTGTTTCAGCTTTTTCCTGGTTTTTCCTGTGTTTTGCAGTGGAGGTAACTCGCTTTGCCCTTACTACCCAGGCCTGAACTAAATAATATTCCTACCGTAACGCACGGCGGCCCCAACTACTCTGAACTTGAGAGCATGGGCTTATCTGCTGACCATATGCTGGACTTTAGCGTCTGCTGCAATCCCTACCCTCCTCCCGCAGCTGTCCGGAAAAGTTTACAGGGCCTTAAAATCAACCTGTATCCGGACTCCCAGAGCCTTGCATTGCGTTTAAAGCTATCTCAAAAACTCGGAGTTCCGGTAGAAAACCTTCTGGCAGGCAATGGTTCCACCGAGTTGATCAGGCTTATTGCTTTGGCTTATTTTAATAAAGGAGACCGGGTTCTGATTCCCTGCCCTACCTATAGCGAATATGAAACCGCCTCCCGCATCGCCGGGGCAGAGGTGATTAACTACCAGATGGAATGGCAGAAAACTGAGTCTGAAACGATGAAGGGCTTGCTCGCAGCCGTCCGGAAATATCGCCCAAAGGCCGTCTTTCTGTGTAACCCCAATAACCCCACCGGCCAATTTTTTAACCGCAAACAAATAGAAACTCTCATCTCAAATCTGGGTGATGCGCTGCTGATTCTGGACGAAGCCTATATCAATTTCGTTGATGAAGCCTATATCGATTCTCTAGATGAAGCTCTTCCCAATTCTCTCGATGAAGCTTATATAAATTCTGTGGCTAAACCCCATGCCAACTCTGCAGATGACGTCAATACCATTTCTTCGGGTGAAGCTCTTCCCAATTTTGTAAATGAATCCTTGTACTCTCAATCTTTGATTGATTTGGGCAATATTATTTTTCTGCGCTCCCTCACCAAAGATTACGGACTGGCTGGCTTGCGCCTGGGATATGCTGCCGCCGGGGTTAATATTATCAATACTCTCCGCCTCGTCTGTCCACCCTGGAATGTAAATAGCGGAGCTCAACAGGCCGGTATAGCTGTGCTTGACGCGGAAGCCTATCTAATACAATGTCAAAAAAGAATCCGGCAGGCTAAATTATATCTAATCAGAGAATTGAATAAGCTCGGATTAACTACTCTGCCTTCCAAAACGAATTTTATTCTGTTAAAAGTGATGAGTGGAAAAACTTTTCGTCAATCTCTGATGAAAGAGGGTATCATAGTGCGCGATTGCGCTTCTTTCGGACTGCCAGGTTATGTCCGTATCGCCTCGCGGACTTTTATCGAATGCCGAAAGTTGATTGGTACTATTAACAGGCTACAAGAGAAGGGGGAATTGAATGCCGGAGTTTAATAATTCGAAATCATTACAGGCCAGTATTGAGGCTATTAGATGTGCCCTCGAGGCGAGTGTAAAACGCAATCTGAGCGAAGGATTGTTGCTCTCCGGGGGGCTGGATACCTCTATCCTGGCCGGACTGGCTTCCAGATACCAGAAACCCTATTGTCTTACGCTGGGCTTGAAAGGAGCCCCTGCTCCCGATATTGAATATGCTAAAAAAGTAGCTAAACTTTTTAATCTCGAACATTCCATCCATTCCATCGGAGAAGCTGAAATGGAGGAGGGTATTTCCAACACAATTAAAATTCTGGGTTCCTTTGATCCTATGGAGGTACGCAACAGCGCAGCCTGTTATATCGGACTGAAAATAGCTAAAGCACACGGTCTGTCATCTGTCATGACCGGTGACGGCAGCGATGAGCTATTTGCCGGCTACAGTTTCTTTTTTGATCTTGCTAAAGCGCAACTGGACACGGAACTAGCTAAAATGTGGGAAAATATGTCCTTTTCCTCGATTCCTTTATCTCAGAATCTGGGGATTGACGTCCTTCTGCCAATTCTCGACCCTGAGTTTAAAGCCTTGGCAATGAATCTTGATTCCTCATTCAAGGTTGGCAAACATGAAGGGCAAACTTTTGGCAAATTTATTCTGCGCCAGGCTTTTGAAAGTCTCTTATCACCGGGGATAGTCTGGCGAACTAAAGCACCCCTGGAAGTAGGAACAGGGACTACCACGCTTTCGGCCTGTTTTGAAAACAGAATCCCGGACAATGAGTTCAGCCGCAAAAAGACACTATATTGGAACGAAGATCGGGTTAAAATCCGCAGCAAAGAACACCTGCACTACTACGAACTATACAGGCATTTACATGGAATTCCCCATCTCAGCGCGGTCGAGGGCAGAAAATGCCCTGAATGCAGCGGAAATTTTAAAGAAAGCACCTCTTATTGCCGAATTTGCGGAGCATATCCAATATCAAGTTAAAAAACAAAAAATAACTCTCAGATAAAAAAGGAGTATAATGCCAAAATCTTTAGTTGATACAATCAAAAGCATTCAGCCCCTGGACAAAAATGCGCTGTCACTGGCGAGGGCCAGACAGGAAACCCTGACCAAACCTGCGGGAAGTCTAGGCAAACTGGAGGATCTCTCTATTCAAATAGCGGGTATACAAGCAAAGGCCCGTCCGCAGGTAACCCGTAAAGCGGTGGTTGTAATGGTAGCCGATCATGGAGTAGTCGCTGAAGGCACCAGCGCCTATCCACAGGAAGTAACCGCGCAGATGGTGCTGAATTTCGTACGGGGTGGGGCGGCCATTACGGTCATCTGCCGCCAGATCGGGGCCAAAGTAGTAGTGGTAGATATCGGCATCGCCGGAAAAACCTCCGCTTTCATGGGTATCCATCATCACAAAATCGCTCAAGGTACCCGCAATATGTGTTCTGGCCCGGCAATGACCCTCGACGAGGCCAGGCAATCTATCGAGACCGGTATCGCAGTAGTGCAATCCGAAATAAATAAGGGTCTGGATATCGTGGGTACCGGCGAGATGGGCATCGGTAATACCACCGCCAGCAGCGCTATTTGCGCCGTTATGACAGGAAAAAGTGTCGTGGAAGTAACGGGGCGGGGTACAGGCCTTTCCGATGAGCAGCTGCAACGAAAAATCGCAGCCATTGAAAAGGCGCTTAAAGTCAATAATCCAACTTCCGATCAACCGCTGGAAGTGCTGGCAAAAGTAGGTGGATTTGAAATCGGCGGTCTGGCTGGAGTAATCCTGGGGGCTGCCGCCAACCGTGTACCGGTTATGATAGACGGTTTCATTTCCGGCGCGGCTGCCTTGATCGCGGTGGGACTCTGCCCGCAGGTCAAGGACTATCTGATCGCAGGCCATGTCTCAGTTGAACCGGGACATAAATACCTGTTAGATTATCTTGGACTGAAACCTTTACTGGATTTAAGTATGAGGCTGGGTGAAGGTACCGGGGCCGCTTTAGCTATGGCATTGGCAGACGCTGCCTGCCGTACCCTCTCCGAGATGGCTACCTTTACTGAAGCCGGAGTATCGGACAAGGAGTAGTATTTTGGAACTACTAGCTGCTTTTCAATTCTTGACGTTACTGCCTGTCAAGCGCAGTTTTACTGCTGAACAGGTAGGCCGTTCAAGTGTTTACTTCCCTATCGTGGGTCTGGTTATTGGCCTGGCCCTGGCGGGGATGAACTGGGGGTTAGGCTATATCCTGCCGGCTGCTGTGGTTAATGTTTTGCTGGTGCTTGCTATCGCGTTATTCAGCGGCGGGCTCCATCTGGACGGGTTGGCTGATACCATGGACGGCATGGCTGGACACCGTGCTACAGAGGAACGCCTGGCCATCATGAAAGATAGCCGTATCGGTGGATTTGGCGCAATCGGGCTCGCTCTCTTCCTCCTTATTGAATACATTACCCTTAACAACATACCCGGCACAATCAAGACGCAATTACTAATTCTGGCGCCTGTCCTCAGCCGTTGGGCAATGGTCAATTCCATCTTTGTCTACCCATATGCCCGACCGTCTGGTCTGGGGAAAGCCTTCAAAGAGGTGGTTAGCCTCCGTCATTTCATCTTTGCGACTCTGGTTAGTCTGACCCTGACAGGTGTTTTGTTCAGGTGGGCCGGACTGATTATTTTTGCCGGCGTTTGGCTGACAATAAGCTTAATGTCGTTGTATTTCAAAAGCCGCTTGAGAGGACTGACAGGTGATATCTATGGAGCAATCAATGAAATTTCATTTGTCATCGTACTTTTAATCGCTTTGCTACTGGTATATAATCACTGGTTGCTTTAAAAGGGGGAATCTTGCCTAAATTACTACTGGTAAGACATGGAGAAACCGATAGCAAAAGTTCACAACGTTACTGGGGAAGGACTGACGTAGGACTGGGGCCTGTTGGGCTAAGACAGGCCGAGCAATTGCGAGACCGTCTGGCTGTTGAAAAAATTGATTGTATTTATTCCTCGATAATGCGCAGGGCTTTGATCACCGCACAAACCGTGGCTGCCTTTCACCATCTTCCAGTAACTGGCTGTCCTGAATTGCGAGAAATCGATTTCGGGAAGATAGAGGGATTGAACTTCAGCGAGGTGCAAACTCATTTTCCTGAGATTGCTAGGATGTGGACCGGCCTTGATACCGGAATACAATACCCTGAAGGTGAAGGGTTGGCCCAATTGGAAGAAAGAATCGCGGAGTTCAGGGCGCGCCTCTGTAATCACGACCATGAACAAACAATCATGGTGGTAGCTCATAGCGGTGTAATACGCTCTTTAATCTGTCAATTGTTAAACCTGGATATGAAAAGCCGCTGGAATATCCGTGTAGATCTGGCTTCTTTAAGTATATTAGATATCTACCCCAATACGGCCATTCTGAGTCTTTTAAACGATACGTCCCATCTGGTAGATAAGTGCAGAACATTATAGAAAGGTGTAAACAATGAAAAAAGCTTTTATTTCCTGGAGCGGCGGCAAGGATTGCTGCCAGTCTGCCTACCAGGCGGTTCAACAAGGTTTCCAGGTCGCCTGCTTGCTGAATATGGTCACTAATGATAAAAGGCGTTCTTGCTCCCATGGCCTCTCTATCCGCTGGATTCGCC
The DNA here is from genome assembly GCA_025361145.1 of Dehalococcoidia bacterium. Classification (GTDB taxonomy): domain Bacteria; phylum Chloroflexota; class Dehalococcoidia; order Dehalococcoidales; family UBA3254; genus UBA3254. Next base: position 63,220 of record JANYAV010000018.1, on the reverse strand, counting down.
TGCAGGCTGAAGCGATGGGACTGCCTTTGTTGCAGCAGGCAACCACTTCCGCCAATTATGAAGCGATCTATACCTCAACCATCAGCAAATTGAAAGCTGAAGGGGTTAATTACGGGGTTTTTGGGGACATTGACTTTAATCCCCACAGAGAGTGGATTACCCGGATCTGTTCCAATGCCAAAATCATGCCGATTTTACCACTCTGGCAGGAGCATCATGAAGATGTCGCTAAAAATTTTATTGACCTGGGATTTGAAGCAATAGTAATCGCCACGCAGGCTGATCTCTTGGGTGAAGAATGGCTGGGCAGGAAATTCGATGCTGCATTTTTAAAAGAACTGTCGGCTCACGACGATGAAATCTCACCTTGCGGAGAAGCCGGTGAATTCCATACCATCGTGGTGGATGGACCGCTCTTTAAAAAACGCCTTGAACTGCAAGATACTAAGACAGAAAAAAGAAATAATCACTGGTATCTCAAAATCGGCAAGGGGATACTGGTATCAAAATAGGCGGTGGATTGATATGAAGAAGGTAACCTTGATTCTGGGCGGCGCTCGCAGCGGTAAAAGCCATCTGGCGCAGGAGATGGCCGCTCAGGCCAAATCGGTCCTTGTTGTGGCCACGGCTTCCGCAGGTGATGAATCCATGCGTCTCCGCATTGAAAAACACCAGGCTGAGCGTCCCACTCACTGGCGGACACTGGAAGTTGAGCAGCATATAGGTGACAAGATTGATATCGCCTATCAGAAAGAGGAGTTGATCCTGATTGACTGTATCACTCTGCTGGTTAGTAACCTTTTATGCCGTTATCCAGATGAGCAATTCGCCACTCTCAGCGAAGCTGAGAGTGAGAAGCAAGTTATCGAAGAGATCACTGAGCTTCAGGAGTGTCTGAAGGCTCTCCCAGCCTCTTTCATTATTGTTAGCAATGAGGTTGGGCTGGATATCGTGCCTGACAACCGTCTGGCCCGGCTATACCGTGATTTTCTCGGTCGCGCTAACCAGATGCTAGCTCGCAGCGCCGATGAAGTCTATTTCATGGTAGCGGGCATCCCCCTCCGGGTTAAACCACAGAAACAATAACGTTTCAGCATACCTATCTGAAAGTTTTTAGAGTACAATATAAAACAAATGTCTGCTAAATTCGCATATCGTAAACATCCTTTACTTTTAGAAATCAACACTGTCGCCTGGCTTTTTGAGCTATCAACAAGGCTAGGTAGAACTGTCTTTTTGGGCGGAGTTCCAGACGAAGAGTGGGACAAAATCAAGACGATGGGCATGGATTTCGTCTGGTTGATGGGCGTCTGGAACCGCAGCCAGGAAGGGCGTAAAATCAGCTTGAATTCCCCTGAATTCCGTACTCAATTTAACGAAATCCTGCCTCAGTGCTCTACGGAAGATATCATTGGATCCTGTTACTCCATCAGTTCCTATGGTCCTGACCCCTTGATAGGAACCTGGGCCGATTTGGACCATGCCAGAGCTGAATTGAATAGACGCGGTATAGGATTAATCCTGGATTTCGTGCCCAACCACACCGGTATAGATCACAGCTGGCTTTCTGAACATCCGGAATATTATATCCAGGGCTCTGAAACCGACTATCAAAAAGATAAGCAGGCTTTTTTCACTATTCAAAATCAACAGAAAACTCTTTATATAGCCCACGGACGTGATCCGAATTTTCCGCCCTGGACGGACACCGCGCAACTTAACTACTTTAATCCAGATGTCCGCACCGCCATGATCGAGCGCGCCAAGGACATTTCGTTGCACTGTGACGGCTTGCGCTGCGATATGGCCATGCTGGTTTTAAATGATGTTTTCCAGAGGGTGTGGGGCTGGACCAACCTCAATAATCATTATAAAATGCCTCCGCAGGAATTCTGGTCACAGCTCATCACCACAATCCCCAATTTAATTTACATGGCAGAAGCCTACTGGGATACCGAATGGACTTTGCAACAACTGGGTTTTGACTTTGTTTACGATAAGAGACTTTATGATAGGCTAAGAAACGGGCCACCCCACGAAGTCTTCTTGCACCTGAAAGCCGACATATCCTACCAGAATAAATTGCTGCGATTTATTGAAAACCATGACGAGCCTCGCAATATCACAGCCTTCGGACCCGACCGGTTGCCAGCTAATACCGCACTCTTCGCCGGTCTTCCCGGATTAAAGTTATTTTTTCAGGGTCAGATGGATGGCCGACGGATACGCCTACCCCTCCAACTCCGACAGTCCAGGGCGGAAAAACTCGATCTAGTTGTCGCGTCTTTTTATTCCTTACTGCTTAAAGTTATAAACGATGATATTTACCACTCAGGCGCTTGGCGCTTGAAAGAGGTATATGCCCATATAGATCTTACTAATAACAACCTGGTAGCCTACCTCTGGAAATCCGAAGGGGAATCGAGATTTACTTTGGTAAATCTCTCACGTGTATCATCCGTCGGTCGGGTCTGTTTCCAGGATGATGTGGATGAGGAATTTAACTATAACCTGGAAGAAATCTTCGGAAAAACTACTTCAACCGAAAATGGCAAGATCATGGCCCATCCCGGCCTGATCTTTAATCTGTCCGCCGGAGAAGCCAGAATCTACAAGATTAAGCCTATCATCTAAACTTCCACTTACTATTTACTAGAAAATCATCATGGGCTATCTTCCTTGCTTTTTCACTTTATTTTAAGTTATAATTTAGGTATACCTAAATAGGAGAGAATTGATGAGCGCCAGCACAGAAGAATATTTGGAGGCTTTATATCATCTCACTCAAAACGGTCGCACTGCCGGAACTTCAGACATTTCTAAAAGGCTCAAAATCTCGCCGGCCAGCGTGACTGAAATGTTGAAAAAGTTGGCGGATGAGGATATGGTTAACTATTCTCCCTATCAGGGTGTCACTTTAACCCCGGCCGGTTACAAAATCGCCGAGAAGATGACCCGCAAGCATCGTCTACTAGAATACTTTTTACATAATGTCCTCAATATCGGTAATGAGAAGGTACACAACGAGGCCTGCGCTATGGAACACAGCCTTTCGGATGAAGCTGAAAGAGCGCTTTGCCGGACTCTCAAAGCCCCAGATAAATGTCCGGATGACAAGCAGGTCATTCCTGCCTGTAATCTGGAATTTCAGACCTGCGACCAGTGCCAGAAATGGAAAGGGCAAGACCTGAGTGAAGTGGCCAAACGCAAAACTAACGTAGTCTCGGTCTCTTCCCTAAAAGAAAAACAGGAGGCCAGAGTGGCCTTTATTCGCGGCGATCATAAAGCCCTTAAAAGACTGCAGGATTTGGGATTAACCCCCGGCACTCAAATTAAGGTTAACCGCATCGCTCCCCTTAAAGGCCCTGTGGAAATCTCGTTGCGAGGCTGCAAACTGGCGCTGGGAGATGAAGTGGCCTGTAATGTCTTTGTAGAGCAAGATTTAGCTAAGCAGGAATAACGCTATGAATGAAAATAAGTCCCTTATCACTCTGGCACTGGCCGGCAACGCCAATGTAGGAAAGAGCGCTATTTTCAACCAATTGACCGGACTGGTCCAGGAAACCGGTAACTGGGCCGGTAAAACCGTGGGCATCAAAGAAGGGAGGCTCTTTCATGACGGCCGCGAATTTAAAGTAGTAGATTTGCCCGGAGTTTATTCTTTTGCCACTTATTCCCCTGACGAGGCGGTGACCCGTGATTACATTTTAAAGAATAAACCCGATGTGATTATCAATGTTCTGGATGCCACCTCCATGGAGCGTAACCTATATTACACTCTCCAGCTTAAAGAAATGGGACTGCCCTGCGTTATTGCTCTCAATTACACAGACATCGCCCTGGAAAGGCATATGCAGATCGACGGAGCAAAATTGAGCAGTCTAATGGGCTATCCGGTGATAGATACTATAGCCATCAAAGGCATAGGGGTGCATGAACTAGTTGATGCCTCGTTGAAAATCGTTGAGGAAAAGTGCCTTAATCCATGCCCGGAGATTAAATACGGCCTTGAGATTGAAAATCGAATAGACAAATTGCACCAGGACCTCCAAGAAGCCGGACTGGACTATAATACCCGCTGGACCGCCCTAAAACTGCTGGAAAAAGATCTGGCCTTGACTGGAGAGATCGCCAGCCGCTGGCCGGACATCATCCGGAAGGTAGAAACAGCCGCTGGAGAACTGAGCGCCATTCACGGGGAAGACAGCGCTACCGTCATAGCCTCAGAAAGATATACCACGGCCGCACGGATCAGCCGCCAAATTAGCCAGTTTTCCATCCCCCAACATAAATTGACAAGCTTTTTCGACAATGTTACTCTGCACCCGGTGGGAGGTTATTTTGTCTTTATAATAACCATGGCTGCCATCCTCGTTTTCATCTCGTTATTCGGCGGTTGGATGTCTAATCTAATTACCCGTTTTTTTGAAAGCTTTAATCCTCACGCTACGGGCCCCATCGGCTCTATTTTATGGAACGGTAGTGTAGTAGGATTTTATGCGGCCCTTTCTGTGGCCATCGGCTTCATTTTGCCTTTTTATTTCATTCTCTCGTGGCTAGGTGAAAGCGGTTATCTGCCCAGAATGGCCTTTATGCTGGACCGACCCAGCCATGCCCTCGGATTGCATGGTCAAGCCAGCCTGCCGCTCATTATGGGTTTCGGCTGTAACGTCCCGGCCTGCCTGGCCTGCCGAATTCTGGAAAATAAACGCGACCGCTTGATCGCCACCTTTTTATCAACTCTGGTGCCTTGCTCAGCCCGCTCTTCGGTTGTGCTGGGGCTAGTCGGAGCATTCATCGGCTGGCAATGGGCGCTCGGAATATTTCTCTTCCAATTTATCCTGATCTTCTTGATCGGTAAGCTGCTAAATAACCTCATTCCCAGTACATCTCCCGGTATTATTATGGAGATCCCGGATTTCCGCACACCCTCTTTGAAGGTAGTCTGGAGGCAGGCCTGGTACAAATTTAAGGATTTCCTAACCATCGGCATCCCCTTAATCGTGGCTGGCAGTATGGTGATCGAAGCTATGCAAGTCTTTCACTGGATGGAATATGTAACCCGCTTTCTTGATCCTATCACAGTCTGGTGGTTGGGATTACCCGCTTTTGCCGGCGTTATTTTGATCTTCGGGATCCTCAGAAAGGAGGCAAATCTTGCATTATTGATCTCTATGGCCGGCGGCGCGGCTGTTTCAACCATCATGACTCCGGTTCAAATGGTCGTCTTTGCCCTGGTCATAATGCTTTATATTCCCTGTATCTCCACCATTGCTGTTCTCTTTAAAGAGACTGGATATAAAGTTACAGCCGCGATTGTGGTCGGCGAAATTATCCTGGCTCTCCTTATCGGCGGCCTCGCCGCCAGAATCCTACCTCTTGTCCTATAACTAAAAAGTAATTACTATTTACCAATAACTCGTCCTTTTGACAAAAACTGCTCAATAAACTATTTTTATTACATAGTCGACCAGGATAGGGGGTGCTACTATGCCGATTATTAAGTGGCAAGGACGAGATGTTGATGGATTAGAAGTCCGATTCCGCAGCAATCACGAAGAGTGGAACGATTATACTCTGGAGGACGGTTCTAACATCCGTATGAAAGCGGTAGTCTCTGAAATCGTGCGCCTCGATGGTGAATATGACGCTGAAGGCAACCCGGTTTATCTGGTAAAATCTACCAACGTGCTGGTTATTAAAGCCCCGGACAATCTAAAAAGAGGGGCGCCGCGTAACATTTAAACTATGCCCGGTATTATTATAAAATTTTATGTGGCCGTTTAAACGTCAAAAACCATCTCAAAATAACACCTCCCCACACAAGCCGTGTCCGCAGTGTCAAAGCACCGAGACGAAGGTCATTACTCATCATGGAACTGGCGAAGAAGCTTATGTTAAAGTTTGGAGAGGCCAGCGCTATGTCACTTACCGCTGCCAGAACTGCGGAAATGACTTCTATGCCGACGAATCCCGCCAAACCATAGAAACCGAGATCAATAATGATCAATCAATCGATGATGTCGCCGCTTTGCAGACCGCCGAAGAAGACCTGAAAAGACAGTCAGACGACAATAACGACCGAATGTTCAGATAATCACCTCTGTAACTTTCTAGTCCAATCTATCAGTGCTTTTAATAGCAACTTTACTACTTCTCTGCCTTTTTCATCGGTAAACTTACCATTTTCGTCGAACTTCTGCGGGGCAAAAGTCACCATAACCTCAGGTTTATTAACCGGATGCATATCCAGAGAAACCATGGATTGGCGCAGGTGATACTGCGCCCTGGCCCCTCCTAACATTCCGGTAGAAGTGCTCATAATAGCCGCCGGTTTATCCTGTAAAACATTATCACCTTGAGGGCGGGAAGCCCAATCCATGGCATTTTTTAACACACCCGGAATTGAATAGTTGTATTCTGGTGTAGCAAACAAAATGGCGTCCGCCGCTTTTAACCTGCTTTTAAACTCCCTCACTCTCTCTGGAGGAGAATTTTCCTGGTCCTGATTAAAAGGGGGTATTCCTTCCAGATCGAAGATTTCAAGTCTGGCTTCATCGGGCACCAATTCCACACCAGCTCGAAGGAGCGCCCGATTGTAGGACCCTTTTCGCAGACTACCGGCCATTCCCATTATCAATAATTGTTTTTCCATATTATTCTCCTGAGTTGCAATACATTCCCTATGTTTATCATATGATAAAATAAAGCAATAAAATAGGATTTAATGAAGATAATTCAGACCCCGGAATAAAGACGCCGATAAACTCCGCGCAATATTTATATAATATAAATATTGATTAGGGGTTTCTCTATATACCAGAAACTAAATACTCCTAATAACTAACAACTAGTTGCTACTAATTGATTACTAAAATCTTTCATGGAGGTTTCAAATGGTCAGCCACTGCCCAGGTCAGGACAGCCGTAACCTAAAAATCTCTTTGCACAAGTGTCCTGAGTGCGGTAATGAAGTAGAGATCTTTTCCGACGAAACCCGTGTCAAATGCCGTAAATGCAGCTCCTATGTCTACAAAGAAGAGACTCCAAGTTGCATACAATGGTGTGCCAAAGCCAGAGAGTGTTTGGGAGAAGAAAGATGGAAAGCGATGCACGGAGAAGAGCAGGAGAATAAAAATGTCAGCTAAAACAATCAGAAAAATCATCCAGATCGACGAGGAGAAGTGCAACGGCTGCGGAGATTGCATAAGTTCCTGCGCGGAAGGCGCTCTAGCCCTAGTGAACGGCAAAGCCAAACTGGTAAAAGACCAATATTGTGACGGTCTGGCGGCTTGTCTGAAAGAATGCCCGCAGGGCGCTCTGCATATCATAGAAAGAGAAGCAGAAGAATTTAACGAGGAGGCAGTTAAAGGCTACCTGGAGCAAAAGAAAAAGGCCGAGAGAACCTCTCCCTGCGGCTGCCCTGGTTCAGCCGTTAAAGAATTTGCGGCCAGACCTAACCTTACAGCCGTGGCGGGACGACAGGACTCTAAGTTGACCCACTGGCCTGTCCAGCTTACCCTGGTGCCTCCAGGGGCCAAATTCTTGAATGGGGCGGATGTGATGTTGATCGCCCACTGCGTGCCCTTCGCTTACCCTAATTTACACGCGGACTTTTTAAAAGACCATGCGGTACTTATTGCCTGTCCAAAGCTGGATGACGCAGAAGCTCACCTGGTTAAATTAACTGATATTATCAAGAAATCTAAGTTTAAAAGTCTGACTGTGGTGCGCATGGAAGTGCCCTGCTGTGGTGGATTAACCTTTTTCGCTAAGAAAGCACTGGCCGCCAGCGGAATCGATCTCCCCTTTAAGGAAATTGTGATCGGCATCAATGGAGAAGTAAAATAATTTAAAAAACCAACCAATATCGACTTTTTAAAGACTCTGGATGCTCTGAAGCTGGCGGTATTCTACCAGGCCGCTTTCAGATATATTTTCAACTTCAATACCAGCTTCTGCTACTGCCGCTACCGGATTCAAACCACCCACCATAATTAATCCTACTCGGTTCAATCCAACGGCAATCTGGCAGATAGGTTCGCTGGTATTACCTAGCAGGTAAACACCATGAATCCCTACAGTCTTCAATTGGGTGATTTTCTCATCCACCAAGCTGCGTGCCAAAGCGGGTATTTCACGGAAATTAGCCAATATCTTGCCGCTGCCATGGGCAGCGCTAGTAACCGCTGTCATCCCTGCCCGGATGTATTGTTCAGATGGGTCGAGCGAAGTGCCACTATAGCTGATCAAGGATACAAAACGCCGGGGTTTACTATCGCGGATTTCCAGCACTCCCCCGAATCGTGATTCGATGGGAATACCGGCCTTAAGCAGAACTCCGTTTACTACCACGCTGCAAACCGTACCCAGGCCAACTTTCCCTTGAGGTACAATCACTGAACCGATCTTCTCCCCTTCTCGAGCGGTAATCACCAGATCGCTGACCGCCAATCCAGCCTTAAAGATTTCTTTCATAATGACCAGGGCTTTATCAAATTTATTGACGTCTAAAATGGAGGTATTGATCGGTACCAGTCCACTCCTATCAAGCGGATTGAGTGTGGTGCGGAAAGCCAGCAATTCCAGTTTGTCCAGGATAAAACCCACCTGATCGGGAGCCAATGCCATACGCAATTCCTCTACTCCCTGGGATGTCAGCATACGGCCGTCCCTGCCCATAGGATGAGTATAACCACGCTCATCAGTAATCGTGAGGTGATAGCGTATAGCCCTTTCACTTAGGAAAATACCATAGCGTTCCAATTCGCGGGCAATAGTAATCGATCCCAACGGTTCGGATGATTCACTGAGAACTTTTAAAATAGAGATAATTTTACGTTCGTTATCAGAACCCGAACCCTGAACTACTTTATTATCCCTGTCTTCTCTCAAGTTGTTGTTAGACACTGTTATACCTCATATAGCTGAAGTTTAGTATTGTAATTAGTATTCGCCTCTTTGAGAGGCAACTATATTTTCAAAATACTGGTGGAAACGGGTGTCGGCGGTCAATTCCGGGTGGAAAGAACTGACCAGAAGATTACCCTGGCGGGCAGCTACGATAACTCCATCATTCAGTTTTGATAGTACCTCCACCTCCGAGCCAACTTTTTCAATTAAGGGAGCACGAATAAAGACAGCGTGATAAGGACGCTTGCCCAGGACGGGAATGTCCAGATCAATTTCAAAGCTATCCACCTGCCGGCCGAAGGCATTGCGTTTAACGATGATGTCCATTGACTCCAAAGGTTGCAATGAGGACTGCTGGGAATTCTTGATTTTCGCAGCCAGGCAAATCATTCCTGCGCAGGTTCCCCATACTGGGAAACCTTTGCTGATCAATTGTTTTAACGGGGCATAAAGCCCATAACCATGCATCAATTTTAAGATAGTAGTGCTTTCTCCACCCGGCATAATCAGCCCATCCAATTGCTGCAACTGACCGGGCAGACGTATTTCCCGCACATCTACCCCTATTTGTTTTAGAATCTGACAATGCTCGATAAAAGCCCCTTGCAGAGCAAGCACACCTATTTTTAGATTTTTCTTTTTCATAGCTAAAGCCTCGAATTTATACTAACATATTCGTCTGTTTTTCGACAGATGTAATATCTAAAAAAGCGAGCTTCAGAGTTTGCACTCCGAAGCTCGCTATAGCTAGTCCCCCGCCCCAGGAGGAGCTAACCCCAAATTAAATGATGGGCAAATATTCCTTCAGCTCGAAGTCAGTGACGCGAGTGCGGAATTTGTCCCATTCAGCTTTCTTATTTTCGATAAAGGCTTCAAAGCAATGTTCGCCTAGGGCTTCTTTAACCAGCTTGCTCTTCTCCATCAACTGGATGGCTTCTTTCAGGTTGCCGGGCAGAGTGCCGATGCCCAGTTTCATTCTCTGCTCATCGGACATATGATAGACGTTGCCCTCAGCTGGGGCTGGTGGTTTAAGACCTTCTTCAATACCTTTAAGACCCGCAGCCAGCAAAACGCTGAAGCAAAGATAAGGATTGCAGGCCGGATCAGGAGAACGGATTTCAAAGCGAGTGGCGTTTTCTTTGCCGGGCTCATAACCTGGAACTCTAATCAGATCGGAACGGTTGCGGATGGCCCAGGATAGATAAACAGGTGCTTCATAACCAGGAACCAAACGCTTGTAAGAATTGACCCACTGGTTGGTAACTGCGGTAAATTCCGGGGCATATTTTAAGAGACCAGCTACAAAACTCTGGGCTACAGTGGATAGATTAAACAGATTCCCTTTCTCAAAGAAAGCGTTCTTGCCATTCTTAAAGAGGGACTGATGGACGTGCATACCACTGCCGTTGATGCCATAAATGGGTTTTGGCATGAAGGTGGCATAAACACCGTGTTTAGCGGCGATCTCTTTTACGATAAGACGGTAGGTCATAACCTGATCGGCCATAGTCAAAGCGTCGGTGTATCTCATATCGATTTCATGCTGACTGATGGCCACTTCATGGTGGGACTTGTCAACTCCGATTCCCATCTCTTCCAGAGCTAGAACGGTCTCGTTTCTCAGCTCGGTTGCAGCATCCAGAATGGTCATATCATAATAACCACCCTTATCAAGACCTTCTGTAGTCGGGGCACCATCTTTGTCATTCTTAAAGTAGAAATATTCCAGTTCAGGACCCACATAGTAGGTATAGCCCATATCGGTGGCCTTTTTAAGGTTCCGCTTTAGGACCTGGCGTGGATCGCCTTCAAAAGGCTTACCACCAGGTTGGCAGACATCGGTGATCATTCTAGCCAAACCGACATCCTCTCTGGGTCTCCAGGGCAATAACTGGAAGGTATCCGTGTCCGGTACAGACATCATATCGCTTTCATCGATACGAGAGAAACCTTCAACAGATGAGCCGTCGAAGCCCATACCGGAATCTATCGCGCCTTCTAATTCAGAAACCGGAATAGCGTAGCTCTTAAGCTGTCCCAGGATATCGGTAAACCATAACTCCACAAATTTGACGTTGTGTTCACGGGCCATTTTCAAAATGTATTCTTTCCCTTCTGAATTGCCTTTCTTTGCCAGTGCCATTGATTTCCTCCTATACTTATTTTTGGGGCGGGTAGCTATTATTCCCCTTGTTACTCACATTCTAGGGAATTAATATTTCAAACATATTACATTTATGTTAAATTTAAAAATCAGTGTCCCTAAATCCTGACTCTTAAAGATCTTCCCCGTAGGCCGACTCGCCATGCTGAGAGATATCCAGTCCGACACTTTCTTCGGTGGCATTCACTCTTAGCCCCATAATAAGATCCACTAATTTACCAATCGCCCAGGTCATACCAAAGGCAAAAGCCCAAATCACTACCACCGCCAGCAATTGTTTTAAAAAGAAGAGCCCGTTGCCATAAAACAGACCATTGGAGCCGGCCGCATTAACCGTCAAAGCAGCAAAAAGACCACCAGCGAGAGTGCCCCAAGTACCACCCATACCGTGCACCGCCCAAACATCCAGTGATTCATCAATCTTACGGCGTGTTCTGAAGAGAATACAGAAGTAAGCAATAATTGCAGCTACTACACCGACCACTATGCCCATCATCGGCGTGATATAGCCCGAAGCCGGTGTGACCGCACCCAATCCGGCCACAGCTCCGGTAACAATACCTGTTACAGTTGGCCGCCGGAAATACCAACTTAACATCATCCAGGTAAAAGCTCCTGCTGCCGCGGCCATATTGGTTGTAACGAAGGCGCTGGCAGCCAGACCACCGGAGGTCAAGGCGCTGCCACCATTAAAACCAAACCAACCGAACCATAATAGCCCTGCTCCGATCACGACTAATGGCACATTATGCGCGGACATGGAAGATCCGTCAGAGAGGCCCTTGCGCGGGCCAAGCAGAACAGCCATAGCAAAAGCCGAGACACCCGCGGTAATATGTACCACTAGTCCACCCGCGAAATCTAATACTCCCAGCTTAGCCAGCCATCCTCCTCCCCAGACCCAATGCGCTACCGGACAATAGACTAGGGTGAACCATAAAACGGAAAAAACCAGAATGGCGCCGAATTTAATACGCTCTACTACAGCGCCGCTTATCAGGGCCACCGTTATCACGGCGAACATCATCTGGTATATCATAAAAACTAGGTGAGGCACAGTAGTAGCATAAATACTGGAGGGAGACTGACCAACATTTCTTAAACCGATATAGTCCAGTCCACCTATCACGCCGCCGAAATCGCTGCCGAAAGCCAAACTATAACCATATAAAGCCCACAAAATCCCGATTACGCCCAGCGACATAAAACTCATCATGATCGTGGAAAGAACATTTTTACTACGCACCATGCCGCCGTAGAACAGAGCGACTCCGGGGGTCATCAGCATGACCATGGCAGTAGAAACCAACATCCAGGCAGTATCGGCCGCATTTATAGACACAAAAAGGTCCCTCCCAATTGTATAATACTCAGTTTAAGACCTAATTGTTTCAAACAGATTACATCAGTTCTGCGGGTTTATACAGCTGACATGATAGATTTAAACGTTTAATGACAAACGGCTTTTTAGCTCATCAAGTTGTTTACGTAACCGTGCAGGAAGATGATCGCCGAATTGTGAAAAGAATTTCTCCATCTTAGGAATTTCGGCTTTCCAAACTTCTGGATCAACACTTAGCAGTTCACTAATTTTTGCCTGAGTTATACTTAACCCGGTTAAGTCCAGATCTTTCTCTTCAGGCACGTAACCTATGGGGGTTTGCTTAGCCCCTGCTCTGCCTTCAATGCGCTCGCACATCCAAATTAAAGCCCGAATATTTTCCCCGAATCCAGGCCATAACCACCCACCATCTTGGCTTTTCCTAAACCAATTGACGTAGAATATTCTTGGAGCCTTGCTTTTTAGTTTATCTCCCATATCGAACTGATGCTGAAAATAGTCTGCCATGTTATATCCACAGAAAGGCAGAATCGCGAAGGGGTCATACCTTATACCAACATTATCCAGAACGGCCGCAGTAGGTTCTGATGCGACAGTTGCTCCAAGAAAGACACCATGATCCCAATTAAATGCCTCTGTAACCAGAGGGACAACCGCAGAACGACGACCGCCAAATATGAAGATATCAATTGGCACTCCCTGGGGATTTTCCCAATCGGGGCATATGGCAGGGCAGCGTTTCGCAGCAGCGGTAAAACGGGCATTCCCATGAGCTGCTGGTTCCTTATGTGCTGGGTTCCAGTTATTCCCCTTCCAGTCAATGGCATGCAGGGGCTTTTCCCCATCCATACCCTCCCACCACACGTCTCCATCATCAGTCAAAGCGCAGTTTGTAAAAATCGTGCCTTCTTTTATCAATTCCATACATACTGGGTTGGACTTATAAGAAGTGCCGGGAGCCACTCCAAAAAAGCCGGCCTCCGGGTTGATCGCATGCAATTTCCCGTCCTGTGCAACCTTCATCCAGGCGATATCGTCACCAATGCATTCGACTTTCCACCCCGGTACGGCTGGCTGGATCATGGCTAAATTGGTTTTACCGCAAGCTGATGGGAAAGCAGCAGCAACATGGTATTTTTTACCCTGAGGATTAATCAAGCGCAATATAAGCATGTGTTCTGCCATCCAGCCTTCACGTTTTGCGATAGCAGATGCGAGACGCAATCCCAAACACTTCTTTCCAAGGAGGGCATTACCACCATAACCAGACCCGAAAGACCAAATAGAGTTCTCTTCCGGGAAATGACTGATATATTTCTTTTCTATAGGGGCACAGGGCCAGGGAACGTCTTTTTGTCCTTTTTGTAGTGGGGCACCAACAGAATGGAGACACTCAATAAAATCTTCACCGTTATTTATAGCTGCAACCACTTCAGTCCCAACGCGTGCCATGATGTGCATGTTGCAGACAACATAAGAACTGTCAGTAATCTGAACAGCCAGTTTGGATATTGGGGAACCAACAGGTCCCATGGAAAAGGGGATCAGGTACATTGTGCGTCCCTTCATACAGCCTGCATATAAAGCTGTCATTGTCTGCTTGAGTTCGTCAGTATCCACCCAGTTATTGGTTGGCCCTACACTCTCACGATTTTTGGTGGCAATAAAGGTTCTCGATTCGACACGAGCAACGTCGCTCGGGTCTGAGCGGAACAGAAAACTGTTGGGGCACTTTTTAAGAGGAATAGCCCTTCCCTCCGCAACCATTTGAGCCATCAAAAGGTTATATTCATCTTGTGTTCCATCGCACCAATGAAGTTTTTCTGGTTGGCATAATTCGGTTATGTCATTAACCCATTCATTGAGTTTTTTGTTGGTGACCTGATAGGGCATAACAACCTCCAAACAATAATTGCAATGTAGCTGTGTCAACTTATTTGGGGCAATGCTCGCAAAAATAATACAAAAACTCTTTTTTAACATTGTAGCACAATTGGAATTAAGCAGCGATCGCGCTTAAAATTGAGCGCTTTACATTGGAACCATATTACCGCTAGGTATTGTGTAATAAAAAGTCCGGCAAGGTTGGCATATCATTAAGATTATGCTCTTGCCGGACAACTTTATCGCTTACTGAAATTGATACCTTTAGTGCCAGGTCTCAGTCAACCCGTCATCATCTTTAGTGAAAACGGGTTTCTTTTTGGGTATGATCTTTCTATAGACGTCCACTGGAGCCATCTTCTTACTATCAACGGTTAAAAGCCGATCGAGGGTGATGTCAAAAAGCTTCTCATTCTCTTCCAGGTAGGGTTTTATCAATTGCCAATCAGTGTCCGTAATACTGGTAAACTCACCGCCATTAAGCTGTTCTTCAACCAGTTTCCGTTGCGGATCGCGTACATAGATTGCCCCTCCGGATGCCAGTGAAAAGATATTGGAGCCCGGATACGGCTCTTCCAACTCCCGAACTGCCCCATTATTGTCATCAAATCCGATGCCATTCAGGATAACAAATCCGCCCCCATTTAAAGGGTCTCCCGCCATAAACGATTCTGCCAGATAGTCCAGGGCAGTTCCGTTAATAACCACACGAGGTTTACCGACGGCGTTGATCAGAGGCCGACCCGCGGCGTTACCCATAACATATGCAGTTCCGCCTTTAGCACCGTACATAAAGGTCTGTCCAACATCGCCGAAAACAACTAACTTGCCCTCTTTCATGATTTGGCCGAGTTGATCCTGGGCGTTGCCGTGTACATAAATCTGCATGCCATCGATACCTGACGATAGATAGTCTCCGGATGAACCGTAGACATCAATCCGAGCACCTTCGGTTGCCACACCGCAGCCGCAACCTGTAAAACGCTGCCCACGGTATTTATAGACTATAAAGCGCCGCCAACCGAGTTTGTATGCCTTAACAATTAATACCGCGTCGCAGTTTTCTCCTTCAGGCTCAAAATGTTCAGCGTTGATGACCAAAACTTCTTCAAGTTGCTTAGGAGCCTTCAGATTACCCCGAGTGGCAAAATCAATTTGGCGGAAACGTGAAGCCATCGTGTCGTTTATCCCGGGTGTCGCAGCTAAGATTTCATCCAGATTAATTTTCAAGACATGCAGCACAGAACTTCTCTTGAATTTGCCGGTATTGTAGCGCCGGTCGTTTAAAATAGTCAGGGCTGTTATAGCCGTTTGCCTGAAACCATCGTTAATAAGGGACTGAGCTTTGATAGTTTCAATCGTTAATCTAAAATTCTCAGCGCTAAATTTCTCAATATTATCACGGACAAAAGCGAAAACTTTGTTTGCCGCGACATCACTGCTTTTCTCTACAAATAAATTACGGACGCTCTCCGTGAGAGCTTTATCTTCGGCTGTGGTAACTTTCAATTCTTTAGAAATATCTAAAATAGCCTTATTTTTGACTGTTTCGATAACCTTACCAAATTTGTCAGAGCAAATAAGCTGCTTGTTACCTGAACCAGTGTCCTTCAGACTGAAAATAAAAGCTCCGCCATCGGTATAACTGCCACCGCGGGCATTCCAGTACTTATCAGCAATCGGCCTAAAACGCGAATCTTCCCGCTGGAGGGAGATCAGTGTCGCATCAATGGCCTGTTTTTCAGAGCAAATCAACCCGATCTGCACCTCTCCCTCTTGCAGGGCAAACACCTGCGGCCTGAGCATGGCTGTATCAGTGATACCGATCAATTGGAACTGCTGAGTCTTTACCTCATTGCGAGCGATAATAAAGAACCATGGACCATCGGGAGACACAGGGACGTGATGTGTCTGGATAGCCTTGTACAATGCCTGCTTATGTGGCGGGAGCATATCGAAGTCCATCTCCGAGGTGGGGGCCAACGCCTCGATCAGATACTCCAGAGGGTATTTGTAGACCCTACTCCAGAGATCGAGTAAAAGTGCCGCTTCCTCTGTATCGGTCAGAAACAGGGGATGGTAATTCCGCTGTTTGAGATATTCGTAAATAGACTGGTAGTTGGCAAAGTCGCCATTGTGTACCAAAGCTTCGTTAAGAGCGCTGAAGGGGTGACATCCACCCGGATGCCAGACGCGCCCGCGAGTTGGATAGCGCTGGTGCGCCAACCAAACATGCGCTTTAAAATCATCCAGCTTATAATAACGAACCACATTTTCAGCGTAACCAACGATTTTCAAAATCATCATGTTTCGGCCATGGGACATTACAAAGGCTTTTTTCTCACCGAGAGAGGCATAATATTGCTTATTAATCTTGAAGCTATTCTGATAAACGAACTCGTCCTCAGCATCTCTCCGATCCAGCGACGTGAAATGCTTTTCCTTAATAAATCCATCGAGAACGTCGTCCTTAACTCGCACGAAATAGCGCATAATATCCGGAGGTCTTACCTCCAGGCCAATACTGCGGTGGTCGTCAAGGGTGGCTAGCTTTTCAAATTTATCAATCTTAAAAAATGGTTTAATAAAAGTGTTTTCAATTTCATTAGCCGCACTTGCATCCAGCAGAGCTATATGCAGCATATAGTCATCATCCAGTACCTGCCTGGACACACCCAGCGCTTCGGGAACAAAACCGACCGCTCCGATGCCGCCGCCCTTACCATTGCCGCGGTTATGCATCTGGGCTGATGGCTCAAAGATATTTTTACCGGTAACCGGTATGGAACAGACAAACCCGGTGACACCACAACCGCCTTCCTCTTCAGTATTGGAGGCGGAAACCGGTAGTTGCTTGCACATTTCGTTACGTGAGGACAATATTATTTCAGAGTTATCCATTTTTTATCAGACTCCCTTTAATGACTGTAATCTATATGCTCCAACAGGTCGGTCCTTCCCACCAGTTCACTGACGTCATGCATGCCGAATTTCTGGAGGATATCGACCAGTTGGACGTTCCAGGCATTGTACATGTTGGTCAAGCGCTGTGTTGCCCACTTCTCGTCAAATAAATCTGCCAGTACTGAATCTGTGGTGGCAATGCCCCTTGAACAGCCGCGTCCCGATTCACAATTGCCGCAACGAACGCACTCCAGAGCCACCAGTTCAGCGGTGCCAATCACCGCACCATTGGCGCCCAAACAGATAGCTTTAGCTAGATCATGAGCGGTCCGGATGCCGCCTGAAGCAATCAGCGTAATAGCATCACGAACACCTTCTGCCTTCAGGAAGTTATGGACCTTGGTGATGGCGTATTCAATAGGCATAGCAATGTTTTTCTTGGCTATATCAGGGGCGGCCCCGGTTCCACCATATCCCCCATCGATATGGATAATATGGGCACCTGCATAGTATGACCCGACAGCTACCATATCGACATCATTGGGGGTTGAAACCTTGACGGACAACAGAGCCGTGGGATTGACAGCTTTGATCCAGTCGATGTGCTTTTTATGGTCTTCGATGGAATATACCGAATGGAAAGGGAAGGGCGAAAATAGTGAGGTACCTTTGACAGCCTCACGCATTTTAGCGACAGCTTCAGTGTTTTTTTCACCCAGCAGGTGTCCCCCCAAACCAGGTTTGGCACCCTGAGCATATTTTAATTCCACAATCTTGACCCTTTGAATCGTCTCTTCGCGGACGCCAAAAAGCCCGGTGGCGACCTGTGTGATGACATGATCACAATACGGTTTAAGTATATCGGGAAAACCCCCTTCCCCGGTGCAGGTAAAAGTATTCCAGATAGTCGCATTATGTGCCTTGGAAACCATGGTAGAAAGACTGACCGACCCAAAGGACATGCCGCCACCATAAACAGGCGTAGAGATCACAACATCCGCTCGCCCGTCTTTCCGACGATTCAAAGGAATAGCTGTTGAAATCTCGGCTTTATCGACTTTTGCAGGTTTTGCTGGAAACTTGAAGCGCAACTTGTCAAACCCGCCGCCGGAATTGCCAACGTTATAATCGAGGTCAGTGCGCTCAGGCGGATAACCGGTCTCAGCCATGATCCAGGTACCAGTTATCATATCCGCGGTCCAGCGGGGATCGCCCAGCGTGTTATACATAGGGTTCAGCGATAGGCTTAAAGCCTTACGTGGGCATTTGGTGATACAACAGAAATCCTTGCTCTGGCACTCAAAACCGATACATTTATAATCGATAGGGGGCTTGACTTTATTATGCCCCTCAGATCTTTCATGCACACCGTAAGGACAGGTCTTGGCGCATGTGCCACAGTTTATGCAAGCATCAGAACGGGTAACCTTATATTTCGGAACCTGGTGTTTGAACCGGGAAGGCATCTTATTGATTTTTACGGTTGATGGTTTCATATTAACGCTTCTCTTTTTTAAATAATTTCCCAAAGGATTCTCTGTCTATTTCTTCGAAAAATATCGCGCGTCCGGATTCTCCACGCAAACGTCTTGCTTCACGGATGCCCATAGCGCCCATCATTTCGAGAATCTGAGAATGCCAGGCCCCCATGAGATTAACTATACGTTGTGTAAGTTTTCTAGAAGGTATCTTATCCAGACCTTCAGGGAATACCAGCAATTTCTGCGGTTCTTCAAAGACCCTGACACCCAGGGCCACCAGCAGGGGAATGTCTATAGCCGTCAGGTCAGAACCACAGAGCATGGCCTTCGGTACATGCTCCGCCATGCCAATACCACCCGAGGCGACAAGAGTAACGCTATCGCGGATTTTGTCTTCCACCAATCTGCTGTGAATAGCCCGAATGATGTCTTTTAGAAGGCGACCATCTTTTCCTGATGATTCATTGATCTCCTGGCCACGGTAATCGGCCACGATTTGGATAATTTCAGCCCCATTTTGTGTTAACTTCGCAACGATTTCTTCAACATTCTTGACAGCTGGAACGCGAACGATGGTCAGGGCATGATTATGCTTTTTTATTTTTTCCTTTAAGGCCTGGAAATCTTTCAACATTGCATCGCTATAGTCGATAGCCACCAGCCGTGCCTTTTTGAGAATAGCCTCATGCTTATCGATATCCGTAGAAGCAAGGCTGGGGATGATGTTATCGCTATGTTTTTCCAGTTCAGGTGTAATCTCAGTAACCGGTATGATTAAGCAGGTCTGGATGACAGAAGCAGCCTTTAAAATAGCTTCTTTAACATGTAAACTTAGCTTATAAGCCGTGATATCGAAAAGTATCGGGAAAGGAAGATCTATTGTCTCAGGAACAACGGAAATTAGTTGTCCGTTAGAATCAAAAGTCAGATGATTGAGTTTACTACCCAGGTCAACACCGGTGTTAATATATTCACGTCCATGGATGCCATCCCGGGTCGGGCGCACAATCTCTGACATATCGGTCCACATGCTGTCGAAACCAATTCCGGTAAAGGGTCCGCGGTAACCGGCACCCGATACGGGTACGTTCCCATCCTCAGCCTGCTTCCAAAGGCTCATCAATATATCGGGCTTCCAGAACGCACCACCGATATTGGAATAATCCTTATTGATAGATTTTTCCAGTGCTCCCCGCGGACATTCCTGAATGCAACGGAAACAGTTTCTGCATACCACAGTGTTGGGATCAGCCATCTTGCGGGGATCGTCAGTGCGGCGTTTATGCGCTTCATAAATACAGACCTTGATACATTTACCGCAATTGATGCAGTTTTCCCCACGGACGATTGTAAATTTAAATACGTAGTCCATATCGAGGGGAGCAGGTTTGGGCGTGATGTGATACTTTTTCGGCATAATCTTTATCCGTCTTTTCTAAATTATTTTTATATCTGGTAGTTTAGTTGTTCCGTTCCACCATGTCCCAGAACTCCTTACTATCATCCACTTTTTTAAGGAATTCCGTGATCTGAGCCTCAGGCCGACTGAACTGACCCTCCAGCTTCTTTTCCAGGGCATCCCAGAGGTTCATCAATTCAAGATTGGTTTGGCAGATCGACTCACAGGCTTTGCAATGCATACAAAGGAAGGCAGCAGACGCTTCCTCCTTGGTCACGGACTTGCCAGCCTGTAGTTTTTTAGCTATAGCGATCTTCCCTTTAGCTGTTAGCTCTTCATTACCGGTGACCAGATAAGCAGGACATACCGCCATGCAGTTGCCGCATTTGGCACAAGCGTGCGTGCTCAACTGAAGGTCAAGATTATCGACCTTCTTATCTTTTCCCAGGAGGGCAGAGAAGATTTTACCGGTCACGGGGGCGGTGAAAGCCAGGAGACCTATCGCTGGATTAAAAAAAGCTGGACTGAAAACCAGGCCCGAAAGACCTTTGGGACCAAGACCGAAGGATTTACCAGGATTCAAGATATCGTTTGGATCAACCTTGGCTTTGTAAGCTTTAAGTTTAGTTTGTTCTTCGCTGCTGTACAGAGCATTGATATAGCCGGCATTCCAGAGGCCGAGTCCGTAAGGCTTAGCCCCTAATCCGATCGCCGTCTTGGTGAGCATGGCTACCAGAGGCAAGCTTATAATATATCTCTTCCTTCTTGAATCACACAGAAAAGTAGCCATAGTAAGAGCATCCTTAGAATCGATGATATATGAGTCGATGTAAATCTCAGCCCCGAAATTCGCCCCCAGCTTCTTGGCCTTCGCTATAAAGGCTGCTGTTTCGGTAATAGGCATAATGACCTCACTGGCCAGGATGGTAGGCCCTAAACGCTTGGTTTTCATACCGAAAAGGCGCTCATTCCAGAGGTAATCCGCCAAGTAAGTAGGCGCTTCTTCAAGGTTATTAATCGACGCTAAATATTTGGCAAATTCAGCATCCTCAGTGGCGCTGCCAAATTCAAATAAAACCGCTGCGCTCTTTTTAAAAAAGCTGTTCCGCATAAGCTGGTTAATATCGCCCAGATGGTTCGCATCAAGAAAGCGAATAACATTCGGCTTGAGCTGAACAGGGGATGAATTTTTAACGAACTTATCAATGAAAACGAAGGCTTCTTTGTCGTTCGCAAAATATAAAAGGTGGGAGTATGAACCCTGAGGAATATCCCGCAGCTTAAGGATTACCTCAACTATTATGCCGAACTCACCCTCGCTTGATATGTAAT
This sequence comes from Dehalococcoidia bacterium, assembly GCA_025361145.1. Classification (GTDB taxonomy): domain Bacteria; phylum Chloroflexota; class Dehalococcoidia; order Dehalococcoidales; family UBA3254; genus UBA3254. Next base: position 41,801 of record JANYAV010000018.1, on the reverse strand, counting down.
GGGGGAATTCGGGATCCACCTGGGTTAGCTTCTTAATTTCACCAGTACCAGTTACGACCGTCATAGATACAATCTGCTTTGACAGGTGGCCGTACTTATAGTTATTGATGCTGTATCCACCTGTCGCGATCCAGCCGCCTACTGTGGAAAATTTGCTAGATGGGTAAGTCATCAAACATAGTCCAACTTTCCTGGCAACGATATCAATATCGCTCCAACGAGCGCCCGCCTGTACGGTAACGGTCTTTTGAGCCGTGTCAATCGGCCCGACTTTGCGGAAAGGGGACAAGTCAATCACAATTCCCCCACGGGTGGGGATAACCCCGCCGAAACCCCAGGAAGCAGCCCCCCGCGTTACCACCGGAATTTTCAAATTATTAGCAATCTCAACTACCTTTTTAATCTCATCCGCATTTTTAGGCTGTACAACTATATCGGGTAGAATTTTAAACATGGTTTTAGTCATGATCAGCGGTAAATCGCCGATGTCATGACTGTACATCTCTCTTTCTTCTACCCTTTCGAGGGTTTTAATGTTGCCTAGCTTGGTTTTAAGTTCATCTGTTTTCATCATTTATTATTCTCTTTCTTCGCTATCTAAAGTGATTGGAAACAAGCACCATGACTAGAATAAGCTTTAATTACAGTTAATTTAAGAAGATCATATTTTAAAAGGTATGATTTTAGGACTTCCCAATATTGCGGAAAGTGGTTGCCGCATATACCTAAATTTAACAGTTTACCCGATTATTGTCAATTTTTTATAATAAAACTCGCCCTGCCACGAACATATGATCCATTTATTATCGGGTAAAATACACGCAGCGGCGGGATGCACGCGGCTAAACTGGTGATAATAGCAGAAGACATTAATATCTAGCGGTAATATTTGGGGTATTTATGCCGCATGAGTGAAATTTGCGTTATGGGAACTTGCCGCAGGTTTCATCTGAATGATACCCCCTAAAAAATTTCGGACTCGTTGCTTAATAAATAAGAACGAGTCCGAAATATATTTCCTGGAGACTGTCCGTTAATTCTTTATCTCGCTGGGGCGGGGGTTGCTTTACGGACAGTCTCCTTATCAAAAAGCTAGATTGCTTCGGGGCCTGTTTCGCCGGTCCGGATTTTATAAACTTCCTCGACTGGCGAAACGAATATCTTGCCGTCACCTACCGCCCCGGTCTTAGCCCTTTCAATAATCGTATCCACCACAATCTGGCAGTCCTTGTCTTCAACAAATATTTCAATTTTCTTCTTGGGTAAAAATTCGATTCTATGCTCCCCCACCCGCCACTTTAGCGAGATACCTCTCTGTTTGCCCCTGCCCATAATGTCGCTGACGGTCATGCTGATAAAACCTTTTTCTTCCAACGCAATCTTTATTAAGTGAAATCTTTCTTCCCGGACAATCGCTTCAATCTTTTTCATATCAGTCTCCTATAACTCATCACCGTAGGCTGATTCACCATGCTGAGAAATATCCAGGCCAATTGATTCTTCAGTTTCACTTACCCTCAAGCCCATGGTTAGGTCGATTACTTTGCCTATACCCAGTGTCATGATAAAAGCAAACCCCCAGACTACCACGGTTGCTAAGAGTTGAATGCCAACCTGTTTGATGTTGCCGTTGAGCAGCCCACCCGCACCCGCAGTTAAGGCTGTGCTGGCAAAAATACCGGTTGCAATAGCTCCAAAGGTACCACCCATACCATGACAGGCGAACACATCCAGGGACTCATCAATTCTGGTTTTATTGCGCAGCCGCATCATAAAGAAACAAACCAGAGCCACACCAATTCCTATGGGTATACCCATAATTGGGCTAACAAAACCAGCTGCTGGAGTAATCGCGACTAAGCCGGCTACCGCACCGGTGGCAATACCTGAAACAGTAGGCCGGTGGAAAAACCAGCTTAAAAACATCCAGGTTAAGGCAGAAGCGGCAGCGGCTGTGTTGGTGGCCACGAAAGCACTGGCGGCTAGTCCACCAGAAGTCAGAGCGCTGCCCGCATTGAAGCCGAACCACCCGAACCATAATAAGCCGGCGCCGATGACCACGAACGGTACGTTGTGGGACCCTATGTTAACGCCCTTATGATAATCTTTACGAGGACCCAATAGTAACGCTAAGGCCAGGGCTGAAACACCGGCGTTAATGTGGACCACCGTGCCTCCGGCAAAATCCAGGGCCCCCAATTTATATAACCAACCCTGACTATTCCAGACCCAGTGAGCTACCGGACAATATACGAGAGTAAACCAGGCTACCGCAAAGACTAAAATTGAACTGAATTTCATTCTTTCTACTACAGCTCCTGTGATAAGAGCCACAGTGATGATAGCAAACATCATTTGAAAAGCCATAAAAACCAGATGAGGCACTGTAGTAGCATATATAGTGGAGGGATCCTGTCCAACCCCATTTAAACCAAACCAGCTTAAATCACCGATTATTCCACCCATAGAAGGACCGAAAGACAGGCTGTAACCATATAGAACCCACAGAACACCAATCAAACCCAATGTCATGAAACTCATCATGATCGTCGATAGGGCATTTTTTCTACGAACCATGCCTCCGTAAAAAAAGGCTAGGCCCGGAGTCATCAACATGACCAGAGCAGTTGATATCAACATCCAGGCGGTATTGCCAGTATCAATAGCAGACATTCCAAGCACCTCCATTCACCAGATAATACAATTTTACGAGAACTATATTTCCGGCATGTTACACGGAGGTTAACTCTTTGTTACAATTTATGATTTGAATGCACTAAAATTAAAACGAAACAATAGCCTATTGACAGTTTTATTCTTTAATTATAGATTTATTGATCAATCCCTATTATCCTTCCAGCTATTGCAATAAAGGAATTTTGTTATATAATGTATATTCACTGAGGTGGTTATAAGCGGAAAGCCGGTAAGATAAGAAGGCCATTGAGGGTAAAAATCATGACCAGGATAGATAGTTTTAATTTCGGCTTTATCGTAGTAGATGAAAAGCAGTACTCCCATGACGTCATCATCCTGGTTGATGGGACAGTCAAAGAACGTGTCGGGGGCAAGGGCAGATTAGGCAGTCACACTATTTCCCGCAGTGAAATAGAGAGTTTGGTTAAAGATGTTCCGGATGTGATCCTGATTGGCACCGGTTTTCAGGGAATGGCGAGACTGGCTCACGATGCCGAGTATTATATGATGGAACCCAATCTCGATATCACTATGGAGCCTTCTCCGCAGGTCGTCAAGAAATTCAACCAGCATATCGAAGACGGGGAGAAAGTCGCGGCCCTGATTCACGTGACCTGTTGATGATTTTTAGTCTTTCTTAAAACGGTAGCCGATGTTGCGCACAGTTTCAATATAAATTTCCTCGGTAGTTTCGATCTTGCTCCTTAGTCGCCTCACATGCACATCCACCGTGCGATCACCGCCAAAATAGTCGTATCCCCAGACTTTATTCAGCAGTGTTTCCCGGGTAAAGACCCGCCCGGGTTCCCTGATCAGGAATTTTAGCAGTTCATATTCTTTAAAGGTCAGCTCTATCGTCTTTCCCGCCACCCGGACTTCACAGTTATCCAGGTCAATTCTTAAATTGCCGATATGGAGGCTTTTATTTTGCCCTTCGCTCTTTTTAACTAGCCTCTTGATCCTCAGCATCAACTCGCGGTTGCCGAAGGGCTGAACAATAAAATCATCCACCTCTGAGTATTCGTCTGGTTTATTTAGAACCTCGTTGGTTACTATGGCCATTATGGCCGCCTTATATTTCGCTTTCAGTCCCTGCACCAGGCCGCTCAGAACCCCGGTATTATGGCCGTCAGCCTCAAACATCACCAGGTCTGGGACTACCCCGCCCATTTTTTCGCTTAAGTCGTCCCGCCATAAGGCAACCATACAGCCATGCCCCAATTCAGACAACCTGATCTGCAGGTTACGACCATTATCTTTTTCTTTAGTAATTATGAGAATATTGGACATCTCTTCAGTTCCTCTCCGTCCTTAAAAACGGACCGGTATGCCTTTCCCGGAGAGATACTTCTTGGTTTCAAGGATGGTATAAGTGCCATAATGGAAAATACTAGCAGCCAGTACGGCATCCGCTTTACCGACAATTAAAGCTTGATAAAGATCCTCAGGACTGCCAGCCCCTCCACTAGCTACAACAGGCACGGTTACGCATTCAGAGATAGCCCGTAAAAGTTCCAGATCGTATCCGGCTTTAGTTCCGTCGGCATCTATGCTATTAACTACAATCTCTCCGGCGCCCAGATCAACTGCCCGGCAGGCCCATTTGATGGCATCTATACCGGAGGTTTGTCCGCCGTCCGCGCCTGTATGTGTATATACTTCCCACCTTACAGGATCGGAGCCCGTTACCCGCTTGGCGTCCATCCCCAGTACAATACATTGATTGCCGAAGCGTTTCGCCCCTTCAGAAATTAATTCAGGACGTAAGACCGCCGCTGTGTTAATGGAAACCTTGTCCGCCCCGGCCTCCAGCATGCGGTGCATGTCCTCTACCGTACGCAGACCACCACCAACCGTGAGCGGAATAAAGATCTGATTAGCAGTCCGTTTTACCACATCCAGCATAATAGGGCGCTCATCGCTGGAAGCAGTAATATCGTAAAATACCAGCTCATCTGCCCCTTGCTCGTTGTAAAAAGCCGCCAATTCCACAGGATCACCGGCATCACGGTGCGATTTAAACTTTACTCCCTTGACTACCCTTCCGCCTTTAACGTCCAGACAGGGTATAATCCTCTTAGTTAACATCTAACTCCTACAGTGGTCTATTTTTGACTTTTAATTTGCTATTTAATCCCCGCAAACTTAAAAAAGTTTTCGTAAATCTGTAAGCCCAGATCCCCACTTCTCTCAGGGTGAAATTGAACAGCCACTAAATTGCCACGGCCCACACAACTGGCGAACTTTACGCCGTACTCTGTTTCGGCGATAACTAAGGATTTATCCTCCGGATCTCCATAATAACTGTGAACAAAATAGAAGTTGGAGCTATCTGGAATGCCTTCAAAAAGCGGGTGCGATTTCTTTATTTTTACCTGGTTCCAGCCCATATGCGGCACTTTTAAACCAGAGGGCAGCTTTTTGACCCTGCCCTTAATAATATCCAGACAATCAAACCATCCACCCTCTTCAGTTCCAGTGTAAAGCACCTGTAAGCCTATGCATATTCCCAGCAGGGGCCGGTTCTCAGCGGCCAATTGGCGAACAACCGGCATCAAGCCCATTTTATCCAGAGTAAACATTGTATCACCAGCCGCTCCTACACCGGGGAAAATCACCGCTTTAGCTCGCAGGATTTCCTCAGCATTGTTGGTGATTCCCACCTGATAACCCAGTTTTACTACAGCGTTGTTTACGCTGCGTAAATTGCCGGCTCCGTAATCAATTATGGCGATATCACCCATCTGTAAAACTCATCTATATAGATTTTGATTTTTGACTTTTTTACCTAGCTATATATTAGACTATGTATACAGCAATAATCAAAATCCATTATGAACTAATACAACTATACGACATCCCGTTTCCGCAAATTTTAGTATAAATGATTCGTTTGTTATCTTTCTATAAATCAGCGTTATCTTGATAAACTCTTCCTATTATATTATATGGCGGCAATTTCATATAATATATTTCCGCTTTTCTTCAATTAAACTCACACGGCTTTATTATTCCGCCACTCTGCCTATATAATAATCTAAACAGCAAATAGTAAGGAGACCAGCCATTTCAAATTCCAACTGGTTCAATTTGATAAAAACCTCGGCCGACAGCCGCGCACGGCTGGGCTGGTTGATCACTCCGCACGGCACAGTGGAGACCCCTGTCTTCATGCCGGTCGGCAGCCAGGCTACCGTCAAAGGCGTCACACCCCTCCAACTTAAAGAGATAGATATTCGGATGATACTGGCCAATAACTATCACCTTTATCTACGTCCGGGTATAGAAATTATTCGCAAGATGGGTGGACTGCATAAGTTTATGGATTGGGACCGCGTTATTCTCACCGACAGCGGTGGGTTCCAGGTATTCAGCTTATCACGCCTGCGCAAGATCCAGGAGAAAGGAGTTAAATTCCAATCGCATATCGACGGTAGCGAGCATTTTCTTTCGCCGGAACTAGCGGTTGAGCTTCAAGAAGGATTGGGTGCAGATGTAATAATGGCGCTTGATATCTGTCCTTCATTTCAGGATAAACCAGAACAGGTTAGAGAGGCTACCCAGAGAACCCACCGCTGGGCAGAAAGATGTCTGAAGGCGCAGAAACGCAGCGATCAGGCTCTTTTCGGCATTGTGCAGGGTGGTTTTAATATGGACTGGCGTAAAGAATCGGCGGCAGTCCTGACATCGTTGGATTTCCCGGGCTATGCCCTTGGCGGGCTCAGCTTGGGTGAACCCAGAGAGCAAACCCAGAAAATGATAGCCTTGACCGCACCCCTCCTACCGGAAAATAAGCCCCACTACCTTATGGGTGTAGGTTCGCCGGAAGATATTCTCTTCGGGGTGGAACAGGGCATAGATATGTTTGACAGTGTTTTGCCTACCCGGGTCGCCCGCAATGGGGGACTTTATACCTTAAATGGCCGCATCAATATCCGCAACGCCCGGTGGAAAGAGAGTGCTCAGCCCGTGGATCCAACCTGCGGCTGCTATACCTGCTCACATTTTTCTGCGGCCTACCTGCACCATCTCTTCAAAGCGGAGGAATTACTGGCTTATACTCTGGCCACTTTGCATAATTTGTCTTTTATGTATAATTTTATGAAACAGGTCAGGCAATCCATCTCTCAGGGAGGATTTAATTGTTTTAAAGCAGACTTTCTGGCTGGCTATCAGTCCTCTGATGAACAGGTGCGTATTGCCCAAAAACAAAAATGGCTGGAAAACTGGGAACAACGAGAGAATCAGAAATAAGGATTATTAGATTTGGAACAGCATATACTAGACTTTATTAATAGCGTTTATCAATCTATCGGATGGCTAGGAGTAGTTCTGCTGATGGCGCTTGAGAGCGCTTGCATACCTTTACCCAGCGAGATTATTATGCCTCTAGCCGGCTGGATGTTGGTCCAAAAGGCTGGTATAAGTATTTGGTTCCTTTTGCTAGCCGGATTATGTGGCGGAGTGGGCAACGTCATAGGTTCCTGGATCGCCTATTGGGTGGGCGCCAAAGGCGGTTTACCCTTTTTAAGACGTTGGGGTAAATACATCTTGATCACCCAAGATGACCTGGACCGGGCTACTATTTGGTTTGATAAATATGGCAATCTGATCACCTTGCTTGCCCGCTTTTTGCCGGCTGTCCGTACTTTCATTAGTCTTCCGGCTGGCATTGCCCGCATGAAGCTTTTAAAATTTTCGTTATATGCCTTTATCGGGTCTTTTTTCTGGTCTCTGGGTTTGGCTTACGCTGGTTATCTGCTAGGACAAAACTGGGAAAAACTGCGCGAAACTATGCGACCATTCGATTTTCCCATCATCGCCGCCGTTCTACTCATAATTGCTTTTTACTTCTGGTGGAAAATCAGGCAGATCCGCCGGGCTCAAAAGCCCTGATTTTATTAGTAAAAACAAAGGGGGCAACCCCCTTGCGGTGATTGCCCCTTCCGGTGATTTACTTTTTATTTTTTTTAGTTCCTGCCATGATCAGTCCCAAACCGCCGATGGCTACCACCACACCACCCAAAAAGAGTCCCAATTGCCAACCAGGTTGATCGACATAACGAGGTGAAACCAGCTTGGCTAGCAACACTCCGAGTGCTGCCACCACTATACCGGCTATCCAAAATTTAGCTTTGGTGCTCATATCTCTCCAACTATTTTAACCACCTACTAGCCATTTGGTAATGGCGGGCATGGAAGACAGGGTAGTTATAAACAAACCTGCCGCAATAGCTGTCGTAATCACTCCGGCAACATTCGGCCCCATGGCAAAGGGGAGAATCATAGCTTTCTTATTGGACTTGAAAGCCATTTTCTGTGCGATTTTGGCCGTAGTAGGAACACACGAAACACCGGCTATCCCCAGTAGGGGATTGACCTTACCTTTGGTAAATTTGTAGGCGATCATACCGCCAGCCAGTCCGCCTAAACCGGATAAAAGCAGCGCAATGCAGCCTAAAATAAGCAGCTTCCAAACGCTGCCGCTTAGAATAGTGTCAGCTGTTAAAAGAGCGCCCAGGACAAAACCCAGGAAGAAGGTTGAGCCGTATAGCAGGGCATTTTGCAGAAAATCCAGGTGTCCCTTAACATTGGCTTCCTTGATAACCACCCCTGCAAAGAAAGAGGCGAAGAGGGGAGCTGCCACAGGGAACAGCAAGCACAGCACTGCGGTAGCCACGATCGTAAAAGCAATTTTTTCCGTCTTGCTGACCTGGGGGATCGAGGCAAGATCCATAGGAGTGCCCTGGATTTTTTTTGGGATCAACCATTGAATTATGTAAGGATAACCTACATAACATAATGCCAGGTACATATAAGCCACGACAGCAATAGGAACCAGTAGTTCAGGCGCCAGTTTTAGAGAAGTAAATAAAACCATAGGGCCATCTGCGCCACCGACGATAGAGATTGAAGCGGCTTGAGCCGGAGTCATTCCCCAGGCCATGGCGATGGGGAAGGTGAAGATAGTACCAAACTCAGCGCATACCGCTAGCATCAAGCTTAGCATAGGTCTGGCCATCATGAAATCGATGTCTGTTAAAGCTCCAATACCCATGAATATCAAACAGGGTATCAAGCCGTTGCTAAAAGTAAAATTAAAAATCACCTGTAAAAAGTTGGTTTGCATCGCGTTTATAAGGGAATTGTTATCTGTGATCAAAGGATCTACAAACAGATTTCCCATCACATTAGCGGATAAAAACATGGTGCCCGCATTGACACCGATCATGGCGATGCCCATCGGAATCATAATCAATGGTTCAAAAATACCTTTATATCCCAGGTAAATGAAGGCAGCCCCCACCAGTATCAAAATAATGCGCGCGATGGCGATAGTCGGCTCTGCCTGAAAGAGCGTGAATATACCTTGAAATAATTGTAAAATATCCATCTTTACCCGACCTTACCTTCGGCAACTGCTTTAGCTTCAGTACCGACTTTGGTTTTTCCTTTTTTATGAATAAGAGCGTACATGACCATCATAATACCGGCTACCATCAGGGAAATCAGCGCCAACCCTGCGAAGAGACCCAGGGAATATAGAAGAGCCCTCAATATCTGCATTACGACTCCTTATCTTTTCGAACTTTTTAACAGCTATTTCTCGATAACCGCCAGGATTTGTCCAGTGGCTACCATAGAATTAACCACCACATTCACTTCCACCACTTTACCCGACATAGGCGCGATAATGGGATTCTCCATTTTCATAGCTTCCAGGGTCATTAAATCATCATCCTCTTTGACCAGATCCCCAACCTTGACGCCAATCTGGATGATCTTCCCAGGCATGGGGGATTCCACAGTTTCTTTAGCCATTTTTATCTCCTGAATTTTTATTATTAATCGATTGCGATGATACAAATATAAAGGGCGGGTAGTACCAACTACCCGCCCTTTATATTATCAATTGTTCCAGTCATTTTTGTTTTACTGCTGCCAGAGTTTTAATTAAAGGTTTTAAAATAATCTCGCCAGCCTCGACATCCACAACGATCTTCTCTATAATCTTGTGCTCGTTCTGAACTTCTGCTGTGTCTTCAACATTGGCGGCATTTAAGCGCAGCAATTCTTCAGCTAGTTTGTCTTCAATCCTATCCTGAATAGCCCTGCGCAAGGGACGGGCACCAAAGACTTTGTCATAACCTTTGTCGCCCAATAAATCCTTAGCAGCGTCCGTAACTTCCATGCGAATGCCTTTTAATTCCAATTGCTTGATCGGCCCAGCCAGCATCAGGTCTACAATCTTACGAATGTGTTCTCTGGAGAGAGGATGGAAAACTACTACCGCATCTATCCGGTTTAAGAACTCGGGGCGGAATTTCTTCTTCAACTCACCCAGTAGCTTCTCTTTCATTCCAGCGTAATTTTGCTCGCGCTGCCTAGTTTCATCGGTTTTAGTAGCAAAACCCATAGTTGAATCTTTAAGAATATCTTGCGCCCCAACGTTGGTAGTCAAAACTATAATAGCATTACGAAAGTCCACCCGCCGGCCCATAGCATCGGTCAAATGCCCATCATCAAAAACTTGAAGCAATATGTTGAAAATATCTTCGTGTGCTTTCTCTATCTCATCAAAAAGAATAATGCAATAAGGTTTGCGTCTAACCGCTTCAGTTAACTGCCCGCCTTTATCAGAATCTACATAACCAGGCCCAGAACCAACTAATCTAGTTAAACTATATTTGTCCATGAATTCAGACATATCAAGGCGGATCATAGAATCCTCCTTGCTGAACATGAACTCGGCCAGGACTCTTACCAATTCAGTTTTACCCACGCCGGTAGGTCCCATGAAAATAAAATTACCGATAGGATGGCGGGGGTCTTTTAATCCGGCACGTGCCCTTCTTACTGCTTTGGAAATAGTAATGATGGCCTCATCCTGGCCAATAATTCTCTTGTGAAGGGCTTCTTCCATACCCATCAAGCGCTTGCTTTCGTCTGTGGTCATCTGCACTACCGGCACTCCGGTCCACATACCAACAACTTCTGCGATATCTCTTTCAGTGACTTCAGGTTTATCCGTTTCTTTCTTGACTTGCCAGTCTTGTTCTTCTTTCTTTAGTTCTTCTTGATTTTGGAGTTCCTCAGAACGCTTTTCAGCAGCATACTCATATTGCTGGGTTGCAAGTGCGGCATCTTTTTCTTTACGCAGATTATCTTCTTTTAGCCTCTTCTCTTTCAAAGTGACTGGCACTGTCCAATGCCTGATTCTAACGCGAGAAGCCGCTTCATCTATCAAATCAATAGCTTTATCCGGCAAAAATCGGTCAGGTATATATCTGGCGGAAAGGTCGACAGCGGCTTTAATAGCTGCGTCTGTGATGGTCAGGCGGTGATGTTCTTCGTAACGTTTTTTAATGCCCTTGAGTATCTCCACAGACTCATCCGTAGAAGGTTCAGCCACCAGAACAGGCTGAAAACGACGCTCAAGCCCTTTGTCTTTTTCAATATGTTTTCGGTATTCATCCAGAGTCGTAGCACCGATGGTCTGGATTTCTCCGCGAGCTAGAGAGGGTTTTAAAATATTGGCAGCGTCTACCGCGCCTTCAGCAGCGCCAGCGCCTACTATAGTGTGAAATTCATCTATAAAAACAATTATATTGCCGGCATTCTTAATTTCTTCGATAACTTTTTTTAAGCGCTCTTCGAATTCACCTCGGTATTTAGTCCCGGCCACCAGCGAAGCGATGTCAAGCATAACCAGTCGCTTGCCTTCCAGTGTTTCGGGTACTTCTCCGGAAGCAATTCGATGGGCCAATTTTTCTACAATGGCCGTCTTACCGACGCCTGGCTCGCCTATAAGGGCGGGGTTGTTTTTGGTACGACGGCTTAAAATTTGAATTATACGCTCAATTTCTTTTTCACGACCGATAACCGGGTCCAGTTTCCCGCTGCGGGCTGAAGCTGTAAGGTCGGTGCCTAGTTGGTCCAGAGCCGGGGTACGGCTGGGAGTGCGTCCGGGAGCAGCTGCTTTAGCAGGACGGGGGGTACCCTGCTCTTGAACTTTCTGAATCTCGGAACGTGCCTTTTCTAATGTTACGCCCAGGCTGTCTAGAACACGAGCAGCGATACCTTCACCCTCTCTGAGAAGACCCAGAAGAAGATGCTCTGTACCGATATAATTATGCCCAATATAACGGGCTTCATCTATAGCTAACTCTATGACTCTTTTAGCACCGGGAGAAAGCCCAACTTCAGCGCGGCTGGAGCCTTCGCCATGACCAATGATAAACTCAACCGCTGAGCGCACTTTATTCAAGCTGATCCCAAGATTTACTAAAACTTTGGCGGCTACACCATCGGGCTCACCGACAATGCCCAGTAAAATATGTTCAGGACCAATATTAGGATGATTAAAGCGCTGCGCCTCTTCCTGAGCTAAAGTAAGAACCCTACGCGCGCTTTCTGAAAATTTTTCAAATCTGCTGGCCATTATGTTCCCTCAGATACCATATTTTATATCCGGGACTATATTTTAATTATAGTTCAAGCTAACTCAAACGTCAAAGTAAAGGGCAAAGAAAAAGCCTCCTGGCAATGACATATTTTCCACAAGGGCCTGCGCCCTCAGTATCGTCTGCGCTAAGGCGTTTCACTTCCGTGTTCGGGATGGGAACGGGTGGTACCACCTCGCTTATATCACCAGGAGGCTTATCAAAAACCTCTTTGTTTGCTATTAAGTTGTTAAAACGAACCCAAATCTGACAAGGTTCGCATTAATTGCTTCTTTAAGTTTCAAGGATGCTAATATCAACTCTGAATCAGGTCAAGCCCTCGACCATTAGTACAGCTTAGCTAAACGCATTACTGCGCGTACACATGCTGCCTATCAAACAGGTAGTCTACCTGTGGTCTTACTTCTAATCCTTACGGACAGAATGGGAGATCTAATCTTGGGACATGCTTCGCACTTAGATGCTTTCAGCGCTTATCATAACCGGACATAGCTACTCAGCAATGCCCCTGGCGGGACAACTGATACACCATTGGTCCGTCCTTCTCGATCCTCTCGTACTAGAGAAAGCCTCCCTCAAATCTCCTGCGCCCATGACGGATAGAGACCGACCTGTCTCACGACGGTCTGAACCCAGCTCGCGTTCCCCTTTAACCGGCGAACAGCCGGACCCTTGGGACCTGCTTCAGCCCCAGGATGGGAAGAGCCGACATCGAGGTGCCAAACCTTGCCGTCGATGTGAACTCTTGGGCAAGATAAGCCTGTTATCCCCGGGGTAGCTTTTGTCCGATAAGCCACGACCCTTCCATACAGAGTCGTAGGATCACTTTGCCCCACTTTCGTGTCTGCTTGACTTGTGTGTCTTACAGTCGAGCTCCCTTATGCCAATGCACTCAACGGGTGATTTCCATCCACCCTGAGGGAACCTTTGGGCGCCTCCGTTACAATTTAGGAGGCGACCGCCCCAGTCAAACTACCCGCCAGGCATTGTCCCACAGCTTGTTCTGTGGTTAGAGGCTAGATTCGTCAAAAGTGGTATTTCACCGTCGGCTCTGCCAGAGCTAGCGCCCTGACTTCATCGCCTCCCACCTATCCTACATATGACAAGCCCAGACTCAATGCCAAGTTATAGTAAAGCTCCACGGGGTCTTTTTGTCCAGTCACGGGTAACCCGCATCTTCACGGGTATTTCAATTTCGCCGAGTCCCACTTTGAGACAGCGCTCAAGTTGTTACACCATTCGTGCAGGTCGGAACTTACCCGACAAGGGACTTCGCTACCTTAGGACCGTTATAGTTACGGCCGCCGCTTACCGGGGCTTCGGTTCAATGCTTTTAAAACATCTCTCCTTAACCTTCCGGCGCTGGGCAGGTATCGGCCCGTATACTTCAGCTTACGCTTTAGCACAGACCTGTGTTTTTGTTAAACAGTCACTCGAGCCATTTTCGTGTCACCCTTCATAGAAGGGCCCCCCTTATCCCGAAGTTACGGGGTTAGATTGCCGAGTTCCTTAAAGTGGGTTATCTCGATCACCTTGGGACTTTTATCCCCGCCTACCAGAGTCGGTTTGTGGTACGAGCACTCTTACTTCAAAGATAACGAGGATTTTCTAGGCAGTTTGGATTCACTAGAGTCACATTGTATTTCTACGCAGCTTCCTCTCATCCTCCGCTTAACAACCGGAGTGGATTTGCCTGCTCCAGTATTGCCTTAGATGAGTAACACACCATGTCCAATAGGTATGCTCTAACTATCCTTCTGCGTCCCCCCTTTATCTCCATAAAAGTGGTACAGGAATATTGACCTGTTATCCATCGCTTACGCCTTCCGGCCTCAGCTTAGGATCGACTAACCCTACGCGGATTAACCTTGCGTAGGAAACCTCAGGCTTTTGGTGGATATGTTTCTCACATATCTTGCGCTACTTATTCCGACATTCTCACTTCTCTTCACTCCAACGTTTCTTACAAAACGCCTTCGCTGCGAAGAGAACGCTCCCCTACCCCTACTCTAAAAGAGTAAGTCATAGCTTCGGTGGCAAGCTTAGCCCCGTTGGGTTGTTTGCGCAGAATCACTCAACCAGTGAGCTGTTACGCACTCTTTGAAGGATGGCTGCTTCTGAGCCAACCTCCTGGCTGTCTCTGCAATTCTACCTCATTTACCACTTAGCTTGCTCTTAGGGACCTTAGCTGATGATCTGGGCTGTTTCCCTCTCGACCTATGCGGCTTAGCCCGCACGGTCCCACTCCCGGGGTACGGTTACTGGCATTCATGGTTTGGTTGGAGTTGGTAAGCGTTAGCCCCCTAGTCCATCCAGAGCCCTACCTCCAATAACTATTACCCGAGGCTGTACCTCAATACACTTCGGGGAGAACGAGCTATCACGGAGTTCGGTTGGCATTTCACCTCTATCCACAGTTCATCCAATAGCTTTGCAACGCTAGAAGGTTCGGGCCTCCACTCCGAGTTTATCGGAGCTTCACCCTGACCATGGATAGCTCACCCCGCTTCGCGTTTAATCCGTGCAACGTTCGCCCTATTCAGACTCGCTTTCGCTTTGGCTCCGCAATGTAAATTGCTTAACCTGCTACACAGATTAACTCACCGGATCATTCTTCTATAGGCACGCCATCATCCCGATTGCTCAGGACTCTGACTGCTTGTAAGCACACGGTTTCAGGTTCTATTTCACTCCCCTCCCGGGGTGCTTTTCACCTTTCCCTCACGGTACTAGTTCACTATCGGTCATCAAGAGTATTTAGCCTTGCCCTATGGTCAGGGCAGATTCCCACTAGGTTCTTCGTGCCTCGTGGTACTCAAGAACAGACCAGGAGCATCCCTCTTTCGTCTACCGGACTATCACCGTCTATGGTGGCCCTTTCCAGAGACCTTTGACTAGAGTTCAGTTTGTAACTCCTCGGCACATCTTAGAATGTACCAGATCTGCCTTACAACACCTATAAGCATAGGCTCCAAGACCACTAAGCTTAAAAGGTTTAGGCTGTTCCCCGTTCGTTCGCCACTACTAGGGGTATCGATATCTTTTTCTTCTCCTCGGGGTACTGAGATGTTTCACTTCCCCCGCTTGCCTTCTATAGCCTATGTGTTGAGCTATAGATACACCGAGTTTATCGGTGTGAGTTGCCTCATTCGGAAATCCCCGGGTAAGCTTGTCGGACAGCTAACCGAGGCTTTTCGCAGTCTTACCACGTCCTTCGTCGGCTCTTGATGCCAAGGCATCCACCGTGTGCCTTCACCGCTTGACCTGATTCAGATTTGATATTAGCACCTATTCACTTTTTAAAGTACCTGCAACCGATTAAGAAACAAAAAGAAGGCTTGGTGACTCGCACCAAGCCTTCGCTCGGTCCTTTATCACCATTTAGTTGGTTATGTTTCTAATCCTCTCAACAACTTAAGAAACACCTTCCATTCAGGATTTTTCAGTCGCCTTGCCATGTTATCAGATTCAGATTTTCTTGTCAATAGCAATTTCGATTTTCTTTTTTAAATTTCCATCAACCAGTTTTTCTGAATCTTCAGACAACATTTCACATTATATACGAGTGCCTGAGCCCTGTCAAGCGCCATCAGATTTCCACCACCTTAGGATCAAAACTAATGTGATTGCCCCAGAAAATTGAATGGCTTGTTTTTCATCATAAGAGCTCTGGGTTAAGTCCTCAAGGGAGCTATGCGACCTCCATGCTTTGCACTACCTGCGCCATTCCCCGATTTTCTCCATAGCATCTCCAATTGGTATGCAGGCACTTGCCCCGAAAGCTTCCCTTAAACAACCTCGATACAAGCATTGTCTATTGGCTTTGCCGGCCTGGTGCAATCCAACTTGACTACAGTTTCTAAAAATGTCATCTTTATTAATAATTTAATGCTGATTATATCGGTGTTAATAAACTCTTAACATTATTGTGAAATAATAAGTATTAAACTCAATGCGTCATTTAATTACGAGGAGGTTCTCGATTGCTTAAGAAACCACAAGGAGGCCAGCCATCCAGGCAACGCGGTCACCTGCGCCAAATGATTATCTTCGCTCTGGTACTCGTCATCGTAGCTGCTGTGAGTCTATCTGGATGGTGTATATATACCTATAAAGCCAAACCATATGATCAGGCAGTGGTAAGAGTTAATGGTGTTACTTTCAATATGAGGTATTTTGTCAATACGCTTAAGATTTACTATGGAACCGTGCCATCATCGGCCCTATTCGATACTTCATCTGCCACTGACAAAACCATCTTTGGTGATACTGAAATTGAGCAGTTTGCCAGCTTTGTCGAACATCAGATCGAGCAAGCCGAGATCATTAAACAAGGTTCGTTAGCTTTAGGGGTCAGCATCGAGCGTAATCAAATCGAAGCCGAGCTAAAAAAATCCGGCACTCCGATTACTCCAGAGAATATGAACATAATGATGGCACAAGAGTTGATGAAAAAACAGGTTCCGGCCGCGCAGCCGCAGGCTCACATACAGGCCCTGTTGCTGGAAAGTGAAAGTGCCGCGCAAACCGCCGTCAACAGGTTAGAAGCGGGAGAGACTTTCTATCAACTAGCTAATGAGATTTCAAAGATTCCAACCGGTAAGATTAGCAACGGTGATTTAGGGTGGATGACTGCGCGAGAAATCAATCTTAAAGTGGGAAGCACGAAGTTCGGAGATTTGGCTATCCGCACCAACAGTGGTGTCTTGAGCGGTCCGACCTACGATGATACGATATCCAAACAGCTGGGATATTGGGTGATGAAGGTTGTGGAGAAGATCGGTGCTACTAACGATGCCAGTGCTCAAGTACATGCTCAGGGCATTCTATTGGGAAGTGAGGAAGAAGCTAAGGCTGTAATAGACCAATTAAATGGCGGGGCGGATATTAATGAACTGGCTAAACAATTGTCACAGCAAATTGGCGCCAAAGATAATGGAGCGGAATTTGGCTGGATGTTCCAGGGTCAGACTGCCGCAAACCTCGATGCACTATTCAGCCTGCCTGTCAATACAGTCTACGGCCCGATTAGCGACAATCAGATCGAAACTAGGGGCGGATTCTGGGTTTTCAATGTTCTAGAGAAAAATGATAATCTGGCTCTGACAACCGACCAGCAAAGCCTGCTTGAAAAAGATTTACTCGACAGATTCACCGGCGAACTGCAGAAAGACCCCAATTATAAGGTGGAGAATCTTCTGACGCCTGAGAAGAGAGACTTCGCTCTCAATGAGACGGTGAATTCGAAAGGAGCAGGCTCGGTTGTAATACACACTGGTTCACTGCCTGATGGAGAGGCTGGTGTTAGTTACTATTACGCGCTGGAGATATATGGCAATAAGAAAGGGAATACCTGGTCCATCACCAAAGGCAGTCTGCCTGAGGGACTAAGACTAAACGGATCCACAGGTGTTATATCTGGATTACCTGTGAACGCAGGTTTGTCCAGCTTCACGATAAAGGTAAACAGCGGGGCTCACTACTGGCAACAGGATCTGTCTATTCGTTTGCATTTCCCGGTTTCGGTGACCACCAGAACTCTTCCTGACGGTCAGGTGGGAATTGACTACTCGGCTATGCTGGAAATCCTAGGAGACAGTAACTCTTATAAATGGTCAATAATTACCGGCAGCCTACCCGACGGTTTAAAACTTGACGAAACCACTGGCAGCATATATGGGGCACCTAAC
The DNA here is from genome assembly GCA_025361145.1 of Dehalococcoidia bacterium. GTDB lineage: Bacteria > Chloroflexota > Dehalococcoidia > Dehalococcoidales > UBA3254 > UBA3254. Next base: position 23,950 of record JANYAV010000018.1, on the reverse strand, counting down.
TCTGCCGGCACTGCCAGATTCACAGTTCAGGTGGATGACGGTTTGAAGCAGGCAACCCAGGAACTGTCTTTATCTATAAAGTAGCCCACGAAAACACCAGCGTTTGTTTTGATGGAACAACGGATTTAAGTGTAGATTTAAGTTGAAGGGTGGTATCACCGGCTGGGGGCAGGTCAAACCGCTTGCAGATATTTTTTGGCGATTCTTAATGCCTGATCAGGATACGAGCTTTTTAAGAGGCCTATTCCATACAATAAGTAATGTTTGTCAATGTAAATTTTAGGATTTAGGGGCTTCAGAGAAGCGGGATTATGGGAATCGAATAAAGCCGACTGAAGTATGGGCTTGGGATATCGGCCATAAGCAAAAATGCCACCTGCGCCAATCAGTGTTGGAATAGAGGTCAGATCTTTACCATAAAGTATTTGGGTTGGGCCTTGAAGTGTAGGGACTTCTTTGACAACGCCGGTATGCCTTTCAACTGCCACAGATACCGCGCATCGAGCCAGAGCTGCGTCTATCAAACAATCGGCTGCATTTTCGGGTAGAGCCCCTACGTTTTGGGAAAGATAATTGACCCGTTTTAATAATGCAGGCATATCTAGGTCAAGGTTTTTATCAGGAATGTTCTTTAAAACGATCTCTGCACCGATTTTTTCCAGGATGGTCATAGCGTTGTAACGGATACCCAGATCTCCCTCAACGGTCCTTTTCGCGAACGGCTCGGGCAGCCCTCTGGAGAAATAACTTGATTTATTGGTTTGCCCGGAAGCAACAGAATGAACGTTGGTGGTAGCACCACCAACTTCTACTATCATGAGTTCTCCAATTCCAGCTTCGTTCTTCGTACCTTCAGCCAATAATCTCCCTGCTTCTAGTGTTGCCATTGGAGTTGGCATGATAATGCCACCTATATACTGTTGAGCTCCATCAAGTCCTTTGGCTTTAACTATCCGGGACATAAATATTTCTCTGATAACTTGCCTGGCAGGTTCTACATTAAGTTCATCTAGCTCGGGCAAAATGTTCTCTGTGGTAACAGCAAAATGCCCCGCAGCCTTTAATATTTCAGCGGCTTTTTGGTTGACAACCTTGTTACCGGCAACGATAAAGGGAATATCTTTTTCTATTCTGGAGAGCATCTTGGCATTATACAATAGGATGTCTTTATTGCCGCCATCGACTCCCCCGGAAAGCAAGATGAGATCGCATGGTTCTGAGTTGATTATCTCCAACTCAGCATCGGTAAGTTCATAACCAAAGGAGTCCACGATCTTGGCGCCCGCGCCCAAAGCGGCTCTTCTGGCAGCTTCTACGGTAAGAGCCGGAACCAGCCCCACCGCAATAACACGAAGTCCGCCTGCAGCGCTACTGCAGGCGGACTTCTTTCCAGATTCTAATAATTGTTGTTCTGTCGGACTAAAAAGCGAAATCGCATTTTTCAATCCGATCATTATATTCTGATTAACTGTAGTAACAGATTGATGCCTGGCGATCAACTCTTCACTGGTCAAGTCTACCAGCGCGACTTTGGTATAGGTACTCCCAAAATCAATTAATACAGCGAAATCTTCCAAAACACTTTTTTTAATCGTGATGGTGTTCATTTCGAATTCACCCCACAACCAGGGTTACTTGACCCACAGGTAATGACCATCGGTGAGGGTAGAGAAATGAAAAACCGGCCTTTCTATTTTATTAACAATCAAGGGACTATGTTTAATACCCTGAGGAATAAAAATCATAGAAGACTTATTGATAATAAACTTTTCATCTTCCATCCAGAACTCTATTTCTGCTCCCAGTTCATTAGGCTGGTCGGGGTCGCCGCTGAAAGCTCCTAAAAGTTCATTGGCATTATGCATATGAAAGGTAGATTCAACAGGCTTTTTAGCTGCAGGCTGCAGAAACCAGGTGCAATTCATCTGGAAAGCCCCTTTGACTACGTCATCATCCATCCAGAGGACTCGTTTGATCGCTGGGTTGCCTTCTTTTCGTTCAGATCCTTTACTTTCAGGCAAACGCAACTGCTGAACAATGTACTGGCTATATTTTGAATTTTCCATTACTAAACCTCTGTATTGACTTTATATGAAGCTATCCGTAAAATGAATCCCGAAGGAGCAACATAGAATTAAAGTTGCCAAAGCGCAGTCAAAATATATGGTCGGGGAGAGAAGATTTGAACTTCCGACCTCCACGTCCCGAACGTGGCGCGCTAACCAGGCTGCGCTACTCCCCGTTGATAACATCATCCATTATAATCGGAAAAGACTTATAGGGCAAACGGTACGTTAACTAGAAACTTGTAGCTAGACTCTCTAAGCTCGAAGCTCTTAAAGGATACTAAAATGAAACATTGTATTTTGATTATCGACGGCGCCGCCGGTTGGCCCATTCCATCTCATCACAACCAAACATCTCTGGAACTGGCCAGAACCCCCCACCTGGATGCTCTGGCTAAAACCGGAAACGTAGGCAAAGCCCTCACTGTGCCGGCTGGCATGGAGCCGGGTAGTGCCATCGCCTGTATGTCTATCGTGGGTTATGATCCTCAGGTGTATTATAAAGGGCGTGCCGCCATTGAAGCCCAGAGTATGGGCATTAAAATTGGTTGGCAAGAATCAGCTTTCCGCTGTAATCTGGTAACTGTTCAAGACGGCAAAATGCAGGATTACAGCGCCGGACATATCACCACTGAGGAAGCCCGTGAATTGATCCTGGCTTTAGAGAAGGAATTGGGTGATACCAATACTCAGTTCTTCCCTGGCATAGCTTACCGTCATATTTTGAAACTTAAAGGACATCCCGAAGCCATAGGAGCTTTTTGCACTCCGGCCCACGATATCTCCTCTCAGCCTATAGCGAGTCATTTACCCAAAGGCCCAAGTAGTGAGCTATTAAACGACCTTATGGTTCGCTCGGAAGCTGTCTTGCGCAATCATCCGGTTAATCTGGCTCGCCGGGCTCGCGGTGAAGCCTCCGCCACCACTATCTGGCTCTTCTGGCCCAGTGGACAAATAACCGGTCTACCCTCATTCAAAGAATTTTACGGTCAAAAAGCTGCTATGATCAGCGCCGTGGATTTACTGCGCGGTATCGCTTTAATGGCTGGTATGGAGGTCATTAAGATCCCGGGTGTTACCGATGGACCGGATAATGATTACAAAGCACAAGCCCTGGGTGCTTTAAAAGCCTTAGAGACTAATGATCTGGTTGTAGTCCATGTTGAAGCACCAGATGAAGCCGGACATGCTGGTTCTCTCGAACTTAAAATAGAAGCTATTGAGAAAACTGACCTAGATATAGTCAGCCGCCTTCGTGAAGTTAAGGACCTGCGTCTGCTGGTAATGCCTGATCATCCAACCCCCATCGAGATCAAGACCCACACCGCCGATCCGGTGCCTTTCCTACTCTGGGGACCGGGTTTCACTTCCAATGGCGCAGAACGTCTCACCGAGGCCGAAGCCGCCTCAACCGGCTTATACGTTCAGCCTGGGCACACGCTAGTTAGTAAGTTAATTAAAGCCTAATTTGCTTTGACATGGTATGTCTAACTCTGCTGGAAGTCCCAAGCTGGTTGGTGCGTTGATTAACTTAACTCAAATACACCCAACACACCAACCCTACATGACTCACTGTACTGACCGCTAAGACAAACACAAATATACACTTTGTGGTTTTATGCCGGAATAACGACCGCCCTACCCAGCCACCTATGAATCCACCCGCTAAGCCCAGCCCATGCAAAACCACTTCCGGCACGCGACAACCTCTTTCCTTTGACAGTGTTTTATCAACCCCGTATAAAAGAAAAGTGATAATGCTGGCGATCGCCAGCCATATCCAATAGAATATCATTCCCCATTTCCTCGCTGATTAAATCTGCCAACTTCAAATATTGTCTATAAATCAGTATAACATCGGGGAAATTTTCCATTAGAATGTTCATTTATAATAAATAAGGTCCACACCATTTAATCTATTTCCCAAATTGTGGTATCATTAATAAGCAAATTGAGGCGTTTTTTATTCCTTATTTTTATTTTTAGTTTTTGAGGTAATATCATGCCTATTGTTGTGCAAAAATACGGTGGCAGTTCCGTCGCAGACCCGGATAAAATCCGCAATGTCGCCCAGCGTATAGTTAAGAGCCATGCCAAAGGCAACCAGGTTGTGGTGGTTATTTCCGCTATGGGCGATACTACGGATGATTTGATTGAATTAGCCCATAAAATAAATGATCGGCCCGACAACCGAGAAATGGATGTTCTGCTCTCTACCGGTGAAATAGTCTCCAGCGCCTTGCTGACAATGGCTCTGCATAAACTGGGCTATCAAGCTATCAGTTTGAACGGCCCGCAGGCCGGCATTTTAACCGACGCCGCCCACAGCAAGGCTAAAATCCTTAAAATAGAATCGGACCGCATTGTTAAAGAGCTTAACGCTGGCAAAATTGTGATCGTAGCCGGATTTCAGGGCATCACCCAGGATGCAGATATGACAACTCTAGGCCGCGGCGGCTCGGATACCACCGCTGTGGCCCTGGCAATTAGCCTGAAAGCCCAGGTCTGTGAGAAACTCACCGATGTGGACGGGATTTATACCGCCGATCCACGGATTTGCCCGGAAGCCCGTAAAATTAAAGAAATCGCCTACGATGAGATGCTCGAGTTAACTTCCAGCGGTAATAAAGTTTTACATATCCGGGCAGTTGAACTAGCCGGACACTATAATATGCCCATTTTGGTTGTTTCCAGTTTTAATGATAGCCCTGGCACACTAATTCACGGAGGAGATTCTATGGATTCTATGGAAGTTCACAACAAAGTCAGAGGTATTGCTCATGATATAGATGTGGCCAAGGTCACATTGACCGGCATTCCCAACCAGCCGGGTGTCGCGGCTGCTATTTTTGAACCCCTTACCAAAGCAGGCATAAGCGTGGACACCATTGTGCAAAACGCTTTCAAAGACAATATTACCGACCTGACTTTCACCGTCTCACGGGGAGATCTTAAGAAAGCCAATGACGTGATTAATTCCATAGCTAAAAACATCAAGGCTAAAGAAGTGGTTACGGATGCCAAATTGGCTAAGGTGAGCATTGTCGGTATTGGCATGCAAAACACCCCAGGGTATGCCTCCAAAATGTTTAGCGCCCTTAGCAAGGCTGGCATCAATATTCAACTGATCACTACTTCTGAAATTCGTATTACCTGCATTATCGAGGAAACCAGGGTGAAAGAGGCCGTTCTGGCTCTGCACCGGGCTTTCGAGCTAGAGAAAGATTAACATAATATACTTGTTGTATCATTAAATCAAGAGTAAAATGTGTGATAAAGATTAAATTGATTAAAGCAAACTAATGGAGTAACGATATGTCTTTTCATGAAGATCTACCAAGTAAAATAAAACGGACCACCAGTAAACAGGCTATCAACATGGCTATGGAAGGCCGCTGGCAGGAAGCTGTCGAGGCTAATCAAGCTATCATTGAAAAATTTCCCCATGATGTTGAAGCCCATAATCGTCTGGGCAAAGCTTTTCTGGAAATGGGGGAATATGCCAGGTCCAAAGCTACTTACGAGAAGGCTTTGAAACTCGATAAATATAATGCTATTGCAAAAAAGAACATACAACGCCTTGACTTGATGGGGGAAGGTGCCGCCGCCCCCAATAGCAATACTGAAAAAGCCGAACCCAACCTGTTCATTGAAGAGATCGGCAAAGCCGCAGTGGTACATCTCTACCAAATTGCCACCGGTGACAAACTGGTGAAAATGATGGCAGGGGATAAGGTTTTCCTGAAAGTCCAGGATGAGAGTCTGGCTGTGGTGAATATCCGTGGAATGTATCTTGGACTGGTGCCTTCTAAGTATGCGTTGAGACTGATGAAACTGATGGAGGGCGGCAATAAATATACTGCCGCCGTAGTTGCCTCTAATGAAACCGCCATTTCAGTGATCATCCGGGAGACCTATCAGGATCCCAGCCAGATAGATCTGACTTCCTTCCCCGGCCGCAAGCTGGAGGAGATTCAACCTTATAGCAGCGACCATGTTTTCCACGGTGAAGTGGATGAAGAGGGGCTGGGCGAAGCTGGATTAGCCGATGACGTGGCAGAACCAGTTGAAGAGGCCGCGGGAGAGATTGACGAGGAAAACAAAGACTGGGAACAGGAGGCCTAACCAATTATGGTAACAGGGGCAACCCGTGAAGTTAATATTGATGACGAGTTAAAAGGCTCTTACCTGGATTACGCTATGAGCGTAATCGTTTCTCGTGCCCTGCCGGATGTGCGTGATGGTCTAAAACCTGTCCATCGCCGCATTCTTTATTCCATGCAGGATATGGGGATTTATCATAATACCGCCTATAAGAAAAGTGCCCGCATCGTCGGTGACGTTCTGGGTAAATATCACCCACACGGTGACACCTCGGTCTATGACGCGATGGTGCGTCTGGCCCAGGACTTTTCCATGCGTTATCCCCTAATAGACGGACAGGGCAACTTCGGTAGTGTAGATGCCGACCCGCCCGCCGCCATGCGTTATACCGAGGCCCGCTTGTCATCCATCGCAGAGCAGATGCTGGTAGACCTGGATAAAGATACCGTCGATTTCGTTCCCAATTTTGATGATAGCCTTAAAGAGCCTTCCGTTCTGCCCGCTCTGCTACCTAACCTGCTTTTAAACGGCAGTTCCGGCATCGCCGTAGGCATGGCTACCAACATTCCCCCCCATAATTTGAACGAAGTATGTGATGCAATCACCCTTCTGATAGACAATCCGGAAGCCAGCGTAGATGATTTAATGCAGTTCGTTAAAGGCCCGGACTTTCCTACAGCAGGCATTATCCTCGGCAAGGATGGTATCCGCAGTGCCTATGCCACCGGTCACGGCAAGGTAGTAGTGAGGGCCAAGGTGCACGTTTCAGACATCCCCGGCAGCATGGGACGCCGCCAGATTATCGTAACCGAAATTCCATATCAAACCAATAAGGCCGCACTGGTGGAGCGTATCGCCAACCTGATGAAAGAAAAGAAGATCGTAGGCATCAGCGAAATTCGCGATGAGTCCGACCGCCAGGGCATGCGTATTGCTATTGAATTAAAACGTGAGGCTCAGCCTCCGCAGATACTGAACCAGTTATATAAATATACCAATATGCAGTCGTCCTTCTCCGCTAATATGCTAGCGCTGGTAGATGGTCAGCCGCGTGTAATTACCCTCAAGGAAGCCCTGGAATTTTATATCCAATTCCGTCAGGAAGTCATCACTCGCCGCTCCAAGTTCGACCTGGCAGTGGCGCGAGCGCGGGCGCATATATTGGAAGGCCTTAAAATTGCCCTTGACCACATTGATGAGGTCATCAAGACTATCCGCGGGTCTGAGACTGTAGAATTAGCCCGCCGAAATTTAATGACCAAATTTAGCCTGAGCGAAAAACAATCTCAGGCCATCCTGGATATGCAATTACGCAGGTTAGCACATCTGGAAAGCAGCAAAATCATGGAAGAATATGCTGAGGTGCTGAAAACCATCGCCTACCTAGAAGATTTGCTGGCTAACCGCAAGAAAATCCACTTCCTGATCAAGGAAGAAATAAATAATCTTAAGACAAAGTATGGAGATGCACGCCGTACCGAGATCAGCGATCAGTCCGCGATGGATTTTGTGATTGAAGAAGTTCCCCACGAGAGAGTGGTGGTCACTCTCAGCGGACGCGGTTTCATCAAGCGCATACCTGCGGTCACTTACCGTTCCCAGCACCGCCGCGGTAAAGGCGTCAAAGGCATGGGTATCCGGGAAGCGGACGCCGTTAAATTCCTGGTGGTGACCGATACACACGATACCCTCTTTTTCTTTACTAATATGGGTAAGATTTTCAGTTTGAAAACCCATGAAATACCGGCGGATGCCTCCCGCACCGCCAAAGGCCTGGCCGTGGTTAATCTCTTCCCCGTGGTGGAAGGAGAGCGTGTCACCGCGGTAGTTTCAGTAACCGACTTTAAACCCGATCACTACCTGCTAATGGCTACTGAGAAAGGAGAAATCAAGAAATCTTCTCTGGAGTTCTACGACGCCATCCGCTCCAGCGGTATTATCGCTATGGATTTAGAAAAGGGCGATGAACTGGTTGGAGCCTGTTTGGCTACTGATACCGACGACGTTATATTGATCACCGAGCAGGGACAGTCCATCCGCTTTAAAGTTGCCAGCCTGCGTGCTAGTTCCCGCACCAGCGGCGGTGTGAGGGGTGTCAAACTCGATGAAGGGGATAAACTGGTCAGCATGTCAGTCGCCATTGCAGGTGCCTTCTTGCTAGTAGTCACTGTCAATGGTTACGGCAAGCTTACTGAAATCGAGGAATATAAGACCCAGAGCCGGGGTGGAACGGGCATTAAGACCCTTAAAGTCACTGATAAAACCGGTAAGGTGGCTGCTGCCAGACTGGTCAGGCAGAGCGAGCAACTCATGCTGGTTTCTAAGGACGGCATAGTTATCTCTACGCCTCTCAAAGAAGAAGACGGCAGCGGTATTCCTAATCTGGGACGCAACACCCAAGGCGTAATCATTATGAAGATGGATGAGGGCGATCGGGTCGCCGCCATAGCTGCCTTTGATTAAACCGATTACTCGAAATTAAGGTAAATTTAGAGCCCCGAGCATCGTGCTCGGGGCTCTTGTTTAAGTAATAAGTAACTTTTATTTTTGACTTGTGAATTCCTCGGCCTTCTGTCTCCGGTCCCTTGACCCCGGCAACTGGTTCTAGTGTGCTGAAAGAGTCCTGTTATGGATCCTACAGTCTATCCTTCAGGTTCCGGCGCATGGCAACGTGTTTGACGTCACCTTTGGTTTTGCTGAGCATTTCCTTGAGGCGCGGAATATAGCGGCCAATGAGGAAGAGAAAAATAATAATCGAATAGATAATATAGGACGGGGGATGATAAACCGGGGCATTATACAGAAAACCAGCCACGAAGGGGAAGCAGCTGAAAGCAAGGCCATAGCTGATGGTAGGGTTGCGGGAGATCAAGAACAATATGCCGAGCAAAATGGGATAGTAGACAAAACCCCAGGGCATTAGAATGACCAGCACCCCCGCCATGCTGGCCCCGCCTTTGCCGCCTTTGAATTTCAAGAAAACCGGGAAATTGTGACCAGCCAATACAAGCAAGCCTGCCAGGAGAGGGATATACCAGGGAGTACCCAGCCAGAACGCTAAAGCGACTGCCAGCATGCCTTTACCGACGTCCATAACCAGCACGAGCATGCCCCACCAGAAGCCCACATTGTAAAAGGTATTCATGGCTCCCATGTTATGGCTGCCCACTTTGCGGATGTCCACTCCCCGGCGGGTCTTGCCGATGATAAAGGCGCTGGGGAGAGAACCTAAGAGATAGGCGACAAGAAGAGCGATTATGGAGAATACGACTTCATTCATGGTTTCTATCTTAACAGAAGGGGAAAGATGTGTATAGAAGGAAAAGTAAGAAAATCTCAAGCTCCAAGACACAAATCACAAACAAATCCCAAAATCTTGGAAATTGGCAAGTGGATATTACCTCCCACAGGAGGCTTATTTATCCAGGGGCGAGCTGGGGCTGAAGCTCTGGATATTGAGACGGAGGTTTTCCACCCCACTCCAACGGTCCAGCTCCAGATTATAGACGATATCCAACGATTCCGACATGCCTTTGGCCTCGTCACCCAGTTTGAAAGCCACAGCTTCATAATTAGTGCCTTTCTGTGTGAGTTTTAAGCGCAGATGCTGGGCATCTGCGCCCATGGTGCGGCAGCCGACAACGCGCACCCCGCGGCTGACGAAGGTGGGAACGGGGTTGCCTTTGCCGAATGGGGAGAGGGATTGGATCATCTGGTAGATCTCGGGCGTCAATTCAGATAGGGAAACCTCAGCGTCTATATTGACGTAGGGACGCAAATCCACCTCTTTTAACTGGGTGGTGGCCAACTCGATCAGCGCATTTTTTAAAAGATTGATGTTCTTGGCTGGCATGGAGAAACCCGCGGCCTGGGCATGTCCGCCAAAACGCCCCAGCAGGCCGGAGCACTGGTTTAAAGCATTAATGATGTTAAACTGTGGGATGCTGCGCGAGCTGCCGGAAGCGGTTTTTTCATCAAGATTGACAATTATAACAGGCCGATTGTATTCCTCTGTTAGTTTCCCGGCCACGGGACCGGCGATACCCAGCGGGAAATCCCGATTGACGAGCATGATCAGCGGAGCCAGCCCCTGGGCGGCAATTTGCACCCGAGCTTCGGTCATGGCTTTAGCGGTAAGGCGCTGGCGTTCCAGGTTCTGTTGTCCCAGCATGGAGGCCAGCTCCCTGGCCTCCTGTTGAGACTGAGTGGTTAAAAGCCGGTAACTGGCGATGGCATGTTCCAGCCTGCCGGAAGCATTAAGCCAGGGAGAGAGACACCAGGTAATGGATTCCGCGTCCAGATTGCCAGAGCTCAGTCCGGCCTTGGCCGCGATCTCCTTAAGACCCAGACGGGGGATGGCATTGAGGGTTTTAATACCGTGCTTGACCAGGTAGCGGTTTTCACTGACCAGCGGGACCATGTCTGCCACGGTGCCGATAGCCACCAGGTCCATTTGGGCTTCCATCTGGTCTGCCTTGCCCAGGCTGTTCATCAGAGCCTGCAGCACTTTATAAGCCACACCTACTCCAGCCAGTTCTGTAAAGGGATACTTCGAGCCGGGCAGTTTAGGATTTACGATAGAAAAGGCAGGAGGGAGTACAGCAGGAACAGTGTGATGATCTGTGATGATCAGGGTCATGCCGAGTTTGTCAGCGTATCTGGCCTCTTCAACGTCAGTGATGCCGCAATCCACGGTCACAATCAGATTAATGCCCTGATTGCGCAATTCCTCAAGGGCAGCCATACGCAGGCCGTGGCCTTCAGTGATGCGGTGGGGAATATAGGGCATGACGATCCCACCCAAGGCGGTAAGTCCCTGCACCATCAGGGCAGTACTGGTGACACCATCTACGTCAAAATCGCCATAAACGGCGATCTTTTCACCGGAGAGCAGCGCGCGGTAAAGGCGGGAGATGGTTTTCTCCATGTCTGGCAATAAAAGAGGATCAGCAGCCAGACGCTGGTCACCCTTTAAAAACAGTTCAATCTGGACGGCATCGCGCAATCCGCGGTTATACAGCAGTTGAGCCAGCAGCGCCGATGGGCACGGGGCCTGATCTAGGAATTCTCTGGGTGCCGGTGGCAGAATATTCCAGCGGCTATGGTTCAACTTTTACCTTTCTAAATAAAGAGCGCTGAAAAGATCAAACAAAAATCCCCGCGTCCCCCGTCACCGGAGGACCTTCTGAAATTGCGGAGGACCTCTTAATCCGAGACCTGGATATTATCGAGAAACCGCTTTTCAGCAGCCTATACATAGCGCATGAGAGCTAGAACCGAGTTATGACCCCCGAAACCAAATGAGTTAGACAGGATTTTATTGACCACCGCTTTGCGCTGGGTGTTGGGAACGTAATCCAAGTCGCACTCCGGATCAGGGTCTTTCAAATTGATCGTTGGTGGAATTATACCATATTGAAGGACTAAAACACAGATAGCCGCCTCAATGGCGCCTGCTCCACCCAGCAGATGGCCGGTCATGGACTTGGTAGAGCTGACCGCCAGTTTATAAGCGTGTTGGCCAAAGACAGTCTTGATCGCGATGGTCTCATTTTTATCATTTAGAGGGGTGGAAGTGCCGTGAGCGTTGATATATTGGACCTCATCCGGCCACCAGCCGGCCTCGTTCATAGCGATCCGCATGGCGCGGGCAGCGCCCTCACCGTTATCGGCGGGAGCGGTCATATGGAAAGCGTCCGCGGAAGCCCCGTAACCCACAATTTCAGCCAGAATGTTGGCACCCCGGGTTTTAGCAAACTCCAAATCTTCCAGCACCAAAGCAGCGCCGCCTTCGGCCATAATAAAACCGTCACGGCCTTTCTCAAAGGGCCTGGAGGCGGTTTCAGGAGAGTCATTGCGCTCTGAAAGGGCCTTGCAGGCGTTAAAGGCAGCTATGCCGATTTGATTGATGGTGGCCTCAGCCCCACCGGCAATCATGGCCTTAACGTCGCCGCGTTTGATAGTTTCGTAGGCTATACCGATGGCATCCGCGCTGCTGGAGCAGGCGGAGGTTATACAAAAATTAGGGCCTTTCGTGCCCAGCAGGATTGAGACCTGACCCGATGCGGAGTCATTGATCATCATGGGAGCCGTGAAGGGATTGACGCGGTCCGGCCCATTCTGCAACATATTGATGACCTGGTCCTGGGTAGTAGTGAGGCCGCCGGCACCGCTGCCGATCAGGGCGCCGATGTCATTGGCGTTGGAATCGTCAATCACCAGATTGGCATTTTTTACCGCTTGCTGGCTGGCCGCCACAGCGAATTGAGCGAAACGGTCCATGCGGCGGGCTTCCTTGCGATTGATAAAAGCGGTGGGATCAAAATTCTTGACCTCAGCCGCAAATTTAGTGACATGTTTAGAGGCATCGAAGAGGGTAATATTGGCTACCCCGGACTTGCCGTTGATCAGGGCGTCCCAGTTAGTGGCCACATCCAGTCCCAGAGGACTGACCATGCCCAGGCCGGTGATTACCACGCGATGGTTATCTTTATTACACAAATTGAAACTCCTTATTAATAAGCGCTATATCAGCGACAGCATATAGGACTAATTCATCCTTCAATGCATTATAGCAATTTTCCGCTAACTTTAATAAACCAGAACCAACCCCAGCGTAACACTGTGAGGAACGTCACTAGCTGCGGTAGCACAGCCAATCGGATATATTTCCCAGCCTGCGCGGACTGCCATGCGGTAAGCATCCATCCCCCAGCTTTCCATGGCGTAACGGGCCTTGAACGCCGCGCGGCAGCCTTTCCCTTCCAGGACACCGCATTCTTTTTCCGGGCAATAGAGCGGTCTGCACGGCCCGTCCGCCAGCCCTGTGGCCAGATAATAACCGTCGTTGAAAGCAGCGGTCTCGATAGCGCCAACTATACCATGGTTCTTCAGCCGGCCCTGAGTGTATGTCTTGGTACGAAACTCGGAGGTGAAAGTCTCCGGGGGAAAACGATTATAGATAAACACCGCGTAGTTATATTTACTGACAATTTTGCGCACCGTTTCAAGGTCAGGGGCATGCGGCGGGCAGTTGGCATTAGTGCCGTAGGCCCCACATTTGGGATTCAGGCATTTGGCCCGCACGCGCTCATCCACAATCACCTGCTCGGTTTTTATAATCACCGCATCCGCGGCACCCAGATCCAGCGCCATTTTGCGGTATTTTTCCAGGTCCGCCTGGACGACTTCGGCCGGGATATTGTCTACAATTTTTCGAGCCACTTCCCTGTTCCTCTTGCTAAAGATACTTATTATTAACATAAAACGAGGCTGGGTGCAAGAAGCAGGCTTGTAGCCAAATCCCAAGATACAAGATACAATAACCAAACCAGAAATAAGAAAAAGGATTTTGACACCCCCTTAAGCCGGTGCTAGACTGGTTTTATCATGAAAATCAAAAAAGTTGGCATCCTTTATCATCCCATGGTGGAGACCACTGTAGCGCGCACGCGCGAACTGAAGGATTTCCTGCTGGCCAGAGGCATCGAGGTCTGGTCCTGTTCCGCCTGGGAAACAGCCCAGGCCAGCTCTCTGCTGGAGGGTACGGACCTGATCCTGACCAGCGGCGGGGACGGCACTCTTTTAAGGGCCGCCCAGGTAGCTTTAAATCATCGAACACCCATTACGGGTATTAATATGGGCAATCTGGGTTTTTTAACCGAGTTCAAGGCTGATGAAGCCCTGGAGCGCCTGCCCGAACTGCTGGCCGGTAAAGGCTGGATAGATGAAAGAGCTATGCTGGAAGCCGAAATTTTCACCCCTGATTCTAACGATAAGCCAGCGGTCTCTTTTTACGCCTTAAATGACATCGTCCTGGCACGTGGGGCGATCGTTAAACTGATTCAGGTGGAGGCCGCTATCGATGGTAAACCGGTCACTACCTACCGGGCAGACGGGGTAATCCTTTCCACAGCAACCGGCAGCACCAGTTACGCGCTAGCCGCCGGGGGACCGGTCCTTTACCCGTATTCAACCGATTTCCTGCTGGTGCCTATAGTGCCCCATTTGACCAATGGATACAGTCTGGTGATCCCTCCCAGCGGCGTGGTCAGTTTGAAGCTGATCACTAATAATCAGGCTGTCTTAAGCATAGACGGACATATCAACATCCCGGTCGCCAGCGGAACTAAGGTCACCATCAAGATCAGCCATAAAAAAACCCGCTTTTTAAGGCTGCGCGAGCAGAACTACTTTTTTAATATCCTGGAAGAAAAACTGAGGGGGAAGAAATAATTGAAGCCTATTGAAAAAGCTAAAATAGGGGATGTTCCCCAGATCCATCAACTGGTCAATTCTTTCGCCGGCAAGGGACAGATGCTGGCCAGGCCGCTGAGCGAGATATACGAAAACCTGCGGGATTATTTTGTGGTGAGAAAAGAAAACAAAATCATCGCCTGCGTGGCGCTGCATATCAGCTGGTCCGACCTGGCCGAGGTGAAAGCCCTGGCAGTGACCTCTCGCAGCCAGAAAAAAGGACTGGGCGCCAAACTGGTAGCGGCCTGCATAGAAGAAGCTGAAGTGCTGGAAATACCGGTGATCTTTTGCCTGACCTATAAACCGGAGTTCTTTGGCAAGCAAGGTTTTATTGAAGTAGACAAAATGAAGCTGCCCAAGAAAGTCTGGACGGAATGTTACCACTGCCCTAAATTCCCGGACTGCGAAGAGACCGCCATGGTCTATACGGTGAAAGAGGGGGCACAGCTTGCCTGAAGAGAAAACCCTGAGAAGCCGTTCTATTTTTAAGGGACGGGCCTTCAATGTGAGAATAGACACCGTCATCGACGCCGGCGGACAGGAAACCACCCGCGAAATCGTGGAACACTCCGAATGCGTAGCGGTGGTGCCGGTTGACAGCAACGGCGATATCCTGCTGGTGAGGCAGTACCGCAAAGCCATCGAAAAAGAGCTGCTGGAAATTCCGGCGGGCGGCATTGATCCGGGCGAAGACCCTGAAACCGCGGTAAAACGCGAACTGCAGGAAGAAATCGGCAAATTGCCGGGGCGGATGGCGAGTCTGGGAGGCTATTATTCCTCCCCGGGTTTTTGTACCGAGTATTTGTACCTGTATCTGGCAGAAGATCTCAAAGACAGTCAGTTATACGCCGATGATACCCCCGGGATTCAGACTGTAAGGGCCAAACCCAACCAAATTCGACGCATGATTCGCTCGGGAGAGATTTGCGATTCCAAGAGCGTTGCCGGGCTGTTATATTATCTGGACTGGAAAAAGAGGCAGAGATAATATTACCAATATCCAAATTCCAATCTTAAAATCCGCAGCAACCGGAGCAGATAGCAATTTTAGACTACCGCAGTAATCCTTTTTCCGCCCAGAAGATGCATATGCAGGTGCATGACTACCTGCCCGGCTGATGGACCTGTATTGATCACCAGTTTATAAGCCCCGGGAATCCCTTCTTTTTCAGCCACGATGTTGGCTACTTCCAGTATGTGTGCGGCTATGGGTAGATCAGCTTTGGTGATATCGGCCGCGGAAGCAATATGTTTCTTGGGTATGACCAAGACGTGCACAGGGGCCTTGGGATGAATGTCTTTGAACGCCATGACAGTCTCATCCTGATAAACCACCTCGGCAGGGATTTTACCTGATCCTATCTGGCAGAAAATGCAATCATCCATTTCATTCTCCTGAAGAGTTTCCAGTCACGAGTTACAAGTTTCCCCGAATCGCTGCGCTTATGCGTGACCTGCGGCAAGTTTCAAGTATTGCCTTCGAATATATTTTAGCAGAAAATCACCGCTGACCCTTCTTTTACCGATCCTTGACCTGGACATATTTAATGACAACATACCGTTTCAACCAGCGACAAATTATAAATCAAATCAAAAGACAAAGGTCGAAAGGCAAAAAGAAAGGGAGGCAAAGGTGGCTACAACCATGGAGTTATTTAGAGTGATCTTTCCAGGAATCTGCTCGGGAGAGCAGATTTGAGAGGGCCCTCTCCCTATCGGCTGTTCAGGCATTTATAAAAGGACAGCCGACAGTTTGAATATAATTAGCGAAAGACCGAATACCAAAGCCAGATATCCGGCCTCGCTTTTTTCTATTGGGTGCGGCTCAGTTTATTTGGCTTTGCCGATCTTGAACATTTTGGTCCCGCAGGTTGGGCAGATACCCTGAGTAGCGGGCCTCTTGTTCTTCATGATGATCGCCTTGGGGGCCTTCATTTCCTTCTTAGCTCGGCATTTAACACAATACGCTTGCATGCTGCACCTCCTATTGATTAGGAACGATAATATATTTCATACGATATGTCAATAGGTAAAATGGCCTTTTTGGACCTGTTTTGGACTATTCTTTGATAAAACCTGCAGAAAAAGGCATTTTCAGAGCTTTTTAGGCCTAATCGTCCTCTTTAGCGCTCTTATCGAATCGATAAAATACAGCAGAAAGTTGTCAGCCGAAGTTGGATAAGATATGCTGTGAAACAGGAAATGTTTACAAGTTTTTGAGGATATGTAAATGGCTCTTAATCCAACTGCATCAAGCCAGAATAATAAAACCAGCAGGCTACCTTTGATTTTGGGCCTGGTTGGGTTAGCCCTGATACTCGGCATGGCCGCAATGGTCGCTTTCTATCCCTTCCATTACGCCGCTTTAAACGCAGAGGTCAAAAAAGCGGACGGCCATTTCTATATAACCAATAATGCAGATTACGAGTTGAAAGATGTACGTCTACTTCTCAATGCCGATTATAAACTGAATACGCCCGCCCTTTTAGCGCATACTATCTACAGCCCCGCACTAACGGAATTCAAGAAAGATGATGGCACATTTTTTAGCCTTGATTACTGGGTGAATGACCTCTATATAACCGCGATTACTCCAGAGAAGCAAACCGTTTCGAACATCTTCAAATTCAACCAGTAAACCGTCACAAGATCTGAAAGCACAATGGACTAATGGAAAAGCAACTGCTAGCAAACAGGACAAGATTTGTTCACCCTCTCGCGGTTTGCTCCTGAATCAGCTTCTGTCCCTCAGTAAAAAGCGCTGCCGCTTTTTCCGCTGAATATTTACTTTCCAGATAGGCTTTCAGGGCATCCACCGGGGTGATACCCTCGACAGCATTTGGGCCCAAACGCAGGCGCGTCTCACGCCTGACTTCCCGGAAGATGTTCAACGAATAAGCCAATTTGGCCAGACTGCGGATTTCGCTGTCGCGAAGCCTGGCAGAGAGTGCCGCCGGTAAACTGATTTCCAATCGCACGATGGCATTTTCGATTTTAGCCAGATTATCCATTATTTTCAGAAAGACGACCGCATTGGGGTCCAGGTCTGTCTCCTGAAGCTCAACCCTCAGGGTAAAAAATCGGCGGGCGTTGATCGGATGGAACTGGTAGCTGGTTTTCCGCTTGCCCGTAGCGGGGTCCGGTCTAATCTCGATCAGATAGAAACCCTTTTCGTCGTTTTCATCCCCGAAGTCCAGCCTCTCCAGGCTGCCGGAATAGACCACTGGAGGAGACTCGCTCAGGACCTGTCCCTTGTG
The DNA here is from genome assembly GCA_025361145.1 of Dehalococcoidia bacterium. Classification (GTDB taxonomy): domain Bacteria; phylum Chloroflexota; class Dehalococcoidia; order Dehalococcoidales; family UBA3254; genus UBA3254. The sequence continues at coordinate 6,267 of JANYAV010000018.1, read as the reverse complement.
GATATGCCCCAGCGCAACGTAATCAAACACCGGATTTCCCACGCTGCTCAACAGCAGCATATGTTCCTGACCGATGGACATGGATTTTTCCGTGCCGAGTTTGGCGTTAAGTACCCAGACATGGGCCGCCAGAAGGGCAGGCAGGGTAGGATCAATCTGGGCAGCCTGTTGGGAGATTATTCCGGTTAGGACTTGCTGTAAACGCTGGTTAATCTCGGAGAAGTCCAGGTTTTGAGTGTCTTGGCGCGCTAACAGGGCGCTGCGGCGCACCCAGGGCAAAGCGGCGATCTGAAGGTCTCCTGAAGGGGTCACCACCCGATGAACACCGGGTTTATTAACGACATACACATTAGGCACTGAGAGAGTATCGAAAATCTCAGTAGCGGTGGCCCGGCCCAGAGCATTGGGTAAGTCGTGGTTGCCGGTTACCATAAAAAGAGGAATACCGCCCTCAGAAAGGCGTTTGATGCGTTTAGCAAATTCCCGCTGCTGGGTTTGGGAAGGCTCGCGGGTCTTGTAAGCGTCGCCGCAGAATAGAACCAGGTCCACTTTTTCAGCCAGGGCGAAATCCACCAGCCGGTCCAGCGCCTGCAAAAAGTCCTCCAGGCGAGAGGAGAGGCCGGTTTCCGGATTAACGTGCCCGTGGGTCTCGACTCCCAGGTGCAAATCGGCAAAGTGTATGATTTTCATTTAATTTTCTTTAGCAACTACTCCAGACTTCCAGGCTACATTGCCTTCAGTCATAGCCTCTCCAGCCAGCTTAGCGGCTAGAGTTCCTTTAAGTGCAGCAATGGGGATACGAATCTGAGTCATGCTGTCGCGTTCGCGTACCGTGACCTGATTATCTTCCAATGTCTGGAAGTCGACCGTAACACAGAAAGGCGTGCCGGTTTCATCCTGACGACGATAGCGGCGGCCGATGCTCTGAGTATCGTCATACTGCACCACCCAGTCAGATCGCAGACTGTTGAAGATCTCGCGAGCTTTAGAAGCCAGAGGCTCCTTTTTACTCAAAGGCAGAACGGCTGCTTTGACCGGAGCAATACGGGGATGGAAGCGTAAAATTACCCGTTCCTCGCCCTCAACCACTTCCTCGTCATAGGCGTCACACATCAGAGCCAGAACGGCACGATCCACGCCGGCAGAGGGTTCCACGACATAGGGCAGATATTGTTCTTTGGCTTCTTCATCAATATATTTAAGGTTCTTGCCGCTGGCATTGGCATGCTGGGTCATATCATAGTCGCCGCGGCTGGCGATGCCTTCCAACTCGCCCCAGCCCATGGGAAATAAAAACTCGATGTCGGCGCAGGCCAAGGCGTAATGGGCGAGTTCTTCTTTTTTCTTATGGTGCAGCTTCAGATGGTCCTTTTTAATGCCTAATTTCTGGTACCATTCAAAACGCTCGTTGACCCAGAATTCAAACCATTTCTCCTGAGTCCCCGGTTTAATAAAATACTCGATCTCCATCTGTTCAAATTCACGGTCGCGGAAAATGAAGTTGCCGGTAGTGATCTCATTACGGAAGGAACGGCCGACCTGAGCGATACCAAAAGGCAGTTTTTTACGGGTAGTGGTAACAACGTTGGGAAAGTTGACAAACATGCCCTGTGCAGTCTCCGGACGCAGATAGACCTCAGATTGGGAATCCTCAATCGGCCCCATATGGGTCTTGAACATGGTGTTGAACTGGCGGGGCTCAGACAATTCGCCTCCGCAGGAAGGGCAGATTTTGCCTTCAACTTCATCACCTTTAAACCTTTTCTGGCAACCCTTGCATTCGATCAGAGGATCAGTAAAATTTTTAAGATGGCCGCTGGCCGTCCAAACCTGAGTATGCATCAGAATAGAGGTCTCGATGCCCACCATATCGTCCCGGCTCTGCACCATGTCCTTCCACCAGGCATCTTTCACGTTGCGCTTAAGCTCCACTCCCAACGGACCAAAGTCCCAGCAACTGGCCAATCCGCCGTAAATCTCGCTGCTTTGAAAGACAAAACCCCTGCGGCGGCACAGGGACACGATTTTTTCCATAGTCACTTTGCGGGTAGTATCTTCGGACATCAATTACTCCTCACAAGAAAAATCCTAAATCCCAATATCCAAATCCTAAACAATGACAAAATTCAAATTCCAAATGCTAAAACACCTCATAAAATTCTAGCTGAAATAGAGGGGCAATGCAAAGAAAAAAGGCCTTAGTGAGTCTCCAGAAGAAACTGCGCACTATAAGCAGCCATGAGTTTACGGGTAACCGCTCCCGGTAGGCCGTTGCCGATCACTTTATCCCCCACCGTAGTAACAGGCATCAATTCCATCAATGAATTAGTGAGGAAAACCTCATTGGCGGATAAAAGTTCGGCGGGGGCAATAGCAGTCTCAAGCACTTTCAGCCCGGATCCGGCTGCCAGCTCTAAAACAACCGCCCTGGTGATCCCCGGCAAGATACCGCTCTGTAAAGGGGCAGTTTTTACGATATCACCGCTAACAATAAACAGGTTGCTGGAGCTGGCTTCAACCACCTCACCTTTATCATTCAATAAAATGGCATCTGCGTAACCTGAATCCGCGGCTTCCTTACGGACAAGAAGATTTTCCAGATAATTAGCGGTTTTCAGGCCGGGTAAAATCGAATAGCTGCAGCGATGAAAAGTAGAAATCATTACTCGAAAACCCTTCTCGTATATCTCTGCTGAAAAGGGAATGTATGGGACTGCTTGAATGAGCAGGGTAGGATTCTGACACGACCGAAGATCCGGCGCGACTGCTCCCTCTCCGGCAGCAAGATAGACACGCACCCTGGCCTCGGCAAGCCGATTGATGCGGATAACCTCATTGATCTGCTCTTTAAATACAGAGACCTGCACAGGGATTCCTAATCTATCCGCAGATGCCTTTAAACGATCGAGATGCGATTCTAGCCGGAATATCTTTCCGTTATAAGCTCGCATAGTTTCAAAGATTCCGCAGCCGTACAAGAATCCGTAATCATTGACTGAGATTTTAGCTTCACTCTGAGGCAAATAAGTGCCATTTAAACAAACGATCATAGCTATTCCTTCACTCTTATTTCGTCGTTAAGCGCTTTAAACAGGGCACGTCCTTTATCCAGGGTCTCCTGGTATTCCGCTTCAGGGTCGGAATCGTAAACTACCGCGCCACCCAATTGAAAGTAAGCCCGTTTTCCTTTGATCAGGAAAGTGCGAATGACAATATTCAGATCAAGGTCTCCGGCAAAGCTAAAATAACCAATACTGCCGGTATAAACGCTCCTGCGGGTGGGCTCAAGTTCTTCAATGATCTCCATGGCACGAATTTTGGGAGCGCCGGTAATCGATCCACCGGGGAAAGTGGCCTTTAGTAAGTCTATCCGGGTGGCATCTGCCCTGAGCCGACCCACTACTGTCGAGGTTAGATGAAAAACCGTAGGGAATTGTTCCAGAGACGCAAATTCAGTGACGTTGATTGTACCCGTACGGCAGACTCTGCCCAAATCGTTCCTTTCCAGATCCACTATCATCATATTTTCCGCCAGGTCCTTGACGCTGTTCAGAAGCCAGGCCGAGTTGGCCTTGTCTTCCTCAGCATTTTTGCCCCGGCGGATGGTTCCTTTGATCGGACGGGTTTCCACCCTGTCCCCCTGCAAGCGCAGAAATCTCTCCGGTGAGGAACCGGCGATGACTATGTCGCCGCAATTCAGGTAAGCGGCGAAGGGCGCGGGATTGATTTTGCGCAAGCGGCGGTATAACTCAAAAGGAGAGATGGCGATTTCTGCTTCATAACGCTGGGAAAGATTGACCTCGAATATATCGCCTTCAATAATAAATTGGCGGGCTTTTTCAACCGCCCGGATGTAAGCTTTATGGGTAAAATTGCTCTTGAGAACGGCCATCAGCCTGGAATTACAAACCGGTAAAGACCTTCCTGCAAACTTTTTAAGTTGGGCTTTAAATTCAGCTAGACGCTCTGTGGCTCTGGCCATCCTCACATTCTGGCTGGTCTCCGGAAAACCGGTTGAAACAAGAAAAGCCCGCTTGGCCTGATGATCGTACGTTAGCATTATATCGTAAAAACCCAGGCAGCTTTCCGGCAATTGCAGATCATCAATGGCTTTAGCAGGCAGGCGCTCAACAAAACGGCCGAGATCATAACTGAGGTAACCCACAGCTCCGCCATAACATGGCAGATTAAAATCTGTTTTTCCCAGGCGATAACTCTCCAGATACTGGCCTAAAACCTCAAACGGATCACCTTTTAAGCGGAATTCGCCGTCGGCCTTTTTTACGGTTATTTCATCTCCGCGGGAAACCAGAGTAAGAAAGGGAGCATAACCCATCAAAGAATAGAGGCCTAACTTCGGTAAGTCCATCGCGCTATCCAGGAAAAAACTTCCGCCTTCATCCTTGATACATTCAAAAAGCTCAAGGGGAGAGAGGGCAGTATCCAGTTCTTCTACCAGGGGCAGTCCTAAAGCGTCAGCCATCTCTCGATTTTAACCAATTTGGATTTCAATAGCCAGCGGTCTAATTCACAATAAAGAGCTTGCGGATGTTTCCATCCGCAAGCTCCATGTCTGATCTGAAAAAAGTTAAAAAGCTTAATCCAGTTTTTTAAACTGGCTCTTCTCTGCTCCGCAGACGGGGCAGGTCCAATCGGCTGGAAGATCCTCGAAGGACGTTCCCGGCTTGATTCCGCTATCGGGGTCACCAACGGCGGGATCGTAGATATAGCCGCAAACTTCGCATTTATATTTAGGGGATGGTGGTGAAACGGGAGGAGAAACCGCCGGTTTAGCCTCCTGATAACTGGGCGCTGACTTAGGAGTAGTGCCGCGTTTAACCTGCTGATAATACTCATAGGTCATGGAGGGTGTTTCATTGAGGACTTCAGCTTCTACCAATTGGCCGATGAAAATGGTATGTGTGCCGGCGTCTACCGACTGAAGGACTCTGGCTTCAAGATAGGCATTGCAGTTATCCAGAACTACCGGCGCACCGGTGGCGCCTTTTTTATAATTCATACCGGCGAACTTATCGGTGTCCCGGCCGGATTTAAAGCCGAACTGCCCGATGAAACTCAAGGGGGCTTCGTTGGTAATTATGGAGGCTGAAAAGACCCCGCTGGCCTGAATATATTCATGGGTCAGATTCTTTTTATTTATACTCACCGCTACCGTCGCCGGTTCGGAAGTAATTTGTATGACGGTATTAGCGATCTGGGCATTGATCTTATCACCCTTAAATGATCCAACCACATGCAAACCATAGGTTAATTTATATAATGCTTTTGTATTCACTCGCGCCTCCCTTGTTTTTACTTCACCCCATGCTGAACTAATTTCTCAGTAAGCTCTTTTTCCCGCACGGCCAGGGTGATATCGCCACGGGTTTTTTCCAGTATTCCGCGCACTTGATCGGTGGTATGACGCAAACCGCCGGTAATGGCGTCCGGGAAATCCATGGTAACCAGAGTGGTATAAATATCGTCCATAGCGGTCAGGGTTTCTTCGCAATGCGTAAGATCGCCGTGACGCATGCTGTCCAAAATATAGCGGCGCAACTCGCCTACAGTATCACCAAGGCCGTTAAGATAAGCCCCGTAGTCCACCTTCAAATCATCCGGATCAGGCAGAGACTGCCCGGTCACCAGGGCAAAGACAGCATTGGCCTCAGTATATTCCTTCTGTGCGTCCTTAACGAATCCGTGAGAACTTAATTCCGGCCATTCCTTTATAGCCTGGGCGAGGGATTCTCTAACCTTTTTACCTTCAGTCAGTAAATTTTTAGCCTCATCAAATTGCTGGCGGTGGATGGCGCGGATAGTAACACTGGCATAACGGATCAATTCACGGCAAAGGGGCAAGACCTTCTCGCGAGCAGCGTCTTTCTTTTCCATATCGGCCCGGATACGGTCAGCAAAAACGTCCAAATTTTCAGTTAGATTCTTCATTTTTATCCTCAATTATTTCTAGTATTTAACAACTTCAGGGGTATTATATATATTGACGGGTGAACACTTGTTTTCTCTGCTCGGTGGTTTCATTCTATCATAATCGCAGTCAGCTATCAGTAAAACATAAACCACCCCTTGCCCCCGAGGGATACTTCAGGGCGATTATGGTCGAGTTGAATTCGTTCAGATAGATGAGTGACACATATAATGGTGTCATGAGGATAAGAAACGGAGTACTACCTGGAACCTTTTATCTAGCCAAACTAGAATTTGATCTTTCTAAAGAAGCTAAGCTTCGTTTGAGCTGGTTTGAGT
>JANYAV010000007.1 GCA_025361145.1 Dehalococcoidia bacterium | reverse complement strand
TGTACCTGTCCCTTCCACGCGCAATGGAAAATCTGCGCCCATACTATGGCCATGGAAAAGATCCTGGACAAAATGCTTCCGGAAGAAGCCCGCAGCAATCCTTATATCGCGGCCAAGCTCTAGTCCGATCACTGGGCGATTCATTTTTCCAGCGATCAGCTTTGATTGCCGGTTTGGTTTGTGAGTATTTTTAACGCTTCCCCTACCACAAACAGCGATCCGGTGACGCATATCAGATCGTTTTGTTCTGCTGTTTGTCTGGCCTGTGCTAGTGCTTGGGGTATGTTTTCGCTAGTAGTCACGTGCTTCCCCTGTGCCTTGAATAATTCCGCCAGCATTTCAGGCTTGGCTGATCGTGGATTATCAGACCTGGTCGTGATTACCTGGTCAAAAACCGGAGATAATGCAGCTGCCACTCCCGCCATATCTTTATCAGCGGACATACCGATCACCAGGATGGACCTCATCGGTTTAAAATATTCCTGCAAAGCCTCTTTTAGTTTTTTAGCTGCTCCCGGATTATGTCCGCCGTCCAGAACGATCCAGGGTCTTTCTCCTGCGATCTGCAGCCTGCCGGCAAATTCTACTTTGGCCAAACCCTCCGTCATAGCTCCCTTTGAAATTGGAAACCCACGCTCAATAAGCACTTCTAACGCGGCGACAGCCGCTGCCGCGTTATCCAGCTGGTGCTGACCCAGCAAAGGGATAGTTAACGTATAGTCATCTAACCTTCCCTTTACTATCATTGATTGATTATGTAAATTATGACTCACGCCTCGGCTGCTGACCTCCCGGCCTGTTTGAATAAGTTTAACCTTCTTGGCCCGGCAAGTCTCGTTAATAACCTGGCTTGCCTCAGTCGGTTGCGGATGAGAGACCACCACGCAGCCGGGTTTAATGATCCCGCATTTTTCAAAAGCTATTTTAGCGATGGTATCGCCCAATATCTCTGTATGATCAAGACTGATAGAAGTCAACAGGCAAACTTCAGGCTGAATCACATTAGTAGCGTCGAAACGCCCACCCATCCCCACCTCCAGCACCTGAAAATCACATTTCTGTTCGGCAAACCAGGCGAAAGCCAGCACAGTCAGTATTTCAAAAACCGTTAATCGGCCGTAAGCGCCCTCAGCGTTCACCACCTCGATCTCCGGCTTTAGTCCGCTCATAATCCTTGCCGTTTCATCTTCGCTTATCTGGCGTCCGTTGACGCTGAAACGTTCACGCATGCTGATCAAATGTGGAGAAGTATACAGGCCTGCCTTGTAACCGGCAGCGGCTAAAACCGCAGCCAGCATCGCAGAAGTACTGCCTTTACCGTTAGTGCCGGTAATATGCAAAGATTTGGCTTTTAAATGGGGGTTGCCCACCCTTTCCAATAATTGAAAAACCCGCCGCAAATCATAATTAGCTTCAATATGAGACACTCGCAGTACTGCCTCATAGTTGGTATGCCCGAAGATAAAATCGATTGCTTCCTGATAATTCATTTCACCCCATTTTATCACTTGACGCTCAACAACTGCCACTGTATTATCACTTTAGAATAACTCCACCTTATGCTTCTTGTTTTTAATTTCTAATTTTGTATTTTATCCGGAGGATGTTATGAATTTTGTAGATAAATTACTTCAGGCCGGCAAGAAGAATAATAGTCTGGTCTGTGTTGGACTGGATCCCGATCCTAAACTGATGCCGGCGAAAATCGGGGTGTATGAATTTAATAAGGCCATCATTGAAGCCACCTCGGACCTGGTTTGCGCCTATAAACCCAACCTGGCTTTCTATGAAGCTATGGGCGATGATGGCATGGAAGTTTTCAGCAAAACTGTGAAATGCGTTCCTTCCCATATCCCCGTGATCGCGGATGCCAAACGCGGTGATATCGGCAACACTTCTAAAGCCTATGCTGTCGCGCTTTTCGATGTACTGGGCTGCGATGCGGCCACCGTTAATCCTTATCTGGGTTTTGATGCTATTGAACCTTTCTTGCAATATGCGGAGAAGGGTACCATCATCCTCTGCCGCACCTCTAACTCCAGCGCTAAGGACTTTCAATCCTTGCTTTGCCAGACCCCTGCCGGGTTGCGGCCTCTCTATGAAATTGTGGCAGACAAAGCCCAGGAATGGAACACCCGCGGGAACGTCGGCATAGTCTTAGGAGCCACCTATCCTGACGAATTGAAAACTATCCGCCGTCAGCATCCCGATCTGCCAATATTGATTCCTGGTATAGGAGCACAGGGCGGCGATGTGGCAGTAACGGTGAAAAACGGTGTCAGCCCGCAGGGCGATAAAGCCATCATTAACTCCGCCCGCCAGATCATCTACGCTTCCAAAGGCCCGGATTTTGCTGAAGCCGCCCGCCAAGCCTGTCTCTCTTTGCGGGATGAAATAAACAAATACCGTTAGAAGCAAGTTGGGATTTTGGATGTAAAATTTTGTTATTTTACTTTTTAATTTTGACTTGCACTTTTGACCTTTGACTTGTTCCGGTTTGTAGTTTGTAGCTTGCAATTTGGAGCTTGGTTACGATGGTACTCGAATTAAGGTTGGGCGACGTTATCCGTCTGAAAAAGCCTCATCCCTGCGGTGTCAACCAATGGATTGTGGTACGCCTGGGCGCGGATATTGGCCTTCAATGCCTGAAGTGCCATCACATCCAGCTTATGGAACGCCCGCTGCTTGAACGCCGCTTTAAAGCCTTTTTATCCAGAGGAGAGGTTAATGGGTAAAATCGCTCTGGTTACTTTCGATAAATGTGATCCCTGTCAGTGTAAAGACGGGGTCTGTGCCGCTTTGCTGGCCTGCAAACATAAACTGATCAAACAGGAGAAAGCAGGGGAAATACCCTTGTTTTCACCGGGCTCATGTACCGGCTGCGGCGACTGCGTGCGCGCCTGCCCGCAAAAAGCCGTCCAGATTTACCGCTCCTGATTCCTGGCTATCGCGATTAAAACCCCGGCTTTAACTTCCGGCTCACGGATAATCTCAGCCAGTTTCAATGCCAGAACAGATTCACCGCCAGCTACCAGTTCTTCAGCAATTGCCCCCAGTCCGCTGGTTTTGGCTTTAGTTTCAGCTACAATAAAACAGATCTCATCTACTAATTTTACGGGCTGTTCCTGATTATTAAAGGTCCTATACAGCACTGCCAGTTTTCCCAGGATAAAAAGTTTGGCCTTGTTATCGGCCACTGCAGCACTGAGCTTATAAACTCTCTCCGCGGCCTCACGGGCTTTAACGCTCTCGCCCAACCTCGTATATAGTTCGGCCGTTTCCAAGAGACGTGAAATTCGATCCTGGTCATCCTTTAAATCATTAATAATAGTTTGGCTCTTTTCCAGTAAAGTCAGCGTTGTTGGCAGGTCACCCAGATTCAGATAGCCCTCTGCCAGCGCTCGCACATCACCGGCCGCCGCATTCAAATCTTCGCTCTTTAAAATGGCCTCCCGGGCTTTTAGTAAACACTCAGCTGCCTGCGTCTTCATCTCCAGGTCAACATACACTGCGGCTACTTTCAACCAGAAATAAGAGCGGCTGGTTTCTTCTATCTTATCCATATCGCTGAGAGCTTCCAAAATTAGGCTAGCAGCCTCCTCCTTGTGTCCTGAGCCATTAGCTATCTCGGCAAGCTCTGTTAGGCGTTCAGCTTGAAACCAGGGGTCTTTAAGCGCACGGGCGGCTTGTGCTGCGCTGACTAAGGCAGCTTCCGCTTTATCAGGATCATCAATATCAGCGTATATCTCAGCGATATTAATCAGTTCGCAAACACTGTCAACTTCACTGCGGGGATCAATTGCCAGAGGTTCAAGTTCAGCCAGAATCGCCTTGGCTTCGGCTATCAGACCGGCATCAACATACTCGCTGGCAAGATAATAGAAGGCGCTGACTTTCTGAGCTACGCTTTCCGCCGCTCGCGCGAGATAGTAAGCCCTCTTGAATTGCTCAACAGCCTTAGCCTCTTCTCCCGCTTCTTTCAGTAATCGACCCAGCCAGGCTAGGTGCTTAGCTTTCTCATCGGGATGTTTCAAAAGGTCTGCGGCCTTAAGAGCTTCCGCGATTGTCTCCAGTCCCAGCGCCTTGTTTCCATGGGTTAGCCAGGTTTCCCCGATTCCGCATAACGCCTGGCATCTGCCCGCCGGTCTTTCGATGCTCAGGGCAATTGTAAAAGCCTTTTCCAATAATCCGGTTTGATCAGACAATACTCACCTCATTACAGAATGTTTTGAAAATTTGGATTTTGGTAATTTGAATTTTTTTGGAGTTTAGATATTAGGATTTAGGATTTGTTTTTTATTTGTGATTTGTAATTTTTAATTTGGCCCTAAATCTTAAATCAAGTTGATAAGAGGTTAGGAATTAGGAATCAGGGCTTTCTTGAGACTTGAAGCTTGTAGCTAGAAACTCGCAGCTCATTTGCCTTTTGATTTTTGAATTTTGAATTTATTCTTGGTTGATTGGTCACCCCTGTAATCAGGCGCAGTAATATTAATAACCATGCTGATACGCGGATCCACCAGCCTTGAACTAATCCGCGGTTCTATCTCATCCAGAGAGTTGCAGGTGGTGATCACTGTAGCCAGGCGCGCATTATATCGATAATTAATTACCTGGTAAAGCTTTTCCTGTGCCCAGGGTGTGGTGGACTGCTCACCGAAATCGTCCAGCACCAGCAGGGGAGCCGTTTTTACCGCCTCAAAAAGCTGATCATAAGACACCTTGCTTTCGGGATTGAAGGTCTTGCGCAGGTGGTCCAGAAACTCCGTCACCACCACAAAAATGGCTTGTTTGTGCGCTTCATAGCGATAATTGACGATCGCGGAAGCTAGATGGGTCTTGCCGCAGCCGTTGACCCCTTGAAAAATCAGCCAGCCCTCCGGCGACTCGGCAAACTGCAAAGCCACCTGGTAAGCAGCGCTCAGGTTCTGCCGTTGTTCCAGGGGCAAATTTAACCGCTTGGAATCAAAGGCTTTAAAGACCATATCTTTTTGCAGTTCAAAACCCTTGCTCCAGCTATACTCTCGCAGGGCTGAAGCCTTCTGTTCTATCACATAGCTGTGGCTCAGGCGATGATTGCTCAGGCGCGTGCGTATTCTCTCATCCAGCTCGTCGATAGGCGTACTGGTAGTGATGACTGTCGGTAATTCATGGCTAAACCGATAGTTAAAAAGCTGGTCCAGCTTTTCCTTCGCCCAGGCTGTGCTGGCCTGTACACCCAGATCATCCAGGATCAGGAAGGGTGCGTTGCAGACTTTATCAAAAAGCTCGTCATAAGCCATCTCGCTTTCAGGTGAAAAAGCCGAGCGCAGATGGTCGAGCAGTTCAGGTACAGTCTGGAAAAAGGCGGGCTTCCCCTGCTTGATGCGCTCATTGGCGATTGAGGCCGCCAGAAGGGTCTTGCCGCTGCCGCTGGGACCTATCAGAATAAACCAGCCCTGAGCGTCGGCAGCGTATTGTTTGGCTGCCTCGAAAGCCTTGGTGAAAAGCTCCTGCCGCGTTGCATCGCCACTTATACCGCCCTTGATGATGCTCTCAAAAGTATAGTCCACCAGTGCTCCCAGGTTGCTGTATTTTTGCAGGCGGTTTTCCTGGTCTCTCTCAGCTTCCATTTTGATGCAGCGGCAGGCGGTTACCTTGCTGTAATCAGGCTTGCCGTTTGACAGACGCGGATGCACAAACCCCCCACCCTTGCAAATCGGGCAGTTCTTGTCTCCAGCCGGGCTTACCGGATTTTCATCGTTGGACCATGTGTCCATAGCGTCCTTTGATGAATTTGTCTGGGTCTGTATTCTTTTTAAGATTTCCCCGATGTGTTCCATCGTCTCTACCTTCTGTTGACCAGTGTTCTAATATGCGTGCGATATAGCGCCAGTTGCGTTTATTTAAAGAAACTGCTTCTTTAATCGCGTCCCTTATCCAACCTTCAGGATATTGCTTCACAGCTTCACGCAGTTCGTCGGCAATCAACGGTGTCAGCATGCCTATGTTCTGCTCATATAAAGTGTAAATATCCGCCGGCGCTTCAACTGCCTCAGGCAGCGCCTCTTTAGTCTTAAAGTCCGGCAGCACCATTTCTCCATTTATAATCTTTTCCACGCTCAGGCGATTGCTTTCATTGTTAAATACATAGATATTATCAGACACCCCGGCTTTTTCAGCAGGCAAAGTCAACACTATACCTTTTGATATTAGAGCTGCCAGTGCTTTTGTTAAGGCCTTCCCCGCTTCTGCCTTGAGATCGTTTACCAGGCCGGGATAACTTAGCATCTCATTGTAGCTGGTAAATTTCAGGCTGCCCTTTTTGGGATAAATAATCTCGAAAAGATGTAAAAGTACTTTCAGCTCCATGATGTCCGTAATCTGCGGCAGTAAAGAGTTGAATACCAGGTTGGGCACCGGCGTAAACACCATTCTGTCCGGGAAACCCTTGAATTCCATCATAGTAAACCCGGGCCGGAGCTGGAAGGAGCCTGAACGTCCACGGCCATATTCTCAAATTTAGCCAGGGTAGTTTCAAAGCGCAGTTTAACCTCACCGGTAGGACCGTTGCGATGTTTGGCGATAATAATATCAGCTAGGCCGGCCGGATATTCCTCATTCGGATGATCTTTCGCCCAATCTTCTTCATTCTTGAAATAGTATTCATCACGATAAACGAATACCACCACATCCGCATCCTGTTCAATGCTGCCGCTATCTCGTAGGTCGGAAAGTTGGGGTTTGTGCGAAGCGCGCCATTCGGAAGCACGGCTTAATTGTGAGACCACCAGTACTGGAATATTTAACTCACGGGCCAGTACTTTAAGAGTACGAGTGATATAACTGATCTCCTGGACCCGGTTATCTATACGGGTATCCCCTGTCAGTAATCCCAAATGATCGATGATGATCATATTGATATTACGCTCAAAGCTCAGGTGTTTAGCCTTGCTGCGCATTTCTGAAATGCGGATTTGCGGGGAATCGTCGATATAAATAGGGGCCTCAGAAAGAATACCTATGGCCTCGAATTTCCTTTTTTCCTCGTCGAGTGTTAACATGTTCAGGCGGATTTTGCGGGAGTTGATCAGGGCTTCGCCTGAGATCAGACGTTCCACCAGCGACTCTCGTGACATTTCCAGGCTGAACATAGCCACGCAGGCGTTATGCTCTACCGCGGCATTGCGGGCTATATTTAAGGCCAGGCTGGTCTTGCCCATGCTGGGCCGCCCTGCAATAATCACTAGGTCAGACCGCTGGAAACCACCCAAAAAATTGTCCAGACCAGTAAAACCTGAAGGCACGTGCAACATTTCAGCGGGTTTTACTTCACCTTCTTCTTGCGGAGGGTCACCCTGTAAATATTTATCCAGAATCGTGCGGATGTGCACAAAGTCACGTGAACTCTTGCCGTGGCTGAGGGCATAAAGCACATCTTCAGCCTTGGCTAGGCTGGCCCCCACATCCGGACTGGCCTGGTAGCCGATTGCCGATATCTGGTCAGCGGCGATGATTAATTTGCGCATCACAGACAGACGGGAGACTATCCTGGCGTAGTATTCAACATCCAGGGAGGTAGGACACACCGATATCAGGTGGCTTAAAAAGGCCGCTCCACCGCAGCCCTCCAGCTTTTCTTCTCTGGCCAATTCCTGGGCCACCGTAATCTGGTTCACAGCCTCGGTGCGGCGATATAATGCCAGACAGGCCTCATAAATCCAGCGGTTACGCTCACTGTAGTAGTCCGCGGGTTGAACAATCGGTTCGATCTTAATAATCGCCGTACCGTCAATCAGCAGAGAACCCAGCGCTGCCTCTTCAGCATCGATATCATGAGGTGGCAGTCTATCCACCATTTTTCGTTACTCCGATTTCTTTTCGGGTTCCGCGGCAGCAGCTTCTGGAGCTGACTCTTCGTCTTTTTTGATCACGTTGACTTTGATCTTAGGCTCAATGCCTTTGAACAACTTGATCGTTACATCATAGCTGCCTAATGATTTGATAGATTCGGCTAGGTCAACTTTTCTCTTGTCAATAGCCTGGCCGAGTACTTCCTGAAGTTGGGTAGCGATATTGGCGGCCGTGATAGAACCGTGCATTCTGTCCTTAACGCCGATCTTGACTTTGAAGGTCAATTCTTTACCTTCAATTTCCTTGGCCAGCTTCTTGTTTTGTTCAATTTCAGCTCTAGCTTCGATCTGGGCCTTAATTTTGACCTCAATGCCCGGTTGGGCAACGACCGCCAGGTTTTTAGGCAGCAAATAATTACGGCCGTAACCATCAGCAACCATCTTCTGATCTCCAGCTTTAGCAACATTGGGTACATCTGCGAGAAAAACTACTTTCATTGAATCCCCCTATTTTAATTGTTGACAACACCTTAGAAAAATTGGACGCTTTCAATTATACCAAATTCAGCAAGAATTAAGTAATTATTTAGTATTTAGTGTTCAGTTCTCAGTTCCGAGGTGCCAGTTTCGAAAATTAGAATTTCTAATTTGTTTCGTTTTTCGACCGTTGGTTCTGTATGAATAAATTGGAATATTCGGATGTCGGATTTATTAACAATCCCTTTCTCGGTAAAGGTGACTTCTTGCGTCCCTTTGTCCTTTAGAGTAAGGAGTCACCTTATAAAGCTCCCGTCTCCTTTTCTCGTTCGGTTACTATCTACTAATTACTGGTTTTAACCCCTATTCCCCAATAAACCTATCCGCATAAATCGCCGCTGTCGCTCCATCTCCCGCCGCCGTTATAGTCTGCCGGATGGAATTACTGCGTATATCCCCAGCGGCAAAAACACCAGGCAGGCCGGTCTCCATCTTTTCGTTGGTGATGATGTAACCGACTTGATCTAGCTTAAGCACATCTTTGACCAGCTCTGTGTTGGGCTTCTGTCCTACCGCCACAAAAACGCCCGAGACCGGCAGTACCGATTTTTCACCGGAAACCGCGTTGGTCAGTTTAACCTGCTTAACGTTCTCCTCACCCTCCACCGCATCCACGATAGTATTCATAATAAAGTTAATTTTCGGTTCGGCCTTGGCTTTATCCACGAAAACAGGTGTAGCCCGCCATTTATCGCGGCGCACAATCACTGTCACTTTAGAGGCAAATTTCGCTAGATGAACAGCTTCGGAAATAGCGGAGTTGCCGCCTCCCACTATGGCCACCTCTTTCCCCCGGAAAAAGGCCGCGTCGCAGGTAGCACAGTAGGAAACACCCCGCCCTACATATTCCTTTTCTCCCGGCACATCCAGTTTAATCCGCTCCGACCCCAGGGCGATTATGACGCCTTTGGCTGTGAAATCTCCCTCAACGGTTTTCACGATTTTGGGTGAGCCTTTTATCTCCAGGCCGGTGACTTCGGTATAAAGTGTTTTCAAACCGAATTTCTCAGCCTGTTTCAACATCAACTGCCCCAACTCCATGCCGTCTATGCCGTCCGGAAAACCGGGATAATTCTCTATCCATTCAGAATAAACGGCCAATCCACCCATCATCCCTTTCTCGATTAAAAGAGTATTTATCTTATTGCGCGCGGCGTACAGCCCGGCGGCCAAACCAGCCGGCCCGCCTCCCAGGATAATCAGTTGATACTCTTTCTCCACTCTTCGCCCTCACAAGAATAGTTTATGGTATATAGTTCTTAGTTCTTTGTCTTTAGTATTTTTTACCAACTACTAATTACTAAATACTAATTACTTTTACCCCTTACCCCAACGCCCCATCCAGC
This sequence comes from Dehalococcoidia bacterium, assembly GCA_025361145.1. Classification (GTDB taxonomy): domain Bacteria; phylum Chloroflexota; class Dehalococcoidia; order Dehalococcoidales; family UBA3254; genus UBA3254. The sequence continues at coordinate 1,681 of JANYAV010000007.1, read as the reverse complement.
TCTTCCTTGAGCTTGTCCTTCGGTTTGAAACCCACTATATTCTTTATCGGTTGCCCACCCTTAAAAACTATCATGGTGGGTATAGACATCACATGATATTTCTGGGCAGTCTGCTGGTTTTGATCTACGTCCAGCTTCGCGATGGTCAGCTTACTGCTATATTCTCCTGTCAACTCCTCAAGAATCGGCGCTACCATCTGACAGGGCCGGCACCAGGTAGCCCAAAAATCTACCAACACTGGATTGGTGGATTTTAAAACAACTTCATCGAAGGTGCTGTCCGTTACTACTACGCTCATTGTTACTTCCTTTCTTTTATTTTTCAGCTGAAGATCCGCTATGACTATTGGAAATCGGGGTTTCAACAATTCATAAATCCTGAATCATAAATCCTAATTCAGACGTTCCTTCTCTCGGTAAAGGAGACCTTATAAACCCCCGTCACCTTTTTCCTCTCGGTTACTAATTACTAACTACTAATTATTCTTTTTGTATCGTTGCATAAATATTGCCTTCCACGGTCTGCCTGGCCAAATTAACCGCGTTTTTGATGGCAGCTGCACGGCTGCGCCCGTGGGCCTTGATCACGTTGCCTTTGACTCCCAACAGGCAAGCCCCGCCGTACTCACGAAAATCCAGTTTCCTGGCCCAGGTATCGATTTCCACGCTACTCATCAGAGCCGTACCATGCACATGTCCGGTTGAGGCTACCGCCCTCCATAGATGCTTAAAATTCTGGACCGCTTCACCCAGTCCTTCCAGAGTTTTTATCACCACATTGCCGGTGAACCCGTCAGTAATCACTACATCGGCTTTGCCCTTGGGCAGATCGTTGCCCTCAATATTACCGATAAAATTAAATTTATTGCCGGCCGCTCTCATCAGCTCATGACTTTCTATCACCAACTTGGAGCCCTTGATGTCTTCAGAACCGTTGCTTAGCAAAGCCACCCGCGGTTCCGCGATACCGATGACTTTCTGTGCGAAGGCATTGCCCATCTCGGCAAATTGGAACAGGTAAGAAGGTTTGCAGTCCGCGTTGGCTCCGGCATCCAGTAAAAGCACTGGAGTACCTCCGGTAATATCCAGGATAGCGCAAATGGCGGGACGTTCGACGCCTTCTACCACTCCCAGTTTTAAAAAGGCCGCCCCGAATAAAGCACCGGTATTCCCCGCAGAGATGAAAGCATCAACCTTACCCTCTTTTAAAAGGTTAATCCCCACCACGATCGAGGACTCGGGTTTGGCCATCACCGCCCGCATGGGGGATTCATCGCTCTCTATAACCTGGTCAGCTTCTACAATGGAAATATGCGGGTTTTTTAAATGGCGTGCCGCGGATAGGTGAATCAGGGACTTTTTACCTACCAGCACCACATCCACATCATATTCGTTCGCGCCCTGCACGGCCCCCTTAATGATCTCGCCCGGAGCAAAATCTCCACCTGAGGTATCTACAGCAATTATCATAATTTCTTTTTAATTCCTTTTATTCCCGCCCGCCACCCAACCTGTTTATTATATCCCAGTATATAGTTATTAGTTTAGAATTTTGATATTTAATACATGTAATCGGGATTTCGGATTTCATCCTTAGGTTTTACTTCCCTCTCTCGGTAAAGGTCTCATCTTGCCCCCATTTTCTCCTATGTAAGGTGAGACCTTATAAAGCTCTGGTCTC
>JANYAV010000006.1 GCA_025361145.1 Dehalococcoidia bacterium | reverse complement strand
AGATTCTCCAAGGTCAGCGAAAATTGATTAAACTTGGTGAAAGAACACCTACCCTGCTTCCAACGATTGACGGAAAATCAGTAACACGATTTATGAAGCAACAATTGTGAGTTGGGTAACAGTTTTATTTGACGCAATACGTAGCTTTGGCTTGACAGTTTAGTCAAGGATTAACTTGGAGGTATGAGCTAACAATCATCGCCCCAGATCCTTCGCTGTGCTCCAGCAACAGAAGGGTCATAAGCGCGGCCCTGGCTGAGTAAAAATTTATCCGTAATGCTGGGGACCGCTGAATCTAGGTCCAGCCTTCCTGTATCAGTTTATCGTGTAATTCATCCGGATGGTGACGACAGCTATATTCCAAACGGCTAGATTCGGCATGAGCCTTATTATAAATCCAACCTTTGGCCATGCGATTTCTCTCGTGTAATTCATGGAGGAGAACATAACCACGCTCCAGGTCAACAATAGCATCGTCAATCCAGACCTCATTCTCTGGAACGAACTCATAAACATAATCATGACCACCTTCGGTAAAATCTATGTCAAAGATACTGCGCACCAGACGGCCGTTAACAATCCAGATGCTCAGTTTATTTTCAAGCTTCTTCCAGAGTCTCTCGTGGCATTGTTTACCATCAGGTAAAGCTTTGCCGTGATGAGTGACGCGGTCGAGATCCCCGGCCCGTCGACGTTCCTTTCTCTCTTGCCGGTCAGCCTCAGGTAAGGCTTTGTCATAAGGCAATCCTGCGGCCATAAGCCGATGCTCGACCAACAAGTGGTCGATGAAAAACTGCCGCTCGTCGTGTTCGGCTTCGCGGTCAATCCAGAGTTCATTTTCAGGGATATAAAGGTATCTATAATGTTGTCCGAAGTTGGTAAATTCTTCATCGATATTACCGCGAATATAAGAGCCATCAACCCTCCATATTTGGAATTTGCCGCGCTGGTCTATTTTATCAATATAGGCGGGTTTTATTGATTTGATCATAAATGCCTCCATTACCATGAATAAAAATATAGTAAGTTCAATCTCTTTTATTCTAGACTAAAGTTTATGCTCTTAAGCGAACTGCGGAGTATTATTCTCATAATGCGTAATACTTGATACGTTCTGAATTTTCAGGTTGTCCGTCTGAGAGGATGATATAATCAAGGTAGAATAATAGAACGAACAGCTAACTGGGGCTGCAGACTTAACATGGTTAGGGGAAGCCAGGGTAAGCAATTAGTTGGAAATTCGTTGAATAAGTTTTGAGAGAGGCATCGAGAAAAATGGACAAAGAGCAAAAAAGATATATTTGGCTGATAATAGGCATTAGTTTCTGGGCTGGATTTGGGTTAAGCAGCATAATAAATATTATCAAAACTGTTTATACTCGGGGTGTACTTTCATACGATTGGATTATGTTTGCGGTTTCGATAATAATCATTATTATTGGTTTGATATATTTAATGAAATTTAAAAAGAACAAAATCAACTCTTAAACAATAATACCTGTTAAATTCTTTAGAAAAAGGGATGACCGATGAAAGTAGTGCCTACTATTGAAGAGATAAAAGCTTATGCCAGAGATAATAAATGGCTTTTCCTGGGCTCGCAGGAGACTGATAGAAATGAAACAGTCTTCCACTGGCTGACACCGACGGGGAACCAGGTAACCGTGACCTATCATCAAGAAAAGGGTGAAACAGTACATACGAAGATTGAGAATACGTAGAGGTAGTTAAGAGTTGACAGTTATCAGTGATCAGTCGGGAGTGCAACCAGAAGAAAAATCCTAAGCACTAATATCTAAACAATGACCAAAATCCAAATAACTAAATCTAAAACCAGCTTTGGAGCTATAAGCTTCAGGGTGTAATCTGTGCCAAATCTTTGACTTGGGAGTTAGACTCAAGGGATAAAATATTTATAAATAGCGGTTTAAGTCTTTATTTCCCCTGAATTAAATTTGACCAATTCTGCCCAGTTGATCACGCCCTTTGAACAAAATTTGTCACAGAATTCCTGGGTAAACAGGTTCACTATTTTAGCGTGTTCTTTCTCAAATGCCTCGTTCTTCTCTTTGGCTTTATGACCTAAAGGTTCGATTAATTCGGTGTATAATTTGTTGTCTCCCGAGATAAATTCCCAGAACTTTTGACCGCAGTATTTAAAGTAATCGCCTTTATCGGGATTATTATCTCTTCCGTAGCAGCATCCATTAACCGCTATTATTTCCACTTTTGAACCGCTGGTTCTTAATATCCTCTTGGCCTTCGTAAAATTATCCCTCATCTTTGAGATTTGCCCGCTGTTACCCCAATTAGGTCCGGATTTTATTGCGACAATGAATCGTTTACCATCTCTATCAAATTCTAAATCAATGCCTTCTGCCGAAGATTTTTTCCCATTAAAAACTTTGCTGTTTATATAAATGGCCAAACCTTCCAGGAAATTCCCGAAAATGCCCTCTTCTTGAGAGGACAAGTGAGCATCGAGAATTATTTTTACCAGTTCCCCGGATACCAGAATATTTTTTGCTTTATATAAATAGGGGTTTTTCCTCTTTAATATATCTTCCAGTTTAAGCTTTTTGAGACTCTCCAATCGGCTTTTATGGAAGCTTCCAATATTCAATTCAACGTAGCTTTTCAAATCATTAAATGCGATATTTTTCATCTTCTTCGGTTTCCTCACACAAAGCCATTATTCTGGGCTCAACGTCTTTTAAGGCCATTTCGTAATAACTCCGTTGAAGTTCAATCCCAATCGAGTTGCGCATCAATTTTTGAGCCGCCTTGCAGGTTGTTCCAGAACCTAAGAAGGGGTCCAAAACCCAATCTTCTTCCTGTGTAAATAGTTTAATAAACCATGAAGGAAGAGCTTCAGGAAAAGCAGCGCTATGATTTTTATTGGCGCATTCTGTAGCGGTATGAAGTACATTTGTTGGGTAGGCATAATCTCTATTTACCCAGTTTGAAATGTTTTTGCCAAATCCGCTGCCTACTTTGGACTCATCCCTTATTTTATCGGTATCGCTAAGACGTTTTAGTCGCGTTTTGGCCCATTCTCCGGTCGGAACCATAACAGATTCCTGGAACATATTGAAGTGTTTTGATTTATTAAATTGGATTAGTCTCTCCCATGAATCTCTGAAACGATTCGGCCATTTGCCAGGATAACAATTCTTTTTATGCCAGATGAACTCCTCGGTCCATAACCAGCCTTGTTTTCGCATCTCCAAAATTAGTTCAATTACATAAGTATGTCTTTCACCATCTACTACCCGTTCTTTAATATTTAAAACGAAGGTACCAGTGGGTTTCAAAACACGTAATAATTCTTTTGAAATTGGCAGGAACCATTCAACATATTTATCGGGATGAATTCCGCCGTAGGTATTTTTCCGTTGATCGGCATAAGGAGGTGAGGTAAATATTAAATCGATTGAATTATCCTCTAACTCTTTTAACCTCTTATAACAATCACCTAGAACGATTTTGGTATCTATTTCCATAATACTTCCCTAAAGACAAATTATTGTCAGTTACCAGAATTAGACCGTTCAGAATAGGCTAATTTTAAAGCTTTTATATGTTAACTACAATAGCATATTATTCATTATTTGGCCCGGGGTGAATTATATCTTTGTAAATTGAAGAAAGGTATTCATTTGGCTTTAACAGCACTCTCCGATATAATTTAAAGATATGAGGATTTTAGGGATTGAGAGTTCCTGCGATGAGACGGCGGCCAGTGTAGTAGAAGACGGCAGCCGGATTTTGTCCAATGTGATCTCTTCTCAAATTGAAATACATTCGCGCTACGGCGGGGTGGTGCCGGAAGTGGCTTCCCGCCAGCACATGCTTTCTATTGTGCCGGTGATTCAGCAGGCCCTGTCTGACGCCAAAGTGGGCTTTAAGGACATCGACGCGATCGCGGTGACTAAAGGCCCCGGCCTGGCCGGGTCTTTGCTGGTGGGTGTGAATACAGCAAAAGCGATCGCCCTAGCGCAAAACCTGCCGTTGATCGGGGTCAATCATATGGAAGGCCATATTTACGCCAACTGGCTAACCGGGCAAAAGATCGAGTTTCCGGTGATCTGCCTGATAGTTTCCGGCGGTCACAGCGATCTAATCCTGATGCGCGGACACGGTCAATATGAACTGCTGGGACGTACGCGTGATGATGCTGCCGGCGAGGCATTCGATAAAGCTGCCCGCATCCTGGGGTTGGGTTATCCGGGAGGACCCCTAATCCAGAAAGCGGCCGAATCGGGCAAACCTATCTTACAACTACCCCATTCATGGATAAAGGGCACTAACGATTTTAGCTTTTCAGGCATCAAGACAGCTCTTTTACGGATGGCAGAATACGGCAAAATCGCCATGGATGAGAATGCCCCAGCCGGTTTGCCCTCTAAAAATGACGCGGCTGCCAGTTTTCAGAAAGTGGTGGTGGACGTGCTGGTAACCAAGTGCATCGCGCTGGCGCTGGAATTGGGGGTCAAGCAGATCATGGTAGCCGGAGGAGTGGCGGCGAACAAAGCCTTGCGGGCAGGCTTGCTGGAAAAGTCGCCTTTGCCGGTGATAATTCCGCCTTTTATACTATGCACTGATAACGCGGCAATGATAGCCGCCTGCGCTTATTATCGTTATCAGAACGGGCAGAAGGACGGGTGGGAGATGGATGCGCTGCCGGCGCTGAGGCTGGCGTGAAAACCAGTAATCAGTAATTAGTAGTTAGTAATTTGGAATAACCAATCACTAAAAACTAATAACTAAAGATCAAAAATTGTCCCATTTTCCTATTGACACTATTCCTCCAATGGACTAATCTTGGTCAATAAGAACCAAAAAAATATTGGAGGTGTGTTATGGTGACTGCGCAAGCTCCATTTTCTGCCCCGGTTCCTTATCCCGCCAGTCTTAAAATTGATTACCCGGACCGCAATTTGAAGAGGTGGTCGTCGTTCTTTCGACTTATCTGGGTACTTCCTATCTTTATCGTTCTGGTTTTTTTGGTTGGGCCCGGTGGTGATAACTCAAAGAACATGAATGAAGGCTGGAGAATGATGGGCGGCTCTGTTGGGTTTACAATCATTCCCCTGGTCTTGATGATCCTCTTTCGCCAGAAATATCCAAAGTGGTGGTTTGACTGGAATCTGGCACTGGCCAAGTTCTGCTATCGTTTAACCGCCTATATTGCTTTACTCAGAGACGAATATCCTTCTACCGATGAAGAACAGTCGGTACACATCGATCTGGTCTATCCGGATGTAAAAACTCAACTTATGCGCGGCCTTCCTCTGGTCAAATGGTTTTTAGCCATTCCTCACTACATAGTGCTATGTTTCCTGGCGATCGCCTTCGTAGTTTGCGTGATCATTGCCTGGTTTGCGATACTCTTCACTGGCAAGTATCCAAAAGGGCTGTTCGATTTCGTGGTGGGGGTTATGAGATGGGGTTTCAGGGTAGAAGCATACGCGGCCTTGATGGTGACGGATAAGTATCCACCGTTTAGTTTGGAATAAAACAACAAGTCAAAAGTCAAAGGGTAAAAGTCAATAATTAAAGTTAATAGTTTTTAAGTAAACAGGGGAGAAAAGGAGACAAGGCGGCGCGACTTATAAATCGCGCCGTTTTATTTATATAACTAACCATAGAAGTTCAAAGATTAAAGCTAAAAATCCCTATTGACACTATTCCTCCAATGGACTAATCTTGGTCAATAAGAACCAAAAAAATATTGGAGGTGTGTTATGGTGACTGCGCAAGCTCCATTTTCTGCCTCGGTTCCTTATCCCGCCAGTCTTAATATTGATTACCCAGACCGCAAACTAAACAAGCTAACCTCTTTCTTCAGAATATTCACCATGCTTCCTGTAGCGGTCCTGATGTCTCTACTTGGTTTTGTAACTTCCATTCCTCTAGTTCTGATAATCCTGCTGCGTAAAACATATCCTAAATGGTGGTTTGATTGGAACCTGGCATTCGTTAAATTTTCCACGCGCGTCAAAGCATACATGTTTCTAATAAATGATGCTTATCCTTCCACCTATGAAGATCAGAATGTATATATTGAAATGGTTTATCCAGACGCCAAAACGCAGTTAAGACGCGGCCTTCCGCTGGTAAAATGGTTTTTGGCCATTCCCCATTTTGTGGTACTGTATTTTCTGGCAATCGCCACTTCCCTTTGTGAAATTATTGCCTGGTTTGCCATTCTTTTCACCGGCCGTTACCCCAAAGGGCTTTTCGATTTTGTGGTTGGGGTAATGAGATGGAGTTTCAGGGTAATGGCCTATGCTTGTTTAATGATCACTGACCAATATCCACCTTATAGTTTGGAATAGAAAAGCGAAAAGCTGCCAGTTAGAAGAAAAGGAGACGGGAGCTTTATAAGGTGACTCCTTACTATGAAGGAGAGAGGGACGCAAGAAGTCACCTTTAACGAGAAAAGGGCATGATGGCGGCGCGACTGTGATATCGCGCCGCTTTCTTTATTTTAGGTTCATGATTTATAAACCAGGAGAGAAAAGGAGACTAAAGTTTTATAAGGTGACTCCTTACTATGAAGGATAGAGGGACGAAAGAAGTCACCTTTACCGAGAGAGGGAATCACCAAATATCTGTGGAAATTGGGGTGGGGGTGGGTTATAATAACGATATCAATCTGCTGTTCGAGGTGAATCCTGGAGATAGAAAAAGTTAAGTCTCTAATTGTCTCTGAAATCGACGCTCAAAGACAGAAGCTTTGTGATCTGGGTTGTAAAATCCATAATAATCCCGAGCTGGGCTTTAAGGAAAAGAAGGCTTCAACCTGGCTGACTGCTTTATTGGCTGACAATGGTTTTAAAGTGGAACGCGGTATCTACGGCCTGGAGACAGCTTTCCGAGCCACTTACGGCAAAGGTAAACCGGTGATCGGTCTGCTGGCGGAATATGACGCATTGCCTGAATTGGGGCACGCCTGCGGCCATAACTTGATCGGTACCGCTGCAGTGGGCGGAGCGATTGGGGCCCGCAAAGCCGTGGATGAATACGGCGGCAAGATCGTAGTAATCGGCACCCCGGCGGAAGAACTATACGGGGGCAAGGTGACGATGGCCCAGCGGGGGGCGTTTGCTGATCTTGACGCGGCCATGATGGTGCATCCGGGTGGGCATGATTCGGTGGTGACAGAAGCCCTGGCCTGCCAGGGGCTCAGTATTGAGTTTTTCGGCAAGGCCACTCACGCAGCCGGAAGGCCAGAAGCCGGTATCAATGCCCTGGAAGCCATGATTTTAGCTTTTAACGCTATCGATGCTTTGCGTCAGCATATTCACTCTAAAGCACGGGTTCACGGCATCATCACTGACGGGGGTCAAGCGCCCAATGTAGTGCCTGCGCACAGCGCCGGTACTTTTCTGGTGCGGGCAGCGGATGAAGCCTATCTGACGGAACTAAAAGAGAGGGTGTTGAATTGTTTTAAGGGAGCCGCGCTCGCTACCGGAACCAAATTGAAATTTAAATGGGACGATTTATGCTATCTGCCCATGCTGAATAATCTGACCCTGGGCAACTTATTTATGCGCAACATGAACAAGATCGGGCGGAAGACCAAAATGGTTGATCCGGATAAGAGTTTCGGCAGCACGGATTTTGGCAATGTGAGCCAGATGGTGCCGGGTATTCACGCCTCCATGTCCATCACCAGCAAACGTGGGACAGTTACCCATTCTCCGCAGTTTGCTGAAGCGGCTGTTTCTGAAAAAGGGCTGAAAGCGATGCTGGATGCGGCCAAGGGGTTGGGGATGACGACGGCGGATCTTTTGGCAGACGGGGAAGTGTTGAAGAAGGTGAAAGAGGAGTTTTTGAAGAAGAAGTAATTAGTCCCGATGCGTTTCACGCATGCGGGATCTTCGATAATTAGTAATGAGTAATTAGTATTTAGTAGTTAGTGACCAGGGGAGAAAAGGAGACCAGAGCTTTATAAGGTCTCACCTTACATAGGAGAAAATGGGGGCAAGATGAGACCTTTACCGAGAGAGGGAAGTAAAACCTAAGGATGAAATCCGAAATCCCGATTACATGTATTAAATATCAAAATTCTAAACTA
>JANYAV010000009.1 GCA_025361145.1 Dehalococcoidia bacterium | reverse complement strand
CAGGAACTGGTTTATCACAGGCATTATGCTACCAGGCGTGAAGCAATCAATGAGATTAGAGAGTATATTGAAATCTTCTATAACCGGCAAAGGATACAAGCTAAACTGGGTTTCCTATCGCCTGCGGCTTATGCCAGGCAGTGTAGTATTAGTGTATTAGCAGCTTAAAGGGTTCGTGTCCGTTTTTGACAACACATACCACAAGTAGCCGCCAACGAGCGCAATCGTCTTGCCCGAGACCTCCACGATGCCGTGAGTCAAACTCTCTTTTCAGCCAGTCTTATTGCCGATGTACTGCCCCGTATTTGGGAGCGTAATCATGAGGACGGGCGTAAACAACTTGAAGAGGTGCGTCAGTTGACACGCGGAGCTTTAGCTGAGATGCGGACCCTACTCCTGGAGTTACGTCCCTCGTCACTCATTGAAGCCGAGCTACCTTATTTGTTGAGCCAACTTGGTGAATCAATTAATGGTCGGGCACATTTGCCAGTGATTATTTCAGTAGAGGGACAATTCTCCTTCCCGCCTGAGGTGAAGGTAGCACTATACCGTATTGCCCAAGAAGCTCTGAATAATGTGTCCAAGCATGCCGGAGCTAGAAAGGCCAATGTGAACCTGCTCTGCGAAACAGATAAAATCACCTTAAAGATAACCGATGACGGGCGGGGCTTCGATATGGCAGATGTTCCTTCTGACAGTCTCGGTTTAGGCATAATGCGTGAGCGGGCCGAGGATATTCTGGCTTCACTTTCAGTAAAAAGCAGAACGGGCCAGGGTACGGAAGTCCTGGTGGTCTGGCAAAAAGTGTCAAGGGAGAGTAAGCAATGACTGATCTAATACCCATTCGTGTTATGCTTGTTGACGACCATACTGTAGTGCGGCGTGGTCTTGGAGCCGTACTTTCGATTTCTGATGACATGTGTTTGGTAGGGGAGGCTGGTAACGGTGAAGAAGCTATACAGTTGTGTGAGCGACTTCAACCGGATGTGATATTGATGGACCTGCTTATGCCGAAGATGGATGGTATCACTGCAACGAAAGCTATTCACGAGCGCTGGCCGAATGTTCGTATTATTGCTCTTACCAGTTTTAAGGAGAGGGAGTATGTTGAAGGGGTGTTAAAAGTCGGAGCTACAAGTTACCTATTGAAAAACGTGTCAGCGGACGAGTTGGTATCTGCAATCCGTCGTTCTATGGCTGGGCAGCCCAGCCTGTCTCCGGAGGCCGCTCAGGTACTTATCCAGAAGGCAATTGAGCCAGCTCAACCCGGCAGTGATCTGACAGACCGCGAGCGCGATATACTGACTCTGATGGTAGAGGGCAAATCCAATGGAGAAATCGCTGAACGCCTCTTTGTCAGTCAGTCTACCGTGAAGTTTCATGTCAGCAACATCCTTTCTAAGCTGTGCGTTTCCGGCCGTACCGAGGCGGTAGTTGTCGCAGTAAAGCACCACCTGGTCAAGTGACCAGTTAAATTCTGGCTTATCGTCCTGTTATTATCTCCCCTGATGCACGGCGTATCAGGGGAGATTCCGTTTTATGATGGTGGATGTAAGTTTTAAGCGGTTTGCCGGAGGACGAGGAGTGAGACCAAAAATGCGAGTTCTAATAGCCGATGACCAACCCAGTGTACGTTCTGCGCTCAAGTTAGTGCTAGAGCAGCAGGGTATTGATGTAGCCGGTGACGTTTCCGATAGCAGGGAACTACTAGCTTGGTTCAAAACCAATCAAGCTGATCTTCTGTTGCTTGATTGGGAGCTACCCGGTCAGCAGGGCAAGAAGATAATACCCATCTTACGGGCTCGGTACCCCGGGCTTACTGTGATCGCCCTGAATAGTCGGCAGCAAACGCGGACTGAGGCTCTCTCTGCTGGTGCCGATGGCTTTGTCTCAAAAGGTGACCCACCGGAGTATTTACTCAGTCTATTGGCAACCGCATGGGGAGCAGAAAGACAAAATCACTTAATTTAGTGAGGTGCTCGATATGTTAATTATTAATTACCTTGCTTGCATGATACGGGGGCATGTCTTTTCAACCATCACATACCAAGGCTCACCTTATCAATATTGCTTGCAATGCGGCAAAGTAGAGTCTCATATTCACAATCGTGAAGAACTGGGTCAAAAAGTGGAAGTGGCGCAACCCTGACCGTAATAGTCAAATAAGCAAGAATATTATTCCGTAAATAAAATTAGTGAGGGGCAAATGAATAACTACAAAAAAACCGCCGTTATCGTGGGAGTACTCTATATCCTTGGCACCCTGGCAGGCATCCTGAGCGTGATTTTTACCAGCTCTCTGCTGGACGGTCCGGATTTTCTCAATAAAATCGCTGCCAGTCAAAATCAATTCAAATTAGCCGCCCTCTGTGTCCTGGTGATGGGTTTGATGCTGGCCGTAGTTCCGGTCATGTTATACCCCATCCTGAAAAAATATAACCAGCGTCTGGCTCTGGGTTATGTCGTTTTCAGAGGAGCTCTTGAGACCTTTGGCAGTATCCTTCTGGTGATTACCTGGCTGTTTTTGGGCAATTTGAGTCTTCAATCTGTGGCAGGCGGCGCGCTGAATGCTTCGTTTTTCCAACTCCTGGGTGGTCTGTTTCTAAAAGGGGCTGATTCGATTAGTGCCGTCAATGGACTTATCTTCGGTCTGGGTGCCCTGATTCTTTATTATGTCTTCTATCAATCAAAACTCGTTCCCCGCTGGCTTTCAGTTTGGGGTATCCTGGCCATCCTCTTGAACCTGACTACCTCTATTTTAGTAATGTTCAACCTCCAGAGTCCCTTTTCACCCATCAATTATGTTATGAACTTCCCCATATTTTTGCAGGAAATGGTTATGGCGGTTTGGTTGATCGTTAAAGGGTTCAATCCCAACAAGTTCTCAGTTATCAATTAACAGTAATTAATTAAATCCAGTGATAGGAGGTAAAAATGAAAACTTACAGAACTACCGCCATCGTAGTGGGCGTACTCTTTTTCCTTGCTACAGTTCTCAATGTGATGGGTAATAGTTTCTTAAAACCTATCCTGGATGCCTCGGACTATCTTTACACTATTTCTGCCAATGAAAACCAGGTGATTATGGCAGCCCTTTTGGTCTTATTATCCGCTTTTGCTTGTGCGGGTATTGCCATTGGCTTGTATCCCATTTTAAAGAAACATCATGCAGCTTTAGCCCTGGCCTCTGTTAGCTTCAGGGTAATGGAGGGTCTGCTCTATATTTTAGGTGTGGTTTGCCTGCTGTCACTACTCACCTTGAGTCAGGAATATATCAAAGCAGCAGCCTCGAATGCCTCCCTATTTCAAGTCTCAGGCACCCTCTTACTGGCGGTCAAAAAATGGGCTGGCGAGTTGGGAGTGATCGCTTTTACCCTCGGTGGTTTGCTGTATTATTATGTATTTTTTCAATCAAAACTCGTTCCTCGCTTTATTTCAGTCTGGGGTTTTTTCGGAGCTGCGTTAACCCTTTTAACAGCGTTATTAACTATATATGGTCAGCTGCTTCCGTTGTCCAACGTTTTCATTTTATTAAACCTTCCCATAGCCTTGCAGGAGTTTGTTCTTGCGCTCTGGTTAATTATCAAAGGATTTAATCAATCCGCTGTCGCTTCCGGGTCAGGTGTCATTCCCGCCCAAGCGAGAATCTAAACCTGCTATTTTAAAGAATTGATAGCTCATGCCTGTCATCAGCTAAAGGAGATAAAAATGAAAACTTTACAGAAATATGGTGCTTTTTCCGCCCTCTACCTGGCCGCCGCCTACCTGATCGGGATGCTTCTCTTTCTCGTCGTTCTGGACTACCCCGGCATAACCGACCCGCTTCAAAAGGTGGCCCTGCTAGTCGAGAAACAGCTGGTCATCTTTTCCACTAACCTTCTGATGTACGTCTTCTTTGGGATTTTTCTGATCGTTCTAACACTGGCTTTGTATGATCGCTTGAAGTCCCGCGCACCCGCTATCCTGCTGGTGGCAGCCGTGATTGGAATTATCTGGGCTGGTTCTCTTATTGCCAGCGGCATGGTCTCGAATGCCGGGATCGGACCCGTCGTGGCCCTCTATGCCACCGATCCTGCCCAGGCTGCCCTGAACTGGCAGGGCTTTGAATCAGTGGCTAGCGGGCTGGGCAACGGCAATGGCGAAATCCTGGGCGGTCTTTTAACCCTTTTAGTCAGCTTGGCTGCGCTGCGGGGCGGTGGGCTTCCCAAAGGCCTGAATCTCCTTGGTTTGCTGGTTGGCGCGGCGGGTATCCTCTCTATTATCCCTGGTTTAATCGGCCTGACCGGAGTTTTTGGCGTGACCCAAATGAGCTGGTTCGTCTGGCTGGGGATTGTGCTGCTGCGCAGCAATCCAGTCAAAGCAGTCTAAAATATGCATGAGTTTGCCCAACAGGGCAAATCAAAAAAGGAGAAAAATGAACACAATCAATAAGACCGAAAAGCAAGATGTAAAGGTAAATCTGATGGTAAAGCTTGCGGCATTATGGGGAACTCTGATGTTACTGTACATATATGCTGATCATATTTCATTATTCAGGACAGGTCAGATAGAGGACATGATGTCAGGGCGAATGGGCCCTTTTACAGTGACTCAAGGTTCGTTGTTATTAGCCTCAATTTTGATGATAATTCCAGCTGTCATGGTTTTTCTATCTGTGACACTGAAGCCTAAAGTAAACCGCCCGGTAAACATCATTCTGGGTGTACTTTATACGGGTGTCAATATCAGCAATTTGATGGGGGATACCTGGGCTTTCTATATATTCTTTGGTGTGGTAGAAATAGTGGTCACTTTATTAATTGTAGGGTATGCCTGGAAGTGGCGCAACCCTGAAAGCCAGCCCAGATAACACAGGGCTTGAGTATAAATCACCGATAAAGGAAACACAATCATGGATCTAAAAATAATCATCATTATCGCCATCTCTTACTTATATGGGTTCTTTGAAATTATTATGAATTTAAGACAGAGAAGCCAGAGCCATCTTACAACTTCCAGGGACAAAGGCAGTTTATGGTTGTTATTTGCCCTCATTTCCCTTGGCTATGCTCTGTCATTTTTCGTTGGTGTCGCCAAAATTGGCGGGGTTTATCCTTGGAATACCTTTTTTATCATTGGCCTGACTTTGATTGTGATAGGCCTGGTGATTCGAGTTCATTCCATAACAACTCTTAAACAATTCTTTACGTATTCAGTTGCCAGGGTGGAGAACCATAAAATAATTGACACCGGTTTGTATAAATTCATCAGGCATCCTGGCTATCTTGGACAATTAATTATTTTCATGGGAATTTCAACTGCCATATCCAATTGGTTATCCATTCTGATCATGATGATCTCTATTATTTGTGGCTATTTCTACCGTATAAAAGTGGAAGAAAGATTTATGATCGAACAACTGGGCGACGATTACTTGAATTATCAAAAACGGACCAAAAGAATAATCCCCCTGCTCTATTAAACTCTGCCTGACGCAGCCCTGTAGCTGAGAGATAGAATTATATTTTTAAATATAATTAAAAAAGAAATAAAAGGAGTAGTTCAAATGAAAGGTAAAATATTCTTGGGTATTATCGCTTTAGTAATCTTGTTACTTGCAGGAGCAATAGTGGTGAAGTATTCAGGTTTTACCCATAGCACTGCGGACGGTACTTCGATCACCAATCCACCCAATAACCAGGTTCCTCCCGCCCCCAACAAATACCTGGTTACTGCTACGGCGGAAGATTTCACCCGTGAAGCTAACCTTACCCGACAGGTTGAAGTAAAAACCGGAGATGTGTTTACCGTCGCGCTGTCTTCCAATGCCACCACTGGTTTCAGTTGGACCCAGCAGGCCAAAATCGCCGATAGCAACATTTTGAAACAGACAGAGCACGCCTACGTTGCTCCCCGAGCAACAGATGATACCCAACCGGTGGCTGGTATGTCGGGCATTGAAGAATGGTGGTTTACTGCAGGGCAGGTGGGCACTACCACCGCTACTATGAGCTATGATCGTTCCTGGGAAGGTGGCGAAAAAGGCGTCAGGACCTTTGTACTGACCGTTATAGTCAAGTAAGAATATTGATGTTTTTCAATGTCGACCTGAATGGTATTAAGCTTTTTGAATCCCGACACAATATCAAGATATACTAATCATTAATATAAATGGAGTATTAAAATATGAAAAAGCTATTTGTTATATTCTCGCTTCTTGTGCTGGTTTTAACGATGTTGAGCGCCAATGCTTGTAAGTCTGTTTCAACCACAACCCCTGCTGCAACTACTGCTGAAACTGCTGCGATTCGAGAGTACGCCGATCCTGCTACCGAGACAACCTTGCAGGGTTTTAGTGAAAATAACCGTGATAAATATATCCAGAACGGCAATCCCGAATTTAAAGCTGCTGTAACCCAGAAAGTATTTGATACTGCTTATAATCAGGTAAATCCTCAGCTAGGTGCTTACCAATCTCAAGAGTTTTCGAGTACTGAAGAGAAGGACGGCTATATCCGTGTTTTCTATAAAGCCCAATATGCCAAAGCTGAAGTAAAAATTCTTATGGTTTTCGATAAAAATCATCTTGTAGCCGGTCAATTTTTCCAATAGTTAAAAAGGGGAGGATCAGACCATGCTTCAACAAATGATCAACCAATTTTCGTCAGCCTTCTATTTCCCAGGTCTGACCTGGCCCCTCGCGTTGATCGCTATTGCCGTTGGTCTTTTGTTTGGTGTTATCTGGCTCACCCCATACAGGCCGCCGGCCTTAAACAAACCGGTTCTTTGGATCGTGGCTGTTGTAAGCGCTTTACTCACCTGGACTGAGATAGCTTTTATTCAGATCCCGCTTCAAAACTGGACCGGGCAGGCTCTGGTTTATTTCTGGGATCAGGCAACCCTTATAAAATGGTTGCTTCTGGCAGGCATACCTCAAGTTCTGCTCAGCGGTCTCGTTCAAGAAGGAGCTAAGCTAGTCCCTGTTGTCTTTTACTGGTTAAGTCACAACCGGAACTTAACTCCCAGGTTAGGGCTTATTATCGGAGCTGTCTCCGGGGCTGGTTTTGGTGTTTTCGAAGCTATTTGGGTGCACAATTCCGTTTTAGCTGCTGGTTGGACTTGGCAAGCGGTTACGACAAGCGGGTTTATGGCAATATTACCCTGGCTTGAACGATTCTTTGCCGTGGGGCTGCATGTTGCTGTTTCTGCCCTGGCAGGCTACGGTTTAGCTAAAGGCCTCGGCTGGCAATTTTACCTCATATCCTCGTTTTTACATGGTCTTACTAATTACTCTATAGTATTACTTCAGAAAGGCTTACTTACTCCCATTCAAATTGAAATCTATATTGCGGTTTTAGTGTGTATCGTATCTGCTTTAGCGTATTGGCTACGCTGGAAACCTTTGCCTGAACCTTTAAAACCGGATAGTGAACCCGCCTCCTCTTGATTCTGATATGTTTTAACCTGAAGACATCCTGGGCCAATTGCTAACTACATCTTTCCCCTCTTGGTAAAGGTCGGACCTCAATGCAGGGCCGACCTTGTGAAAACCCCTGGTCTCCTTCACCATCCCCGTCACTTTTTACTTTTGCCTGGAACTTTTGATTTTGACCTTTGCCTTTTGATTTATTCTCCCCCTTTTTCATAAATCATTAATCTTAAATCATAAATCAGCTCTTGTTTCCCCTTTTAATTTTTCCGTCCCCCTCCGTCTTTCCTTGATAACCCTCGGAATCTTTTTAATCCCCCTTTGTATTCATTTGTCCGTCTCAGTCGGAGCCTGAACTTCTATGTAGACCCCTCTGAAGGACATGATGATTATTTGATGAGTCTAACGCTTGTGGTGGATGCGGCTATCGTTTACAGCCCGCGCGAAGCGCACGGCATAATACCAGGGTTTCGACTATAAATTGGGTTGATGTTAAGATAATAATGACCTTCACGGGTAAATAAACTTTAAAAGGATTTGAATCCAAACATAAATATATGAAAAAGACAGCCAATATCAGATATGCCGATGGTAAAATGTTTATCAAGACGCCATTTGAGGCTACCTTCGTAGCCGAACTAAAGTCTACCCTCAAAGACAGAAAATGGGACTCCAGGAGCAAAGAATGGGTGGTGGATAACGCGGAAAGGTTGCAAGCTCTGAATTTGATCAAACGCTATTATGAACTTGTTGAAGACAATCAGGCCCAGGAAATCCCGCAGTTGTCTGAAGCCATGAAAATAGAATTGGCCAATAATCTTCCCACGGATATTACTACTGAGTGGCTATCAAGCGGAGACCTGGAAATATGGACTGATGGAGCCTGCAGTGGCAATCCCGGGCCGGGCGGTTATGGCATTATCTTCAAATGCAACGGTGAAACCAGGGCTAAATCCGGGGGTTTTAGCTTAACCACCAATAATAGAATGGAAATAACGGCCGTTATTGCCGCCCTTGAAATGCTCCCTAAAAAGGCCAAAGTGGTTATTTACAGCGATTCATCGTACGTGGTCGACAGCATCATGAAAGGTTGGGCCAGGAAATGGAAGGCCAATGGCTGGAAACGTAACACTAAGGATCAGGCCGTTAATCCTGACCTCTGGGACAGGTTATTAAAATTATGCGATCTTCACCAGGTTGAATTCCGCTGGATTAGAGGACACGCTTCTCGAACTGAAAACGAGTGGTGTGATCAAATCGCTGTAGCAGCCGCCCATCGAGAAGATTTGCCGAGGGATGAGGGTTATAGACCCTAACTCAAAAATATAGATTAGAATATAACCATTAGCAGGTGAGATTTGAATACCAGACTATTTATCAATACGGACGGAGCTTCTCGCGGTAACCCCGGTCCCGCGGCTATCGGTGTGACCTTAAAAAATGCCGATGACGAACTAATAGCGGTGATTTCGGAGAAGATCGGTGTTACTACCAATAATCAGGCAGAATATCGGGCTCTGATCGAGGGACTGAAGAAGGCCATCAGTTTGGGCGCTAAAGAGGTTGTGATCAGGGCTGACTCCGAACTGGTAGTTAAACAATTATTAGGGCAGTACCGGGTAAAAAACGCGGACCTGAAGCTTTTATATGACGAGGCCAAGAGGCTGGCCGGCGGGCTGACCAACTGCAAAATAGCGGCCATTCCTCGTGAACAGAACCAGGAAGCTGACCAGCTGTGCAATAAGGCTCTGGATGCGTGAGGAGCAAGTAGAGAGGGATTTAATGTAACCGAAATCCCAAACACTTGTTTCATCATCAATGTAATTTGTTATACTAGTTTTTCGAAAATGTCAGGACGCGTTATTAAAGGCTATTTATTTAAGATATTTAAGGTTAAAAATTAGGAGGGGAAGATGGAAAGAAAAATTACCTGGTTAATCATGATCTGCTTAATGGTGAGCATATTGGTGTTGGCATCCTGCACCGCCTCTGGGACGGCTAATGTAACGTCGAATACTCCTTCCGCGACAGCAACTTCTGCTGCAACTACTACTCAGACAACGCCTTCCAAAACATCCACTACCACCACCACGAATCCAACGGCTTCAGACGATAATCTGGCTAATATTCTGGGACTGGCCCAAAAAATACCCGCGATGAAATACGATATGGTTATGACCACGCCCGGGGTATCACCCATAACCACAACCACCTGGGTCAAGAATACCAAGATGAAGATGGAAACGACTGCCCAGGGATTATCATCGATTGTATTCATCGACCAGGTCGCCAAGACCGCAGTGACCTACATGCCGACAGAAAATATAGCGATGAAAATGAATTTCGACCAGGCCCAGAAATCAGTTGCGCAAGGTACTAATACTATTGAGCAAAATAATCCCAAGAATTTAGGTACTGAAACTATAGACGGGAAAACTTGTGTAGTACTCGAATATACTGTATCGTCAGCAACCACTAAAATGTGGATTTGGAAAGACCGCGGTTTACCTGTAAAAGTTGAGACGACCTCAGCCACCGGCACGACATTAATAGAGTATAAAAACTACGATTTTAGTGATATCCCGGACAGTATGTTTACTTTACCCGAGGGTGTTCAGGTGATTCTGACTCCATAGTCATTTTTGCTACATTGATAAAGGTAAAGAGCTAACAGCCGATTGTTGTTAGCTCTTTATCTTAGCTCTTAGTGTGCACTGTTGTTGATTTTGCTGACGTTCAACTCGAAAGCCTTTATCTTGTTATAGAGGGTCATGCGTGAGATGCCCAGCAAACGGGCCGCCTCGCTGTAATTGCCTTTGGCTTCAATCAGAACATTCAAAATATGATTCTTCTCTATGTCTCTCATGGATTTGCTGACCGCCGTTTTGTGGGACACATACAGGCTCTGTTGGGCCAGATCGTTAACTTCAATAGAATCGCTTTTAGCCAGAATCACTGCTCGCTCAATGGCGTTTTCCATCTCACGGATATTGCCCGGCCATTGATAACGCAATAAATAATCGTTTGACTCGGCTGAAAACCCTTTAATATTCTTCTGGTTTTCCGTGCTGTATTTATGCAGAAAAAAGTCCGCTAGGGTAGGGATGTCCTCTTTTCTATCCCGCAATGCGGGAATCTCGATATTAACTACGTTCAGACGGTAATACAGGTCTTCCCTGAAGTCACCCTGTTCGATAGCCCTTTTTAGATCCTGTGTAGAAGTGGAGATCAAGCGGAATTGGGCTTGAATCAACTCGCTGCCGCCGATCCGGCTGAAGGCCTTTTCCTCCAGCACCCTCAGGAGTTGGACCTGGATATTGGGATTTAGATTCCCCACCTCATCCAGGAAAAGAGTGCCGTTGTTAGCAGCCTCGAATTTGCCTTTACGAAAAGAAAAACCTCCGGAAACAGCTTCGTTCTCGCGACCGAATAGCTCGCTTTCAATTATATTTTTGGGCAGGGCGGCGCAGCTCACCACTACAAAGGGCTTGCTTTTACGCATACTTTGGGCGTGAATAGCCCGAGCCACCAATTCCTTACCTGTCCCACTTTCACCTGAAATGTGGACAGGGGCATTGCTTCGGGCGATGACCTTGATAGTCTCGATGATTTTTTGCATGCGGGCGCTTTTAGCCACGATGTTTTCAAAGGAATATTTTTCTTCTAGCTTTTGACGCAGCGCCAGGTTTTCATCCAGCAGCGATTGTCTTTCAATTAGCTTGGCAATGAGAAGCTCCACCTTTTCCGGGGAGAAGGGTTTTTCAATATAATCATAAGCGCCTTCTTTAATGGCGGCGATAGCGGTATGCACGCTGCTGTAGGCTGTAATAATAATCACCTGGATTCCAGGCTGTATCTGTCTGGCCTTGCGCATTAAATCCAGGCCGTCTGAGCCGGGCAATACCAGATCGATAACTGCCACACCAGGTTTTTCTTTGCGGATGAGATCCAGGCCTTCGACGCCATTACCGGCGGTCAAGACCTCGTAGCTGGCGTCGGTTAGCCAATCTCGCAGGGAATCCCGCATGATAGCTTCATCGTCAACAATCAGGATTTTATTTAATTTCTGCATACTTTACGGGTATATAGATGCTGAAGACGGTACCCTCTCCTTCTTTACTTTTGACCTCGATTTTCCCATGATGCCGCTGAATAATACCATAAGAGACAGCCAGTCCCAGTCCCACTCCCTTCACTTCTGCTTTGGTGGTGAAGAAAGGTGTAAAGAGTTTGGTCATGTTCTCCTGAGTGATACCGCAGCCGGTATCCTGAATATCAATCCTGATTTCACCTTTGTGCACTTCGGTTCGCAAGAGTAAAGTCCCGCCCTCAATCATAGCTTGAAGGGCATTCAGGATCAAATTGATAAAGACCTGTAAAAGCTGGTCGGGGTCAGCGGGGAAGTGGGGCAGGACCGCGGCATATTCCTTGACCATTTCAATGTGCTGCATTTTGGTTGAATGCACGATCAAATCGACCGCCCGTTCCAGAACCTCATTGATATCGGTTTGTCTCAAAGCCGGAGGAGTCTGGCGGGCGAAGTCCAGCAGGTTGCGTATCAACTTGGTACTGCGGGTCAGTTCAGTCTCCATTTTACCCAGGTATTGCAGCGCGGTATCTTTAGAAAACTGGTCGTTAGAAATTTTCCTGTTTAAAAGCTGGGTATAGACCAGAACGCCGGAGAGAGGATTATTGATCTCGTGGGCGATGGAGGCCGCCAACTGGCCGAGCGAACTTAATTTTTCGGCCTGGATAAGGCCGCTCTGGGTCTCCTGCAGTTCGGTCAGCAGATGAGGCCAGCACATGGTAGTCTCAGCCTGACCGCGGGCGACGGCGGTAGCCAGCTCCCAGCAGGTGCGGTAGCCGCAGGCGCCGCAGTTAAAGCGGTTGACTTTTTTGGACTTGCCCATTTTATTCAGGATTTCCTGGATTTCAGCATCCGTGGGGGTGGGCAGCGGAGGGGCGCGGTGTTTGTACTCGCGGCGCAAGTCTAGATGGGTATATTTCTGCAAATCGGCCTCGGTCCGTTCTGGGTCAACATCCGCTTCGGCATAACGTGAAACCAGTTCACGGCGGCGGAAGATGCTGAGGTCGTTATCAATAGCTGGGCCATTGATACAGCCGTGGCAGAAGAAGAAGTTAATGAAGTGTGCGTCAATATCGCCCTGTTCTATTTCAGCCAGCAGGCTGATGATATACTCACGTCCGTGGGCGTTTATGATTTCGTTGCGCAAAATATCGTCCGTGTACCCGGCGGTACGAAGAAGGCCACCGGAGATGGCGAAAAGGCGGGCTAAATTAGGTTTGGGACCGGTGAACTTGCTATCAGGCATGATTTCAGGAATGATGTTTTTTTCGCTGAACATCTCGGTCAGTTCCGAAAAGGTCAGCACGGCGTCAATAACGCCGGCCACGTTTTCATCCTTGCTTTCAGCTTTCTTGGCGGCACAGGGGCCGATGAAGACTACTTTAGCCTGGGGATTATAAGACTGTTTGATCAAGCGTCCCATAGCGATCATAGGCGAGACAATGGGAGCCAGGTGGTCAACCAGCTGGGGATAGAATTTCTCGACGTAGGAGACTACCGCCGGACAGGTAGAGGAAAAAATAGGGCCGCTTGTCTTTTTTTTGAGCAGGCGGTTGTATTCGCGGCAGACCATTTCGGCGCCGAAAGCATCTTCCATCACTTCAGCAAAACCTAATTTTTTAAGAGCGCTAATGAATTGACCGGCTCTCATACTGGGCAGGGCGGCCGGAAAGGAAGAGGAGGGGATAGCGATGACCTGGGATCCTGACGCCAGTAGTTTTTTGACCTCATCAATATCGCTTTCAATAAATTTAGCTTTGGGAGCGCAAACCCTGACGCAGTTGCCGCAGTTAACGCAAAGATCGGGCATGACCTCCGCCAGATGATTTTCTACTTTAATGGCTTTGGTTGGGCAACCGCGCACGCAGGCATAACAGCCGCGGCATCTTTCTTTCAGAGTGTAAATAATACTGCTCATAATTTATACGCAAATTGTATTTGCAGGGCAAGTCGCAGATAAAAATACTTGACAATGGCTGATAATTAGACGCAGTGTCATAAAATTAGACTAGTTCCGCTACACAGTATTGTAAAATAATTATACTAGGGTAGTCAAGGGTGTTGACAGTAGTGAGTAATTAGTAATTAGGAGTTATGGTTTAGAGGGAGGAGTAGAGGGTTTGTGTCTAAGGTCCTTTAAACGAGCGGAGATTTGTTTTTCATATCCCAGCTCACCGGGGGTGTAGAAGGTCTTGCCCTTCATCGAGTCCGGCAGGTGCTGCTGATCAACATGGTGTCCCTCAAAATTATGAGCGTATTTATAGCCTTTGCCGTATCCCAGATTCTTCATCAGGCCGGTCACGGCGTTGCGCAGATGCAGAGGCACCGGCTCGTCGGAGCCATTACGGATCTCTTCCTGGACTTTACCGTAGCCGGTATAGAGAGCGTTGCTCTTGGAAGCCGTGGCCATGTAAACGGCGGCCTCGGCAAGGGCCAGGTTACCTTCTGGTATACCGATGAAATGCACGGCTTGCTGAGCGGCCACAGCCACTACCAGCGCTTGCGGATCGGCCAGGCCGATGTCTTCCGAGGCGAACCGGATAATGCGGCGGATGATGTAAAGGGGATCTTCCCCTGCCTCAATCATGCGCCCCAGCCAGTAAAGGGTGGCGTCCGGATCTGAATCCCGCATGCATTTATGTAGGGCGGAAATCAGGTCGTAATGCTGCTCTCCGTCCCGGTCGTACTGCAAAGCCCTGTGCTGGAAAGTATCCTCAACTATCTCTAGGGTGATCTTTTTCCTGCCCTCGCTGTCCGGCGGAGTCACCAGTGCTGCCATTTCCAGCGCGTTGAGGGCGGTGCGGGCGTCTGAACTTGCCATGATACATAGTTGATTCAAGGCTTCTTCGCTTAATTCGATTTTCATTTCGCCCAGGCCGCGTTCCTTGTCTTTCAGGGCACGTTCCACAATAAGGCGGATTTCCTTATCGGTGAGAGGATTCAAAACGAAGACGCGGCTGCGTGAAAGCAAGGGGGTGTTGACCTCAAAGGAGGGATTTTCGGTGGTGGCGCCGATCAAGGTCACGGTGCCATCTTCCACATAGGGCAGAATAGCATCCTGCTGGCCTTTATTGAAGCGGTGGATCTCGTCAATAAACAGGATTGTTTTTTGCTGATAGAGCTTGCGGCGCTCTTTGGCTTCCTCGATGATTTTACGCAGGTCGGCGACTCCGGCGCTGACCGCGCTGACAGGGCTGAAATGCGAATGGGTGGAATTGGCTACTATGTTAGAGAGAGTGGTCTTGCCGCTGCCGGGAGGTCCCCACAGGATGATAGAAGGTAACTGACCGCTCTCAATCGCTCGGCGCAGAACGTGACCCGGTGCGATGATGTGCTCCTGCCCGACGAATTCCTCGAGCGTACGGGGACGCATTCGGGCGGCCAGCGGAGCTTCCTTTTTAATCTGGTCTTGAGCGTTATGATCGAATAGATCCATAACCATACTATAATAAGTCAAAAGTCAAAGGTCAAAAGGCAAAACAGTTAATAGTAATTAATTTTTAGTAGTTAGGTGAGATGGGGTAGTTAAGCATCAACGCCTAACTCTTGCAGTAATTCTTTTTCTAATTTACCAAAGGCAGGATCAGCGATCATACTCTGGCGCCGGGGCCGCGGCAGATTGATCTTCAATTCAGTTTTGATTCTACCGGGGCGGGCACTCAGTACTATCACACGATCGGCCAGATAAACGGCTTCTTCGACATCGTGGGTAATGAACATGACTGTGCGTTCGAATTCCTGCCAGACTTTCAATAACCAGTTTTGCAGTTCTTTACGGGTCAGGGCATCCAGGGCGCCGAAAGGCTCATCCAGAAGAAGGGTAGAGCGTCCCATCAGCCAGGTTCTAAGCAGAGCGGCACGCTGGCGCATGCCCCCCGAAAGCGCTGAGGGATATTCATTCTCAAAACCTTCTAATCCGAAATAGGGAAGTATTTCAAGTGCCCTCTGTCTTGATTCTTTTTGGGGGAGACCTTGAACCTCCAGTGGGATAAGAACGTTATCCAGAACTTTTCGCCAGGGAAGAAGCAAATCACGCTGGGGCATATAACCCACTAAGCCCGGGCGTTTTTTGGGCTTTTCGCCATCGATCAATATTTCACCCTTACCCGGTTCCAGGAGACCTACACAGAGATTGAACAGCGTACTTTTACCGCTGCCGCTAGGTCCGATCAGGGTGACGAATTCGCCGGGCATCACCTTAAAAGAGATATCATCCAGAGCAGGGACTGTGTGATCAGTCCCGGAGAAGGTTTTACTAATCTGCTTAAATTCTATACGCGGTATATTCATAGCTATTTAAGGTAAAAACTGGTTAGTGAAGGCAGCCTGGACAGAAATAGGAGAGGATAGAATGCCCTGTCTAACGATCCAATCGGTGTAGTTCTGCCAGACGCTTTCTTTTTGTTCACCCCAGCGGGTCGCTTCGGCTTGATATTGCTGCGAAATCCAATTCTGGCTAGCCTTAACGGTTGCAGAATCGAGTTCAGGCACCTGGTCAAGTAAAATCCCGGCAGCCTGTTCCGGATTACGTATGGCGAAATCATATCCACGGAAAAGAGCTTTCATGAAGGCTTTAACTAATTCCGGTTTCTTCGCGATAGTGTCTTCACTGGTTATCACCACCGGCGTATAGTAGTCTGGAATATAATCAAGATAGTCTTTCATCATCACCACATTAAGAGGGATGCCCTGCTGCTGGGCTTGAAAACCCTGCCAGCCGTAGAAGATCCAGGCCAGGTCTATCTGTTTGGCGGCGATTAAGGCTAGGGGGTCTGAAAAACCTGTCTCTACTATTTTAAGTTTGCTGAAGTCACTGCCCGAGCTTTTCATTAAAGCTTTCAAGGTAGGGGCCTCAAAGGCCGAAGCGAAAGAGCCATAGCGCAGCCCTTCAAAGCCAGCGGGACTGGTTACATTCAAAGCGGCTGGCGAGGCAAAACCGGAGGTGTTATGCTGAATCACCGCCGCGATAGAGACGATGGGAACGTTATTTGCCCGTGCCAGAGTCACGCTTTCCTGAAAACTAATCCCAAAATCGGCGGTACCACTGGCAACCGCAGCTTCAGGATAGACTTCGCCGGGTTGGATAATGTCAACATCAAGGCCAGCTTCTTTAAAATAGCCGTTGACTTTGGCCACAAAGATTCCAGTGTGATTGGTATTGGGGACCCAATCTAGTAAAAACTTAACAGGGGTGAGTGCCTTAGTTGTCTGGTCTGGCTCTTTCACACAGGCGGGTAAAACAAGAGTGAGGTTAACCAGTATAAGGCTTAAACAAACTAACAACCATTTTTTCATAACATTATTCACCTTTATTTTAATAGATACCAGTATCATCCCATTGCTCTTTGCGTTGTTTGGAGTGGTACCAGGGCATGACCAATCGTTCAATTATATAGACCGTTATGAACAGACCTATACTTAGTAACGATGTGATTAACATAGCCACGAATACTTGATCTGTTGCCAGGGAGTTTTTTGATCTCAGCATATAAAGCCCCAGCCCCTGGGAACCACCCACCCATTCCCCGATAGTAGCAGCCACTATGCTGTAGGTTACTGCCAGCCGCAGGCCGGAAAAGAACGCCGGTAAAGCTGAAGGCATTCTCACCATTCGCCAAATTTGTCTCCTATTAGCCCCCATAGCACGGAGCAAGGCAATCAAATCCGGGTCAGTTGAGATCAGTCCGTCTGCTGTACTGATAGCTAGGGGGAAGAAGCAAAATAATACTACTATCACAATTGTAGGCATTAGACCAAAGCCAAACCAGATAATCAGTATCGGCGCAATAGCGAGTATTTGGATGGTTTGTGACACTACCAGGATCGGATAAAGAGCCCGGCGCGCCAGAGGCCAGAAATCGATTATAGTCGCAATCCCGATCCCTGCGATAATAGCCAATACTAGCCCGATCCCGGTGGCTAGCAGTGTAGTGCCGATCGCGCTCAGTAAAAGATCCCGCGTTTCCCATCCGGCCTGAATGACATTTATCGGGGAAGGCAGGATAAACGAATTCAATCCGCTGATCTTCGCTACGAAATACCAGCCGATAATCAGTATCGCTATCAATGCCGTGGGAGGAATAATATATTTTCGCCAGTTCATAAATTGGCCTTTCGGTGTTTGCCGACTTTTTGCTCAATCGTGGTGCCTTCAAGCGCATCCGCGATCTTGATCAAGGTCACTACCCTACGTGCGCCCGCTTCAAAACAAGCCCGGTGCGCGGATTTTGCCACTTCGATCAGCTGGTCCAGATCATCACCTTCTAAGGTCGTTTCTAATGGTCCAACCTCATATTTAACGCCGCTGGCTTGAATGGCTTCGATGGCCTTATCGACGACAGGGTAGACATCTTCTACCAGAGGTAAAACTTGCACAGCGACATTCACCGTTCTTTTCTGTTTCATCGCAGACCTCGTTTTATTTCTTAAATTCTGCCGGGGGTATGTATAACCATAAGAATCCCCTCTGAAAATTCAACATGAGCGCAGGTTTTTTCCAACTGGTTACTGATGCCCCGAGTTTTTCCGGGCATAAGCGTTTCATTACTGAGGGGATATTTAAATCCCGTATTCGTGACGCCAGAAACCCTACCAGCCACGGGTATCAATGAGACAGTATCACCTGGTTGCCCGTGAATATCTGCCCCCGGCGGCTTGATAACCCAGCCTGTCTGTTGCTCGTGCCATATCTCGATGCGGCATGAATTGAGGCTGGTATGAGTTAGCAGCAGAATGTTGGCGAGGGTCATATCCATGCGCCCCCCCATAAAACCGGCTATAACAATTCTGTCAGCTCCCTTTTCCGCGGCGTAAAGCAGCGCCAGTTCCAGATCGATTTCATTTTTCTCTACCGGATAAGAGATTAATTTAGTGTGACAGTTTATACCTGGTTTTAAATCTGATAGAGAGTCCATGTCACCGATAATGGCGTTCAGGGTAACGTTTAGAGCATCGGCATGGCGTGCGCCCGCGTCAGCGGCGCAGATCAGATCAAATGTCTCAGCGTGGATTCTGTTTCGCAGGACATCTGGTTTATTTAATTCCCCATTGGCCAGTATCAAAACTTTCATCGATTAAATCCAAATAAAAAAAGACTATCCTTAACGGAGGATAGTCTTTTTTTATCAGGTTTACATTCCCTCCGCCGGCATTATCCGGATCAGGTTATCTGGGTCGATGCGGGTGATCACTACACGCGATCATTCGCATCCTCTCAGCATGGTTCCCCAAGCTCCCCATCACTATTCAATATTCAGTTAATTATATTATAAACTAAAAACCTTGTCTCTAGCAAAAATGTAAAATCAAAACATTCGAATTAATCACTAAAGTAGATTCCTTGGTTAATGATATCTCTTTACTTCAAACCGGTAGAGTTTGACCGCTTCGTCTGGGTTGATGCCGCCTTTCTGTCGGCAGATTTCGATCTGCTGATCGACAGTGTCCACTCCTTCGAGGTCGGGCAGTAGCAGTCCCCGGCGGCGGCCGGCGGCTACGATCACGCCGTACTTGCGGGCATCCAGCTCATCTTTGCTCTTGACCGGCTCCGGGAGTGTCAGGACATCCACTGTATAATCCAGGTCTTTTAACTCGGAGGCTTGCACCGGATCGAAGCGGGGGTCGCGGACGGCTGAACCGATGGCGTTGTCTACGATCTCTTCCGCCACATTTTTCAGAGTAGGTTCGAAAGTGCCGATGCAGCCCCGCAATTCACCGAATTTTTTAATACAGACAAAGGTGCCGGCTTGCTCTTTCATTTCCGGCGTGAGGTCGGTGGGATTAAGTACCTCTTGATGCTTTACGTAACTCTCAAGGGCTGCTTTGGCCAGTTTGACCAGGGGCGAAAGCCGTTTAACTATCAGCCCGACGTATCCTACTACGGAATTCATGTCCCCTGTAACGTCTCCGCTGGTCTGGTATTTGATCAATTCAGTCTTGAGTGTGCCCATTTCAGCCGCTGCCCAGAGCATGACGGCGGCAGGGGCATAACCGCACATTGTAATATGCTTTTCCTCTACCACCTTAAGTAACGCCTCAGGATTAA
This sequence comes from Dehalococcoidia bacterium, assembly GCA_025361145.1. GTDB lineage: Bacteria > Chloroflexota > Dehalococcoidia > Dehalococcoidales > UBA3254 > UBA3254. The sequence goes on along the minus strand of JANYAV010000009.1, from coordinate 107,776 downwards.
GGTCCAGCATGGCCAGAATGGCGAGCCGGTCTTTCTGGCGGGCCTGTTTCTGGGATTCGTAATGAGACATATCGCTGGAGGCCAGAATGACGGACGAGCGGCCGGTTTCCTTAACGGCCCGAGCGATAGCTTGTCCCAAAGACTTAAGGATAGCCGGGTTGGAGACGGCCAGCATAATGGGCACAATTTTAACATCCGGTTTATAGTACTGCAGGAATGGCAGCTGCACTTCTATAGAGTGCTCGGATTGATGGGCTAAGCTATCTTCTTTCAGAGCGGGGCATAAAGATAGTATTTTCTTAGCTAATTCAGTATCGACGTGTACCTCTCCCAGGGGTGTTTGCCAAGAGCAGGTGGTCATAACACTCAATGGCTGCCCCAACCCGGTGTGGTTGGGGCCGAGGATGATAAATGTTCCTTTAATCTCAATACGGGAGACAATCGCTCCGGCTACTGCCCCGGAATAGATATAACCGGCGTGAGGCATTACCACACCGACAGCATCCACTTTTTCGGCATTTTCTGTCATAAAGGACGTTAATTGTTTTTTTAATTCTTCCGGAGAATTGGGATAAAAGCGTCCTGCCATTACAGGTTGTCTGGTCATAACTTTCCCCTCCGAAAATTCAGGTCGGCGCCGCAAAATCCGCAGCGATCGTTGTTCAAACCCAGAATTTGCGTATTATAACCCTGTTTCTGTATGATTAATTTTCCGCAACAATAGCAGTAAGTATTTTCTCCATCGTGTCCGGGCACATTGCCTGTGTAGATAAATCTCAATCCTGTTTCGTTGCCGATTTTAATCGCTTTTTCCAATGTTTCAATGGGCGTAGCCGGAATATCCTGCTCCTGATATTGAGGGTAGAAGCGGGTCACATGCCAGGGCGTCAATTCACCCAGTTTGGTTTTGATCCAGTTGGCTATGCCTTTCAACTGAACGTCATCATCGTTCTGGCCGGGAGTGATGTTGGTGACCACCTCAACATGCATTCCCCACTTCTTTTTAGCCCGCTCGGCGGTTTCCAGGATACCTTCCCAGTGGGTGATTTTAGTAAGCCGCCGATAGTAATCGCCGGTAAAGCCTTTAATGTCCACCCGCCAGGCATCCAGATAGGGGCCGATCATATCCAGGACTTCGCTGGTCATATAACCATTGGTGACATAGACCGTATAAAGTCCGTTCTGACGGGCCAGTTTGGCCGAATCCAGAGTATACTCAAACCACATGGTAGGTTCGTTATAGGTCCAGGCGATGCCAGCGCAGCCATTCTGTTTCGTGAGGCGGACAGCCTCTTCAGGCGAGATCTTTTCGGATTGGCTTTCCACCGCGGTGGAATCCACGCAGGCAATCGACCAGTTCTGGCAACCTGGGCAGTGGAAGTTGCAGCCCCAGGAGCCCAGCGAAAAAACACGGCTGCCGGGGTAAAAATGGTAGAGCGGCTTTTTTTCAATGGGGTCTACGGCCACGGAGGAGGCCAGTCCGTAATTTAGATTAAAGAGCTCACCCGCTTGGTTGCGGTACATATGGCAGACGCCGCACGAACCCTGAGCTATCTTGCAGCGCCAGCGGCAGATCCCGCATCTGACATAATTTCCGGCCAGTTTTTGGTAGAGCAGTGCCTGGTGCATAATCCGTCCTTGATTGATGCCTTCATCCACATTATAGCATCCGTTTTGAGCTTCAAGTGTTGAAGAATATCGAGTCATCCTTTAGACTACAAGTTAAGAAATGAGTTGAATGGAAAAATATGAATCTTAAGTATTACAGTCTGTGCGTGGCGGCCTTTTTCGCGCGGATTATTCCGATGAGCTTCGGCTATTATTTAGCTGGGTGCGGTGGCGAGATTTTTTACTTGCTGTCAGCCGGCCGCCGCAAGAAAGTCGGCCACAATCTTAAACGTGCGATGGGCGTGGGCGCTAATAAAAGTGAAATTAGAAGCAAAACACGTCAGGTCTTTAAAAACGCGGCGAAAAATTATTTTGATTTAATTAAGCTTCCTCAAATAAATCTGGAGAAGCTTGACGGCAAAGTCATAATCGAAGGCATTGATCATTTGACCCAGTCGCTCAAAGAAGGTAAGGGCGTGATCATCGCCACTGCCCATCTGGGGAACTACGAGTTTGGAGCGCATGTGGTGGCCTCCCGCGGATTTGATATGATGATTTTGGTAGAAGCCTTTGACAACGCGCCATTTCTGGAGAAACTGGCCAGCCTTAGGCGGGCAAAGAGGGTGAGGATTTTTCCGGTAGGCATCAGCGCCATGAGAGAGGGGATACAAACCCTGCGGCGTGGTGGCATTGTTACCCTGGTCTGCGATCGGGACCTTAATGGGACGGGCATAAAAATTCAATTTTTGGGTCAAGAAACTGCCTTTCCGGTAGGGGCGGTTGACCTGGCTCTGCGCACCGGCGCGGCGATTGTCCCGATTTTCGGCCTGCGCGGGCCGGGCGGCATTAGCTCTATCTTTATTGAGCCGTCTTTAAAACAGTCCCGCAGTGGCGACCGCGATCAGGCAGAACGAGAAAATTTGGAATCGCTGGCGGCCGTTATGGAAAAATATATCCGGAAATACCCGGAACAATGGGTGGTCCTGGAAGAATGAAAATTATTATTTTGACCGGCGGCATAGGCAGCGGCAAGAGCACGGCAGGCGCTATTCTGAAGGAACTGGGCGCGGTGGTGATAGATTCAGACTTATTGGCGCGGCAGGCGCTGGATCCTGGCAAACCGGCGTTTATTGAAACGGTTGAGGTTTTTGGACAGGATATTTTGACAGACCAGGGAAGCATAGACCGGGCCAAACTGGGCAGGATCGTTTTCAATAATCCCGAAGCTCTGCTCAAATTAAACCAGATCATACATCCCAGGGTGGATAGTGTGGTAGACGGTTTGTTGCAGGAATATAAAAAACAGGGAGTGAAGGCGGTCTTTATTGAAATGGCAATACTTGCCGAAGCCGAAGCCCCCTTCATGAGCAGTGCGGCCGGTGTATGGGTGGTCAAATCCTCAAAGGATATTATATTGGAGCGGCTTAAAGATCGGGGCGTTAGTGAGGCGGAAGCCCTGGCGCGCATGGCAAATCAACCGTCGGTTGAAGGTCGGGTTAAAGACAATTTATCCATTATCTTGAATAATGGCGATAAAGACGAACTGAAAGCTAAGATCGAGAAGTTGTGGGAAGAGCTATAATAACCCATAACCAGGAGACTATAACCAAATAAATCTCAAAATATTGAAGCTAGAAGCTGTTAAATTTGAAACTCGCAGCGAAATATTATATGATATCCAATGCGGGTTGAAAGCCGTTAATCAGGCCGTGGGTGCCTGATTTTTGTTGTTATAAACAGCGGATTGCCAAACCATCAGCAATTCTGTTAAAATAAAGAGTTGTTGTTTTTATGGAGGTGTGCCATTTACGCTATTATTGAAGCAGTTGGGAAACAGTATAAGGTCTCTGCCGGTCAAACGGTAGATGTAGATCTGATGGCTGATGTTAAAGAAGGCGAGACGGTCGAATTCGACAAGGTCCTTTTAATCGCGGACGATTCTAAAATCACGGTCGGCACCCCGGTTATCGAGGGCGCTAAAGTCACCGCGACTTCTCAGGGTCTGCATAAAGGCGATAAGATCATTGTCTTGAGGTTTAAACATAAAGATCATTACACCAAGAAGACCGGTCATCGTGCAAAATACACCCGGCTCAGCATCAAAGACATCGTGGTTCCGGGCGCGAACAAAAACTAAAGAGGTGATTTAAGTGGCTCATAAAAAAGGTGGCGGCAGTTCAGTTAACGGTCGCGATAGTGTAGCCAAGAGACTTGGCGTTAAGAGATATGATGGCGAGTCAGTTCTATCCGGTACTATTATTCTGCGCCAGCGCGGTACCAGGATCCATCCCGGCAAAAATGTCGGTCTGGGTAAGGACTATACTATCTATTCCTTGATCGATGGAAAGGTTAAATTCGAACATTTAACTAATATTAAAAAGAAGGTCAGCGTTTACGCTGAAGAATAAAAAAATGAAAGAAAAGATTCATCCTAAATTTTTTGAAGATGCCCAGGTAGTTTGCTCCTGCGGTAACACTTTCACAATCGGTTCAACCAAGAAGCAGCTCAGAGTTGAGCTTTGCGCCAAATGCCATCCCTTCTTCACCGGCGAACGCAAAATGATTGATACTGCCGGTCGAGTGGAGCGGTTCAAGCAGCGCTACAAGTTGGACAAATAGACCTTTTAAAGCTTATCATTAAAGGAGCGGAGTATATTCCCGCTCCTTTTTGTTTTTAGGGAGATGCATGGCTGAGAAGAAGTTTTATTACGGCGGACAGGCGGTCATTGAAGGTGTAATGATGCGCGGTAAAAATACACTGGCTACAGCTACCCGGCACCCCAACGGGGAGATCGGGATCGATAGCCAGATTCTGCATTCATTTTATACAGGCTTCTGGAGAAAAACTCCGCTCGTGCGGGGCATTCTCGCGTTGATTGAGTCACTGGTGCTGGGCATTCAAACACTGATGAATTCCGCCAATGTGGCGCTGGAAGAAGAGCAAGTAGAACTCTCAGGGTGGAAGATGTGGGGCATCATCATAGTTGCGATGGTTTTTTCAGTGGGGGTCTTCTTTTTTATTCCGTTTTTTGTGGCACAGCGTATCGAACCTTCCGCAACGGGCGTTGTTTTTAATCTAATCGAGGGCCTAATAAGGGTCATTTTGTTTATCCTTTACCTGGCGCTAATGTCCTTTATGAAGGATATAAAAAGGGTTTTTGAATATCATGGCGCCGAACATAAAGCCATTAATACCTATGAGGGCGGCGATCCCCTGGAAGTGGAATACGCTCGCAAATACAGCACAGCCAACCCACGCTGCGGTACTAGTTTTCTTTTTGCTGTTTTGATCATCGCGATACTGGTCTTTTCTGTGTTTTCCGCGTTTAAACCGAGTATTTATTGGATAGTAGCTTCCCGGGTTGTTCTGCTGCCGGTCATCGCGGCCATGGGTTATGAATTTATTTATTTTACCTCACGGCATTGTGGCAATCCCATCATGAAAATTCTACTGACTCCCGGCTTGTGGTTGCAAAAATTAAGCACCCGTGAACCGGATGACAAGCAGTTGGAGGTGGCGCTGGCGGCCCTAAAGAACGTTTTACAGGCAGAACAGCCAGATAAATATCCCGTGTCGGTACTACCCCGGCCGGTTGTTGAATTGCCGGTACCGTAAATACACCAAGCTTCTACTTTCGAATTTTGAGTTAAAGGTGAAATATGAATCAATTAGAAGAAGGCAATAAACTACAACTGGATTTCAGCAAGTTGTCCAAAGTGGCGCAGAAATGCCCCGATGTGATACCGGTGGCAGTGCAGAATATCGATACCAATGAATTGATCTTGGTGGCCTATACTAATCAGCAGACCTTAAAACTGGCGGTGCAGACGCGCACAGCGGTTTTCTGGTCCACTTCCCGCAATGAACTCTGGGAAAAGGGCAAGACTTCCGGTGAGACTTTCGATTTACTGGAAGTGTATGTTAACTGCGAACAGAACTCTCTGCTCTACAAGGTGAGACCTAGGAGGGGAGGAATCTGCCATACCAAAAATAAAAAGGGCGAGGCCCGCAACTGCTATTACCGGCGTCTGGATATGCAGACCGGGGGGCTGGAGAACGTTAACCCGTAGACCTTACTCGTTGGAAAGGGCGACGGCCTCGCGGAGGTCGATATCGCCGGTATAGAGGGCTTTGCCGATGATCGCCCCTTCTACGCCCAGGCTATTTAAGATCCGCAAGTTTTCCAGAGACGAAATACCGCCGGCGGCGATGATCGGCAGCCCCACTGAGTCGATCAATTCAGTTATGCCGGCATAGTTGGGGCCGCTGAGTGTGCCGTCGCGGGAAATGTCCGTATATATAAAACGTTTTACACCCAATCCGGCCATGTTTTTGGCGAGTTCAATCGCACTTAAAGTAGTGCCTTGCAGCCAGCCGCGGGTGGCCACCTGACCATCCCGGGCATCAATGCTTACGATTATTGCATCGGCATATTTAGCGCAGGCGGCTTTCACCAGTTCGGGATTTTCTACTGCTATGGTGCCCAGTATAATGCGTTCAACTCCAGCTTTTAAAACGCGGGTGATAGTTTCCAGGGTACGGATGCCGCCGCCTAATTGGGTGGGGACCAGAACAGCGTTGGCGATGTTCTCTATGACATCGAAGTTGACCACGTCACCGGCGGCTGCGCCGTCCAGATCAATGATATGGATTCGTTGTGCGCCTTCGGTTTGCCAGCGCAGGGCTACTGCCAGCGGGTAGTCGTTATAAATCGTCTCTTTAGCGTAGTCACCCTGAAAAAGGCGGACACATTTGCCGTTGCGCAGGTCTATGGCTGGAATAATATCGATAGTTTTTCTCCGGTTCTGGTATTTTAGTGATTGTTATTATAACATTATTTTATGACAGAAAAAATTACTAAACGTGATCTTAGCCAAAAACCAGCTCCGAGAGGACTGGTACAGGTTTTTACAGGTGATGGCAAGGGCAAAACCACAGCCGCCCTGGGGACGATCATGCGGGCGGTAGGCCATGATCTGCGGATTTCCGTGATATTTTTCATGAAAGGCGATTATTCATACGGTGAACGCAAGGTTCTGACAGGGCTCCCGGGAGTAACCGTTAAAAGCTTTGGTAGCGAAAACTTCGTTTTTCCGGAAAAGGTCCAGGCTGAGCAAAAAGAGCAGGCGGCGCTGGCATTGGCTGCTGCCCGGCAAGACATCCTGAGTGGAAATTTCGATCTGGTGGTGCTGGACGAGATTAATGTGGCCGCTGCCTTTAAGATGATTTCAGTAGAAGATGTTCTGCAGGTGATCAGGGAAAAACCGTTAAAACTTGATTTGATACTAACAGGTAGGAAGGCCGATACACGCCTGGTGGAGGCCGCCGATCTGGTGACCGAGATGGTTAAAATTAAACATCCATTTGACGCGGGGCTGCCGGCCCGGAAGGGAATAGACTTTTAAAAAGGACACTCATGCCAAAACTACTGATCGCCACCAACAACCAGGGCAAAGTACGCGAATTTCAAGAATTGCTGCAGGGCCTGCCCTATGAACTAGTGACACCCAAAGAACTGGGAATTAGACTGGATGTTGAGGAAAACGGCAAGACTTACCAGGAAAACGCGCGTATCAAGGCTGCTGCTTTCTTTAAAGCCTCCGGGCTGCTGACCTTGGCTGACGATTCCGGACTGGAAGTGGACGCCCTCAACGGCGAGCCTGGCCTCAGATCTTCACGATACGCGGGTGAGGGCGCCTCAGATGAGCGCAGAGTAGAATTCCTTTTGAACAAACTTAAAAACGTGCCTGAAAAACAGCGCAGCGCTCGCTTTCGCTGTGTAATCGCTATGGCTCGGACTGAGAGCCAGATCGAGTATTGCGAGGGCATTTGCGAGGGTTTGATCACTTTTACTCCCCGGGGAGCCGAGGGTTTTGGGTATGATCCCATTTTCTGTTTTCCTGAGTTGAAACAAACAATGGCGGAATTGTCCGCTAAGGTTAAAAACCGCATCAGCCACCGCGCCAGAGCCGCCACCAAAGCACGCCTGCTCCTGCAGGAATGGGCTGCGAAGTGATATAATTGAGATAAATTCGAAATCCGAAACAAATTATAATGACCAAAATTAAAAACATTATCAAACATTTTGGTTATTAGATATTAGAAGTTAGAGATTGTTTAGTATTTTGATATTAGTGCTTCGGATTTAGTTTTTGTTTTTAATTTAACTCTTTAATCAAATTAATCAAAACTTGAAACTCGAAACTATACGAAGGTGCTCACATGACTGGTTTATCAGATTCATTTCAACGCCCCATCAATTATCTGCGGGTAGCAGTGACCGACCGCTGTAATCTGCGCTGTGTCTACTGTATGCCTGAAGAAGGCGTGAAATGGATGTCCCACAGCGATATTTTAAGTTACGAAGAGCTTTTAACTATAATCCGCGCCTCGGCCGAGCTGGGGATATCTAAGATTCGTATCACCGGCGGTGAACCGCTGGTCAGGTTGGGCATAACTAATTTTGTACGGGGAATCGCACAGATTCCGGGCATCGAGGACATAGCTATGACCACCAACGCTATTTTTCTAGCGAAGAACGCTGCTGAGCTCAAGAAAGCCGGTTTGCACAGGGTCAATGTCAGTCTGGATACACTTAAGCCGGAGAGGTTTAAAAAAATTTGCCGGGGAGTGGATCAAGGCGGGGACATCAACAATGTGCTTGTAGGCATCAAGACCGCCCAGGAAATCGGATTGAATCCGGTGAAAATTAATGTCGTCGTCATGGCTGGGGTCAATGACGATGAAATTCTAGACTTTGCCCGTAAGACAGTGGAAGAGGGTTGGCATGTGCGTTTTATTGAGTTGATGCCTTTCACCGGTCACGATGGCGAGACTCCTTCCGGTTTGACCACCCGTGAGTTAAAACATCGCATCGATCCATTGGGAAAGATGGAACCTTACAAACACCAGTGGGGCAACGGCCCGGCCAAATATTATAAATTACCGGACGCCAAGGGCACTATCGGGTTCATTTCCGCCCTCAGCGAGCATTTCTGTTTTAGTTGCAGTCGACTGCGCTTAACGGCTGACGGCAAGCTGCGGCCCTGCTTGATGTCTGAAACCATGATTGATCTACGGGAGCCTCTGCGCGGCGGAATATCTGGGGACAAGCTAAAAGAGTTAATTCAGCTGGCGGTGACGGCCAAACCGATGGAACACCACCTGAGTGAAGGTAACAAGCCCAACGATAGGCCGTTTTGTCAGGTTGGAGGATAAGGGAAGCTTCGAGCTGTTACCTTATAAGAATATTAATAAAAGGCGGAAGAAAATGGCGAAGAAACTGAGCCATCTAGATGAAAAGGGAAAGCCGAAGATGGTGGATGTTTCCGGTAAAGCCGACACGCTGCGGGAAGCGGTAGCCAAAGGCGAAGTCAAAATGAAAGCTGTGACCCTGGCGCTGATCAAGGGGGGAGAAATCGCCAAGGGGGATGTCCTGACTGTAGCTCAGTTGGCCGGCGTGATGGCCGCCAAGCAAACGCCCCATCTTATTCCGCTTTGTCATCCTTTACTACTTAATGAGATCAGAGTGGAACTCGAGATGGATCAAAAGCGTAATGTCGTCCTTATTACCGCCACAGTCAAAAATACCGGCAAGACTGGTGTCGAAATGGAAGCTTTAACAGCAGTCAGCGTAGCCGCCCTGACCATCTATGATATGTGCAAAGCGGTGGACCGCGCAATGAGGATCGAATCCATAAGATTGATAAAAAAGTCGGGGGGGAAAAGCGGAACCTTCATCTTGGAATAACCCCTTGAGAAATGCATCTATTTAGTATATAATCACCCTACAAAAGGGTTTTTTTAGCTTCATAATTAAAGAGAGTTGGGGGTGTAACGTGAAACTTTCCTGCCTTCAAGAAAACTTAAATTGGGGACTGGGGATCGTAGGACGGGCTGTAGCAACCCGTACCACCTTACCTATCACCAATAATATTTTGCTCGAGACCGATCAATCGCGCTTGAAATTAGTTGCCACTAATCTTGAAATGGCGATAAGCTGCTGGATTGGCTCCAAGATCGAAGAAGAGGGCACCATCACCGTGCCTGCCAAACTGCTGACAGAGTTTATCAACTCCTTACCCAAAGATAAAGTGGATGTCGCCATGGCGCCCAAGACCAAGACCCTTTCCGTGCGTTGTGCGCGCTATGAAGCCCGCATCAGCGGCATGGATGCCAAAGATTTTCCTCCTATTCCCACGGTAGATAAGGGTATTAACAGCAGCATCGACGTAGAAGCGTTGCGCCAGGCCATCACCCAGGTAGTCTTTGCCGCTGCATCCGAAGAGTCTAGGCCAGTACTGACGGGCATCGACGCCAAATTTGATGGCAGTATGCTCACTCTGGCAGCCGCGGATGGTTTCCGCTTGGCAGTCTATAAAGTCACCCTGGCTAAACCGGTCAGTCAGAAAATAGAGATCATCATTCCAGCCAAGACCCTGGCTGAACTTAATCGTCTGATGAGCGATCAGGAAGAGCCGGTAGAGGTCATGGTTAATCCCAATAAAAGTCAGATTCTCTTTAAATTGAAAAATATTGAATTGGTGTCCCAATTAATTCAGGGGACTTTTCCACAATATGAGCAGTTGATCCCCACCAGCATTGGCACCAAGGCCACAGTAGACGTCACAGAGTTCCTGCGGGCCACCCGAACAGCCGCCATCTTTGCCAGGGATGGCACTGGCATCGTGAGGCTGATGATTGCCCCAGGTGGTGAACTGACCCCTGGCAAGATGACCATTTCAGCCAGATCTGAAGAAATAGGTGATGATCAGGGCGAAATTGATGCCATTGTGCAGGGCAACGAGGCCAAAATCGCATTTAATGGCAAGTATCTAACGGAAGTTCTCAATGTAATAAAGGAAGCGCAGGTCTGTCTGGAAACTAGTAGTCCCAGCAGCCCCGGTGTAATCAAGCCAGTCGGCAGCGAGAACTACGTTCATGTGGTGATGCCGATGTTTGTTCAATGGTAAAGATAGAATTTATTTAAATAGGTTTAATTTAAGCTCCCGACCTTATTAAGGAATCGGGGGCTTTTTTATAGACACAAAACTCAATCATGTCCTCCACAATGTATTTATGGAAGACGGTAATCGTTTAGTTATACAATTTATTCAAGAGGGAAAAGTATGCGCAGACCTGTAAAAATAATTTTAGTCATTTTATTATTAATTGTGGTGGCTTTAAGCGGGTTAGTGGTGTGGGCAGAGACACCTCTTGGTCCAATGCCAGAGGTAAACCAAAGTCTCAAATCTGATTCGACAGTCAAGGTAATGACAGGCAAATGGCTGGTATTTTCGCCCGTTCTGTCCAGCAATAGTACAGGGTTGATTATATATCCAGGTGGCAGAGTTAACTATAAATCCTATGCTCCAATTGCTCATGCCTTAGCTGCGAAAGGATATCTAACTGTTATCGCGCCAATGCCTCTTAACCTGGCCGTTTTTGGTGTAAACGAAGCTGATAGCTTAATTAAATCTTACCCGGGCATTAAATCCTGGGCAATTGGCGGTCATTCCCTGGGTGGTACAATGGCAGCTCAATTTGCCTATAATAACCTTTCACTTATTAAAGGCCTGGTTCTTTGGGCTGCGTATCCTGCTGCAGGAAATGACTTTTCAAATACTAATTTAGCGGTGGTTACAATTCATGGTACCAACGACGGTTTGGTAAGTACATCACAAATAGACAATTCTATGAAAATTCTCCCGGAAGACACCCTTAGGGTGGAGATATCTGGTGGGAACCATGGCCAATTTGGCTGGTATGGAAATCAACCGGGGGATAAAGAAGCGGCAATAAGCCGCGAATTCCAACAAGAACAGGTGATCGATGCTACGATCCAATTATTGCAGGAGATAAATAATTGATAATGTTCGCGAGGCACCCTGGCTCTAAAACTCGATGCGGACGAACTGGCTATTTTGGACAAAGAATTAAATTGATAAGGCGATATGAATTCAGGGCAAGAAGAATAGGATTTATTTAGCAGTGGTTGCCGTTCAAGATATACAAAGCTACCAATTGTTTAATGGCCTGGGTAAATAGGAATGAAAGGTATTGTGCAACTCTTTATCAAATACGATCGATGCGGATAAAGCCAATGAGGGTGTCGCCGGACGGGTTTTAAAGAATATTTATCAGGGGTATTGTTTTTTTATTAAAAGTATGGTATCATATCGGTAGTGGTTTAGTTAAGTTAGGTTTCCAGTCAGTACGTAAGATTAAATCAATTACAGAAGTATTGGATGACCTCGGACGAACCAACTAATATTATGGAGGTCATTCAAAAATGGCTTACACAGAGAAATCCCTTCAGTGTGCCGATTGCGGCAAATCATTCGCCTTCACCGTTGAAGAGCAGGAATTTTACGCTTCTAAGGGGTTCACCAACGAACCCAAGCGTTGCCCCGATTGTCGTAGGACCAGGAAAGCAGAGCGCAATGGTGGCAGTGGCGGAAGCTACAGCGACAGAGGCCCTCGCCAGATGTATCCTGCTACCTGCGGACAATGTGGCAAGCAGACCGAGGTTCCCTTTCAGCCTCGCGGTGACAAGCCTGTTCTCTGCAGAGATTGCTATACCAAGAGCAGATAGTAGAGACTAACAACTGAAAAAAAATAGGCCGGGATTTTCCCGGCCTATTTTTTTTGTTTTGCGATTAGGGTGTTTTCAGAGGCAGCCGCATTAGTATTAAACCAGTAAAAAGTAAGGCTAATCCGGTGACCAGCATAAAAGCTCCAGCTCCTAGCACCACCTGGACCAGGCCGAAAGCCATTACCGCCATGTATAGATAGTTTTCCAGATTCATAGCCTGAGCATAAGTGAGATCTTTAGGATTGGTAGGATCGAATTTGCTGGTGCCCAATAAATCTTGGTAGGTAGGGGCGATGGCGCGGCGGTGAGTGGCAATTAAGTCAGCCGCAGCTTGAGCATCTGCTGCGTTGTTGATGGTGGTGGAAGCCTGAGGGTTATTGGGGTCAAGTGCCAGTGTTACCTTTTCTACTTTCATCCGGTCAAATATCATTTTGTTCTTGGCGAAACCCTCTCCTACGAAGATCCCTCCCAGAACAATAGCCATTAAACCGAGAATCGTGATTAGCATTGCCAGGGTGCGCATGATCTTAGTCATTTTCTTCTCCTCTTCCATTAATAATCGTATGCGTTTTAATATAATACTATTATAATCATAATAAACAGGAAATGCAATGGTTTAAAAAATTAAAAGAGATACTAACATTATAAAACTATTTACTTACAGCGATTAGTGTACTAGACTAGGAGAAATAGTTTGATCCCCGGCCAACGGGGAGGAGCGAATAAATGGCCAATTATGAAATTAGGATAGTCTCGCCGAGTGGGGCAAAAAGCCCCAGGCCCAACAACTACAGTACCTGGAAGTGCCCTTACTGCCAGGGCACAGGGTTAAGCACTTATGGTAAAAATGGCAATGAACGCTGTCCGGCCTGCAAGGGCATGAAAGCCTTTGAAGCAGATATGGTTTCTACATTACTGGCCACTTGCGGACGCTGCGCGGGGACCGGTCGGATCAACTACATGGGCGACTGGGCCATTTGCCCCAACTGTAAAGGCTCAGGGAAAATATAGGATTCAATCTGGTAAAAATGGATTATTCATAGGCTCTTGAGATAAAAACATCAAGAGCCTCTTTCGTTAGTTAATATCTCCAATAAGCCTCCAGGTTAAGACAAACAATTCCAGCTATTTACTGGCAAAGTTATTATTTATGAGAACCATTTATTGGAGCTAAGATTGCCACAAGCCGCAGTGAATGGAATAAAAATCCATTATAAAGTTGAGGGTAGGGGAGAACCGCTGGTAATGATCGGTGGTTTCGACTCTCCTTTACAGACGTGGGGGCGGCAAACCCCTGTTTTTAAGCAGCATTTTAAGCTGATTACCTTCGATGCCCGCGGCACCGGCCGATCTTCTAAATCTGCCGATTCTTATTCTATTGCGGTTATGGTAGAAGATGTCGCCAATTTATTAGACTTGCTGGGAATAGAAAAAGCCCATATTCTGGGCGTTTCGTTGGGAGGGCTAGTAGCTCAGGATATTGCTATTCAATACCCTCAACGAGTTGAAAAATTGATCCTGGGAGCCACCTTTTCTCACATTTCCGAGAACAGTGGTCCTACGCCTGATATGTATCGAGCAGCCAAGCTGCCTTTATATCAGATGCTGGATGGCATGGCCGGATTGATGTTGAATCGAAATTGCTATCGCAGTCTGCTCCTGCCTGTGGCGTATATTAAAAATCGTCTGGCTCAACGAGCAGCTATTTTGGGGAAGTGCGAGGCTGCCTATCACTACGATTCAAGGTTAAATTTACCGGGAGTACGGGCGCCAACCCTGATATTGACCGGTACTGCCGACCGCGTCATCCTGCCGTCATCCTCTGAAATTCTAAGAGGCCTGATTTCTGGCTCTAAGCTGGTGATGGTTGAAGGTGGTTCGCACATGTTCTTCATTGAAAAAAAGGAAGCTTTCAACCGCGCTGTGCTGGACTTTTTATCGGTGCGCTCTTAATAGATGTTTAGTATCTTTCTGGTATTTAGCGGTCTGGCGGTAGCCCGTTTTACCATTTGCCGGATGATCAACGAAGCTTTGTCAGTTATTAACGCACCATGTCCCGGCAATAAGACTTCATAATTCAGTTCCCCGATTTTGAGCAATGACTGCCTGGCTTGAGCCAGATCTACGCAAATACGTTTGGAGATAGGGCGGGGATTGCCCTGCCAGCTGGTTCGCAGCGCATCTCCCACCACAAGATATTTCCCTGGCATAAACAGGCAGATAGAGCCTGGGGTGTGCCCGGGGGTATGCAAGATTTGCCAGCCGCCTAGATTAGAGTCATCCTCGAGCAAAATATCCGGTTCTACCGGTGGATAGGGCAACAGAGAAAAAGCCAAATTAACCGCGTGTTTAAAAAAATTGTTGATGGTTTTAAAAGCCTGTTTTCCGGTTGACACAGCTAAATCATCGCGATGAATGGCGATTTTAGCTCCAGTAGCTGATTGCAGGGCTTTAGCGCACCCAATGTGGTCGATATCGGCATGGGTTACTACGATAAAAGCCACGGACGATGGCGCTATACCCTTTTTTATAAGGTAGTCAATTACCCTTTTTTCCTGTCCGGGTAGGCCTGTATCCACCAGCATCCAGCTTTCCCCAATTTTCAGCAGGTAGCAATTGACGCCGATGACTTTGTCTATTTTATGGATGCCGGGCACTATTTCCAATCTTGACCTCGCTGATTACCGGGTGAAGATATAACCGCCTGATTTAAGATACAAACAGGTTGAGATCAGGGTAAAAAGAAGAGCGAGATACATCAGTCCTGCTAATAGCCCATCCGGTCCTAATCTCAAGACACATATTACGAGCGTGGCCATCTGCATAGAGAAAGTTAAACGAGCCAGATAAGGTGGGACGGGGAATTTTAGGGCCTTTACCCGGCGTTTGATTAAAAAAACGATAACTCCCAATACTAGGACGAAGTCGGCCGCCAGCACCGGCAGAGCATAAGGCCAAGGGTTAAGCGGCATCAAACTGGCGGTACGGGTCCAATAACCTTGACAGAGGGTGATAATCAACACGCTCATCATCAATAGCCGATCGGCCATTAGATCGAGAAGTCCGCCAGCTTCAGTGGTCAGCTTTAAACGGCGGGCTAGATAGCCGTCCAGAAAGTCTGTTACCCAGGCGATGATTATCAGTACACCGGCAGCGATAGAAGCCGTTTTATGGCCGCTTAAAAGCAGAAAGATGCCGATCAGGGTCAGAATTATACGCAGACCAGTGATAAGGTTGGGCAGATTGAGAGTAAGATAACCCTGACTGTGGGAATTTATTTTTCCCAATCCTTACCTCCGCTAAGCTGATTTCAGGGCACACCACTGTTTACTGAGTAACCATTGATCTATTATAGTGTATATCAGTATGACTATGACAGAGAAATCGCAAGGCAATTTAGGCGCCCTTTTTAATTATTGGTTTTTGAAAATCCGAAAACCAACAGCTCAGCTGACGGAACTGATAAGGATTATTCCCGCCTGGGTCCCCGCCAATCTGATCACATTGTTTAGGGCGTTGCTGCTGGTGCCGGTTTATCTAGCTTATGCGCATCAATCCTGGGGCTGGATGATTGGACTATACCTGTTGGCCTGGTTTACTGATGTGCTGGACGGGCTGCACGCCCGTTACAGGGGACAGATCAGCAAATTCGGCAAGCTGCTTGATCCGGTGGTGGATAAGATTTTTGTGGTATCTCTGCTGCTGATAGTGGCGCCGGGCAGGTTGAGCATCTATGTGATCTGGACCACGATAGCACTGGAAATCGCTATCGTCCTGATGGCCGTGTTATTGGGGCCTTTTTCCAGATTTTTTAAGATCAAGTTGCAAGCAGGAGCCAATATTTGGGGAAAACTTAAAATGCTGCTGCAGGGGCTGGCTCTGACAGTGCTGCTGATAGGTTTAAGCACCGGTTGGCTGCAGGTTACCGCGGAAGTGATCTTCTGGTGCGCGTTCATTCTAGCGGTGGTGAGTATAGTGATTTACATCAGGTCAGCTCATAAAGAGGGCGCAAAAGTATAATAGACACCGGATATACTTAGTGGCCTAGCTTGACAAAATGAAGATTAGCGTATAAGATGTACACATAAGACTAGAAATAGTCTTAGGCACCATTACATAAATGGAGGTGCAAAATGCAGTTAAGCAAATTTATTGGAGTGTGGCTATTTCCCAGTTAACGCCCTGCCTAACAGCAGGGCACTTGGAACTCACGATCCGCTCTTAAAATAGAGAAAGTGAGAGTCAATATGATATGACTCTATGCGGTCAAATGACCGTAGGTGAGTGGATATTGAGCAGGTTATTGAAGGAGGATATTCTTAGAATATCCTCCTTTATTATGGTAATGAGCACCTAGGGAAGGGAAAAACAATTTTTGGGGCGTATCCGGATGATACGAGAATAAAGCCTTCGAATATGAAGAAGGATTATTATGGTCGTTGACAAGGCTTGGTTTTTTATCCAGAATAATGGGGAAAGAGTAATCGTTAGCTTTTTCAGGTAAAGGGAGGGACAAGTTGAAAGGCCGAATTGGGTGTTTCGTAGCTATCGGAATTGTTGTTTTATTAGTTGTTATTGTGGGGGCTTCATTCTGGGGCACCTATAACTCACTGGTTACCAAATCCCAGGCCATCGACGCTCAATGGGCACAGGTGGAAACCCAGTACCAGCGCCGTTTTGATCTAATTCCTAACCTGGTAAATTCAGTCAAGGGCTATATGACTCAGGAACAAACGATATTTGGGCAGATCGCTGATGCTCGCACACGCTACTCGGGCGCTCAGACACCGGATCAAAAGGCTGCCGCCGGCAGCGAAGTGGAAACCGCGCTTGGACGCTTGCTGGTCATTATGGAGAATTATCCCACCCTGCGTTCGGTAGAGACTGTAACAACTCTGATGGATGAGTTGGCCGGCACAGAAAACCGCATTAACGTCGAGAGGCAACGTTACAATACCGCGGTGCAGGATTACAATACAACTATTAAACGTTTTCCGACTAACCTGGTGGCATCGATGTTCGGATTTGAGAGTCGCCAATATTTTCAGGCCGATACCGGAGCTTCAACAGCTCCCAAGGTAGATTTTAGTAAATGAAACGCGTTATTCTGATTGTATCCATGATCTTGCTGTTGCTGGCATTAGTCTGTATGCCGGCTTTCGCGGTGGATTTTCCCAAACCGACGGGCTTGGTGAATGACTTCGCCTATCTTCTTTCAGACGGAACAATCTCGCAACTTGAGACGCAATTATACGTTTTGGCACAAGATACCAAGGCCGAAGTGGCCGTAGTGACCATAGATAGCCTTGAAGGCGCTTCCATCGAGCAGTATGCCGCGGACCTTTTTTCCGCTTGGAAGATCGGTGAAAAAGACCAGAATAACGGCGTGCTATTTCTTATTGCCAGCGCCGAACACAAAGCCAGAATTGAAGTTGGCTACGGGCTGGAACCGGTGATCACCGACGGTAGGGCTGGGCGCATTCTGGATAATGAAGTAATTCCCTATTTTAAAGAGGGTGATTACGATCAAGGGGTTATTAACGGGGTGGCTGCCATTGAAAGTTTTATCCGGGATGGGACTCCACCTACCGTGGCGGAGGAAAACCCAGTGCAGGGAATGGTGCAGGGTTTTCATGTACCCGGAGTGCTTTTAATCGGTTTGATTATTGCAACCATCTATATTCTGGGATTTATGGCGCGAACTAAGAGTGTTTGGCTGGGTGGCATCTGGGGAGTTATCTGGGGATTGGTACTGGGGTTTGGCTTCGGCAGTCTGTTGACCATAATTCTCTTACCGATCGGTATGGGGGTATTCGGTACTTTTCTGGATGTGATTTTGTCCCGCAACTATAAAAACCTGTCTACAAGCGGCAGGTCGACCGATTGGTTTTCCAGCGGGGGAGGTTTTCGTGGGGGTGGAGGTGGAGGAGGTTTCGGCGGGTTTGGGGGCGGGATGTCGGGGGGAGGCGGAGCTAGCCGAGGTTGGTAAAAATAATAGCCTGGAGCACGCTGATCCAGGCTATTTTGTTAAATTAATATTAGGTTAGTTGTCCTGAGAGGCTTCCCTTCCGATCCCGACACACTTCGAGATCAATACATTGGGGACATAGCCCATTATGGTTTCTAATAGAGTTTGTCACAAAATAACGGGATATGATAAGATGATCTTATTACTCATAAGGCTGGGGAAAGATGAAACCAGATGTTAAACTAATGGCAGCTATTCTTAGCGCTATTGATGCCTATCTTAAAATGGAAAAGGCATCAACGTCGCCGCTCCCTGCCGAATCTGGCCGTTTATCTGTAAAAAGCAACTAAATCCTTGGTCGGTTAAAGAGCTCCAATCACGGAACTTAATTGTTGATTTATAACGGAGCGCAATCCGCCCGCGAAGGATGGGTATAGCACCAATAGTTAATCCTCTGTTTTTAAGGTTACATAATAATAACAAAAGGACGGGAAGCAGATGGCAGAAAATCCGATTAAATTTACCGATGTGACCTTCCGAGATGGGCACCAGTCCTCATTGGCTACACGTTTGAGAATCGAGGATATGGAGCCTATAGCCGCCGAAATGGACAAGGTGGGTTTTCACTCCATGGAAGTGTGGGGTGGTGCCACTTTCGATGTCGCTACCCGCTACCTGAATGAAGACCCGTGGGAGAGGGTCCGCATACTAAAAAAACTAATGCCTAAAACTCCGCTTCAGATGCTTCTCAGAGGCCAAAACCTGGTGGGTTACCGGAATTATGCCGATGATGTGGTTGAAGCTTTTGTACATCATTCCGCTAAAGTGGGTATAGATATCTTCCGTGTTTTCGATGCGGTCAATGATGAGCGTAATATAGAAAAAGCGGTTAAATCAATCAAAGAATGCGGCAAGCATGCCCAGTTAGCCATCAGTTTTTCGTTGACAGAGTCGAAGATCGGCGGCCCTATTTTCAACCTTGATTATTATATTAATAAAGCCAATCTCTATCAAGATTTAGGGGCCGACAGCCTATGCATTAAGGACATGGCCGGTCTTATTTCCCCAGATGATGCCTATCTTTTAATTAAAACCTTAAAAAAATCAGTCAAGATACCCATCCAACTACATACCCACTACACCAGTGGCATGGCTTCAATGAGTTATCTGAAGGCTATCGAGGCAGGAGTAGACATACTGGATGTGACTCTAGCCCCCTTTGCCCTGCGCTCTTCTCTGCCTGCTATTGAACCTTTTGTGGCAGCTTTAAGAGGAACTCCCAGGGATCCGAAGCTGGATTTGCAGCAGCTTAACAAACTGAGTCAATATATTGAGACCATTGCTCCCAAATATCGCGATTTTCTGAATAATACCAAGATGGCAGTCATAGATACCGATGTTTTGATCCATCAAATACCCGGTGGTATGACCTCTAACTTGGTATCTCAACTTAAAGAAGCGGGTGCAATCAATAAACTTAACGACGTGTTGGCTGAATTGCCAAGGGTAAGGCAAGAACTGGGTTTCCCGCCTCTAGTTACACCCACTAGCCAGATTGTAGGCGCACAGGCTGTTCAGAATGTCCTTTTCGGCAGATATAAGATGGTTTCCGGTCAAGTTAAGGATTATGTCTACGGACTCTATGGTAGATCCCCCGCTCCTATCGATCCCACAGTACAGAAAATTGTCCTCAAGGGCTACGATAAAGGAGAAACCCCAATAACTTGCCGTCCGGGAGATATTTTAAAACCTGAGATGGAAGAGGCCAAAACAGCCACTAAAAATATTGCCAAAGATATCGGTGATGTGCTGATTTATGCGCTTTATCCCACTACAGGTATGCGTTTTTTGAAATGGAAGTATGGTTTGGAAAAGCCACCTGTGGATACCTGTGCCAAGACGCTGGAAGATGTTAAAAAAGAAGACGAACTGATATGTAAAGCTAGGGCTGGCCAATTGGCAGAGAAAAAGGCTTCGATTCAGAAAGCCAATGTTAGGAATTTTAAAGTCTATGTTGGTAGCGAAGTTTATGATATCGGTGTCGAAGCAGAAGGTGCATCCTTCACTGAAGCTCTGGTGGCTGCCGCTTCCCAAGCCGCGAAACCTGCTGCGGCTCCTGTCGCTAAACCCGTTGAGGCGATCAAACCTGTTGAGGCCGCTAGACCGATTCAGAAAGAGGAAACTGTTTCTAAGCCCCAGGGGCGCCAGACCCCGGTGTTGTCTCCTATGCCTGGTATTATCGTTAGCTATATGGTAGAGGT
The DNA here is from genome assembly GCA_025361145.1 of Dehalococcoidia bacterium. GTDB lineage: Bacteria > Chloroflexota > Dehalococcoidia > Dehalococcoidales > UBA3254 > UBA3254. The sequence continues at coordinate 87,344 of JANYAV010000009.1, read as the reverse complement.
TGGTTCGGTGGTACAGGAAGATGATCCTATTGTGGTCTTGGAAGCGATGAAGATGGAAAATGTTATCACCGCTCCAGCGTCAGGCAAGATCAAGGCTGTTAATTTTAAGAGTGGGGATCGTGTCGCCACCGATGATGTATTTGCCATTATAATTTCTTAAAAACGTTTGAATCCATTTTGTGACTGGAATTACAGAATATCAGCCTGGACCACTTGGTTCCAGGCTGTTTTGTAACATAATAACCCCTTTTATTAACCTTGAGTCGTTTGTCTTCTTACTTCAACAGACATAGCGAAACCATCAATCGCCATCGGACATCTCACCTTGCAGCGTCCGTAGTCAAACATGTGAAGGCAATGGTTCCCACTCTCCCCGTGTTTTTGCTGATCGTAGCCGCCCCAACCGCTCCGTTTGCTGTAAAAATATTTGTCTCTAGCCGTTATTACATAAACTCGACATTCATACAGACAGTTACCGTGTCTAGGGATTGCGCGGCCTGGCGGAGAATCGGGTCTTTGGCTAATTTTAAAATCACTTGCGCTTCAGTTCCGGCCATTAATTTCCCCGAGGTATAGAAAATGTGGGATTGGCTGTGAAAATCCCCCACTGGATAAATATTGCCATTGTGATAAAATAGCATTAAGTTTATTTACGCCCGTACAGGAGGTTTGGATGAGCACGCAGACCAATCCACGTGAGTTGGCGGCACTGGTAAAAGATATGGTTTTCAGCGGGGATAAAGCTAAGCAGAACCAGGTCCGTCAAATAGCGGCAAGCAATGGGGTTTTTCCAGCAAGTATTCAGGACCTGTATGAAGCCATCGGCAAAGATCGGTATTCGGGTTTCTCCGTACCGGCCATGAACATACGGGGCATCACCTTTGATGTGGCGCGAGCAGCGTTCAGGGCGGCTATTAAAAACAAGGTGGGCGCTTTTATTTTTGAAATTGCTCGTTCAGAAATGAGCTATACCCTGCAGACGCCCGGTGAGTATGCCGCGGTGGTGGTGGGGGCAGCTCTAGCTGAGGGTTTCAAAGGCCCTGTCTTTGTTCAGGGCGATCATATTCAGATCAACCGCAAGAATTATTACGCAGATTCGCAAAAAGAACTGAACTCCGTACGCAGTCTGATCAAGGATTGTGTTGAGGCTGGTTTTTATAATATTGATATTGATGCTTCTACTCTGGTAGAGATAGATAAGAGCGATTTGTTAGCGCAGCAAGAAGCCAACGGACAAGTTACCGCTGAAATGACCAAATTTATCCGCAGTATTGAACCCAAAGGGATCACCATTTCGGTGGGCGGCGAAATCGGCGAAATCGGTTCAGGCAATAGCACAGTGGGGGATCTTAAAGCCTTTATGTCCGTTTACCGCAAGTATCTATCTCCGAATATGAAGGGCATTTCTAAAATTAGCGTTCAGACCGGCACTACCCATGGGGGCGTGGCCCTGCCGGATGGCATGATAGCCAAAGTTAAGCTTGATTTTGATACTCTGGAAAAGATGTCCAAAATGGCGCGGGCTGAATATGGGATGGGGGGGGCGGTACAGCATGGCGCTTCAACACTGCCTGATGATTTATTCGATCTATTCCCTAAAGTGGGGACTCTGGAAGTGCACCTGGCCACAGGCTTCCAGAACATTATCCTGGATAGTCTTAATTTTCCCGGTCCCCTTCTTGAAGAAATCCATACAGAATTGAAGACCAAATATGCCGCTGAGAGGAAACCGGATCAAACTGACACGCAATTTTATTACAGCACTCGTAAAAAGTCCTTTGGTGATTTTAAGCAAAAATTATGGGACATCGAGACGGCCAAATTGCAGAAAATTGGTCAGGAACTGGAAGATCGGTTTGCTTTACTTTTCACTAAACTGAATGTGGTTAATACCCAAGAGATCGTGGATAAGGTAATCAAACCCCTTTAGTTGCCTTAGCCCTGATAATAGCGGATAGTATTCTATTGAAATCTGCATAAACTCAGGCATACCTTGGTGGTATTTAGCCTGCTGCTCTTTGTTGCGGCCGCTGTAATAGTCTTGATTCTTTTTACCTTCTTCCCTGGCTTTGCCTTTACATGTCTTATTAGCTTTTAACAGGGATACTGAATGTAAAAGTGCTGCCTTTCCCAAGTTCACTGGTTACCCAGATCTGGCCGCCATGAGCCTCGATTAACTGCTTAACTACATTCAAACCTAGCCCCAGGCCTTTAGTTGATTTGGTAGTCTGCCCCACTCTTTGATACGGTTGGAAAAGTTTCGCCTGGTCTTCTGCTGATATTCCTACACCATCATCTTTCACCGCGATTTGAATATACTGGTTTTGCCTGAAGGCAGATAGTGTAATGCTGCTCCCCGGAGGACTATATTTGGTAGCATTTGAGAGCAAATTGACCAGTACTTGCTCTAAAAAAGACGGGTCTATTTGAGCCACTGGTAAATCCCTGGATATTTCAAGCGTAAAGTGCTGCAAGTTCTGCTCGATTAAAGGCTTATAGCGGGCAGCCACTTCTTCAATAAATTTGATCATATCTGTCGCTTGTAAATTCAAGGTAAAAGTTCCCCTGGCGCTTCTTGCTAAATCCAGCAATTCATCCAGCCTTTTTACCATAGTTTGAGCTGCTTTATAAATATTAACGGCAAGCTTTTGCTGAATATCTTCCGCATTGTTCGTGAGCATTTCTTGTAGTAACTCGGCGGAGGAAAGAATGGGTGATAGAGGCCCTCTCATTTCATGGGCCAATATATCAATAAACCGAATTCTAATTTTAGCTTCCTCTTCAAGTTGCTGGCGCAATTTCTTTTCTTCGGTGTATATTACAGTTAGCCTGTTCTCTGCTTGCTTGCGATCGGAAATATCGCGGGTGATGCTGATAATATGGGGTTTACCATGCAAATCAATGATTTTGGCAGACATCAGACCAAAGAATTGGCTGCCATCCTTACGACTGAAAATAGCTTCAAAGTTCTCAATATGGCCGTTACTATTAAGTAGATTGACTATTTTACTACGATCCGTAGGGTCGTTCCAGATTTTAATATCCAGACTTGATTTCCCGATTGATTCACTCCTGGTGAAGCCGCACATCTTGGTGAATGCCTCATTTACAGCTATCAGTAGTCCATCTTCTAGTTGTGAAATAATGGTGGCATCAGGGCCAGTATTGAAGACAATTTCAAAATGCTCCTTAGTTTCTCTTATCTCTGCATTCAAACGCTGGTTGATCATGCCTATGAACCCAAAGGTCAGTAAGATCCCCACAACAAAGGGGATCATAAAAGCCAGAGTTTGTAATGTTGTAGGGTCAAATGTGCTGTTAATGGGTGAAGCTATCAGGATGTCTGTGCCCCTGAAGGCGAAAAATATACCCTGAAGTAGAAAACACCCCATTACAAAATAGGTCGAGATGGCAATATTACGCAGTTTGTATTTAAAAATTCCCCAGGCGGTAAATAAAGCGGTGATTGACAGACCGAAGGAGAGGATGGCCGAACGTACGGTGACTTCATTGTAAAATAGGCCGATGAAAACCAGGAAAACAGCCAGGACTGAGATTATGAAAATTCGGTTCTCTTTTTGATTTAAAAATCTTATAACCCCGATATAATGAAAAATTGGACCCATTAAGAGCAAAGTGTTAGTTAAGATGATTGCCGCGGTTGGATTCGGTAGAGCCTCCCTCAGGACGATTGATTCAGTCCCCAAAGCAGCCCAAATAAAGCCTATCAGCCACCAGCCAATTCCTTTATAGCCTTTATTAATAAAGAATTGGATAAAGATGGCTATAACCTCAAGGATATTGGTTATTCCAATTATGATGATAAGGGTACGGACATCAATGTTCATATTTGGTTCCCTTAGCTACTCAAACTTATCCACATATCAAATAAAGTTTTATTTATTATAACAAAAACTCTGAAAGATGTTTTCATCAAAGCTTCGTAGAAGCAGTTATAAGGGTTTAAAGAAATTCTTACCCTGGTCAGACAATTCTACGGGGAAAAGTAGTGGGTTAAATAGTCATCAGGTTTGCTATCTAAATACAATATGGGATTTTGTTTACTTAGTTATTATATTTCTCCCTTATATAGGTACAAACACTTTACAATAATCTATTTCTGTCTTGTCACCAGTCTGATTCCGGTCTAAAAATTATTAATATACTTCACCGATTACATTATAAATTCTTTATTATAATAAAAAAACGAATAAGACAGTCGTAATGAGTATATTATAATATAATAAAAGCCGGTTGTCCGCTTGCCATTTTTACGCTGATTGTGGAACACTTTTGGGCGGAGTATGATAGAAAGGTGGACCATAAGAAGGTTGGTTAGTTATGGAAGATAATATCTGGGAATATCCTTTCGGCGAACTGGACGAGGAAGATGACGTCCTTTTTCATGATCACGATAAAAAAGGTGACACCTTTAAGGTGTCACCTTTTGAAGCTAATATTAAATAAGTACTATTAGTTTATACTGGGCTGACGGAAGACCAGGACGGCGTTGTGGCCGCCGAAACCGAAGGAATTGACCATGGCGGTCCGGATATTGACTGGCCTGGCTTTATTGGGCACGAAGTCAAGGTCGCACTCCGGATCGGGATTCGTGAGGTTGATAGTGGGAGGCGCCATGCCGTTTTTCATGGCCATCACCGTAATTACGGCACCCAGGCTGCCGGAAGCTCCCAGCAAATGTCCTGTCATTGACTTGGTTGCGGAGATGGGGATTTTGTTAGCTCTCTCTCTGAAAATTTGCTTTATAACCGCGCTTTCTACCCGGTCATTCAGCAGAGTCGCGGTGCCGTGCGCATGAATAAAGTCTATCTCATTCGGTGAAATACCGGAACGCAAAAGGGCCATTTTAACAGCCCTGACAGCCCCCGCGCCATCCGGAGCGGGTTGGATCAGGTGAAAGGAATCACTGGAAGAGCCGTAGGCTACCATCTCGGCCAGAATAGGCGCACCTCGTTCCAGAGCGGACTCTCTGTCTTCCAGTACCATCATGGCAGCGCCTTCTCCCATCACAAAACCATCCCTGTCCATATCGAAAGGTCGGCAGGCCCCTTGCGGGTTCTCGTTTTTAACAGACAGTGCCCTGATTGCATTGAAGGCCGCTATCACCAGCGGAATAACCGGAACCTCAGTGCCTCCGGCAATCACGGCTTTGGCGCGTCCTTCGCTGATGACTTCAAAAGCTTGGCCTATAGCGTCTGTTCCGCTGGCACAAGCAGAAGAAGGAGAATAATTGATGCCTTTAGTGCCCAACAGCAGTGAGGTCTGGACGGAGGCCGCGTCCCCGGTCATGGTAGGGGCGAAGGCGGGGCTTACTCTATCCGGTCCACTTTCAGTCAGTATACGGTATTGTTCGCAGACAGAGAGAAGTCCGCAAACGCTGTTACCGATGATTACGCCGATCTCTCCGGCGTTCTGGTCAGTAATTTTCAACCGAGCTGATTCTACTGCCTGTAACCCCGAAGCTACCGCAAATTGGGTAAATCGGTCCATATGCCTGACCTGTTTGCGGTTGACATAAGTCTCGGCATCAAAATTTTTTACCTCTGCAGCAAACTTGGTTACAAAATTCTTTGTATCAAATGATGTAATATAGTCGATTCCTGACCGCCCGCTAACAACAGAGTCCCAGAGGCTGGGAACATCCAGTCCGATGGGGCTGATAGCTCCGAGGCCAGTGACTACTACTCTGCGATGATATCCGTTGTGTTTATTTCCTTCCATTTTGTGCTCCCTTAATACTGCTAAGTCGCTTTATTTTTTACCCGGTTTACTTCAATTAAATTGCGCAAATTTTGCTGTTCAATACGGTAACAGCGGCCCAACCGTGTCGCACTCAATTTGCCCCTGCGGATATAGTTGTAGACGGTTAAAACGTTAATCTGTAAAATTTCCGCTGCCTGATCCGGAGTGAGTAAAATAGAGTCATTTTTCAAGAGCATCTTTCACCATCGTTATTTATATTTCTATGTTTGACTATATTTTTGTATAGTCCAGTATGAAACAGTATAAATAACATTCTGGTGGGAAGGAAGTGATTGGGTACTAGAAGATAGTTCTAGTCAGCGAGCTTCAAGACTTCAAGCGTCGAGCTTAAACTAGGAGCTATTTGCCTTTAATCTTAGAGGGGAGGATCCGTTCGAGAAGGGGGCGGATTTCCTTTACCTGTTTTTTAGTGAGGCCAAAAGAGATGCCTTTAAAGGCCGGATCGGTATGAGTGATTCTCAAGCTGTTGCCTAATATACCTGTCTTGATTTCCAGGTTGGCGATAGATTTGTATCTAATTTCATAGTTGGCGGTGTGGCTGGTGGCCAGTTGGGAAGGTGTCATCGCTTTGTTTTTATTGCGCCGTTCATCAGCTAATCGGTTAAGATCATTCTGCTCCTTGCGTTTGCTAATAGAATTACCCAGAAAGATGCTTTGCCAGTTTAACGATGACTTGTAATTTATGTCTTCACCAGGGTGTTGAATAAGCACGGCAATCAAACGCTCCTCAGTGAAATAAAGGTCGTAAAGAATATCAAAAGTATGTCCACTAACTTCCGGTAGAACGCCGACGATAGTTTCCATAATTTACCTCATGACTAATATGATTTCACTATCACTATAACCAACTACCCCTTTCTTTTTAAGACTTTGCGGACTGCCTCGGCGATGGCTTGGGGAGTAAGTCCGTAACGTTCCATTAACTCGGCGGGTTTGCCGGACATCCCATAGCCTTTCAAAGAGATGAATTCCATAGGCACAGGTCTGTTGGCTGAAACAACACGGGCGACGATGCTGCCCAACCCGCCGTTAGCCAGATGTTCTTCAGCGGTTACGATAGCACCGGTTTCGGCGGCTGCCTTAATGATGGCGGCTTCATCAATGGGTTGAACCGAAGACATATTCAAAACACGGCATTCAATACCCTCTTTCTGTAGATCGGTAGCCGCGTCGAGTGCGGCTTTCACCATAATACCGATGGCCATGATAGTAACAGATTTTCCCTCTTTAAGACAAGAGGCTTTGCCTATCTCAAATTTATAATCTTCGCCGTAAATAACCGGAACTTTGGGCCGACCCAGTCTGAGATAGAACGGGCCAAAGGTATCTGCGGCTACTTTAACCGCCTTAGCTGCTTCTACACCGTCAGCTGGTACAATTACAATAACTCCCGGTAAAGCGCAGGCCAGGGCTAGGTCTTCAATAGCTTGGTGAGATCTACCGTCTTCCCCAACACTGATACCGGAATGAGTAACAGCCATCTTGACGTTTAGCCCAGATTGGGCAATGGCCATCCGTATCTGATCAAAACAGCGTCCTGGCAGAAAGACGGCAAAAGTACTGCAAAAGGGCACTTTGCCAGAGGATGCCAGACCAGCGGCGATAGTTACCATATTTTGTTCGGCAACGCCGCAATCGAAGAAGCGCTCGGGATATGCCTTGCCGAAGAGATGGGTCTGAGTGGATTTTGCCAGATCGGCGTCCAGGACGACAATGTCAGGATTAACCTTGCCGATTTCAACCAGGGCTTGACCATATGCGTCCCGAGTAGATATTTCCTGAGCCAATTCTTTACTCCAATTCTTTTAAAGCGATTTTCATTTCTTCGGCGTTGGGGGCTTTACCATGGAAATCCGCCTTGTTCTCCATGTAGCTGACCCCTTTACCTTTAATGGTGTGGGCAATGATTACAGTTGGTTGCCCGACAGCATTTCTAGCTTTTTCCAGCGCTTCAATCACCTGCGTGATATCATGTCCGTCTATCTCTAGGGTATTCCAGCCGAAGCTCTGCCATTTCTGTCCCAAAGGCTCGATGTTCATGACATCCTTATTCCAACCGTCAATCTGGAGGCCGTTGTGGTCTACGATGGCGGTCAGTTTATCCAGTTTAAAATGGGCAGCGGCCATAGCAGCCTCCCAGACCTGTCCTTCATCGCATTCACCATCACCGAGTAAAACATAGGTGTGGTAGTCCTTTTTATTCAACCTTGCGGCCAGAGAGACCCCGATACCGAAGGACAGACCGACACCCAGCGCGCCGGCGGACATTTCTACCCCGGGAGTTACATCACATTCAGGATGTCCCTGCAGGCGGCTGTCAATTTGTCTGATGGTGCAAAGCTCGTCTCCAGGCAGATATTCACAGGCTGCCAGAATAGCGTACAACACCGGAGCCGCGTGGCCCTTACTCAAAATGAACCTATCTCTCTCGGACCAACGGGGGTTGGTGGGGTCATGCTTGAGGACTTTGAAATAGAGAGCAATCAGGATTTCGACAGCGGATAGTGAGCCGCCGGGATGTCCACTGCCGGCTGTACCTATCATTGTGATGATATCCCGCCGGATTTTTTTAGCCAGATCTTGCAGTTCTTTAACGGATAAATCCTTTTTGATGTTAGTTGACATAAATGCTCAGGTAGCCTTAATAATTATTTTGCTGAGGTCTTAATAAACCCTTGTTATTATATAATAGGCGGATCATTTTAGTCCAGAAAATCAGGTTATTTCCGTTGCATTCCTTTTTATGTTTCAATTGTATTGTTATATTAAACGGGTAACAGTTTATAGCTTACCCGGGTCTATGATGAAAATAATAGAGGGGGCCTTAGTAGCCACCTGCTGCCTCGAATGAAGCTAGCTATTTCTTTTGAAATCTAAATTTTAAATTTTCTGTGAACCATGTTAGCATTATTTAGTACAACTTATAAATAAAAAGAGGAAATAGTTGCTATGCCCATGTCAGCGGATTTCCAAAAAAGATTATTTGGCAGGCTGCCAGAGATCGCTAAATATTTCGAGACGCCCTTCCATATTTTCGATGAAAAGGGAATTTTGGAGACTGGAGAGGGCTTAAAAGCTTTATTAAAACCTGTAACTGGCTTTCAAGAATATTATGCTGTTAAAGCTCTTCCTACTCCAGCTATTCTGCAACTAATGCAGAAGATGGGGTTTGGTCTGGACTGCAGTTCGCCCTCGGAACTGATTATGGCTCGTCGCTTGGGTTTCCGCGGTGAGAACATCATGTTTTCTTCCAACGATACCTCGGATGCCCTTTTTAAAATGTCACAGGAAGACGGTGGTTGTATATTGAATATCGACGATTTATCGATGATCGAGCGGGTCAATCCCTTCCCTGAATTGATCTGTTTTCGCTATAATCCGGGCGAGCGACGCACTGGTAACGCTATAATAGGAATTCCTGTTGAAGCTAAGTACGGATTGAGGCATGATCAGATTGTGGAAGGGTACCGACGGGCTAAAGCACGCGGGGCTCGGCGTTTTGGGCTGCACACCATGGTGATTTCCAATGAGCGTAATTACAAGTACATGATAGAAACCGTGCGCATGCTGTTGGAAATCATGGAAATGGTCAACCGGGAGCTGGGTATCCATTTCGACTTTTTTAACATTTCTGGCGGCGTAGGCATACCTTATAAACCGGATGATAAGACTTTTGATATGCCTGCGTTGGCGCGTGAATCAGCCGCCTTAATCCGGGAATTTAGTTTAAAGCAGGGCTATGCCCCCCGACTTTTTATGGAATGCGGACGTTATATGACTGGCCCCCACGGTGTGCTGGTAGCCAGGGTGATTAATCGCATGAGCAAGTACCGCGAATATATAGGAGTCGACACCTCAACCTGTGCGGCCAATATCAGGCCGGCGATTTATGAGTCGGCATATCATCAGATTACCATCCTCGACCCCGCTGGAAGGCCCAGACAGGGCCCTGGAGAGGTAGTGGATGTAGTGGGTCCTCTCTGTGAAAATAGTGATAAGTTTGCCAAGCAGCGGACTTTACCGAGGGCCGAAATCGGCGACTTGATGGTGCAGCATGATACAGGCGCTCATTCTCCGGCCATGGGCAGTAACTATAACGGCTGGCTGCGGCCGCAGCAACTGCTGTTAAGAGCGGATGGTAGTGTCGAGTTGATTAAACGGGCGGAAACAATAGAAGATCTATTTGCTACGTTCAATTTCGAGCAGAAGATATTGAAATAAAATAGAAAGGCGCTGTCCGATTATTATGATCCAAAGGGGTGCCGTTTTTCTTGCCAGGATTTTAACGTGCGCCCGAATTCTTTCCTGGATCAATTGAACAAGTGTTCCAGTTTGGAGGGGTGTTATTTCTGGCATCATCGACCTTGATCGTGATAGTACAGCTTGTTCCATCGGTTAGTTGGTTCATCTTGGGGTCGGATTTTCTTAAAATGTTGATCATTCGTCCGTTTTGTTTGAGCAGTTCTCCCACGAAAACACGGACGCCTCTGTCCCAGGCTAGAATAGCCAGGTGTCTTAATAATTGTGTTCCGATGCCATTTTTTTGTTCGCTGTCTTGCACAATAAAAGCCATCTCGGCGAAACTTGGATCATTCAAGCGCGCGTAGCGTCCCACCCCGACAATCTGAGTCTGCCCATTGTTTTGTATCTCAGCCACCAGGCCCAGGGTGTTATCGTAATCTACATTACAAAACGCCTGGAGTTCGTTCTCGGTAAGCGCTCCCCTGGAGTACTGATAACGGAGATAGAGGGATTCTGTGCTCAAGCGGGTGTGGAAGTCTTGCAGCTGATATTTATCTTTGCAGGTGATTGGTCTGATAGTAACTTTTTGGCCGTCAGAGGTGATCATTTCATGAGTGTAGTCGGGGGCAGCTTGGCCGGAACTAGGGCAACTGGTGATGTTTTTTATAAGTTCAGCTTTTGGATCAGTGGAATTGTTACTTTCGCTGCTCATTAAAACTCCGGTTCCGTCAGGTGCGGGGGGATTACTAAATTAACAGACCATAATATTATCATACCCTCATTTTGAAATTTTAGGTTGTCTTTTAGGTACATCATTCTCAAAATCACCGATGGGAAACTTCCTGATGTCTTCACGGGAAAATATCCTTTTTCCTTCAAAACATTCGGCGAAGTACTGGATTTCAGCCAGAGAAGGCGCAAAGCCCTCTTCGGTTAAATGTTCCAGCGAGACGAAGACTTCAGTAATAAAATCTGCCTGTGGTTCATCTGCCTTCATTTTATAAATAGAATCTGGGTCTATGCGTTTATATAGTTCTTCAACCGTGCCCTGACGCGTCATTTTTCCCACTGCCAGGGACAGGGTAAGTTCTTTCAAGTGGGCGAGAATATTAGTTGTGTCCATTCAGTTCAACCCCCACGCTTTTATCGGTCTAAATACTCAATCACGGTCTTAAGGTCTGTTATTATAATACCCAGGTTTTCGTCTCGCACTGAATTTTCCGCCTTGTCCTCATCCATTAATGCAGCAATTATGTAGCGCAGAACTTCAGGCTGAGAGCAATCTTTAAGTAGTGCCTTTATGACGTCTGCAAATTTTACACAATCTGTGCTGCGCAGAGATTCGGCAAGTTTTTGGTTAGATGACTCAATCAATAAGAGGCTGTCCTGGTTGGCCTCCGGTATTTTATTATTTACTAAGGACATTATTTTCCAGGCTATCGCGCCCAAATAGAATAATAGCTCGATCTCTTCCTGATTCAATATGGCTTTATCCACCGTCGATAAATAAGCCACTAGCAAAGGCTGGTTTTTCTGGAAATCGTAAGATAGACGGTAAGCCTCTTGGCTGGTCAAACCGCAAATGGCGGCATAGGCTTTCTCAACATTTTCGGCTGATATTTTATCCACCCTATCTCCTGATCTTAGCATTTAGATAATATTAACTTATTCAACGTGGCAAAAACAATTCTGAAAACTCGCATGATTAGAAGAAAGACCGCTGCTTACTTCTTGGAGAACCAGGGTACCAAAGCAGAAACCTTTTTCATGTGTTCGGCATAGCCTGGCCGGTAGGCCAGGCTTCTTTTATCCATTAACGGGATGCTTACAACTAGGAATAAGAGGGTAATCGCCAGCGGCCCGATGACAGTCCACCAGAAATGCGAGTTGGTAAACAGAACAAATAGGTAAAGGCCCCACCAGAACAAGATTTCACCAAAATAGTTAGGATGTCTGGAGTAAGCCCACAGGCCTTGCTTCATAATTTGGCCGTGACGAGGCACTGCTTTGATAAAACCGTTCAATTGTTTGTCCGCGCTTGATTCGATAATAATCGCGCTGAGAGTTACTAGAACCGCCAGTATATCCTGGATTCCAAGAGAAGGTTCTCCGGAACTCAACACAGGATACAGGGACAAACACCCCAGAAAAACTATGACGGTTGGCATCATTTCTATCCCGATCAGATCAATCAGCCAGAACCAGCCTTGGTAGCTGGTTCTGTATTTAGTGTAACGCCAGTCCTCATGGCCTAGTCCCTGCCATTGTCTGGCCCAGTTGAGGGTTAAACGTATTCCCCAGATAAATACCAGCACTATAACAATTATCTGGCGTAAGCCCATTTCAGCGATCGGCATGGCTGCGTAAGCCCAATAGATAACGATAACTAGTGGAGCGACGCTCCAGTAAGGATCGTAGAAGCTGGAGTTTTTAAACAGGCGGCTGAAAATATAAATGACCAGAGTAGCTGCGATATCTGCCCAGAGAGCGATCAGTATGGGATTTTTGTGGTTAAGTGCATGGCCTACAATCATTGCTGCTGCTATAGCTAGAACATAAGCCAACAAACACAGACAGAAAGCTTTTGTGAGGCCGGATGAGACGACTTTGCTTCTTTTCATTCAAGGTATTGTACCTTCGTCAAGTCACAAGAGTCAATTGAATGTCAATTTAAATAATTGGAGTCGAGATAAATTATCCCTCATGGATTGTTTTAAAAACTTCAAAACCGCAGAAAAGTCGCGATTAATGGACTAATGCAGTCCTGCCTATCCTGATTATCATCCCGCTAACGGTTGGGGATGGCCGCTAGGCTTGTTGACTATAAGGCAATCGTATGCGATTATAATATTATCTCTCAGGTAACCGAGTGATTCACCAAGGGTTAGGTTGTTGGGTATCGATCAAGGGTGGTTACAAACCAAGGTAGGTTCAACCAAGGATAGGGATAATTCTAAGGAGATAATTAAGCAATTTGGGAAAAATTTCTAGTTGTTTAGGTTACCTGGGAGTCAAAATAAAGTAGCCTTGAGTACAAAACTCAAGGCTACTTTATTATTCTATAATCCAGTTATTTACGATAACATTTCGGCTAAAAGGTTTTCATATTCTCGATATTAAGCTTCCTTGCATAGTGTTTTTTAAAACTCAACCATGTCAAATTCACTTGTTGGCTGTTTTCGGGTTTTGGGTAGTTTCCCGGACGTTACGTTTTTTACGTAAAGGGACCTCTTTCAGAAAAAAGCAAAGAATTAAGGCTATTAATATCAGGACGAAACCCAGGAAGAACACCTGCGTCAATGCCCCACTTAAAGATCTGCGCATAACCTCGATAAGTTGATTGAGGGCATTAGTTCCTTGTTCACCTAAAGGTGAAAGTATCCCTTTTAATTGATTTTGGGCATCTACACTTATTAAAGCTTCCGGGTTGTTAGCCATTGCACGGAGAGTATCGGCCGGAACCGTTGATTTAACCAGTGCGGGTATTTTAGCTAAGAAAGCTGCCGAATAATGGTTCGTCATGATAGTTCCCAGAATAGCTAATCCAAAAGAGCCTCCGATGGATCGGAAGAAAGCCACTGACGAAGTCGCAGCTCCTACAATGTTGTAAGGAACAATATTTTGTATGGCAATAGTATACAGGGGCATGTTTAAACCCAAACCTAACCCCATTATTACGACATTTATCATAGCGGCAGAATAGGTAGTATCTAAAGTCATGCGAGCAACTAAAAACATCCCAGTAGCCATAATTACCAACCCTATCATTCCCTGTATTCGATAATGCCCTCCTGCCCTAGACAGCAGCTGGCCTGATATTAAACTCCCGCACACCTGGCCCAGCAACATGGGGGTTAAAAAACTGCCGCTGGTAGTAGCTGATAAGCCCAATACTCCTTGAAAGAAGAGGGGAACAAAAATAATACCCATGAACATGCACATCCCAGTCAGGAAAACGATACTTAGTGAGATCGTGACAATGCGATTGGAGAAGAGACTCAAAGGAATAATTGGTTCAGGGCTGCGTCTTTCAATAGTAATGAATATAAAGAGCATGATAATAGCAAAAATAAACAGGCCCAGGATCTGTGGTGACATCCAGTTGTACTCACTGCCTCCCCATGACAGGGCTAACATTGTAGGAGCGACAGTCAGGATTAAAGTAGTAATCCCGGGCCAATCTAAAGAATGCTTCAGATTATCCCTTTTGAAATAAGGAAAGAAGAAAATAAACAAGATTATCACGAGAATAGCTAACGGGACATTGATAAAGAAAACCCAGTGCCAGGAAAGCTTATCTGTGATAAATCCTCCAAGGGTGGGTCCAATGATAGAAGACACTCCCCATATTCCGGTTATAAAACCCTGGTATTTACCCCTTTCAGCAGGTGCGAACAGATCAGCAATCACGGTAAAGGCATTTGCAATCATAATTCCGCCCCCAATACCCTGGAAACCGCGGAAGATAATAAGCTGAATCATGGTTTGACTAAACCCTGAAAGTACCGAACCGATTAAGAAGATACACAAACCGGAAATATAAAACCATTTCCTGCCGTAGATATCGGTGAGCCTGCCTATAATAGGAACGGTAATGGTAGAGGTAAGAAGATAAGCTGTAGTAACCCAGGTATAATGGGAAAAACCACCCAAATCAGCCACGATTTTGGGCATAGCTGTACCGACAATAGTTTGATCCAGTGCACTTAAAAATATGGCCAGAATAACACCAGTAAATGTTATTATGATCAATTTTTTTGATAGCTGATTTGTTTCAGATAATTGAGTTTTGTCTTCCAAATTATGTTAACCTTCCATAGTATTGCGTAAGTTGAGGCGGGCCGTTGTTATTATATCGCAAACTTACCTTTATCTGAAATGAATAAAAGGGCTTGAAGTGTTTGCAAGGGTTAATTTGAACCAAGTAACTTCGGGTTAGTCCCGATGGGATCCTGAAGCTTCAGTTATTTGAGTGTTATCACAACAGATCCTCTTTGCTCTGTTGCCTCTTTTACCAGAGGCATGGCATTGAAGATTTTCAATAAAGGCATTGGCTGCGCAAGGTCAATCGCATACATGGATATCCATCTGTTAGCGCGGGCATAACAGCCGGTTGATGTAACTTTAATACCAGACATTTTAACCAGCCATTCGGGTACCCCTGTCAGCCTTTCCTGGTCAAATGGGCGGATTATTTCCAGCTTAAGGTGACCTTGAAACAGAAAGGTATCTTCGATATCCCTTGTCGCATTACTTCGCCTATCTTCATCTGGTGAAATGGCTGGCTCTGTTTTCTCCGTTAGGGCAACCTTCGGGACTAATTTTTCCTCCGTTTCCCTTATCTGTATAATCTCTTCTTTTATCTCTGTCTGGTTCATAGGGTGCAGTGTCGACTTCGCTTCAGCGATTATGGCACTCAGGCGTTCAAGATTGTTTTTAACCTGTTCCCCGGTCTCACCGATGATTTGTTCAACGCTTTGACTTACCTGCGTCAGCAACCTGGTTTCATTGATCATCCTCGCTGATTCTTGTTTGGCTTTCAGAGCTTCCTCACGGGAGCTTTTGACTATTTGTTCGGCTTCTTCTTTGGCTAGGGCAATGATTCTTTCAGACACGACGCTTGCCTCGTGTTTAGCTTGAGCAATAGCCTTGTCAGCTTCCTCCCTGGCCCTGGCAAGGATTTCGTTTGACTCTAACTCAGTCCTCTCTCTCAATTTGCTGCCGTCTGCTTCAAGGGCTTGCCAAATCCTTTCCCGGCATTCTTGAATGATATTTTCTGTCTCATTAGCTGTAGGTTCCATTGATTCCTGTATCTTTGACATATTTCTTTCCTTCTTCTTTGATGGATTTCGCGCATTGCAGCACCCCGGTACATTTGGATATAAAGTCGATGAAGTTAGGGGATGCTCTACTGCTCTTTAGACTCTAAACCACCATGGTTGAATCTACAATAGACAATTAGTAATAACGGCGTTATCCTTTAGTCTCTATCGAGAGAAGTTCCTGGCATTTGTAAATAAAAAGCCTCGAATTTTAATTCGAGGCTTTTTTATTGATATTGTCACCAATACTTAGACAAATTCTACTAATATCTTCCCCAATCGGCAGTGTGTATAACTAATTATTTGCTTAGAGTCTGCAGATACCTTATTGCAGAAATCGCTGCTGTTCCTCCATCACCAACCGCAGTGCAAACCTGTCCATAGGAACCACTCCGGATATCTCCCGCGCTAAAAACGCCGGGCAAGTCAGTTTCCATTTTATTGCTTACTGTTATTTTACGTTGTCCGTCTAAGGGCACAATCCCGTTGAGATATCCTGTGTTGGGATCAAGGCCAATATGAACCAGAAGTCCTTCTACGGGTAAAACCTCGGTTTTAGCGTTTCCCGACTTCCGAATCTCAAGGCCAGTGACATGGTCCTTACCCAGAATTGCTTCCACTTTCGTGCCAACATGAACCTCAATCTTGGGATTGCTGGCAACTCTATCCTGAAGAATTGAAGTTGCAGTAAGTTTGGGCATAAATTCCACCAAATTGACTTTGGAGGCTAGCTTGGATAAGTACAAAGCCTCAGTAACACCAGCGTCTCCTCCACCACAAACCGCTATCACCTTGTTTGCAAATTCCTGGCCATCACAAAGGGCGCAGCTGATTATCCCCTTTCCTCTTAATTCTTCTTCTCCTGGGACTCCCAGTTTTTTAAGATGTGACCCTCCGGCAATAATTACGGTGTCAGCTGAATATCTATTACCATCAGAGCAAGATACCCACTTGCTGGTGGTCGCTATTTCTAGACCTGTAACTTCTGCCATTTCCATCTTCAAACCAAATTTTTCGGCCTGGTCAGCCATCTGAGAGCCAAGGAGAGCTCCTGAAATACCTTCCGGGAATCCCGGGTAGTTTTCAATAGTCTCTATATTCATGATGTAACCACCGAAGCAGTTCTTTTCTAATAATAAGGTTTTCCAGTTAGCTCGGCTTAAATAAAGCCCGGCTGTCAATCCTGCCGGTCCGCCTCCAATGATAATTGCATCATAATCAGACACTCAACTATCTCCTAATAATATTTTTTAATATTACAATCGGTACCCTCTTTCTTGACTGATCATATTCAACATTGGTTCTCCATTTATATACCGTCTCAGGTTATCGCAAAAAAGAGCTACTGAACGATAAGGACGTTTCTCACTATTACTGGATATGTGAGGACTGATAATCACGTTTGGTAGCATCCATAACTCATTATTCGAAGCAAGCGGTTCGCTTTCAAAGACATCAAGGCCAGCACCCGCTATCCAACTTTCTTTGAGTGCCCTGATCAGGATACTCTCATTAATTATTCGCCCCCTGGCGATATTGATTATAAAAGCGGTTTTTCTCATGGCCTTGAGCTCTTCCTCGCCAATCATCCCCTGCGTCTCAGGTGTAAGTGGCGCGGCAATGGTCACAAAGTCCGATTTATGAAGCAATTCTCGAAGCTGACTTAGGGGATACAACTCATCTATGCCATGAATCGCCTCTTCACCAGTTATTACAGAACGTCTGGTGGCAATAACTTTCATGCCTACACCCTTAGCTAACCGAGCAATTTCACTCCCTATAGCTCCTAATCCTATCAAGCCCACTGTTTTATCACGAAGCTCAAGAGTATCGAATCTTTCCCAAAGTTTTTTTTCCTTATTAATTACCAGACGCTGAGCATTCTTAGCGAGCATGAGCATTAACATCAAAGTCTGCTCGGCAATGGGGATAGCAGGGACACCGCGACTATTGGTAACAATAATATTAGTTTTTATAAAATCCGTCGAGATAGAATCCACACCGACGCTTGAGCTATGTACCCACTTAAGGTTAGCTGCTTTTTTAAGCATATCCTCCGGGAAGGTGAATCTCCCGAAGATAACTTCTGCCTCAGCTAGTAACGAATCCAGGTCTTCTTCGCCTTCTTTTGTAATACTCATATCTTTTTCAAGTCGTTCGGCCTGCTTCCAGTTAATGCCGCTCAGACGCTGTTCAGCCATAAATTGCCTTACTCCATCCTTAACTAAAACCCTGGGAGAAACCTCAGCAATCTTTTCAAGAGCCCCGGGGTATAAATCAGTTCCTGAAACTATCAGAACATTAACTTTTTCCATTGTGTTAAAACCCCAATACAGAACTCATGCTACCCATCACATGGCAAAAAGAAGCCGCACTTTGTTAGTGAGATTGCTGTGTTATGAAGATATTTTTATTATGTATACAGGTCACCTAAAAGTCAAACTGGTTCAATAATTTTTATGTTTACTCCACGCTAGACCGCAAGACTTGATTTCAACTAATTCATTGAGTAAAAATCCAAATATTCGTATAATTCGGAGTGGGGATAATATAAGGGTTATCAAATTGACTTTTATAGCTACCGCGGTTTGTGGTTTATCCCCGATAGTTGTCCCACTTCTTTACTTATTGCCAAATACATAATAGCCTCATGCGCCATCGGAGAGTTTAATTGAATATGGGCAAATTAATGTTAGATTCAATAGATTTACACGTTCATTGTGGCCCGGATGCTTTTGTTGAACGGAGTGTGGATGCTCTTCAATTAGCCCAGCAAGCCAGCGAATCTGGCATGAAGCACGTTGTTATTAAGTCTCACCAATTCTGTACAGCTCCACTAGCATCAATGATTAATAAGATAGTCAACAAACCGGTTCTAGTGGGCAGCCTGGTATTAAATGCGAGCGTGGGAGGGCTAAACCCCGAGGCTGTCAGAGTTGCCTCAAAAGAAGGAGCTAGGATCATTTGGCTGCCTACCACATCAGCTAAGGCAGATATCGAAGCTCGTTCGAGGAACAAAGAACATAAAGGGAAATCAGAGTTTTCGGGGATTCCCGTCATAAATGTTGATGGGAATCTTGTTCCAGAACTGAAAGAAATATTGGAAATAGTTAAAGCTCATGGTCTGGTTTTAGCCACAGGCCATATTTCTGTTCCGGAGATAATGGCTGTTGCCAAAGAATCGCTGGGACAAAGAATCAAAACTATACTCACACACCCGTTAACTAAAGGATTTGGTCAATCATTTTCTGTAGAACAAGCCCAGGATTTGGTAAACAAAGGAGCTTTTGTAGAATTCTGTTTTAACTCGTGTATGCCACCTATGCGCATGTCACCGCTTGAAATAGTCAATCTTATTAAAACTCTTGGAGCGGACCATTGTTTACTGAGTACTGATTTAGGACAAGCTTATAATCCACCGCCAACCGAGGGATTTCGTATGATGTTGTCTCAAATGGTCCGATTTGGTCTTTCAGAAATTGAGTTAGAAAAAGTAGTAAAAATAAACCCTGATTATTTATTATTTTCAAAGTAAATTGTATTTTAATAATTTTTTCATGTAACTCATAAGGAGAATTAAGTTATGGTATGGAAATGTTCTGTTTGCGGTTTCATGAAAGGTGGTACTGATGAGCCGCCCAAAAGGTGCGAATGTGGAGCACCTGCAGATAAGTTCAGCGCTTTATCCGATGAAGAATTAAAAAGAATCCAGGTAATAGATCAGACCAATGATGTCCACATGGAAATTATTAATCTGGCTATGAAAATTACAGAAGTTGCTAAAAAGGGTATAGAAATTAATCTTGACCCTTCGTGCGTAGCTCTGTTTAAACAGGTACATGCCGAAGCCTGGGCCATTAAGCGCAGGAGCAAGGCGGAACTTGTATCTCATGTCAAGAATGGCAAGTGGTATTAAAATAAGCGCTTAAAAAGAGGCATCTATCGCCTGAAGCACGCCATGCCGCCAGTTTTGCTTAATGTCCATCCTGCAATTATAATAGTAACAATATTAAAAGGAGGTGATGTTATGAATTCCATTTACCCGATGAGCTGATTAGCTTCCGCAATGATGCGGTTTCCGCATCGATTAGAATCTGGTTTTTGGGATATTCGTAACTTTACCCTTTTAGCCTTGACCTGATGTTAATGCCTCCTTGGAGTTACGATGTTCCCCTAATAAAGGAGTTGTTAATGTCGAAAATCTCTCACTGTTTGATCTACTATTGGGAAACTATCGTTATTGGGGATTTTTTCAAGGTCTTGTCGCAGAAATGATTTATCTGGATAACGCGGCTACTTCCTGGCCTAAACCTCCTGAGGTCTTGAAAGCCATCGCAGACACTATGGAGCATGACGGAGGTAACCCAGGTCGTTCTGGGCACCGTTTATCTATATCCGCTGCTAGGGTGATTTACGACTGCCGGGGAAAAATCGCTGAGCATTTTAATGCCCCCGACCCCTTGAGAGTTGTCTTTACTGCTAACGCTACTCAGGCTATCAATCTGGTGCTGCGTGGATTATTGAAGCCCGGTGATAACGTCGTAACAACAGCTATGGAGCACAACGCCGTCATGCGGCCGTTGAGATTTTTGGAAAAACAGGGCATTAACCTGAAAATAGCTCCATGTAACGCGGATGGTAGTTTGGGTCTGCAGCAGATCATTGGACTAATTGATACTCGCACCAAACTGGTTGTTATTATTCATGCTAGCAATGTTTGCGGCACAATTTTACCGGTGGCAGAGGTGATATCAACTGCCCATCAAAACGGAGCACCGGTTTTAGTAGACGCGTCCCAATCTGCCGGTGTTGTTCCCATAGATATTCAAAAATGCGGGGTCGATCTATTAACGTTTACCGGTCACAAAGAACTACTGGGTCCAACTGGAACCGGCGGTTTAATAATCAATCCTGCCTTTGATACAGGATCGCTGGTTCCCCTGATATTGGGGGGCACTGGCAGCCGGTCTGAATCACAGGAACAACCGGAGCATTTACCGGATAAATTCGAAGCGGGAACTATGAATGTCATTGGTCTAGCAGGTTTGAGTGCTGGTCTAGATTGGATCAAAATTGAAGGAATCGAAAAGATTAGAGAGCACGCCAAAACCTTAAGTGCAGCTCTTATACAGGGGTTATCAGTTATTCAAGGGGCAAGAGTCTTCGGTACTCACGAACCTGCCAGTTCAATAGCCGTGGTCTCATTTACTTTATCAGGTAAAAGTGTATCTGAGGTAGGCTTCCGGCTGGACGAGGAATACGGCATCCTTTCTCGTGTGGGATTACATTGTGCCCCGGCGGCACACAGGACTCTGGGTTCCTTTCCCGAGGGTACAGTACGCCTCTCGCCGGGAATTTTTAATAGCATGGAAGACATCAATAAGACCTTAAAGGCGATTCAAAAGGTAGCTAGATCATGAAAGCGTATGGGGTAATTCTTTTTCATACTACTTCTGGCGTCATGCAAACGGAGAAATTATTATTAAAAGCCGGCTTTGTTATTAAACTGTTACCTACACCCAGGGAATTCTCAAGTGATTGTGGTATTGCCATCCGCTTTGAATGGTTCCAGTCAGAAAGTGTACAATCTCTCCTGACTCAGGATAATATAGACTTTAAAGCAGTACACCGCCTAAACGTACAAACAGATTTTTAAATTTGAATTTTGATAGTTTAATTTTGTTTCGGATTTCGGTATTCGCATTTAGGATTTTTCCAGGGAGGTGCAAGGTGAAAGAACAGTCTAAGCTTCGTCTTACTCAGACTGTGCGGGGTGCCGGTTGAGCTTGTAAATTGGGTCCGGCGGACCTCAATGCAGCACTGGCTAACTTGCCTCTTCTAAATCACCCTAACCTTATTGTAGGCATGGATAGGATAGAAGATGCTGGCGTCTATAAATTAAATGAGGAAACGGCGATGGTTCAGACTCTAGATTTCTTTACTCCCATCGTAGATGACCCGTTTACCTTTGGACAGATTGCCGCGGCAAATTCTTTGAGTGATGTTTATGCCATGGGCGGAAAACCTGTGACAGCCATGAATATTGTTTGCTTCCCCTCTAAGACCATGGATATTTCTATATTAAGAGAGATTCTCCTGGGTGGGATCGACAAAATGAGGGAGGCTGAGGTGGTTCTCGTTGGTGGTCATAGCGTGGATGATCAGGAGTTGAAGTATGGCCTTTCCGTAACGGGTATTATTCATCCGCAGAAAGTGCTTCGTAAAGAGGGGTCTCGATTTGGTGATAAATTGATATTAACCAAGCCGCTGGGAACCGGCATTATTAGCACGGCTATTAAAGCTGGCATGGCTAGTCAGGAGGCTGCGAACGGGATTATAAAATCCATGTCAACCCTTAACCGCAGAGCTTCAGAGATTATGCAGGAGGTCGGAGTAAATGCCTGCACCGATGTTACCGGTTTTGGATTGATGGGACATCTTTCGGAAATGATTGAGGGGACCGATCATGGGGTCGTGGTATATTTAAGGTTAATTCCTGTTTTCCCTGAAGCCAGGGAACTGGCGAAAATGGGAATGATTCCGGGTGGATTATACCGCAACCGCGATTACCGTCATTCTATGGTGGAAATAAGGCCGGATGTTGATGAGTTTCTGGCTGAGGTTATCTTTGATCCCCAGACCTCCGGCGGATTACTCATTTCAGTTTCTGAAAAGAAGGCTGAATTTCTGCTGAAAAGACTTTTACAGGCGGGGGTAAAGGATGCCGTTGTCATCGGTGAGGTTGTGAATAATCCGAAAAGTAAAATCATAGTGCAGACCGGTAAGTAAGTTTGACTAACTGCCTTGCTAGGGCGCCTAATGGGCTATGATATAATATGTGCATGGAAAATAAACTACGCTCATTACCCGGGGTTGATAAAATCCTGGAGTATTCTGAAATTAAGGATTTGGTGAAGGATTTTCCTCACAACCTTATAGTAGACATCATTAGAGAAAATATGGCTTTTTACCGCACCTCTATTACACAAGGAAAGCAGCCCCCATCACCCGATGAAATTGTTAGCTATGTTGTTAAACAGCTGTTGGCTTTATCACAGCCTCGATTGAGGCCTCTTATCAATGCTACAGGTGTTGTTTTGCATACCAATCTCGGGCGTGCTCCCCTTAGTGAGCTAGCCGTTGACGCTATGATCAAAGTCTCCTCAGGCTACAGCAATTTAGAGTTCGACCTTGGTAAAGGCGAACGCGGTTCTCGGCATGGGTATATTGAATCCTTACTCTGCCGCATAACCGGCGCGGAAGCCGGGGTGGTAGTCAACAATAATGCCTCTGCCCTTTTGCTGGGATTAACAGCTCTGGCTAAAAGGAAAGAGGTTATTATATCTCGAGGTCAAGCCGTTGAGATAGGTGGAGGGTTCCGCATTCCTGAAGTAATGCGGCAGAGTGGAGCCAAATTGATTGAAGTCGGCACTACCAATCGCACCTATATTGATGATTACGAAAAAGCTATTTCCTCTCGCACTGTTGCTTTAATGCGAGTTCATACCAGCAATTTCAAGGTGGTAGGTTTTTCTCAATCGGTAGCACTTGAAGAAATCGTCGCTTTAAGTAAAAAGTCCCACGTTTTAGTCTTCGATGATGTTGGTAGCGGTTGTCTTCTGGATACCGCGCCATTTGGTTTGGAACATGAACCTACTGTTCAGGACAGCATCGCGCAAGGTGTGGATTTGGCTTTTTTCTCCGGAGATAAACTGCTGGGCGGTCCTCAAGCAGGTATCATTGTTGGCAAGAAAATTTATCTGGATAAATTAAAGAAACACCCGCTTATGAGGGCTATGCGTTTGGATAAAACCCGTTTGGCCGCTTTGGAAGCAACTCTTATTCATTACTTGAAAGGGGAGGCGCTGGTAAAAATACCGGTTTGGCAGATGATCTCCATGTCCTTAACAGAAATAGAGCAGCGAGCGCAATCGTGGGCTGGGTGTTTGGGTAATAATGTTAAGGTTGTCAGTGGGGAAAGCGTTATAGGAGGAGGGAGTATGCCGGGTGCCTCTTTGCCCACTCGTCTGGTTGCCGTTAATTGCTCTCGTAAATCTAACCTCGCAGAAAAACTAGCCGGCTGGCTGCGCGATCAGGATCCTCCTGTTATAGGGCGCATCAGCGAAAATATATTGCTGATTGATCCTCGCACCGTCTTACCCGCAGAAGATCCAATCGTAATAAAAACGCTGCAGCAAGGCCTCAAACATCTCGATCTATAATTCAATACTAGTATTTTACATAAACAATTTATTAGTGGAGCAAGAGTTTGTTCGTCATAGGTACCGCCGGTCATGTTGACCATGGAAAATCTACTCTGGTTCATGCTTTGACTGGTATCGATCCAGATCGTCTGGCTGAAGAGAAAGCCAGGGAGATGACGATCGAATTGGGTTTTGCCTGGTTAAAATTACCGGGCGGCCTTGAAGTGGGTGTGATCGATGTCCCCGGTCATGAGCATTTTATTAATAACATGCTGGCAGGGGTTAGCAGCATGGATTTGGTTCTGCTTGTGGTATCTGCTAATGAATCCATCAAACAGCAGACTCGCGAACATCTTGCCATCCTCGACCTCATGGAAGTGCCCAAGGCTGTGGTTGTGATTACTCAATCTGACCTGGTTGATCAGGATCAGATTACTTTCGTGGGAATGGAGATTGAGGAATTGCTGCAGTCGACCAGTTTTGCGCAAGCTCCAGTTGTCGCAGTATCTTCAATCACTGGACAGGGACTCTCTGAACTGAAAGCAACTATAGAGCGCGAGCTGAATTCCTCCCTTCCCCGCCGGGATATTGGTAAACCCAGATTACCCATCGATCGAGTATTTACGATCCTGGGTACGGGAACTGTAGTAACCGGGACCCTGATTGATGGCAGGTTAACGGTTGATCAGGAAGTAGAAATACTGCCAACAGGTCTCAAATCCCGTGTTAGGGGTTTGCAAACACATAAAACCCCGCTTCAGAGTGTCGTTTCCGGAAGTCGCGTGGCAGTTAATTTGACGGGCGTAAGCCCCGCGGAAGTAAAAAGAGGGGATGTGCTTACCAAACCTGGTTGGTTGCAGACAACCACTTTATTAGATGCAAGGTTTTGTTTGTTGCCTCAGCCTAATCGTCCATTGCGCCATAATACCGAGGTGAGTTTTCACACTGGGTCTGCGGAGGTTATCGCCCGAATACGTTTGCTGGAAAAAGAAGAAATTAAGCCTGGTGAAACCACCTGGGTTCAGTTTGTCTTAGATAGTCCTCTGGCCGCGGTTAATAATGACCATTATGTAGTCCGTTCTCCCAACGATACTCTTGGAGGCGGTATTATTCTGGAAGTTCATCCCGAAAAACGTTATCAGCGTTTTCGTCCTGAGATTATTGCTAACCTTAAGACTAGAAGTGAAGGGAAGATAGAGGAAATCATATTGGGGGCTTTTAAAAACAAACAGTCTCTGGAAAGGGAAAAGCTATTAGCCTTGAACAACATGGACCCCAAGATTATGCAAAGGGCCGTAGATAATCTGATTCAGCAAGGTAAATTAGTCTCTTTTGGGGGAGGGACAGACAGTCTGATCTTAACAGATTCAGGTTGGGGACGAGTGGTAGATAATATTGCGGTTATCGTGACTGATTTTCATCGCAAATATCCTCTCAGAATAGGCATCCCTAAAGCCGAAGTTGCAAATAAAATAAAACTGGGATCATGGTCTTCTGAAGTTATAAAAAAATTGCTAACTGAAAAATTACTGGTGGAAAGATCGGGCTTGATTTCATTGTCCAGTTATCAAATCCAGCTTACCTCTCAACAGCAAACCCAAATCGATACTTATTTAAATGAGCTAGCTGAAAATCCTTTTTCCCCTTCCCCGAATATGGTTTTGGAACCAGATCTACTTAATCTTTTAGTCGAGAAAGGTCTGGTGGTTAAAACCACCGCGGGGGTCACCTTTTTAACCTCAGCTTATGGGACGATGACCACCCAAGTTTTAGCCCTTATCAAGCAAAATGGGAAAGTCACTTTGGCTGAAGTCAGGAATATGTTTCAGAACAGTCGTAAATTCACTCAGGCGCTTCTGGACCACATGGACGAAAAGAGACTTACCCGAAGGGTTGGGGATGATAGGGTAGCAGGTACCAAGGGATAAGTTTTTACTGATAAAGTTTTGGCGGGAGCAGATGGGAGTCGAACCCACCAAAGACACAAAGTGCCCTCCAACAGGTTTGAAGCCTGCGAAGCCCACCGGAACCTCTCTGCCCCCATTGATTTACAGGTTTATTATAGATTGCATTTGACTAAAACACCAGTCTCTGCTGTTTTGTTCTATCAATGCAAAAAAGCTCTCCGACTTAAATCGGAGAGCTTTGATTTATCTCATTTCCCTGAACAAGTGACCTGTATAATCCCCAGTTGTAAAATAAGATACTAAAATATGAAAATTGGTAGCGGGGGTAGGATTCGAACCCACGACCTTCGGGTTATGAGCCCGACGAGCTGCCACTGCTCCACCCCGCGTCGGTCGCCTAGAAAAATCGACCTTAACACCTGGATAGCGGAAGGAAGTACCACTTACTAATTGCTTAATAAGTATCGATCTGGAAGAAAATGGTTCACACCAATTTCATCTCCCTAAAAAGGAGGTGATCCAGCCGCAGCTTCCGCTACGGCTACCTTGTTACGACTTCGTCCCAATTACCAGTCCCACCCTCGGCGACTGCCTCTCTATTGCTAAAGTTAGCTCATCGACTTCAAGTGTTACCGGCTTTCATGACGTGACGGGCGGTGTGTACAAGGCCCGAGAACGTATTCAACGCAATTTGCTGACTTGCGTTTACTAGCAACTCCGACTTCATGCAGGCGGGTTTCAGCCTGCAATCCGAACTGAGAACGGCTTTTTGGATTTGCTCCGAATCGCTCCATTGCTTCCCATTGTACCGTCCATTGTAGCGTGTGTGTAGCCCAAGGTATAAGGGCCGTGCTGACTTGACGTCATCCCCACCTTCCTCCCCGTTTTGCGGGGCAGTCTCGCCAGAGAAAATAACTGGCAATAAGGGTTACGCTCGTTGGGGGACTTAACCCAACACCTCACGGCACGAGCTGACGACAGCCATGCAGCACCTGTGCAAGCTACTGACTTAACAGTTGGTTAAACTTTCGTTTCACTACTTCAAGCATGTCAAACCTTGGTAAGGTTCTTCGTGTTGCATCGAATTAAACCACACGCTCCGCTGCTTGTGCGGGCCCCCGTCAATTCCTTTGAGTTTTAGTCTTGCGACCGTAGTCCCCAGGCGGAAAACTTAACGCGTTAGCTACGGCGCAGGAAGGGTCGATACTCCCTGTACCTAGTTTTCACAGTTTAGGGCGTGGACTACCAGGGTATCTGATCCTGTTCGCTCCCCACGCTTTCGCGCCTCAGTGTCAGGAATGGCCTAGGAGGCCGCTTTCGCCACTGGTGTTCCTCCCGATATCTACGCATTTCACCACTACACCGGGAATTCCACCTCCTTCTACCACCCTCAAGTCCAGCAGTATCAAATGACATTTTCCAGTTGAGCCGGAAAATTTAACATCTGACTTGAAGGACCACCTACGCGCTCTTTACGCCCAGTGAATCCGGATAACGCTTGCCACCTACGTATTACCGCAGCTGCTGGCACGTAGTTAGCCGTGACTTATTCGCCAGGTACCGTCATTATTCTTCCCTGACAAAAGAGGTTTACAACCCGAAGGCCTTCTTCCCTCACGCGGTGTTGCTGCGTCAGGCTTTCGCCCATTGCGCAAAATTCCTTGCTGCTGCCTCCCGTAGGAGTCGGGGCCGTGTCTCAGTCCCCGTCTGGCTGTATGTCCTCTCAGACCAGCTACCCGTCGTCGGCTTGGTGAGCCGTTACCCCACCAACTACCTGATAGGACGCAAGCTCCTCCCTAAGCGCCCGAAGGCTTTAGTAATGGGAACCTACCCCCACTACCACATGCGGTATTAGTCCACCTTTCGGTGAATTATTCCCCACTTTGGGACAGATTGCTTACGTGTTATTCAGCCGTTTGCCACTGCGCTCCTTTCGAAGCACCGTTCGACTTGCATGCATAATGCACACCGCTAGCGTTTATCCTGAGCCGGGATCAAACTCTCCAAAAAATTGAAGTGTTTATTGTGCTCGTTAATCCTTGATAATTGTTTGCTAGAAAAACTTCCTTCCGCTATCCAGTTGTTAAGGTTCTCGTCGTCTTTTTTGGGACAACTTTGCTATATTAGCAGGTTCCTGTTTTTTTGTCAACAATACCCCGTTGGGGTAAAAATTGAATTTTCAAACCCCCAACTAGTCTATCATTGAGATACTGTGGCTGAGGGGCACTTCAGAAACCTTAATAACTATATCACCGTCGCTTTAGCTTTGTCAATAGCCCGCGCGGATGGCTATGGACATTTGTTTTTCTAGGGTGCTATATTTACAGCATGAGTATAATTGAAATGATTCCGATTTTACAGGTGGCTATCGGGCCTGCTGTCTTGATTTCCGGCGTGGGACTTCTAATACTTTCCCTTACCAACCGTCTGGGGCGGGTGGTTGATCGAGGACGGGCTCTGGTGCGGGAGTGGCGCGATAAATCTCCGTCTGAACATTCCAGCTACGATATGCAGCTACAAATCCTCTCTCGCCGCGCTGCTCTTTTACAGCAGTCCATCGTTTTCGCTGTCCTTTGCGGAATCTTTGCCGCCATCCTAATTATTTCCCTGTTCTTGACCGCCGCTATGAATACCGGTAGTCCATGGTTGATTGGGAGCTTGTTTGTCTGCTCTATGATCTCTCTAATCATTTCTTTGATCGCTTTCTTACGTGATACTAACCATTCTTTGAAAGCCTTCGACCTGGATATCAAGAGATAGAGTGGACTAACCTTGTTTTATAGTGTATTAGGAATTAGTAGGCAAAAGTTATCCAGATAACCAAAATACCTTACTTCATATCCACACTAACCTGTTAGCATAAGTGTAAATCCAGTATCAGGAGCGTTTTAGCCTTTGAATACTTTTCTGGGCTTTACGATTTTATTAGCGGCGGCTCTGGTGGGCGGTATGGTCGCCCATCGTTTGAAGCAGCCGGTTATTTTGGGTTATTTGGTCGTGGGTGCTGTTATTGGGCCCAACGCCCTGGGCTGGGTTTCTGATCAAGGTATGGTTGAAACAGTAGCTACCATTGGTGTAGCCTTATTGATGTTTACCCTGGGCTTGGAATTCTCCATCAGTCAGTTTAAACAGGTGGGTAGGGTGGGTCTGTGGGGCGGACTAATCCAGATATTAGCCACCGTCGTGGTTGGTTTGCTGGCTGGTCTGTTACTTTTCAAATGGTCACTGCCCGAGAGTTTACTTTTCGGTCTGATCATCTCTCTCTCCAGTACCGCAGTCTGTTTCAAGATCTTGACCGATCGCGGTGAACTGGATTCCGTCCACGGACGCATCATGATCGCCATTCTTATTCTTCAAGATGTTAGTGTAGTGGTCATGATGCTGGGGATTCCTTTCTTAAGTGGAGATGTAACCAATATGCCGCTGGCTGTGGCGGTGGCCATCGGGAAAACAGCGGCTTTCGTGGCGGCGGCTGTGGTGGCCGGGTTATGGCTGTTGCCCTGGTTGATGGGTAAAGTCGGCGGTGTCCGCTCAAAAGAACTATTTTTATTGACGGTGCTGGTATTATGCCTGGGAGCCGCCGCTGGGACCCAGATTTTTGGTCTGTCTACCGTTTTTGGTTCTTTCTTGGTTGGGCTGATCCTGCGACGCACCCGCTTTATTCATCAAGCTCTAGCTGAAATAACGCCTCTCCGTGATATTTTTGCCACTCTCTTTTTTGTTTCCTTAGGAATGCTGTTACAACCACGCTTCGTTTTACAAAACTGGACCTTGCTGCTGGCTATTGTAGCTGTGATCACCATTTTTAAGATATTGGTAGTATATGGAGTTCTCAAAGGTTTCGGATATAGCGGTAGAATTGCACTATTAGCCGGAGCGGGATTGTTTCAGATTGGCGAGTTTGGTTTTATCCTGGCTCAGGGTGGCGTGGCTGCAGGGTTTGCCTCAGGGGATTTTTATAATCTAATCATCGCTGGCGCTATTGTAACGATGTTGCTGACCCCTGTGTCTATGAGCGTCTTCTCACGCATCTACCAGAATCTGGCCAGACTATCAGACGGTATTATTATTAATGATTCTGCGGGTAGTCTGGACTTAAGCGGATTTAAAAACGGGGTGATCATCGCAGGGTATGGCAGGATAGGACAAAGCGTGGCTTATGGGCTTAAAACCGCTGGGATTCCCTATATTGTAGTGGACTGCGATCCTGAACGTATTGCTGAGGCGCAGAGCTGTGATTATTCTTGTATTTTTGGGGATGCTAGCAACGTACGGGTATTACAACTTTTAGACTTGGGAAACGCGCGAGCCTTGATTGTGGCTTTTCCTGACCCTCTGGCGACTATCACCACGGTTAAAAGCGCGCTTGAAATTAACCCTCAACTCAAGATCATTGTGCGTGCTCATCGCGGGAGGGAGGCAGAGCAGTTAAGGCGTTTGGGGGTAACGGAATTAGTTAGTCCCGAATATGAAGCTAGCTTCCGCTTTTTGAAAAAGATTTTCAATGTTTCAGGGATGGGGAAACCCGAGAGGGAACAGATCCTGGACAAATTGCGGGACGATCAAAATATGCCAGCTTTTGAGCACTCTGAAGAAAATTAGATTTTATACAGGTTTCTAGTGCTGGTCTTCACCATGATCGTGTCCGTGCACACTTTCAATAACTCTCAGGCGCTTGTCCCCTGTGACTACGATACCAAACGTCTCCAGCAGGGCTTCAGGTGTAAGTGTAGTTGATGGAGGACCGTAAGCTATCACCTTGCGTGCCAGCAGCATGACATGGTCGCACATATTAGCTTCTTCCTGGATGTCATGTGTTGCTGAGATCACCGCGGCACCTCGGGCCAGTTCACTGCGCATGGCTTGTAAATATAGATCGCGGCCTCCGGCATCCAAACCGGCGGTGGGTTCATCCAGCACCAACAGGTCTGCCCGGTGGGCCAGTACCTGGGACAGATAGGTGCGTTGTTGCTGTCCACCTGACATATAACGTAAGGGCATCTCCCCCAATTTCTCGATGTGCATCATACGCATGGCTGAATGTACAATCTCATCATCTTCTTTACCCATGCGTCCGGTCAGGCCGTGCATCGGGAAACGACCCATACGCACCACCTCAATAGCCCGAAGGGGTAAAATGAAACCGCCGTGATGGAACTGCCCAAGATACGCAACTCTGCTGGGAGAGGTTCCCGGGGCTTTGCCAAAGACTGTTAAAGCTCCGTTGAGAGGTTTCAGCAGATTGACGATTGTCCTTAACAAGGTGGATTTGCCCGAGCCGTTAGTCCCGATCAAAGCCAGCGCTTGCCCGTTTTTCAGTTCCAGATTGATATCTGCGACTATGGCTTCGTCTTTATAACCTATATCAAGGCGGCTGGCATGAAGATATATATTTTTATCCATGGGCTTTTCCCCTGTGAGAAAAAAATTTGCGGCTGCGTATATTTTGGATAATGAAAACGATGAAGAAAATAAGCACGGTGACCAATATGATGGAAGCACCGGCGGCCAAATTGAAGTAATAACTAAGCAGGAGACCGATGTACATCGAAAGTATGCCGAAAACGACTGCCCAGATCATCATGATTTGAATCCGGCGGGCTAGCAGCGCCCCGGCGGCGGCGGGCGCGATTAATAGGCCGAAGACCAAAAGAGTACCCACCGTTTGAAAGGATACGATGACGGTTAAAGCGATGATAAAAAGCATGATGTTATGGTACAAACGCGAGGAAAATCCTGCTACCTGCGCTTGTTCTGGGTCGAAACTGAGCAGTAAAAATGGCCGAGCACAGATAGCCGTGATAACGATAATTACTAGAGTAGCGACTAGTTGTAGTATGAGAGATTGTGTGCTAATGCCCAGAATTTCACCGAAAAGGATACGCGTTAAATCTCCGCTGAAGGAACTGGAATGGGAGATAATAATTACGCCCAATGAAAGCATGCCTACGAAAAGCAGGCCGATGGCGGTATCTGAGGAGAGTTTGGAGCGGGTGGTGATCAGGGAAATTCCACCGATCATAAAAGCTGCCCCGACTGCCGCTCCCAGAATGCCGGGAACACCTACCAGAAAAGCCACTGCGATGCCTGGCAGCACGCCGTGTGACAGTGCGTCGCCAATAAAAGATAGGCCGCGCAAAATTACGAACGTTCCAGCTACAGAGCAGGCAATTGAGACCAGTACCCCCGCCAGGAGGGCCTGCAGCATAAAATCATTAGCTATAAAAGGGTGAATCAACCAATCCATATTATATCCTGAAGATTATTTTAGGGCTTCAACTATGTTTATGACAAGGGTCTTCATAAAAGTGGTGTATTGGCCGTCCGCAGGCAGTTTATGCGTGTTTAATTCTACTACCTTGACCCCGGTTTCTTTGCCAATAGCTTCAGCCGCTGCCGCAGAGGTGCCCAACTCGGTAAAAATGGCTTTGACCTTGTTTTCCTGGATCAGGATTTTCAAGGCCGCTAGATCGGAAGCTGACACCCCTGCTTGAGTGGAAATGCTGGGTACGATGGCGCCGATCAATTTAAAATCATAACGCTCCGCTAAATATCCTAAAGATTCATGTCCGGTTACCAGTTTCCTGTCAGAAATCGCCAGTGGACTTAGGATCTGCTGTATTTCCTGGTTTAATCCGTTTAACTCCTCCTGCAGCCGTTGAGATTCAGCTTCGGCATTTAGGCTCAATTCTGTCTTCAGTTGGTGGTTCAGGGCAACCACTACCTTTTGCATGGTAAGTGGATCCGTCCAGATGTGGGGATCGGCTGCTCCTACAGCTTGATCGGGATCACCCGCGGGAATCCCTTCACCGGCTCCTACGTGCCTTACCGTGATATAATCGGTCGCTGTGAAAACGGGGACTCCCCGCAATTTAGCCTTGGTCAAAATTGTTGTCAGGCCGCTTTCTAACCCCAGTCCATTGCAGACCACCAGCGAGGCCTTATTAATATTTTCAATGTCTCTCGCGGAAGGCTGCCATTCATGAGGATCCTGTCCGTTCGGAATGGAAATGATTACATCCGCCTGGTCTCCTACCAGTTCTTTGACCAGAGATCCCAGAATGGAATAGGTGACGACAATGGTTTTTTTATCTCCCATACTGGTTTTAACCGGCTGGCAACCTATTAAAAGAACAATCGCCAAGATAATTGAGACTAAGAAGCAGATATATTTCAATGACATGACTCCCGGTGAGTACGAATTTCAGCAGGGGTTTTTGCCTTGCACTGTTTTCTATCGCATTTTTCACACCGCCCGTAAAAATCCAGACGGTGATCGTTAATATTAAAACCGCTTTCCGCGGTTAGTCGTTTCTCCAGGGTCCCTAGATCACAGTGAGTAAAATTCACTACTTTCCCACAATCTGAGCAAATCAAATGATCGTGATGCTCTGTGGGACAGCTGATATAACTGTGCGTTTTTTCGTCTGTGTGTACTACACAGACCATTCCCAGTGATTCAAGTATGTTAAGAGTGCGGTAGACAGTCACCTCCCCCACTCCGGGATCGGTTTTTTTGACTTTCTCAAAAATAGAGGAGGGCGTCAGCAGTTCAGTGCTTCCCAGAACAGTTTGGATTATTGCCATTCTCTGGGGTGTAACTTTATGACCATTTTTACGTAGTTGTCTGCTAATTTCCTGAAAATTCACCTAATTGAAACTCCTTTTCAATTAAACTATAATATAGTAAATGAAACTTATTGTCAATTAGCTCTAAGTATATTTATAGGTGGGGCGATGATAGTTATCAATATTAATCCTGTGGCTTTTTCCATTGGTTCACTGGCAGTGCACTGGTATGGTCTGATGTATGTAGTAGGGATTGTTGTCGGTTTGCTGGTAGCCTGGCCTTATGCCAAATACAGAGGCATCACTCGCGATCAGCTTGACATCATCGTAATGTGGGCGGTACCAGCAGGGCTGGTTGGTGCCCGACTCTATTACGTTTTGCAGCAGCCTCTGGGGCAATATCTCACAGATCCTTGGCGTATCTTTGCGGTTTGGGAAGGGGGTATGGCATTTTACGGAGCGGTTTTCGCGGTTGTGCTGGTTATCATTATTTTAACCGCGCGGATGAAGATCTCTACCTGGAAATTCCTGGATTTTGCGGTTGTTTTTGGTACCGTGGGTCAATTCTTCGGCCGCATCGGCAATATCATCAACGGCGATGTAATCGGTTACCCAACTACTCTCCCTTGGGGGTTCGTTTATCAGCACCCTGGCTCATTTCCGCCCCAGCACGATATTGCCTACCAACCCGCGGCTGTCTATGAGGCTATTATTGACATAATACTATTTAGCATTCTCTGGTTTATGCGTAAAAAAGTCCGGCCTGGAATTATATTTTTTGTTTACCTCTTCGGCTATTCCATAAGTCAGATAATCGTCTTTATCTGGCGCGACAATGAGGTTTTCTGGTTGGGTTTAAAGCAAGCCCAGTTAACGGCAGTGGCTGTATTGTTTTTGGCGGTCGGTGCTTTTATTTGGTATCTTGTTCAGCAGAATAAAAGCCGCAAAGTTAAAACGGAAGGCCAAAAACCTTGATAGCAAAAATGATATGAATAATAACCGAGGGCAGGAAGATATACCACAAATAGCAATGCCACTTGAAAAAGCGTTTGAACCAGGGATACTTGTTGATCCAGGAAGTTATTTTCCACATATTGATACAACGGCAGGATAACAGGACCATTAATATAGTAATTAAATTAATCAGAGCAGTTATAAAGACGATGCGAGTCATGATCATGGCTGAAAACATCCGGCACCTCAATTAATTCTACTTACTTACAGTATATTAAAAATTGGAATAGAGGTTGGCTCCTCTTTGCCCGTGGGCAAATGACTATGTTACAATTAAAAGATCATCTGCTAGCTTCTTCTTCAGTCTGTTTTTGTTCCTTGGAAAGGGGTTACCTCAACGTTGGAGGATAAAATGTTTAAAGGAGTTTCTCTTATATTTGTTGGTATATTATTCCTTAGTATTTTGTTAGTTACTGCCTGCGGCGGTTCACCAGTGGTACAGAATGGGGATATAATTAAAGTTGATTATACAGGTACCTTAAGTGACGGCACGGTTTTTGATTCATCTATTGGCAAGACTCCCTTGGGATTTACAGTTGGCTCTGGCCAGATGATAGCTGGTTTTGATAAGGCTGTTCTGGGAATGAAAAAAGGTGAGACTAAAAAGGTCACCATCCCGGCTAATCAAGCCTACGGTCAGCGTGATGAAAGTTTGGTTCAGGTGGTTAATAAGTCTCAATTAGCGGCAGGTATGAATCCCCAAGTGGGTGATCAACTACAGTCTTCAAACGGGATGGTGGTGACTGTTACCACTACGACTGATACGACCATTACTGTTGATGCCAATCCACCGATGGCAGGCAAAGACCTGACATTTGAAATCACGCTTGTTGAATTGACCAAGAAAGCGAATTAGCCGCTCGTTGAAAATAAATTTTGGATGATCAGTTGCAGAAGAAAGGCGTCTGCCTGGCTTTTTACGGCAACTGAATTTATATTTGGATATTATGCCTCAGCATTTTAGTAATAGTTGATTGCGAAAAGGAAGGTTACAAGTGGTAGAGAATGGTGATTCGGTAAAAGTTGATTACACAGGGTCTTTAACTGATGGATCGGTTTTTGATTCCTCGATCGGTAGAACTCCCCTGGGCTTTACAGTAGGCGCTGGTCAGATGATAGCTGGTTTTGATAAGGCTGTGCTGGGTATGAAAGTTGGCCAGACTAAAAAAGTTACCATTCCATCTAATGAGGCTTACGGCCCTAAAAATGATGCTATGATTGCTGTTTTTGATAAAAAAGATCTTCCGCAAGGTATGGACCCCAAAGTTGGAGATCAATTGCAGATGCGAAGTCAAAGCGGAAACCTGATGGTGACTGTCACTGCGGTTACGGAGACCAATTTCACTGTTGATGCTAATCATGAACTGGCCGGCCAGGACCTGGTTTTTGAGATCACTCTGGTTGAATTAACCAAGAAACAATAACCCCCGTTAAAATTTAAAATGGACGAAAATTCGTCCAAAATTCTTATCATCTTTTTCCAGGCGGTGATAGAGCTTCTTAATCTCCGGTTGGGCCAGGAAGCGCAGCACCTTTTTCTTAAGCTGTCCTGAGCCTTTGCCGGGGATTATTTCCACTGGAGTGATCCTTTTTTCTACGGCTTCCTCAATGACCCGGTTAAGTTCCGCTTCAATTTTATCGCTTTTATTAAAAATAGCGTGTAGATCCAAAACGATTTTAGCCACTCACCGTTCCCCTTCTCTAATTCTCACAAATTATTCTGAACTAGTTATATCCTACTTTGCTCTATTTTGGCAATAAACCCCGATTTCCACAAATTAGAGGCGTTTTCTACCACAAAATACTTAGGCTTACGTAATCAAAACACCAGAGATTTAATACTATAATGAAAATAACTTTATTAGAATTGCGAAAGGGTGATTAACACTACACTTGGAGGGGAAGAGTATGAGATATTCCAAATTATGCGGTATCCTGGTTTTGGGTTTGGTAGTCGTTATGTTATTTCTAGTATCATGTGTTTCGAGTACAACACCTACAAAATTGTTGCCGCCCCTGTCAACTAATCCTGCATCCTCAACTACGGCCTCAGTAGCGCCTGTGACCGTTAAGCTAGTCGCTCAGAATATGGCTTTTGATCAAAGCACGATCAGGGTGCAGGCAGGGGCTCAAGTAACCCTGATTTTCGACAATAAAGACAGCGTATCGCATAACTTCGCTTTGTATACCGATTCCAGTGCCGCGACGGCAATATTTAAGGGTGATGTGGTTTCCGCTAAGACCATTACGTATCAATTTACCGCTCCTTCTACAGTGGGTACCTTCTTTTTCCGCTGTGACATACATCCGCAGGCGATGACTGGCAAATTTATCGTACAATAGCAATTCGGTCTGATACAATGTCGCAAATTTTGGCCAAGGGGCTTATGTTGAGGTGTTAATCTAAGTTGGTGGGGAAGGAGGGATTTGAACCCTCACGCCTTGCGGCACTGGATTCTAAGTCCAGGTCGTCTGCCATTCCGACACTTCCCCGCGATAGGATTATCAAGTTTGAAAAAAGCGCCGGACAGCGCTTTTCATCCCTGGCGATCCGGCTAATTCGGTGATTAAAAAGTATCCAGAGTAATATCCTGCTCAATTAAGCTGCAAATTCATTTTTAACTATTCATATCATAGCAAATTGCCCCCCATAAAACCAGAGGCGGTGCTGTTTTCTTGCTTGAATACCTCTTGCTTCACTTTATTGATATAATGTAATTACAACATATAGGATAAACCTATAGGATGTCGTTATGGATGGATGTGTTCTTAAAAAAGGGGGGAGGAACTGTAAAATGCAAAAAGCTATCGTAGACAAACTCATGGATTTTTGTCACCTGAACGGCCAGCAGATTGCTGAACTGTGGTACAAGGCCATCTGTACCAGTCCCAAGACTCCCAGTTTTTGTAAGATGTCACGGGAAGGTTGTATCCTCCATGCCCTGACCCTTTATAAGAACATGGGGCAGATGTTTTTTTCTGACGATTGTTATAAGACCGTGGAGCGAGTGCTGGATGTGGGCGGCTTTGTGGAGGATTTTTACGCTCGAGGTATTCCGGTGGAAGAGGTGGTTTATGCTTTAATTCTTATGAGGCGGCATATCTGGTTATACGCGGATGGACAGGCCTTGTTTAACCTTGATGTATGCGATATGTATAATTATGTTAATAGCACTAATCGTATTCTATTGGTCTTTGACTATGCCACTTATATCACTAGCAGTAAATATCGTGAATTTGCAGCCAAAACAGGTAAATGAACCTTAGCCGTTTTGTTTCATGACCTGCCGCAATTTTTCCTCTGCTGCTTTTTTTCTGGCGAAAGTGGCGGCTCGATCAATGCGGGTAGTCTGATTTTCTATAAGCACCACATCGCCTTCGTGCGCCTCCGGCGGTAAAACAGAGCGTGGTATAGAAAACATACTGCGGTCGCTCTTTTCGCAAACTGCTATTTCACCTTCAAAACGGTCGATAATCACGAGTATTCCGTTCATTTTTGAGTCCTGACCTTCAATTCTTCACCTTCCGTGGTAAAGGTAATAGTACCGTTTAGGTCGGTTCTTAGCATATCAATGCCAGCGTGGTTAAGTTTAGTCAATGTTTCCGCATGCGGGTGTCCGTAATCATTGTCCTTCCCGACGGATATTATGGCGTAAATGGGGGCCACCGCTTTTAAGAATTCATCTGAAGTTGAACTGCTACTGCCGTGATGGCCCACCTTTAATACCATCGAGTTCAGCGGATAACTGGCAGTCAGCATTTCTTTCTCCGGAATGAAGCCCGCGTCACCCATAAACAGGAAGCTCCAGTTGCCATACACCAGACGCATCACCAATGAGTAGTCATTAATTTCACTATAAGTTGCGCTCTTTGGCCCCAGCCAGGTTCCATCCGCCTGTCCCAGTTTGAAAGTGCTGCTCGCGGCGGGCACGGTAGCCTGCAAACTCCTGCGCTGGATGGCATTCAACAGGTCTTCATAGGTGCGCGTAGTGGAGGAGACCTGCGGTAAAAAGACCTGTCCGATTCCGAAATAATTAATTACTGCGTCCAGGCCGCCGATGTGGTCTTCGTGGGGGTGAGTTCCTACTACCCCGTCCAATCGTCTGACACCCATGCCGCGTATTTTGTTCACCAGGCTATCTGCACCCGAGTTAGTACCTGCATCTATCAACCAGTTGATACCCTGGCATTGGATTAGAGCTGAGTCGGCCTGGCCGACATCCAGGAATGTGACCTTAAAATCAGGATGATTCGCCGGCGTCGCAGGAGCAAACCCGGAGAATTGGCAGCCAAAGTAAGCGACCAGGCTTACCATTATCAGGATTATTAATAACACGGTTTTTTTCATCTGGCTTCTCCGGATATTGTTAATTCTATCTTAACGCGGCAGTTCCAGCTTTACAATGCAACAATGGCTATTCCTTGACCGTTTTCCCAGTTATGCCGTAAACTGAGCGGGAAATATTTAAGAAAAAGGACAGGCTGCCACAATGAAAACTTCCCAATATAATCTCTTGAATGCCATCGGCAATACTCCTCTGGTGGAGTTAGTCAATTTGAATACTAATTCAGCCGTCAGGGTGATGGTCAAAGTTGAGGGCGGCAATCCGGGAGGTTCGGTCAAAGACCGAGCGGCCCTGCATATTATTAAGCAAGGCGAGGAAAACGGAGAGTTGACTGCCAACAAGACCATTGTAGAAGCCACTTCCGGTAATATGGGGATTGCCCTGGCAATGATCGGAGCTATTAAGGGTTATAAGGTCAAGCTTTTTATGCCTGAATGTGTCAGTCAGGAACGTCGCAGTGTATTGGAAGCCTTTGGGGCAGAAATAGTTTTGACCCCTGCTAAAGAGGTAACAGATGGTGCCATCAAAAGAGCCAGAAAATTTGTTGACCAGGATCCGGATAATTATTTTCTGCCTGACCAATTTAGCAATCCCGGCAACACTCTAGCCCATTATGCTACCACGGGCCCGGAGATTTTTGCTCAGACCAACGGAGAAGTTGATGTTTTTTTGGCTGGCATGGGTACTACCGGAACATTGATGGGCATTGGCCGTTATCTGAAAGAAAAGAAACCCTCCGTTAAAATCGTTGGAGTGGAACCTACCGTTGGGCATTGTATTCAGGGACTTAAAAATATGACCGAAGCCATCATGCCCAAAATATATAATCCTGCAGCTCTGGATGAAAAAATCACTGTTCAGGATGAAGAGGCCTTTGATACCGCGCGGCTGTTGGCGATTAAAGAAGGGCTTTTTGTTGGTATGTCCAGCGGAGCGGCGGTAGCCATCGCTTTACGTTTAGCCAAAGGGATGAAAAAGGGCGTCATCGTTACTTTGCTGCCTGATAGAGGCGACCGTTACCTGAGCACCTCACTCTTCCGCTCTATCTGTGCTCACTGTCCTCCGTAAACGGTACCGGCTTAACTCAAACTCCGGATATATATTGCTACGCTGATCGTGGATAACAGGTTCCAGGCGGCATGCAGAACTATGGTGGTCCACAGTGATTTACTGAATAGTCTGACTATGCCGAAAATACCGCCAATGAACAATATAACGGCGATACCTTCCCAATTGTACTGAACATGAACAATCGCGAAGGTTACTGAGGTAATAATCACCGCCCAGACCGGTCCAGCTTTGGAATCCCTCAAACCGACGAATAAAAAACCGCGAAAAAAGCTTTCCTCGAAAATGGGAGCAAAGACTACGGTGGCGATCCAGAAAAGCGGTGTCCAGCCTGCTGATAGATAAGCCTCTGTCATCAGCTTCAAGGCCTGAGGATCGGTGTAAACCTTGTCTATAAAATTGCCGACTATAAAGAGCACGATAAAAGCGCCCAGAACCATTAACCATTGTTTTCCCGCTGGTGTTTTAAATTCCAGGTAATCCCTGAACGGGTAACCTCTGCGTAGTTTGATGAACAACCAGATAGAGAAAAAACCGCAAATGCCGGAGAATATGATCGCGGTGGACATCATCAGACCATTGGATTGTATTTTTAAAAGGTAGTCCATCAGGTCGCTTAAGGACCATAATGAGGGATTTAACGCGATCTGTATAGCCAAAAACACGACAGCGGCCAGGTTTTGAGCGGTAAAAAATACGCCGAAGATAGCGGCGCTGAAGCCGATCGTAGGCCAGCCTCCCCAGATACCCGGTTTCGATTTAATTTCTTCCACAACAGGTGGGACTGCTTCCATCTGCATGTTGTGCTCCTCAGATTGGCACTTCAAGGAATATATATTAATTCAATATTAACAATTAATATCTAAAAAAGTCTAATATTCTTTCAGTTGTCAAAACGAGTTTACCGGTGGGCTGTTTTTCACCTATAATATGGGATATGTCGCATCTGGTTTTTATCGCTATGAGCGGGGGAGTAGACTCCTCGGTTTCCGCCCACCTCTTAAAAGAGGCCGGTTATCAGGTGGCAGCTATCCATTTACTGCTTTATCCAAAGTCTCAAGAAGAAGCAGGAAAAGCCGCTTCTGAATTGGAACACACCTGCCGCTTGCTGAATATTCCCCTGCATTACCTTAATCTTGAAAAGGAGTTTTCGGCTCGCATTATTGGGCCATTTTGCCGCGAATATGAAAACGGGCGTACACCCAATCCCTGCGTTCAATGTAACCGTAATATTAAATTTGGTTTGCTCCTTAAGAGGGTCAGGGCGCTGGGGGGCGATTATCTGGCCACTGGCCATTATGCCCGGATTGAAAAATTCGCCGATTTATACCTTCTCAAAAAAGGAATGGATATCTCTAAAGACCAGTCTTATTTTTTACATGTCCTGGGACAAAGAGAACTGGCCAGCGTTCTTTTCCCAGTCGGGGGAATGCTGAAAACTGAAGTAAAAAAGATGGCCGCCATGCTGGGTTTGCCGGCTGCGGAAAAACGCGAAAGCCAGGATATATGTTTTATTCCTGATAATAACAGCCGGTCCTTTTTAGCTTATCATGTTACCTCCAGTCCGGGTGAGATCGTAGATAGCCAGGGTAAAGTGCTGGGGCAGCATCAAGGCCTGGCTTTTTATACTATCGGGCAGCGCCAGGGTATGGGCGTTGCTGCCACTCAACCCCTGTATGTTTTGAAAATAGAAAAGGCGACCAATCGACTGATAGTCGGCTTTAAGTCTCAACTTTATAGTGACAGTTTGACCGCCGGTTGTGTTAACTGGATTTCTGGATTGACTCCTGAGAATGGCATAGCAGTGACCGCTCGTGTGCGTTATCGGGGCAAAGAGACCAAAGCCGCCCTGCAAATCGATCAGGATAAAGTAATTGTTCAATTCGCTGAGCCTCAATGGGCTATTACACCCGGTCAATCCGTGGTCTTTTATCAGGGAGATATTGTTCTTGGTGGAGGCGTAATTGAATAAAAAGTCCAGGCGCTCTCCCGATCTAAAAAATGTTGAGGAACAGGCTTGCAGGGCGCAGGGTTACAGTTTTATCGCCGGCATCGATGAGGTAGGCCGCGGCTGTCTGGCCGGACCGGTGGTGGCCTCGGCGGTTATTATGACGCCAGGTCAGCGTCTGCCCTGGTATAAAAGGGTTAAGGACAGCAAGCTGTTAACTTCCCAGCAGCGGGCTGAATTGTCGCCTTATATTCATGGGTCGGCCGTGTCTGTTGGCACTGGAGCGGTAGACTCTTATTTGATCGATCAAATTGGCATGACTGCGGCTGTTCACCTGGCGATGCTTCGCGCAGTCACCCGGCTTCGTCCCCAGCCGGACTTTCTGTTAATTGATTATCTCACCGTTCCCACCCTGGAATATCCCCAAAAAGGTGTGGAAGATGGTGATACACTATGTTTTTCGATTGCTTGTGCTTCTATTGTGGCTAAAGTGTATCGCGACCGGTTGATGATAGAATTTGACCGCCGCTATCCTGGCTACGGTTTGGCGCGGCATAAGGGCTATGGAACTGCCGAGCATATGGCCTGTCTGCGGAAACTGGGGCCGTCACCTATTCATCGCCGCTTGTTTCAGCCGGTCAGGAATGCCTCTCAGCTTCCTTTCAGCGATTGGATTGAAAACGCGTCAAAGGTGAATGTGGATGGAACGTAAAACTCTGGGTGACCTGGGTGAACAGCTAGCTTTAGATCATCTAAAAAAGAAGGGGTATAAACTGGTTGAGACCAATTATCGCTGTCGTTTAGGAGAAATTGACATCGTCGCCAGGCAAAAGAACTGCCTGGTTTTTGTCGAGGTTCGTACTAAATCTTCGCAGGAACATGGCTCGCCTGAAGAGTCTCTCACTCCTACCAAACAGAAACACATGATAAAATGCGCCTATTACTACCTGCAAAATCACAAGAAGCTTCCGGAACACTGGCGTATTGATCTGGTGGCTGTGGAGCTGGACATATTCAACCAGCCCACACGCATTGAAATATTAGAGAACCCAGTCGAAGAGCAGCCGTTTATTAAATAGCCTGTTCTACGCGGTTCCTTAGCGTGCCTATTTTCTCGATTTTTATCTCAACGATATCTCCTGCTTTCATTGGCCCGATGCCGGACGGTGTGCCAGTGGCAATTATATCCCCCGGTAAGAGAGTCATAACGTTCGAGATAAAACTTATCAGGTGGTTGACACTGAAGATCAACTCACTGGTGCGGGCGGACTGTTTGACTTCCCCATTCAGGTAGGTTTCTAACTTGAGATCGTCAGGTTCCAACTCGGTCTCTATCCAGGGTCCGATGGGAGCAAAGGTATCGAAGCTTTTGGCGCGTGTCCACTGCACGTCCTTTTTCTGGAAATGGCGTTCAGAAACGTCGTTCAAGCAGGTATAACCCAGTATATAATCGCGAGCCTGTTCCTCAGGGACTTGTTTGGCAGTTTTGCCGATTACT
Organism: Dehalococcoidia bacterium; assembly: GCA_025361145.1. GTDB lineage: Bacteria > Chloroflexota > Dehalococcoidia > Dehalococcoidales > UBA3254 > UBA3254. The sequence goes on along the minus strand of JANYAV010000009.1, from coordinate 43,942 downwards.
ACCGCTAGTTCGCATTCATAGTCCACTCTTCGAGAGCCTCGGGGCAAAACAATAGTTTCCTCAGTTCCTATCACCGCAGTTGAGGGCTTAATGAAAAGCAACGGTTCAGAGGGCAACGCCAGGTTGACCTCCTGAGCGTGGATACGGTAGTTCAAACCCAGACAGACCAGTTTAGAAGGTAGACAGGGCGGTAGCAGTTTTACCTCGGATAGGGGATAGCTAGAACCATCCTTTTTAAAGGCGTCCCCCCTTTGAAAATTTTTGAAGGGGTCGACAGCCAATCCGGAGATCAGATTATTGTTCAATATACCATATTTAACTTCGGATTTGTGATTGAATCGTACAATTTGCATAACTTACTCCTGAAATCTGGGAAAGATCAACTCCAATTATCTCTAAAAGGGCAAGACTTGTCAAAAACTTCAAGGAAAATTTTGGTTCTTTACTATATTCTTAATTTAAATATTTAAGTATAATAAACAATAGACTAATATTTCTTGAAATGAATGTTGGGTGAATTAGTATTAATCCTTGGTGTTTATGGAAGAGTGTAATGTTTAAAAAAATCTTGGTTCCGATGGATGGTTCCAATCTGTCTGAACTTGCTTTGGCCAATGCTGTTCTTATCGCCTCTAATTTTGGTTTAACTGAAATTAATATAATACACGTGGTTGAACCGTTTAAATCTTTAGCCCATTGGGTTAGCGATGACGTCGCTCTAAAAATGGAGAATGAGGCGGTGCGAGTAGCCCGGAAGTATCTTGATCAAAATGTTGAGAAATTAACCCTTAAAGGTATAAGGGCTGAAGGGATAATAGCTAAGGGTAATCCGCCAGAAGTAATCAGGGAATACGCGGTAAAAACCGGGGTTGACCTGATTGTGATGGGAACCCACGGCAGAACTGGTTTTTCCCGACTGATGTTCGGCAGTGTGGCTTCCAGTGTGACCCATAATTCTCCAGTGCCTGTCATGCTGGTCCCACCCAGTACTTCTGTATCTGATAAATAGTCGCTGAAAAGTGAAGCGCTGAGGAGATAGGTATGTACAAAAAGATTCTGGTTCCCCTGGACGGTTCACCCTTTGCTGAATGTGTTCTGGAACACGTTAAAAATATGGTTGTTGGCAAGGAACTGCCGGAAGTAATTCTGGTCTTTGTGGTAGAACCTATCAATAAGGGCGTGTACGATATGCCTGAAAACACTCTTGCAGACATTCAGAAGCAATCTGAGACCGTAAGCGCGGAATATTTGAAAAACACCGCCGCTAAATTGGCTGCCGAAGGGATACCCGCTACCTGGCTGGTTCTGCATGGTGATATCGCTGAAGCTATTCTGGACTATGCTGGCAAGAATCAAGTTGATCTGGTTATTATGAGTACCCATGGTCTTTCAGGCATCTCCAGATGGGCCATGGGCAGTGTGGCTTACAGTGTAGCCAGGCAGGTGACGGTTCCCATTATGTTGGTAGCACCCCCTGACTGCAGGATTGCCTAGTTTTGGATATAGTGTAGTCTATGAATAGTAATCGGAAAGAATATATTTATGATCTTAACCCAGCCTCTTTTCTGGTAGAAAACCTTAAGCTGCTACCGAAAGGCAAGGTTCTAGACCTCGCCATGGGGGAAGGCCGCAATGCCCTCTATTTAGCTGGACAGGGTTATGCAGTAGAGGGTGTTGACCGCTCACCTGAGGCCGTTAAGAAAGCCCTGCAATTGGCTAAGGAACGCCGTCTTAAAATCAAAGCTGAAGTTGGCGATCTGGAGAAGGACTATTTCCTGGTTGCGGATTACTACGATCTGATTATCTGCTTCAATTATTTGCAGCGCTCGCTTATTCCACAAATCAGGGCTGGTTTAAAAATGGGTGGTTTTGTGCTTTATGAGACGTATACCATCGATCAACAGCGTTTCGGACATCCACGTAACCCTGACTTTTTATTATTGCATGAAGAACTATTAAGGTTGTTCGCAGGATTTCGTGTGGTGCTTTACCATGAAGGGTTGGTTGAGGACAGGAAATATCTGGCTGGCCTGATCGCTCAAAAAATCTAGTTCATTGTGGGTTTGATTGGTATATTACCGGCCCATCCGCTCTGTGCCGTTTTTCCCATTCCTCAAGTTCTATCATCATCATGATAAATTGATACCCATCTTTGTTTAGCCCCCCGCATTCCGAAAATCCGCACTTTTTAAAACATTTGTGAGCGCGTGCATTCCATTCCAGGGTCGTCAGGTAGATATTTTTCAGCTCGATCTTGTTGAAAACATAATCTACCAGGGTATTCACCGTCTCCGTGCCGTAACCCAGGTTCCAGTAATCGCGGTTGCCGATCATGATCCCTATCTCAGCTTTTGATTTAGCTTGATTGATGTTGTAATAAACGCAGTTTCCGATATGCAGACCGTCCAAGGTGTCTATGGAAAACTCATGGCGGTTGGACGTGGGATAGCACATCTCAAAGGTATATTCCGCTACGTATGCCTTGTATGACATGGTGAGGACCTCTGCTGCATCCAGGCGACAGAGCTCAGGGTCAATCTGCCACTCATAGTCCTCACGAGCATCAGAAAGTTTTTTTGCGCGAAGTTGTATTCTTTTTGTTGCTGTCATAAAAATATCGTCAAACCGAGGGTTATATTACCTCGTCTTCAGTATCGATTTCTTTTAACGCTATTTCAGCCGCTTCCACCACATTATCATCCGGGCTGTTTACACATTTCATCAGGTGGGCTTTGGCCTTCAGCCCGCCGATCTTGCCCAGGGCGATTATGGCGCTATGCTGTACCTCAGGATCTTTATCCTGGGTAAGTTTTATAAGTTGCGGCACGGCTTCCTCATCGCAGATTTCTCCGCAAGCTCCGGCCGCCTCATAACGAATATCCGGGTCAGGATTAGTCAATTCCTTTATTAGAATTGGTAGCCAGGCAGCGTCGCAATTCCTGCCCATTGCATATAAAGCACTGTTCCTGGTTTTTGCGTCTGGGCTCTGGTAAGCCTCTCTTATGCTCCTTTTTACTTCAGGAAGTGAGAATGGGGCGGCGGCTTCCAACGCCCTGCGCCAGACCTCCGGTGGTTTGGAGGGGTCGTTCAAAATCGCTAGCAGAGTCTGAGATACGCGGCTGGAACTGGCTGGACCCAGCTTTTTCAATTCAGCCAGCAAGGCGAATTGTCCCAGCGCTTTGGCGGCGGCCGCCTGCACGATTTCCGATTTGTCTTCGTTAAGCATGCGGATAAAGGTTGAAATCAAAAGGGTCTCTTGATTTTCCCAGAGGCCTTCAATGGCTTTTACCCTTATTTCCGGGTCAGGGTCACTCAAGCAATGCTTGTAAATAATATCATAGTTTAATTCAAAATTTTCTTCAGCCATTTCAACCATGCGGTTGATGATTTTACGGCGCTGGGTTAACTCTATACTGTTCCACACTTGTGCGAAATAGTCTTCTTCAGCGGAACTTAAATTTGATAAATCCGCCAATTTGCCATGACCGAGAGGTTTTTCGCTATCAGTCAGACCATCGACAATAATCTTGATATTTGTGGGTACAGCCTCCACTGAGTCTATTCCTCCTCGTCTTCTTCACCGTTTTCGTCCTGCCCCTGTTCCCAGATAGGCTGAGTGAAGTAATCAATATATTGTCCCATAGCCTCAGCGGCAGCCTGTTTCATCTTTTCGCGGGTTTCTTCCGCCACTCTACCCAGTTCTACCAGATCGACCTCAATATCCAGCATTCGGGAAAGCGGGCGCAGGACCGCCAGAGCCGCCATCGGGTTGGGCATGCGGGAGGCATATTGGGGCACCTCACCCAGCAGGCAGATGCCGTCAATCTCTCTTTCTTTAGCCGCGCCCAACAGGATGCCGTTCAAGCCTGCGATTTGTAAATTGCCTTTTTGTTTTAGATTCATCCTTTTTAGGTCGTTCACCATCATCTGATTGGTGCCTACCCCCCAGACTTTGGGCTGTTCAGTGTGGTGGATGCGTGTCAGAGCTGCCGCACAGGTAAAGACCTTCTGCACATGGAAACGCACAGCCAGATCTAAGACGCAATTAGCCAGATCATAGCTTTTCGCCGTGGGCTGATCGTCACCCATGAAAATGATCAGGTCGCTACCGCCTAAACGGTCGTTTTTACGGTAGAAAAACTTGCTTTGCGGGAATTGCGGGGCTTCGATGATGCTGTCCTCAACCAGGACACCAGTGGGATCAAAAAAGCTGGCCGGTTGTATCGCAGCCAGATCTTTAAAATTAAGTTTTGCGGTCAAGTAGGTGGCGATAATGATTGCTACGTTGCCTACACCCGGCCAGACTGCCAGCAAATTAGGCTCGTTCAGTTTAGGCCGCGCCGTCAGTTTTATTAACTCTTTCATTTCTTTTGCCATTCCCTACCCGATTTGGTGTACCCTTCTATTTACTATTATAACCAGCAATACTCCCAATCGTAAATCCCGCCGGTGATACTTTCTATCTTATTGTTGTTTGAACATCAGGATTTTGAAATTTTAATTCGCTGAAATTCCCATATTTGATCGGGATTTCGGATTTAGACATTAGACTTTATAAGTTTATCTCCTTTCCCCAAAACTGGAAGCTTAAAGAACTAAGCTAGTCTACTTACTAGCCACCGAGAGGTTTGCGCAATAAAGGGCCGGCGCGCAAACGCCTCCTCCGATCCATTTGGTTTCTTTCCCTATGCCGGCCAGGTCTTTAAGTATCTGGTAGACATTACCGGAGACCATCGTGTTTTTCACCCTGCCGGTGATCTTTCCGTTTTCGATCTTATATCCCAGCAGGACGTTCCCGCTGAAATCTCCGCCCAGCACATTGCCCTGTTCCGCTCCCATCAATTGTTCGATGAGCAGTCCCTCTTTGATATCCTTCACCATGTCCTCGAAAGCAGTCTCTCCGGGACTTACGATCCAGGCGCTAGGCGCGGGTGACATTAATCCGCCTCTGCCGCGGCTGCCGTTGCCGGTGCTTTGCTTTTTGGCCTGCCCTGCCGTTTGCAGATCGTAAAGAAAATTCTTGACTGTGCCTTTTTCAACTAATGCGGTGCGTCGGCTTACTGTGCCTTCATCATCGCAAGGTCTGGAGTTAGGCGCGAAATCCAGTGTGGGATCATCGAAAAGCGAAAACCGTTTGTCAAAAACCGTCTCGCCCAGGCGCTTGTCCAGTGGTGAAGCCCCCAGTAAAACCGTCTTACCGTTAAAGGCCGACATCAATGCCGGTAAAAAGGCGCTCACTACCCCGTCCGGCGTGAAGATCACCGGCATCTGCCCGGAAGTGACCCCGGCTGTATTCCTGGCGAGCTCCAATTGATGGAGAACTATATCCGTCAGGGCTTTGGTATCTCTCAGAGGATGGCAGGACTCCTGCCCGTCTCCTACGAAAAGCATATCGGTGTCTCTCACCAGTGTGCCAGAAACACCCATGCCAAAGGTAGTCTTTTTATATTGTGCCTGTCCTCCCCGGGTGTTGGCTACGCTGAGTGTTACGCTGTCCCGTGAAACCCCGGCATCACACAGGATTCCTTCTGTGCTTTTAAGCACTGGGTCAATTAATTTCTGTCCCAATTCGATCATTTCCCCGATGCTTACCGTTTCCACTTCCGGGTCCAGGATGTTTACCTGGGGAAAATTCCGTTCGGAGGGGAAAGAGAATTGAGCGGGCATGCCGAATTCTGAGGTCTCGACCGCGATATCCACCAGTTTACGCGCGTCTATCTCACCGCTGGCGGCGGCGTATCCCAGTTTGCCGTTTTTAATTAACCGCAGAGAAACACTGGTGCTCTGTTTGCTCTGGATGGCTTTCAGTCGGTTGGCTTCAAAGTGTACCGGTGCTTCTTCAGTTGAAACCGTATATACCTCTGCTTCTTCAGCAAATTTTCTGGCTAATTCAAGAATTTCTTCCATTTATTTCCCTCCGATCAAGCAGCGCTGAATTCTGATGTGCGGACTGCCGTTAGAGACCGGTAGAGGTGATTGTCCCGCCTTGCCGCAGCCTCCCCCCTCGTTCATATCCAGGTCGTTGCCGATGGCATCGATGTTCTTCAGGGTTGAGAAAACATTGCCGGTTAAAACCACCGGTCGCAGCATTTCAGCGATCTGCCCGTTGCGGATCATATAAGCCTCACCTGCGGAAAAAGTGAACATCTCCATGCTGGTTGTCCCGCCGTACCAGTTCTTCACATAAATGCCTTCTTTAATATCGGCAATCATTTCTTTAAAGCTAGTTTTGCCGGGCTCTATGTAGGTATTAGTCATACGTACGATGGGTGGGAAACGGTAGCTAACGGCCCGGGCATTGCCGCTGAGTTTTTCTTTCATCCTGGCAGCGGTTTCTCGTGAATGTAGCCGTCCAGTCAGGACGCCTTCTTTTATCAAATAGGTTTTCTGGGCAGGAATACCCTCATCATCATATTTATAGCTGCCGCGCAGGCCCGGTACAGCGGCACCATCTACAATATTCAATTGCTTGCCGGCGAAGGTTTTGCCCATCGTCATTAGCTCTCTTAATTGCGGGTTCTCGTAAACATGATCGGCTTCCGACAGGTGTCCGAAGGCCTCATGCACAAAAACTCCCGCCAGAATAGGGTCGAGTACCACGGTATATTCCCCGCCTTTGGCCTGCGGGGCGGAAAGCATCTTAACTGCGTTCTGGGCCATGTCCCTGATTTGATTGTGCAGCCCCTTGATGGCGCTGAATTCGCCCCTGCTGCCCAGGCTAATACCTGCCTGTTGTACTTCACCCTTTTCGGTGGCAATGGCCCCTACGCGTAAGGTAACGTCCGCCCGCTCCTGCTCGATGTAGCTGCCGACCGAGTTCATATATATATATTTTCGGTATCCGTCGGCATAACCAATCACAGAAGTTTGCAGTTTGGGGACTTCCCAGATGACCTGGTTGTATTCATCCAGAATCTGTTTTTTCTCTTTTAAGGGGATATTAACCGGATTTTGCCTTATTTCAGCCTTGGTTTTATCTACAATCGGAGGATACTGGAGGATTTTGGCCTCTCCTCCGCTGACGAATTTGGCCTGTTCAATCGCCTGTTTGACCTTGGTCTCAAGGTCTTCCAGATTATTGAAACTGACAAAGCTCCATCCCCCGTTGACCAGCACCCGCACGTTACCACCCACCGCCCCGGTCTTATCCACGGATTCCAGGTCCTTGCCCCGGTAGGTCAGGTGGCTGGCCTCGCTTTCTTCCAAATGGGCTTCAATGTATTCAGCCTCACATTTTGTAATTATCCCGGCCAATAAATGTCCGGCTTCTTTAATATTCATCCATTTTGCCTCAGTTTCTGATTTGATATTTGGATTATGAATTAATTTAGGATTTGGATATTAGTGCTTTGGATTTCTTTATCTATTCTCATAATATGATCTCTCGCTTCCTTTGACAACTTTTTTCCTGAATCATAAACATTAATCTTAAATCTTAAATCTTAAATCGCGTTTTTACCTGGAATTTGGCTGCCAACTTAAAGATAAAAGCTCGAAACTGATTCTCCTTTTCCCTAATCATCGCATACAATGATTGACAAATGATTTACCCCTGATTAGAATGAAACTGTAAGTTTGATTAGTTCGGCCATCGACCCCGGTTTTTCGGAGCGGTGAGCTATTTAAACTTCTCAGGCTTTTTGCAACCAGTCGCTTGGATCGGAAACGACCGAGACGGCAAATTGAACGAAGTGTGTTCGTGCCTTCTCTGGTTATCCGGAGAAGGTATTTTTTTGTCCTTTCATCGTTTGAGGATAAGAGAATGGAAAAGTTGAAAATAGGCTTCATAGGGGCAGGTACAGTCGGCACAGCGCTGGCGGTCAGGTTAAACCGTTGCGGCTATGACATCGCTGCTGTTTCCAGCCGCAGTTTATCTTCGGCCCAAAGGCTCGCCGGGATGGTCGGTGATGTACCCGTTTATTCTTCTCCTCAAGAAGTGGCCGATCATGCTTCAGTGGTTTTTATTACTACCCCGGATGACGCTATTTCGGTGGTTATCGATCTGGTCCGCTGGCATCAAGGCCAGAATGTTGTGCATTGTTCCGGCGCGGATGGGCTGGACATCCTGGAGCCTGCCCGCCTGGTAGGTGCGCAGGTCGGCTCATTTCACCCCCTGCAAACCTTCGCCAGCATTCAAAACGCTATCGATAACCTTCCTGGGTCTACTTTCGCTTTGGAAGCCGAGGGCGCTTTGTTGGCAGTTCTGGAAACTATGGCCGTCTCTCTGGAAGGACGCTGGATTAAATTAAGCGCTGGCGACAAAGCCGCTTATCATACCGCCGCCGTTATGACTTCTAACTACCTGGTCACGCTGGTTAAACTCGCTACTGATCTGTGGGCTGGGTTCGGCATCCCGCGCGATCAGGCCATCCAGGCTTTATTGCCACTCCTGAAAGGCACCCTTAATAATATTGAAAATTTGAGCGTTCCCGCGGCCCTCACTGGCCCTATCGCCCGCGGCGATATCGGGACCATCCAGATTCATTTGAATACTTTAAAAGAGACTGCTCCAGCTATACTGCCGGCTTACTGCCAGTTAGGTTTGCAGACTATCCCGGTTGCCCTGGCTAAGGGCAAAATCAATGATAATCAGGCCAGAGAGCTTGAAGATATTTTAACCCGTACTCTTAAATCTAATTCTGAGAGGGAAGACAAATGCGTACAATGCTAAAGAGCAAAATCCACCGTGCTAGAGTGACCGACGGCAATATCTCTTATGAAGGCAGCATCACTATCGATAAGAAGTTGATGGAAGCTGCCGATATTCTTCCTTACGAACAGGTACACATTCTGAATATCAATAACGGCGCTCGCTTTCATACCTATGCTATCGAGGGCGAAGCGAATAGCGGAGAGATTTGTTTGAACGGCGCAGCTGCTCGCCTGGTTGCTAGAGGTGATATTGTTATTATTCTCACCTACCATGAGATGGAAAGTGCCGATTGTAAAGACTATCATCCTCGCCTGGTTTATGTTGATGAAAAAAATCATATTACCCACACCAAGGGCGTCATGGATGAAGCCATGGATATTTTAAGAGGCAACTAGTGTTTAATTGCGTGGTGTATATTTTTTCCCTTCCCTTAACTTAATTCTTTTCAATTTTCCTAATTCCTTGAGTGTGAGGAATTAAAGGTTAGTGGTATTAACTAACAAGTTATTAATATATTAATCGTTGTAAATAGGAACTTGAATGGCTCGCGTTAACGTTAATCAGATCAGGGCGATGAAACTCACGGGCGATAAAATCGCCATGCTGACGGCTTATGATTATTCCACTGCCCGTCTCGTGGATGAAGCTGGTATTCCTTTGATTCTGGTTGGCGATAGCCTGGGTGTAGTCATACTGGGTTACGATTCTACTATACCTGTCACTATGGAAGATATGTTACACCATACCAAAGCCGTGGTGCGGGGCACTCAGAAGGCTCTTGTTATAGGCGATATGCCCTTTATGACTTACACTATTAGTGCTGAACAAGCCCTGCGCAATGCTGGGCGCTTTATTCAGGAAGCTGGCGCTCAGGCCGTTAAATTGGAGGGTGGCGTCACCGTCGCTGATACGGTCAGACGGATTGTGGATTGCGGTATCCCTGTTTGCGGGCATATTGGGCTCACTCCCCAATCCATCAATGCCCTTGGTGGTCATAAAATTCAGGGCAAAACCCAGGCCACTGCCCAAAAATTGCTGGATGACGCGGTTGCCCTGGAGCAGGCCGGCGCTTTTGCGGTGGTGCTGGAAACTGTTCCCGCTCCCTTAGCTGCCCTGGTCACCAAGCAGATCGGCATCCCCACCATAGGCATCGGGGCCGGTGTGGGCTGCGATGGTCAGGTGCAGGTCATCAACGATATGCTCGGTTCCTTCACCGATTTTGTCCCCAAACACGCCAAACAATATTGTAAACTCTCAGATATCATCAAAACCGCGGTGACTGAATATCTTAATGAAGTTAAAAGCGGCGCTTTCCCCACGGATAAAAACAGCTTCACCATGGACGAAGCCATCCTCGCTAACCTCACAAAAACTGGATGCTGCCAAAAGCAGGAATAGATTACTTCAACTTCTATTATTCTTCAGTGCGAGATCTCTGTCCTCCTGAAGCCACCTGCGTATTTGATTTTTATTTCGAATAATTTTTAACTTTCACTTTTACCTTTTACCTTTTTTGGCTTTCCCCCTCCCCCATTGAAAACTCTCCCAATAGGGATTAGACTACTTCTACGATCATCATGAAGGAGGAATAATCTAGTGGGGAAAGCACCTTCGACCTTCAAATTCAGGCTAATGTCCTTGAGCTTCACTCTCCGCGACTTTTTCTCACCCCGTAAAAACATCTTAAAAGAAGTAGACATAAAACCAGGATCTCTGGTACTTGATTACGGTTGCGGAACTGGGAGCTACATAGAACCGTTAACCAAGCTGGTAGGGAAATCAGGCAAAGTTATTGCTCTGGATGCCAACCAACTGGCTCTTAAGAGCGTTAAGAATTTAATCATCAAAAAACATTTAACTAATGTTGAAATGATCCATTCCGATTGCAAGACCGGTTTACATGATAACAGTCTGGACGTTATCCTGCTCTATGATATCTTTCATGATCTCAAACACCCCCATGATGTCCTCAAAGAATTGCATCGGGTTTTGAAAAATCATGGCCTATTATCGGTCTCTGACGATCATTTGGAAGAAAATGAATTGCTCACCGTTTTGACCGCTTCCGGCTATTTCAAGCTTGCCTCTAAAGGTAAAAAGACCTTAACTTTCTCAAAAATCTAGCCTAAAAGGCAATTTTTAAGAGAAGAAGCGAAATTATCCCTTTGCCAGGCGCGGATGTTAACTGATTTTATCTCTTCTTCCAAACTCTCCGGTGTCTTTGCCAGTCTTTCTAGGCTGATTGTTGGCCACAATAATGACGGGTCAAGACTCAGTTTTATGCCCAGCGCAGTGCGCCAGGCTTTGAGTTTGGTTAGACGTGCGGTTTGGGGGGGAGTCAGGCGGACGTAAACTCTGGGTTCTCTCTGGATGGGAGGCGCGGCCTGTCCTTCGCGCAAAGCTTCCTGGAGACCTTTTCCGAAACGCTGTAGCCCGATTGGGCCCAGACCCGTAACATTCGCCAGGTTCACCGTGGGATTGGCTGCTAGCGTGACCAGGGCATAGTCTGGGATGATTAAAAAGTGCGGCCGGCCCTGCCGTTTGGCCTCTTCTTCACGAAAAAGAGTGAGACTGCGCAGCACTGCCAGTGCTTGATCGTTCAGGTCCTGTGCTCCTTTTACCGTCAGGTAGGCGTTGGCAAAATCCGGCTTGCTATAGCGCACCTCTTCAAGCCTGGCGCATTCTTCCGACACCCAGGTTGTCCGTCTCAGCTTTAGCAGTTTCTCTTCTAAAATATCTCGTAACGCGAAGAGATAGTGCACATCGGCAGCGGCATAATCCAGGGCCTCGGGAGAAAGTGGGCGCCGTCCCCAATCTGATTGTTGCAGTCTTTCACTTTTAAGAATAGTGACACACAGCAAATTTTTTATGAGTGCAGCCAGTCCGAATTCAGTGATCCCGGTAAAACGCGCCGCGATGCCGGTATCAAAGAGGTTTCTGATGCGGAATCCGTAATGCCGGTCGAAGCAGCGTATATCGTAATCTGCTCCGTGTATTATTTTCTGAATGGATTTATCTGCCAGAACTTGTTTAAGCGGCTTGAGTTCCTGCAGTACTATCGTATCGATAAGGTGGACTTTATGGTCAACAGCGATTTGTATCAAACAAAGCTGCTCAGGGTAATGGTGGCGGCTGTTAGACTCTGTATCCAGGGAGATAGAGGTTAATCCACCTATACCTCGGACGGCAGTTTCAAGCTGAGAAGCCTGACTAATTATTTCGTAAGAATTAAAATTCAAGATCACTGTTATCCTTTGCCATTCTTGCTTAAGTATATCATCTCATCGACTCGGGCGAACAGGGCCCACTAACAGAAAGATAATATGTAAAATTCTTACTCAAAATGAAAAAGGTGACACCTTTTGAAGCTAAATCAAGGCAATCCAATACGGGGAACAAATCGGTGTATCTGGAGCCTTTACACTGCTGGCTTCCAGGAATTCACAAACTCAAGGTTGAAGTTTGCATCTTGTGACTTGTAACTTAGGAATCGAAACTATGTTATTATTGTCGTATGCCTAGACGGATTGTTAGATGCCCCTACGGTGGACACCATTTCCAGGTGGAATATCAAGAAGGGTACACCGGCGCCCGGGCAGTGCCTCAAACGGAAAACCCGGAAGGATTTCCCGGCTATGCTCAGGTTTGCCCTATATGTAATCGTATGCTTTTTATCAAATTCATTTCAGAGCCTAACCTGACTTGAAACGGACAGCTCTACTGTTGCTGGAATCCGCCGCAGACGGATGATCTGTCCCGAGGGAATCGGGAAAGATCTCAGGGTAGTTGGGTGGGCTTATAGCTTGCAACTTGAAGCTTGAAACTATAAGGAGCTATTCATGAAAGTTTCACTGTCAGGACAAACTGTATTACTTCCCTCTCCCGTATGTATTGTTGGGACTTATGGGCCAGGTGATAAGCCTAATATTATGAATGCCGCCTGGGGCGGAATCGTCTGCAGCCAGCCTCCCTGCATCAGTGTCTCTCTTAGGGAGGCGACTCTGAGTTATCACAACATAAAACGCAATCAGGCCTTTACCGTAAATATCCCCTCGGAGCAGTATTTTAAGGAAGCCGACCTCGTCGGCATCATATCTGGCAGAGATTTCGATAAGTTTGAGCAGACCGGTCTAACTCCTGAAAAGAGCAAGTTGGTCAATGCCCCCATCGTCAAAGAATTTCCCTATGCTCTGGAATGTAAGCTGTTACAGCAGATCGCGCTCGGCACCCATACCTTGTTCATTGGGGAAATCGTCGGTATTGTAGCTGACAGTGAGGTTCTGTCTCCGAATCAACTGCCGGATATCGAAAAGGTTCGGCCTCTGCTGTGGGGTTCTTTCGGCAGTCCAGGCTATTACAAAGTCGGAGACAAACTGGGTAAAGCGTTCTCCGTTGGCAAAGAAATTCTCAAGAGCTAAAACTAACATTATTTTCCCTATTCCTCATCGGAAGACTGAAACGGACAGCTCTGCTGTCGTCCTGGAATCCGCCGCAGGCGGATGAAGGATCTCAGCGTGGTTGGGAGGACCTGAAACCGTTAACTGTCAACTGTTATAAAATAAAAATAGTACATCCATCGTAAACAAGCATAGATTAATCTGATTAAAAGGGGTAAAGATTAGATCGATATGATGCCTGAACTTCACATAGGTGAATTAGTAGCAGCCTTCCCCATTATCCAGGGAGGAATGGGTGTTGGTGTCTCATTATCCGGTCTAGCAGCTGCTGTTGCCAATGAGGGTGGTATTGGTGTTATTTCTACCGCGGGAATCGGTATGCTTGAGCCTGATTTCGACAAGAATTTCAGAGAAGCCAACCGGAGAGCTTTGGAGCGGGAGATAAAAACGGCTAAGAGTCAGACCAATGGACTAATCGGTGTCAACATTCTTGTGGCCCTTTCGGATGCCGATGATCTACTAAAAACCGCTGTCGCCGCTGGAGCCGACCTTGCGTTTCTTGGCGCTGGCCTGCCTTTAAAAGTTCCTGAAATATGGCCGCCCGCTGAATGGGAAAAAGTTAAAACCCGGATTGTACCGATAGTTTCTTCTTCAAGGGCCGCTAAGATCATATTCCAACACTGGGAGAAGCGGTATCATCATGTGCCTGATGCCGTGGTAGTCGAGGGACCAATGGCTGGCGGGCATCTCGGGTATAAAAAAGAGCAGCTTGAAGACCCTGAATATGCCCTTGAGAAGATCCTGTCGGGAATAATTTCCACAATCCAGCCTTTTGAGCAATCTTCCGGCAAGAAAATTCCGGTAATTGCCGCTGGTGGGATATACACTGGCGCTGATATTTATAAGTTCCTGCAAAGGGGCGCGCAGGGCGTGCAGATGGCAACCAGATTTGTGGGAACCGCAGAGTGCGATGCCTCCCAGGAATTCAAAAACGCCTATATTAAATGCACTAAGGAAGACCTGGTTATTATAGATAGCCCGGTCGGATTACCCGGCCGAGCCATAAGCAACGAATTTCTGAAGCAGGTTGCATCAGGCAGCAAGATACCCTTCAAATGTCCTTGGAAGTGTCTCAAGCCCTGTGATTTTCAAAAGTCACCCTACTGCATCGCTCTAGCTCTGACTAATGCTAAACGTGGACTTCTCGATCAAGGGTTTGCTTTCGCCGGGTCAAATGCCTATCGGATTGATAAAATTATTTCCGTTCATGAGCTCTTCATGACTCTTAAAGCAGAGTATGAAACCGCCACTCAGGCTGTCTGAATTTTGTTTCCCTGACTTGTAACTCCTAACTCGCCTATCTCCTTGCCACCACCAAGTTTATACTAAATTCCGTTGCGCATTCTTTGAGGGTGTCGATAATTGCTTGCGGAGGAAGGGCGATAATGAAGTTTTGTAATATCGGCTCTGATCCTAGGCCGGCTAGCCAGGAGACCTGCCCGTTCTGAGGAAGTTTACTGAGCACCGTTTTGATTGCCTCCAGGTTTACTCCATGAATAACCACCCAACCTGATTCAGAGATTATATCCTCTCCGGTCACTATTTCGTCCAACGTCTTATTGCGGTTGGTGCCGGTGATTAAGGTAAAATGCCATTGCCCGTTAGCTGACCACGAATATAGCTCATAGCCTTTCATCGAACGCGGTAACTCAGTTACTGCCGTAATTGACAGTTTGTTTATTAGTTTACCGGCTTGTCCCAGTGACTGTATTACTTTCGGATCATTTCTGGGGTCTTTGCCCCCGTAGAAAGTTGGCGACGGATAGCCCAATTCGAGAGTGATAACCTTCGCTCCCTGCCCGCTCAAGGGTTTCCATATGGTCACACCGTCAAATGAAATAGAAGATATTGGCTTCCAGAAAGCACCCCAATAAACGGGTTTCTTATCGACGCAAACTACAAATGACCTGCCTCTTACCGGTACTTCCAGTTGCCTGATCCGTTCGAAAGCGTTCTCAGTCAGTTTTAGCTCATGCGTTTGGGCATTATAGGTGATGATATCAGCCACAGTAATAATAGGTTCTTCCGCGAGTTTGACCTGGCTTAATACCTGCATCTCCGTTGGTGGGATATCCGCTTTGGTTAAATAGATAGCAAAGCCTTCGTGTTTCGGCTTTGCACAACCGCTTAACACCAGCGTGACGCAGCTTACCAGCGCCATGACTATGGCTATGATATGTCCCACATCCTTTTTCATCTGCTTTGTCCTGTTATTATATAACGCAGCATGTAGGCCAAAGTTATGGCTTTTAGATTAGTTTTTATCCCCCCTCTTAGTTAGAGACTATAATGAAAATATAGGGAGGTGAAATATGGCTGACGATAACGCAAAATTACTAAAACTAAGGCAGAATAAAGCCGAAATTAAAGAAGAAACCGGTAAAATCACCGCTAAGGACGTTAATACTAAGGTACCCAAATCATGCGCCACTTGCCAGAATCCCCGTTGGGACAAGACTCCCCGCAAGTCCTAGTTTAATTAATTCTAGTAAGATTCTGAAAACACTTGAAGCTCGAAACTGGCAGCTTGAAGATCATATCTTTCCCCTTGTCTCCTCTCCTCCATTGTTATACTATTATTCCAGATATATCTTATCTCAACTAATAACTAAAAACTGGTGAAAAACACATGCAAATTGTTGAGACAGTCGTTGAAATGCAAAAGATCCGTCGGTCTTTAAAGGGATCGGTAGGTTTCGTGCCCACTATGGGCTATCTGCACGAGGGGCATCTTGCACTGGTCAGGCGCTCCCGCGAAGCCAACGATCATACGATTGTCAGCATTTTTGTCAATCCCACCCAGTTCGGTCCTAATGAGGATTTCGACCGTTACCCGCGCGACTATCCCCGCGATTTCGCCCTGCTGGAAAAGGAAAAGGCCGATTTTGTTTATTTGCCTACCCCTGCTCAGATGTATCCTGAAGGTTATAATACCTGGATAGAAGTTAATGGGGTTACCGATCGTCTGGAAGGTGCTGTCCGCCCCGGTCATTTCCGTGGTGTTTCCACCGTAGTCAATAAACTTTTCAATATCGTACAGCCTGCCCGTGCCTACTTCGGCCAAAAGGATGCGCAACAGTGCGTGGTTATCAGGAAAATGGTGGTCGATCTTAATATGAATCTGGAAATGATCGTCGTGCCCACTGTGCGTGAAGTGGATGGCCTGGCAATGAGCAGTCGTAACGTTTACCTGAGCCCTGATGAGCGTCAACAGGCCCCTGTACTTAATCAATCTTTGGAGCTGGCTAAAAAGTTGTGGTTGGAGGGTGAGCGAGATAGCGCCAAAATCCGCCTGGCTATGGTGGATTTGATAAAGCAGTCCCCTCTGGGTAAAATTGAGTATATCAGTATCGCGGACGCTCTGACTTTGCGTGAATTGGAAAAAACGGAATCGCCCGCCTTGATCTCTCTGGTTGTCAGGTTCGGCAAGACGCGGTTAATAGATAATATTCTTCTGGGAAAGCCCTGAATTTAGGGAGAAGTTGTAGTCGCAAATTAGTCTTGAAATATCTATTGCAAGGAGAAAGAAGATGCCGCTCCAGAAAACGGATATTTTAGGTATACTTGAGGCCAACTATAATAAGGCGCTCTCCCTTATGACTGACGATCTGGCTGCAGAATTCAAACGCAAGGTTATTACACTGGCACTTTTACAGGATTACGCTGAGACTATCTTTGTGGCTATTCAGATGAAGGATGAAGTCAATGCCATCAGGATCGAAAACTGGCTGGCTGAACGTTTTAAAAAGGGTGGTTTCGGTAAAAAACTCAAAGATAATGGCATAGATCCCGTCAAAGTCTACGAAACTATACTGGAAGGATTCTTTGATTACCGGAAATAAACAACAAATAAAGTCTTTGCAGTGATCTGTACTACTAAGAATAAGCCGGATTGATCTTATCCCACATCCACACCCGCTTAAGCGTACTTCAGAGCCACACCTTCCAGTACGTTTGCTACATCTTCACATCGGTCGGTGGCGGTTTCCATATATTCGTAGATCTCACGCCATTTCAGGATATAAGGGATGTCCTTGGAGTCCTGGAAAAGCTCGGCGAGGGCTTCGCGGTAAACCTGGTCAGCCATGTTTTCCAAGCGGTTGATTTCCATGCTGCGCTTGAGGATTTTCTTGAGGTCTACATGCTGCCTTAGTTCGGAAACCGCGCAGCGCACTTCTTCGGTGGTGGTTACAATAATATCTGATAGTTCTTTGGCACGCTTGGTGGGTTCCTCTATTTTATAGAGATTCATGGCATCGGCGGCCGATTCAATATAGTCAACAATATCATCCAGAGAATGGGCCAGCAGAGCAATGTCCTCGCGGTCAAAAGGTGTCACGAAAGTGCGGTGAACAAGGGCTATGATCTCGTGGGTGAAGCCGTCGCCCTTATGTTCCAGTTCAATAATTTTCCTGACGTCCCGGTCGACGTTATTCCAGCTGTAGAGCATGCTCTGTAACTGCTTGGCTACTTCGGCGGCATTAACGGCGCTATCCTCAAATAATACAAAAAAGCGACCTTCTCTGGGCAGTAAAGAAAATTTAGCCATGAATGCCTCCTTGTTATCCCCTTTCCCTATTTCTCCAACATAAATTTTAGTGGGTAACGCCCCAATAGTCAATCTACTATTCCTCAAAATTGACAAGCTCAGATCAATCGTTTAATATAACCCTATTCTTGTTGCCAATAATCAATAAAAATGAAGGATTTTACAAATGAGTAAATGGAAAGATGAAGACGTCGCAACCTTGCCCTTTATAAAAGAATATCTCAAGGAATTTCGTGAGGGCATTGAGAATAATCCGGAATGCAAGCTGGATGAGGAAGAAAATGCTCGTGTTCAGGAATCACTGGAAGCCACTGAACAATTCTGCACAGGTTTGGTAAAGGGTCGTAAAAATAAGATGTATATGCACGACCTTATCATGATGGCCATGGGTTTCTATGGCGGTTACTTGACCGCTCTGGATAACTTCGACTGCGAATACGGCGATCCCTGTGAAGATGAAGGCTGCAGCTGCCATGACCACGACCATCCAGAAAAGGCCGGTTAAGATAAATTTAACCTTCTAGCGGTAGAAATATTAAGACCAGACTCCATCCTCTGTGATACTTACAGGTTGTGAAAGTGGCTGACCTATTCCATTGGTACTATAGACTTATCTTTCTTTACTTTTCCATTATGATACAGGAAAAGTGCTGGGATAATACCGATAAAAAGCACTATAGCGCCGATGATAAAGACCTTCTCGTAAGATAATATGTAAGCCCGCAGTATAGTCATCTGATAAAGTAGCAGGATTGCTTGTTGATGGGCCGCTTGAAGAGACATCCCTGCTTTTTGCAGGTAGACCTGAGCTGTGGATATTACCTGTAAAGCAGTCCCCGAATCTGGGGTCACTGTCTGTACCATTACAGCCGAATTGATTTTCTCAAACGAACTCAGCAAGCTGGCGAAGATAGCGGTCGCTAGGCCGCCAAAAACACTTCTTAAAACATTAGTAATGGTAGATGCCGCTGAGGTCAAGGCCATGGGCACCTCCGCTAGAGAGAACGTCATTACCGGCATCATACAAAGACCGATGCCAACGCCTCTAAATGCTATCCACCACATAAAAGTGCTGTTCGGGGTATTTACATCCAGCGCAGAAAGCTGCCAGGTTATATATCCGGTTAATAACAAACCTATTATAACCGGTGGGCGGGGACCGACTTTATCATAAAATCTTCCGCCGATAAGCGTTCCTACCATAGACCCTAAGGCCTGCGGAATCATTAACAGACCAGCCTGAAAAGCGCCCAATCCCCGCACGGTCTGTAAAAACAAAGGCAATAACAGCATGGCTGAGTAAAGGCCTATAGTAGTAACAAAGCTTACAAAGGTGCCCAGCGAAAATCCTTTATATTTAAATACTCGCAAATTAAGTAATGGAATTTTAACTTTTAACTCCACTACTACCCAGATAATCAAACATAACAGGCTTATCGTCAGTACGCCTAATGTACGGACGTCACCCCATCCCCAGGTAGGAGCATAGGTTAATGTGTATAACAATGTTCCAAAACCCAGCGCGGCGAAGATAAAACCTTTGACATCTAAGGGTAGTTTGCTGTCTTTGGGGGTATCTTTTATCCAGAGTATACTGATAAGTACTGCTAAAATTACAATAGGAACGTTGACGTAAAAGCACCACCGCCAGTCTAGATACTCTACCAGGTATCCACCCAGTGTAACTCCTATAGCCGGAGCCAGGACCATTGGAATACCAAAAATACCCATGGCCGTTCCCCTGCCTTCAGGTGGCACATTTGTAAATATCAGAGTCATGGCTAACGGCATCATTATACCGCTGCTGAATCCCTGGAAAATACGGAATATAATCAGTGAGTTGGTGTTCCAGGCGAAACCGCAAGCCATGGAACCGATCAGGAATAAAATCAGACAGCTGATATAGATTCTTTTTACACCGAATTTACTCATTAAGTACGTAGCCAGTGGAGCGCCGACTGCCATCGCCATCAGGTATGCCGAAGTCACAAACTGCATTTTATCGATAGTATCGTTGAACACCGCTAGAATGTGTGGTAAGGCTATATTGACAATGGTGGCGTCTATCATCATCATGAAAGTCCCGCCGATAGCCACCAATATTATTTTCGATTGGTAAGACATCTTAATCGTCCCAAAATTGATTTATTTTGTATTAATTTTAACTTCTACTGAACTTCCAGGAATCAAAGACAGTCCAGTGGTATCATCCAGCCTGATTCTTACCGCTACTACCTGGGATACTTTGGTGAAGTTGGCGGAGGTATTACTTGAGGGTAAAAGCGAGAAACTGGAAGCGGTAGCCGGGGTGATGGCTTCAACTTTCCCATTTAATATTTTCCCACCCAGACTATCTACAGTTACCTCAGCTGTCTGTCCCGGACGAATACTAATTATTTTATTTTCGTCAATATTAGCAGTCACCCAGATCTTGGAATCATCAAAAAGGGTTACGATGGGAGAACCAGCGCCGATAATCGCTCCTGGGTAAGTCCAGACGGCAGCGACATAGCCTGAAAGAGGGGCTTCAACTGCAGTTCCGCTGCCTGGAGTTGCGCTTAATCCCTGGTGTGACCCACTATCCGAAAAGCGGGGAGTCGCAACTTCAGCTACAATTTGCTGCAGGGTTACTCTATCTCCAATACTCACCTTGACATCAACTACCTGACCGGCTGCTAGCGAAGATATGGAGATTAGTGGAGCCCCTATAGTGGCATTGTTAGTGGTCACAAAACGCGACTTCTGTGTGAAATAGTTGATGCCGAAAACTGCGCCGGCGGCAACCACTGCTATAACTATTATTAGTAAGATTATTTTACGTTTCATCATTCTCACCTTTTGTTATTCTTATCCAGAATAGTTTATTTCCCTTGCAGAGACCAGGCGATTCCGCTTACCACTTTATCGCCTTCATTAAGCCCACTTATTATTTCGGTTTGGCTACCCTGGCGGGCGCCGATCACCACTGGCTGTTTTGTAATATTTTGGTTTTTCATTATCTGAACGTAGCTGTTTCCCTGATTATCTTGTTTAATCGTATCGTTGGGCAGTAATAAAACGTTCTTCCGTACTAGAGAAACAATATTGACACTGGCATTCATCCCTGTTTTTACGGCCAGGCCTTGGGGCACATCAAATGCCACCTTGACTACATAGACGGTTGTTCCGCTGGCCGCGGCCTGGGCGTTAGGCATTGTGGCAATAGCGCTTACTTTGCCTTCCAGGGTGGTACCAGTCAAAGCGTTGATATTGATAATGGCATCTTGATCCACCTGGATCGCAGGGGAATCCAGTTCATCAATGTTAGCAGATACTTCCAGATGGTCCG
This sequence comes from Dehalococcoidia bacterium, assembly GCA_025361145.1. GTDB lineage: Bacteria > Chloroflexota > Dehalococcoidia > Dehalococcoidales > UBA3254 > UBA3254. The sequence goes on along the minus strand of JANYAV010000009.1, from coordinate 22,955 downwards.
TATCTACCAGATATATTATTGTTTGAGGCGTCACAGCTGGGCTGGGTATTATGTCCCCTTGTTTATAATAAAGGGTAGCGATAGTCCCAGCGAAAGGAGCGGTAATAGTAGAATCATTAATCTGTTTTTGTATGTAATCAATATTTTTTTGAGCGAGAGCAATTCCGTCGTTGGCCTGATCTATAGTTTTTTGGGCCATAATTATTCCGTTGCCAGCTTGTTCTACTGCCTTCTGCGCGGCTTCTACGGCCAGTGTTTTCACCCGTATATCTTCCACCACTAACCGGTCGTAAGTTTGTCCCCCCAGGCTATATTTTTTAGCGATGGGATCGTAAACCATGATTTCGTAAGACGTCACCCCGCTGTATTCGGCGTTACCCAGTAATGTCTGAAGTTCGGCATTCCTTTTGTTCAATTCAGCATTCTGTTCAAGGAGGTAAGTGTTTAAATATTTGAACCCTTCTGTATCTCCGGTAGCAGAAGCCTGTTTACGATTTACCTCTGCGGCGGCAATCAACATCTGTAATTTCATAATCTTGTCTTTGATATCGCCCACTGCCTGGATTCTGTCCAGGTTAAATTGGGCGGTAGTTAACGCGGATTCAGCCTGTATTTTTGTTACATTGGCCTGGTCCAAAGCCAATTTGCTTTGCGCTAGTGTTACCTGGGTTTGGCTCTGGGCTACTTTGGCCTGGGCTAGAGCAACTTCTAAAGCGGAGGTATCGATTTTAGCCAATACCTGGCCACTGGTGACTTTATCGCCCTCTTTTAGATTTAGTAAAACGAGCTTTCCGCTGCTGCCGAAAGATAGCTTGGCGTCCGTTGCCAGTGTAATTTTCCCGCTGCCGCGTATGTTTGTCGTCAAATCACCGCGTATTACCTCAGTCTGTTGAAACTGGCTGCCAGTTTGGTTACTTGCAGAGTTGCACCCAGTTACCGTCATAATAAGAACTATTAATGGTCCTAAAATTAATTTCCAGGCTTTCATGTCTCCTCCTAGCATAACTGGCAAAGTTCATAGTGTTATTTTTATTTCAGAATAGGTCTAAATGCGGTTTGATTAACTATGTCGTAGACTCTATCTTATACCACCCTGAATCTAGCGATCTTGTTTCTCCACGATATAGTTGGTGATTTTTTTACTTAATGCGCAATATTGCTGTAATTCCTTGTCAGTTAGAGCGTCAAAAATCGAGTGCACCTGCTCAAGAGTCTGGCTTCTCGCGTTCTCAATGAGCTCCCTAGTGTTTCTTGTGAGTAGTATCTTTAAAGCACGGCGATCTTCCTGGTTTTTCTCGCATACCAGCGTGCCTTTTTTCACTAGGTTATTCACCAACTGTGTGGCTGCGCTGCTGCTGATTCCCAATATACGAGATAATTCTTTTATCCCTAAACCCTCACTATGATAAACAATATGCAATACCATCCATTGAGAACTGGGAATTAGTTTCTGGTTAGAGAGAACATGCGTACCTTTAAAAACTTTCTGCTTGGTGGCTTGGAAACACTCCAAGATTCCTTCAATTTGGCTTCTTCGATCAAACATCGAACCTCTCAAAATAGTTAAGCTACTTAATATATTAGCACCTTAAGTAAAATTGTGTCAAAAAAAACCGCCCATTTCTGAGCGGCTATTAGACTTAACCCATTTCCCTGATCATGCGACCTGTATAATCGTAAATTGTAAAACAAGATTTAAATCTACTTACTTCAATATAACATACTCTGTCAAAATATGCAAATCCGCCGAAATTAGGCACAATTATTAATTGTAGAATTCTTTTTCTAGGGATTTGGTTATTGTATCTTGTAATTTGGTTATTACCTGCAGGCTGGTGCCCCTGGTGGGAGTCGGACCCACGACACGCGGTTTAGGGGATGTGCCGTTTCCGACGCTTATAACCTCAAGATGTCAACTTTTTATCACTCTGCCAGAATATTAAATTACGCGCAATTGTGACTAATGTTTGCAAAAGCTCAAATAAGTACCATTGTCCAAATCCCTAAAAATATACTTTAAAGATAAAGTTATACATGCTTCAACAGGTCCCAAACATTATAACTAGACCACGCTTATTTAGTGCCCGTTAAAATGTTAGGTTTTATAAGGTTTAGTAAGGTTTTAACAGGTTTTCTCACTCCCTTAAAAGTACCTCTAAAGTCACTCAGAATCGAAGCGTAAAGCGTTAAATGACGGATATGCTACCAATGGGAAACACCCTCACGCTTTTAATCTTATAAATATTAGTTTAGAATAGGACTCAAAGTATTTAAACCAGAATATCTTGTTCATGAGTAATCCAAAGCATTAAATAGACCTTAATTGAGAGAATGGAGGTAATTATGATAGTTGGAATAATATGCACAGTCATTGGTGGCCTCATTCTTGGCGACAATCTGATTAATGCTATTCTTTTCAGAGATGGCGTTGCGCCTCTTGGCCTGATTATTGGAACTATATTATTGGTAATCGGAATAACACAGATTAAAAAACATAAGAAGAGTTAATGGATATTCTACCGGTTAACCTGGCAACTGGAGTATTGCGTAAATCACAGCATTGTTGAATAGATCTCGGTTGAGAAGCATAGAGGTTTTATGGAAAAGAGACCACATCTGATCCCAAGTTTGATTGTCGCAATTATGTTGTTTATTGCAATTACCGATCTGCCATACGGTTATTTTCAACTACTCAGATGGTTAACTTGCGCAGATTCAATTCTAGTTGCTGTTTTAGCTTATAGATGGAATAAATCTTGGGCATCATGGATATTTATTGTTATCGCAATATTGTTTAATCCAATATTTCCTATAACCTTTTCGAAGGCAACGTGGCGGCCAATAGATATTATATGTGGGATTATCTTTATGTTGGTAGTAATATTTATTAGGAAACCTGTAAAAGAAGAGACCTAGATACGAAAATTGGAGGAAATATGACTTTAATATCTAAGGCCAAAACCGGCACAGGGAGAACCATACAGGTAATCGGATATATTCTTTGGTTTGTGATGGGGTTAATTTCATTTGTCTGGACATTATACGTGTTATTCTCAATATTTGGTATTTGGACTATTTTTGTTGGTCTTATATTAGCCCCGGTTACGTATGCAGCATCATTCTTTATCGTTTGGTTTTCTACTCATCATTTCCCCTTTATTATGCTAGCACCTTATTTAATATCATGGGTAGGTTTATTCATGGCATCAATAGGAGGAAATATTGCAGGCGATGATTAATTTTAGTAACTATTACCCTTCGGCCACAAAGACATCATTGGGTTTCAGAGCCTTATTACAATTCGAACACCAATAATAGTCAACTATATTGTTTGATTGATGAGCCGAAACACTTTTATTACAATACGGACAATATGTTTCCGATTGCGATTTCCAACTATCTTGATTAGTTAAAGCAGAACCATAATGAGAAGTAAAAACATATTCCTCTCTTTTATTGGATAACCATAATGGGGCAAATATTCCAGATAAAAATATCCAACCCCAACTTCTATTTTTACGATGTAATACCCATAAAGAAACAGGCACCATTATAAGAATATTTATCAAACGGTCCCACCCATCGATCTCGGCTTCGCTCATACTATAATAAGCACCAGTAAAAACCAAAATAATACCCAAAATAACACCAATGATAAAAGTAAGAGCTATCGCTAATACCCATGTCCAATTTAAATGCTTTTGAAACCAGTTGAGAGTTGTTCTTTTATCTTGTGGAGTTAGTGCGAGATTTTCTGCGCACGCTTTACAATAGCTTTTTTCATTATTAATAGATTGACAATCTTGACAGACAAGTCTTCCGCAATTAGAGCAAGCTGAAACTGCTTCCAGATCAGGATGATAAGAACATTTCATTTTTCCCTCTCGATTTATGAGTTAAATTATTCAAGTAATCAGTATCCCGCATCATATCCTATGGCATACCAAATAATCACAACTAAGGTTGAGATAAGTCCAACGATTAGATAATCACTTCGCCTTATATATTTGAGCCGGTGTGTCTTGTTGGAATTTGCAAAAAAGGCAATTAACCCGCCAACGATTCCCAGTAAAGTTGGTAATAACCACCATGCCCAGGAGCTTGTGCCATAAATTTGGACGTCACCATTAACAAGACATTGCTTACAATGCATTTTATTATCCTGAAGGAGAATGCTGCATTCTGAGCACACTGGTTTTCCACAAGTCACACAAAAAGCCATTGCTTCTTGGTTAGGATGATAACTGCATTTCATGCGCTCTCCAAATGTTTATTTTAAGTGTTGTTTGTTTTATACTCTTTTGTATATTAATTGTCAATAGTTTAGACTATTCGTTTATTAAAACAAGTTGAAATGGGTAGAGGGTTGTATTACATTTGTTTTACCTTGCCCATATAAGATTTTCTATTTTTAACCTTTAGGCAAGAAAAAAGCCTATTATTTATGTAGCTATTACTTTTTTTAACGAAGCTAGAATGAACCGTTTTACCCGTTTATGTGTGGCTAAGAATAGAAAACTAGCATATTGGCAAACTCACAAAACCTCAAAATGCTTAAACAAGGAATCCGTCCCAAGATAGTTCAGGAGAGATTAGGACATGCCAGTATACAGATAACTATTGATACATATAGTCATATCCTACCTGGATTGCAGGAAGCAGCAGCCAAACTTGATGATTGGTTAATTTCAAACAAACAGAAAAACACATCTGTAGAATCAGCGTTTTAAAACGATTCTTAGAGAATTATTAGAGAAAATAGAAAAGACCCTACTCGTTAACTTGACGGTAGGGTCTTTTTAGCTTCAAAAAGTGGTGCCCCTGGTGGGAGTCGGACCCACGACACGCGGTTTAGGGGATGTGAAATATACCCTTAAAAAAGGTTAATTTAGCTACAAAAAGGTTATAACTGGTTTTTTAAGAAAAATTGGATTAGAGGCTAAAATGATGGTGCGTTATAACAGGTTATAAACCAATTATTAGAGAATTATTAGAGAAATTCCATCTACGGGTTGAAGCTAATAGAAAACTTTCTTAATATGTTTTTTCTATTTCAGTAATCCCTTTCATTGAACTCCAATTATGGCAACCGGACTTCTAATTACCTATGGAATGCTATTTACAACAACCTTGTATTCTAGTACACCTTGATACGTTCCAAATTCGTCGCCCTTACGAGCATATATACTTAAAACGTAGTCACCAGTTTTGGGGAATGTAGCATTAATTTGATATTGATTTCCTGACTTATGTGCAGATGTCAGTGAGTCTGCAAGATCAATATTATTCTGACTTAATTGAGCCATCAAATAAACGTCATTTGGGACTGGGAATATCATATTCAAATTACTATTCGCACTAATGATGCATTGAGTATTATTACCCAACCCCAATCCGTAACTGAAAAAACTTGAATATACGTACGGTAGAGCTGCGAACTGGCTTTTTGTATAAGGTGGATTTAACAGCTGCCATTTGGAGTCTTCTGGTAAGTGATTATAAATAAACTGCTCTGGAGGAGTAAGAAAATACGCTTCATCAAAATCACGAACAAATTTTTGCTGAACTATAGAACCAGCTCCCCAAGTGCTATCTATTAAGTACCAACCACCATTTATCTTTACCGCATTCCAAGCATGATTTGTTGGTCCAGTTATTTTATCACCTGCGTTATAACTATATCCCTTAGCCCAGCCGCTAATAGTAACCACTTCTAATCCCGCAGATTTTGCCAATGCGTTAAAAAGACCAGAGTAGCCTTCACATATGGAGCTTCGACTTGTCAGAACGTCTGCTGCCTTGGTGCTCCCATATCTTCCACTCAAATACGCTGAAAAATCGTAGGATATGTTCTGGGTAACCCATCGATAGATTGCTCGAGTTTTTTCTAAGTCATTCGTTGCTGGCTGTACTAGGTAAGATGCCAAGGCGTCGATGGATTTTGTAACAGACTCCGGAGTTCCTAGCGCATACTGGTCAATTGTTTGAAATGCGCTCGTATTAATATTTGAAGTATTTCCGGGGATGATATCATTTATTACAGGAGCTATCGGTGATGTGAATGGAACTGGCGGTTTAATTGATAATATTGTTGGTACAGCTGTTGCATGTTGCGTAATACTCGGCGGTTTGGTCACCAGCGGAGTAGTCGGAGTGGTTGACGAAGTCACTGGTTCCGATGAGGAACTTGAAATAGAAGCAAAGAAAGAAGCAGTCCTATCTTTATAACTGGTCATAGGTTGCACACCAGCAAAGGCAAATATCATACCTAGGCACACCAGGGTAAATACTGTCAATTTCATGCTTGGCCAGCGCCAACTATTCTTAGCAACAACTTTCCACATCCAGATAAAGAGAACTAATTCAGCAAGAAATACCAGACTCCCTGCAAGCGAGCTTTGAAGGAATTGTTGCGAGAACAATTTTATACCCGTCCAAATGAGGAGACCAAGCAGTAATAGTATCGAAAGATTTAAAAGAAATCTATATAGCTTTCCAACTCCTTTATGCTTCCTCGTATCATGACTAAACCATTTCTCAAGTGAAAATATGCAGCCGAATCCAAACAATATCCAAAATGGAATGGTTGTTCCAACAAATATACTGATTCCAACGCCGACGAATGAAAGAGCAAATATTAACAATAAAGGTATCATCCACCTAGGAATGGGTTGTTTAGTTTTGTTACCACCTGAACCTTTAACTCCCCCTTTCGCACCCGCAGTGTTGGTTGCGATAACTGGTTTACTCGCCAAACTTTCTGGCGTATCACTTTTATTCTTCTTGCTGTTTGGTTCCGTTTGTCGAATATTATTTTGTCTTTCTCCTTCTTTTTTATTGAAAATCAACCTCTCTTGTTCAGTCTTATCATATAAAGATGATTTTACTTTATCTTCTATTTCCTTTACCGTTTTACCCTGTACCTTACATTTCACATTTAGGCACTCAAAAGCATCTTCGTTTTGGTTATAGAATAGGGATTTTTCGAGGCATTTTGGGCACAATACAGGCGGACGATATTCGTTAAGTTCTTTTTCCTCATTATTAGCATTTTGGATACTAGCTGATTTTTTTAATTCAGCTTTTTTCCTAAGTTCTTGAGCGCATTCGGGACATATATATCCAGAGTATTCAATGCCGTGTTTTCTGCAATAAGGTCTATTTGGTGTTGGTTTTGGAAACATTGACATCGTTATCTTTCTCCAACACTTATTATTTGATCATCTTTTTGAACAACCATTTAAACCTTAACCTTTATAAGTATCGTTTGGTTGTAATTTTTTTCTACAATGAGAACACCAATAATAATCAACAGGACCATTCGTTATATGTGCTTCTACCGAGTTATTACAATAAGGACAAAAAGTATTAGATGCTGGCTGATATTCAGGATCATTATCTATAACATCAGTAGGGGCGATAGTATCGGGATTAACATCTGTAAATTTTAGAATAAAATTGGACCATAGTTCCTGAGACCGAGATCGTCCGCTAATTAAGCCGCTCAAGGTGAAAAAGATACTGATAAAATATACGATTACTAGAAAAGGTAGCAGGTATAAAATCGTGATATTGAAAAAACCGCTAGAAAGACGCGCTGAAATTACATGAATTCCGGTCCAAAAGGAAACATATGAGCTGGAGCAATATTTCCAAACCAGAATTAATAGTCCGACACTAATGGCAGTACTCGAAATAACCGATACCGGAGACCAAGACCCTGATAGAAAAAGCGGCCATAACGTTATTACGGCAATTAAAATTACGCCATAAAATTGTATAGGTATTGGCATTTACCCCTCCATTTTATTTTTCATTTGACTCAAAATTAAAACGCTGTGTTAACTACCACCGAATATCATAATCATCTACCACAAAGTTTTTATCTGTTACCCTGTCAGCTTTAAAATCTTTTTCAAAAGGTGCTGGAAGCAGACTAAATGAGTAATCTCGATTGACCATTATTTGCAATGCATTTAGGTAGGTGTCTATTGTATATGGCACACGGGCTGTTGCAAACGGAACTGGTGTAATGATCTTATAATTGAATGGTGTTGGAATCGAAATCAAGGGATATAAATTATTAGGATTTGTGTAATATTCTTCAATATAGAAAAGTTCGTGGGGATATCTATTAGATTCAATTTCATCAGACGCGACACTAGCATTGAATTCATCAATTTGAACGTTACATTGTTCATTATAGATATTGAATTGATCTATTCGAGCTTGAACTTCATCTAAAAGTGAATTGTACTTGGTATCTATTTGATTTTGAGACATTCCAGAATCATAACTAATTATATTTGGATTTTCTGCGAAATCAATTAATTTATCAATTTGCGAACTAAGTGTTTCAAGCTCTACTTTATTTTTGTCAACGATATCGCCGTATTCGCTAAGATATTCAGAATAATCCCAATTTTTATATAGATTTTCAAGATATGTTTTATACCATGTATAATCATTTAAATTAGCGAATTTAACAGGTAATAAACCCACTCTTTCATTAGAAGTAAGATATACTTGTTGTAATCTATAGTCCTCATCGTTTAAGTCCAATTCTTTCGGTAGGATGTACAAGAAAACGATTCCTTGATCCATGGTATTTACAGCGATACAGTAATTAAGATTTCCATCTGCGCCTAATCTGGAATTTATCTTAACCAGGCTGGCTGCTATTCCCTTATTTATCAACTTGTCCCGAAAAAGTGTCATGGCTTCTTCATCTGAATGCTGAATACTCGTTAATGGCAAAACATCATTTACTAATGAAGTGGCAATTTCTACAAGTTTGCTCCGATATAGGTTTGCTGGTTGGGCAGTTTTTGATGTAGATGGGATTGTAGTTTTACCAGTGCTACTGCTTGGTGTGGTTGTAGATGATATCCCTGTGGCAATAGGACTAATCTGTGTTAATGGCGTTGAGTATGTAGCAGTAGCCGTCGTTTCCTCGATTATTGGCATGTAAATAGGTGCCGGTGGGGTTGAACAAGCTGTAGAGACAATTATTAGTACTATTAATAGTGATGTAATTAAGCTAACGCCAGTTTTCATGCCGGTTCTCCTTCATAGAGCTTTTATCGCGACTTTATATAATGCAAGTATAATATTGACCAATTTTCTTCAATGAGTTTACTTCAACGTTGTTTTTATCCAATCTGCGATAACACTATTAGATGGCGGATCGCCATACCAAGGGGCCCTATTACTTGAGTCAACATTTATAGACATGGGTAAACTTTCGCCCGCAAATGTAATCTGCTTTACGCTCTGGCCGTTGTATATAACGGAAACGGCATAAACTACTTGATAGCCCATGACATAGTTGTAAGAGGATCCATACTTATCCGACTCGCCTGTCGTTTTCTTGATGCTCACTAAATATCCATTATTGATATTATCGATCGTTTTGGGCCAGTTAGAAGAAGGGATTAGCTCCTGGATATCAGTACAGACTTTCCCTGTATCTGACCATACAACTAATACGGGCGCCGATTTGAAATAATTTAGGTTAGACGGAGATGCGTTAGAAATTCTTGATACCAGCTGCGTTGAAATCGAGTCTGTTAATGCTTGCACCTTTACTAACGGATTGTTGGAATATTGATTATAGATTAGTATCAAACCAACAACGATGATAATAGCAATGGTTATTCTTACTATCCTCTCTGTTTTCACCTTTGTTCTCCTGTTGTTGGTTTTGTCTTCAAAAATCGTAAAACAAGCTATACCCATTTAGCCCAAAATCTTCTGTTTATTACCGTTATCCATATTATTTCAATCACCTTTAATATTATTATCTTAAACATTAATCTTAATTGAATAATTATTAAATCTCATCTCTTGGTTAAATCAAATATTTAGGGGTTAATTTGTAAGTAATTCGGCACAACGCATAAGCGCTCTCAATGTGTGTTTATTTGATGGTTCCATTTGCAAAGCGCGTAACCATGCTGCCTGTGCTTCTTTTACTTTTTTCTGCTGTACATATACCTTTGCGAGCAGATCAAGAATATATACTGGTGCCTCTGGTTTGTTGGTCAAAGGTTGCAGAAGAAGCTCAGCCTGGTGCAGTTCACCCTTTCTTGCCAGGTCAGCTGCTCTGGCGAGTATGCCGGATTCTATTAAACTATTCAGCGATTCATTAAATGTGTCTGAGTTCTCTTGAAGCTTAGGAGGAAGATTCATTTTCTCTGTCATATTTACTTTCATTGCTTTAACCCTTCCTTATCCGTTAATTGGCATGGTAGTGCCGCCGTACCCCTGCACCTCTTGTTGCTCATTTGTCGGAAGAAGACCGATAAGTTGACGTACAACTGTCTTTAAGACATCAAAGTTATTAGAATCAATGGCACTTTTCCCCTGTATTAAGAGTCTTTCCGCTAGTTGCTGGTCTCGCATGTGTGGTTTTCTCTGTTCGAGATTCTCAATTTGAGAAACCCACCATCCCGGTTGCGCGAAACAAATTCTCCAATATAATCCATCCAGGTATTCTAATTTTTGTTTGATTAGATCAGCATCATTAGAATCTATGGCAGCGTTAATTTCTTTTTCCAAAGCACTAAAGTTCTGTTTTTCTTCAGCATCGCCAAATTTCTCAACTATTCCGCGTATGCCCTCTATTTCACTTCTGGCTTTAGAAATAATTAGAGGTCTTTCCAGAGCATCTTCGGCTTCATCAAGCACAATTTTTAAATCAATGAGCCGCTTCTGGCACTTATCCGCAGCATCTGGATCAGCAGGCGCAGCGGCAAGTGAGGTTTCAATATCATGTAACATGCTTTCGTCTTCAATCTTCTGTATGGGTTTATCAGCCTGGTTATTTCCAATCTGTTGAGCATTTTCACGAACTTTTTGTAGACGCTCCTGCTGGCGTTTGTAATCGTCAGTTAGTTTTTGAGGTTCTGCAGCGATTTTGCCTAACTTCAGGACGTCTTCAAATATCTCATCGAGAATGGGGATATATGCTTTTACCCGTAACAAACGTGATTCATCCATATCAATAGTTATCTCGACCTCGCTCCCAAGGGGCAAATCGCGTTTAATTTTATCTCCGGTAATTATTAAATTGCCTATTAGGGCATTTCTATCATCGTGTTTGGTATTCTCTCCTTCGACAACCGGAATACGAAGAAGCATAACAGACTCTCCTTTTTTGACTGAGACAGTGGTACGATGGATTTCTCGCCGATGTGCTGGCAATGGTGTGCCTTTAGTCAGAAATATTTGTGTTTCACCATTAGCCAAAGCTACTCCAATGCAATGGAGAATGGGCTGATTGCAAATCGTCATCCCAATCGTGTAACTGAATCTATCCGGAATGGCTTTACAAATATCCCCGGTTGCATCGGTTAACTCTATTATAAATTCATTTGTTTTCTCTCCAGCATGGACAGAAGTCATAAATTTTCCATCGGGCGGTAACGTGATCTTTCCGCTGCGCCATCGAGTTTTTATCTCAACAAATTCGATTTTGTAACCGCTTAGCGACTTTTCACCCGATGTTGTTATTTGCCCGCCTATCATAGGTTCGGGATCATTGCCAATAGGTTCATAGTTCAGTTCCACAGAATACTGCCCTGGGATAAGAATATGTTTATTGTTTGTTTCCTTTGGCATCGGTTGCGTCCGGGCGAATATTGCCGCACCCTGGCCATTGACTGTCAAAGGATCCATACTGAATTCCAGGGGTATCTTCAGTCTTTCCTTCAGAATATCTTTCAAGATGGGTGTCCTGGTAGGGCCACCAACCAGAATTAACTTTTCAATGTTGTCGGGAGATAGCCTTTTTTCTTCCAAAGCTGCTTTACACCTATTGATTGATCTCTCTATAAAAGGTTCGATGAGAGGCTCCAATTCACTGCGCTTAAGGTCATATTCAAAATTTATTGGCACACCTTTATCATCAACACAAAGATGATCAATCGCAATAACCGTAGAATCATCATTTGATAATGCGATTTTGGCTTGTTCTGCCTTCAGTTTCAGTTTGGCAAAGGCGGCATTCCATTTGGGATTAGCCCTATTAAAATCAGATAGAGCATATTCTCTGGTTAGTATCGGCACAAATAATCTTTCCACAATCTCCCAATCAATAAGCTTTCCCCCTAGATGATTATCACCACTATGGTTCACTACCTGGATTTGACCGTCACGAACCTGAATGATGGCGACATCAAAAGTACCACCTCCTAGATCGTAGACCATCCAGAATACCCGGTCACTCTTGCTCTGGAATCCATAAGCTAGAGCAGCGGCCACTGGTTCCTGGATTAGGGGGCTAAAAGATAAACCTGCCAGCTTGGCGGCTTTGTTTGTGGCATCACACTGCGGCAATTCAAAGGCGGCTGGCACACTGATGACGGCATTCGTCACTTTCTCACCGGTTCGTTTTTCAACATCATTGCGTAAAGATTTCAAGACTTCTGCTGAAAGTTCCTGAGGTAGCATTTGACGACCGCTGGCAGCAAATTGATATACTCTGGAAGTTCCCATCTGAAGCTTAAACTCAGAGTAAGCATTCGCGCTATCAATCTCTAAACGCTCTTTTGCGTTACGCCCAACATAAATTTTCCCTTTGCCGTCGATCCAAACAGCAGATGGCGTGTATTCCATTTCATCGTTATTCTTGAATACAGTTGTTCCAGAACCGTTAAACACGGCAATTTTGCTGTTAGTAGTGCCTAGATCAATGCCAAAATCTATTGTTTGTCTTTCCATTTTTATTAACGCTCCTTTTTGTTAGCTGGTCATTTGTCGATTATTACAAATCATAATTTCTCCGGTACTCCAACAATTACCTGTCCCATCTGGACCATTTTATTTTTATAGTATATTGTCGGTTTAATGGTTTCGATAATCTGCTCCTGAGTTATACCAGGAGTCGGTTGGAAAGCGATGACACTTAACGCCATACCTCCATCGTATTTTTCTCCAACCTGATCTTTTATCTCAATACCCCCCTGACTTAACGTGTCCCAAATTGACTCCAAATCTCGTGCCACTTTCTTAATTACATCAGCAGTTTCTGCTGTTGTGGCCAGTCTACGTTGCAGCCTCCAGGCAGCAGTCCCGATTTCAGAGTTTAACTTTATCAGGCTATCATCCTTGTCAGTCGTTGATTCAACATTAGCCAATTGAGATTTCAATAAATTGACCAGCTTCTCCAGACTGTCATGATAATCTGATGCTTTAGGTGTTGCGATCCTAAAGTCTTTAGTATAATTAAAAAATTGTCGTAGTCCTTCTAACATAGCTAATCCTCACTTTTAACTTGTCCCGGACGGTTTATCCCCGATAACCCAGCCTTGCGATAATAATTTCTGAACGTCCGGGAAATGCTTCATATGACCTTCCCCTGCGACTTTCTCGGGCCTGGAAAGTGGAGCCAGAATCAATCCGATAATCAAGCATCCTGTAAAAAAAGCAAACCCGATCCATCCATTTGTATTTGCCCCAACAACTATCCACAGAATGATCCCTAATAAGGCTCCTGCCCAGCCGATTAGCGTTATTCTTCCGTGAATAGATCTGCATTGCTTACAGCGTGGGACGTGAACCTGAAAATGGCGCCATCTAACTTGATTACCAGAGCGGACCACATCGCCGTACATCTTCACACTAAGTGCCGCTTCATCTTCAGAACGATTATTTTCACAGAACCAGCAGGTGCTGTATCTCAAATTATTAGTGATCGTTTCTATATTCGTTTCAATTCTCTGCCTCACTGATTCACTCGCGGAAATTGATAATGCCCGTTTAGCTAGATCTAGCGATTTGCTGTGATTTTCTGTCTTATTTCCGAAGCTAACAGTAGATCCTAGAATTTGGGAGGCTATCTCATCGTGTATTGAGTTACGTGTAGGATGTCCATCTGGTAGAAGTTTATCAATAGTTTTCAACAATATGGCTGTTTTATCTATCAAATTTACCGCTGTCTCATCAGCGTGTTCGGGAGATTTATTAGTCTCGGTTTCTGCATTGGTACAAAGGATTTTAATGCTATCCCGTATTGGTTCTACCGTGCTCCGCAAAGCATTTTCAATGGCAGCCTTATCGAATCCTGAACCATTTACAAGATTAGTATGGAAAAGTGTCTCTTCATCGTTGTTTCTTTGTGCTGCTTGCGCAGCAAGCATGGCATTGATAGAAATCACTACCAGGGGTAATTCAGACCGAATTCTGTAAGCAGTGCCACTTGTAAGGCGAGGATCATCTAGTTCTTCGATCCTTTGCTCTACTCGCTGCCAAAACCCCTCATTATTTATTAAAATTTGCCATCTGGGGTAAGTCTCTCTCCAATAAGATCGTTTCTGCTCAATTTGTTTTTTTGATAGAGATTGTGTTTTTTCAGTATATTCAAGATCCAAGGCTAAAATATGATACAGGATAGCCAGATTGTGCATTGAAACATGCGCCTCACTGGCTTCGACTTCATTCCGTTTCCAAATTGAGATTGCGGTGGATAAGTCATTATGTTTAAGTGCTGCTAATGCTTCATCGGTGTCGTTAGCAAATCCTAGTTGGTGCGGCCAAAACCAAAATATTTCGTCAATTAATCTGTACTCAGGATCAATTAATCTTTGGTGTGCGGATTGCCTGGCGTCAGTGTCAGGCGATGGGTTGACACCTAGAAAGCCTTGGTCGGCAACCCCATTATTGCCAAACTTTGCTATCAAATCGAGTTTTCGTATTTGTGAAGATATTTCCCTGGGTGAAGCGGTCACGGGTAACTCTAAAATCCGAAAGGAGTTAAATCGATACAGGTTAGGATTCGCTATTTTAAGCAATATCTCGCTGCCTCTATCTCCTAGGTCGATATTCTCCGCATGATAATTATTTACCATGATGGAACTCCTTATTCGTTATGTTACCGCCTTGTCATGCCAGTTTATATGGTTAGTCCTCTTCGCCAGAGTTTTAATTGATATTCATATTGTGCTTTCATTCCAGGAGATTTATTTAGTGCTTCTTCTAATAGATCAGCAGCTTCTATTAATTTACCTGCGTCATGGGAAAGGTTTAGCGCTTTAACTACCATTTCTTCAGCTGAGCTCTGATCAGACTTCGATAATAATCCGAGAGTACTTTTGTGTGGATTGGCATCTGTTATGGTTTCAGTAAATTTTGACTTTGAAGGTATCCATTTCTTTAAGTCAACTAACATTGCTGAGGCATCAGGATAACGCTCGCCAGGTTTTATCTTTAATGATTTAGCTAATATAGAATCTAGCGTTTAGTCTACTTGGACATTGAAATGACTTGCAGGAACCAAAGGATCCTTCCAACAGCTCCCACTCGAAAATTCCATTCTGCTATCTATAGGGAATGGCATATGATCAGTCAATAAAAGATAAAACGTAGCCCCTATTCCCCAAACATCTGCTGCACAAGAATCCATGTCAGACAAGCATTCCGGAGGTTTAAAAGCTGGTGTTCCTTTCGCACTTGCGATAAGAGTTAGTGGGTTTACTTTCTTAGCCAATCCGAAATCAGCGATACGGACACGTAACCCACCTGTATCGTAGCCTACCAAAATGTTTTGTGGTTTAATATCCCGGTGTACAATTGGAGGGTGTTCGGCATGAGCTACAGATAGGCCCATACAGACCTGAATTATAATTTCCACTACCTCCGATATGGGTATGAATTCAGATCCATAAGATCTCCAATAAGTATCAAGACTCCCACCTGCAATATATTCCATCGTAAAAAAGCCATGTTGTCGCTCAGTGACTCGTGTAGTACCGGCATCGAAAACACGGATAATATTGGGATGGCCGATCCTTGATAATATTATTGCCTCACTAAGCTTTTCCTCTATTTCCTTGACTGAAGTACTCGGTGATTTGAATACTTTCATGGCTTGTCTGCCTAGATATTTATGTTTGACTCGATACACCTCGGCGAAGGCTCCTTCGCCAAGAAACCGATCGATTTCACATATCTCATTGATAGAATGACCTTCGCTAAAAAGCATTGAGTTCCTTGCCCCTAGTAGTGTCTATACACTAAGGTTTTAATTCGAATTTCAGCCATACATTCCCGAGTAAGAACATGTCACCGGATGAAAGCTGTGCTTCGCCTGTGATACGTTTTTCGTTTAGATAGGTGCCGTTGGTACTTCCCGCCCCATTAGACCCAATATCCTTTAAAATAAAGTTATTATCTACTTGGCTTATTTGAGCATGATGCCGTGAGGTTCTTATATCATAAGGTAAAAAGACATTATCTTCAGGATGTCTTCCCAAAGTAATAGGGAACTCACTGAAATCCGATAACTTCCCATCCTCCACCCCACTCATTATCTTGATTAGTATGCCTTTCGCTGCCATTTAGACCTTCTGTGAATTAGTTTCTCTAAAATTCCCGTTTATTTGTCTGATAAACTAATAGTTAAAAATTACTTCTGACTGAGTCTAATTATTTCTTCCACCCGACGTAAATTTTTTCTTTTCAATGGAGAAATGTACTAATTGTTCGCCGGCAGAAACTGGCCCCGTGTTAACCTCAACTTGGAGGGTCGAGTCATTGATCATCTCCAGTATCATTTGAGTTTGAAATCCTAATCCTTCAAGAACCCTTATTGGTATTCCTTCTCCTTCTTTAAAGATAGCATTAAGGAGGCTTTTTTCATCGATTAATTCCTTTCCTAAATTTTCCGATTCTTCCCTTGCCTGTCCAAGGATTATTTGACACCTGGGAGTAATAACTATCCCGTCCCAATATCGGTGACCATCACCCTGTCCAATAAAATCCCTTAAACTATCTCTAAATTGCTTCGGATTTATATTTAAATCTCGCAGAACTCTTTGAGTAACACCCGATTTATTTTTGGTAAGAGCGATAAAAAGGTGTTCTACACCCAAATAATAATGATGAAATTTCTCTGACTCCTGTTGGGCAACTACCAGTATTCTTTTTACTTCAGCGCTTACACTATCTGGATGCACCGGTTTCACCTCTGGCTTTCAATTCAGAATTTCGGTTTATTCTTTCATTGACACGTTACTATTTAGTAGATGCAGCAAATATATCATTATTATTCTTGTTTGTCCTGAAATATTACTGACAAGAAACTGACAAAAACTCATATTTTAAGACTCTGTGTAATATGAACCTAAAATATTCTGAATTAAATATCTAATCTGTATCCCCCGTGAATGGTTGTTACAAACCTGGGTTGAGCAGGATCTGTTTCAATTACCTTGCGAATTCTACTAATATTCTGTTCGATAGTTTCTTGACTTACTATTCCGTCCTCTTGTTTCCAAACGTTTTCAGCGATCTCATCTTTGTTACATGCCTTACCACTGTTCTCATAAAGGAAGGCTAATAGATCAAATTCTTTCTTGCGTAACGGGATTTCTTTCTTATTTATCCAAACACGCCGAGCAGCCAAATCGATTTTAAGTCCTCGAGTTGAATCTTTTTCCATACCTAAATAATTTATTAAAGTGCCTTCCGATTCTTTAAATCTAAGCACCACCCTATAATTTCCGTGGATCTTTGCCAGCTGAAGTAAATCCCCATCTTTTAAAGGACAAGGAATACCATCTGCAAAAGGAACCCCATTAAGGAAGGACCCATTTGTTGTTCCGCCGTCGCGTTCCTTCACCATAAATCGTGCGTTGTCATAGCTATAGAATATGTTTATGTGACCACGTGAAACGTAATCGTCATTTACTACGAAATCAGGTACTTCATCGTTTATTTTTAGGTCTTTCGAATGTCTTCCAATAACCATGACATCAGTTTTTAATAATATTTCATCATGTTCTCTATATCCGTCAATTCTTCCCCTTTCAATTCTTAAAGCCGCATCTTTACTCTTGACCATTGGTACCTCTTAAAAATACCTTTAAAAAGAACACTTTTAATAATTTTTGATTCATAAAATAAATATTGAAATACTCATGATTTTGCCACAGATACAATCGCTCATTACTTTAAGATACACTTGTAATCAATTATTCCTCTGTATTGTTCCTAAAAGAGCACTGCATTTATTATGCCAATTATATACTCACTTTAGTTCGTAAACAAGATATATTTGGGGGGATATTGAGAGAGATAGTTTATTTTCAGTGGTAGCGCCCAAAGGAATTGTTACAACTCATCCTTTCTCCTTCTTTACATGTATGAATAATGTGTTATAATTTGGCAAATGCACGAAGATAGAATTTAATTATTGGAGGGAGAAATGTACGAACAAGAGTTAGATTCAAGGCCTCGAGTTAATTTAGATATCGGTGCTCGCGAAAATCGTGATAAAACTATCTGGTGGTTTATTGGTTTTGCAATTGTACAACGAATAATTGCTGCGCTTTTAAATAATGTTGGAAATTTGTCGTCCACAGTTGCTGGCATTTTGACCGTTGTTTCCTTGATTATTGGGTTTGGTCTTTGCATTCGTGCTTGTTATTTTTTGGGCTCAATATAAAAATCTCAGTAAATGGTTAATGTTCTTTGGATTTTTAGGAATAATAGGGTTCTTAGTGATGTGTATTATCCAGCCCAAAAAACAACTGATAAAGAATGACGTAACAAAAAGTTAACTAGATACTTGTTGACTGGTATATTACGCTTATACCCAGCCACAGGGACAGACGCCACGCATGTCATACCACCTAAGGTGTCAGCAGTAGTGCCTGGAAGACTTGCCGCAGTCCTTAGAGTTGTTGGGGTATTTGACCATATGTAAGACTTTATTCAGATCTCGCTTCTATGTGTATTTTACCATCGAAAATAATAAAATGTTGAGCCAGGATGAAAGTAGTTAACAATTAAGGTCACGATTACACTTATAACAATGAATATAAAATAATTCTTTACTGTTGACCAGTCATTTGATTCTGTTATATGTACAATTGGTGATTCACCTTTTTCCCATCTCTTTTTGTGTTGATTCCATTAACTGGTTCCAAACCAACTACGAGTGTCTTTTTTATCTAATTCCGCTAATTGCCTCTTTTGTTCTACTAGAAATTGGTCGTCACGTTCAATTAAGATTTTGGCAATGCTCTTGCCACAAACACTATTTAGGCATCTATAGTGATCACTTGAATCTTCAAGGATAAAGGTATTTTGTTTACAAAATGGACAAACTCTTAAATCAGGCATATCTTTCTATTTAACTTTTATAGATATTTCTTAAATCCAAGTGTAGTATATCTATATAAGATTCACAATAGGTAAGATAGATAGGCTTTATAAACTGTCTTTGCTTCTCCAGTCGGAGCTCTATATGGACTTCTCGATATTCCAATCAAATGGCTAGAAAGGTTAATCGGTTGAACGAGAGACCGAGTTGACGAGGCGTTATTCAAACTAACAGGCATGGCAAAAAAGCTGAGATATTGTAATGACTAAAAGTATTTTTGTTGAATTTAGGTTACGTGGCTTCGCTAAACAGTATGCTGCCTGGGTTAGGGCACGTGTTAATCGAGAAGCAAAAAGACTCAAAATAAGAAAACTAGGAGAGAATAAGTTCGTAGGTCATATATCATTATTTGGTGGTGCAAAGACGGATAGCTACAAACGGGTTATGGTTGAGGTTGAGAGGGCCTGTCGGAACTTTACTCTGGTTCCCTTCAAAATTGGCGGGTTCGATGCTTTTCAGAATCAGGATGCAAATTGGCTTTTCCTTGATGTCAAGCCTTCATTGGAGCTTGAACAGCTTAGATGGGAGTTATCTCAGAACTTAGTTAAGTCACAAAAGCTAATAAATGATACGTGCAAACCATTTGACCGCCGTTCGAAATACAATTTTCACACATCAATTGGACAATACTCTCCAGGAGACAATGACAAATTTGAAAAATTACTTGAATTTGCTGAAACCAAATGCGGTTTAGAAACTTTTAGACAGCATAAGGCATCTGTAATCCTTAGATTATTCAACATCATTAAAAGATATGTTTTTAAGATAGAAGAACAAAGCTATCCTAACATAAATCTACACCTTCTTAGGGTGACAGTTTTGGGTAGAAAAAACCGTATCCAATTTGAATACGACCTGGTTCTGAAGAAGTTGTTGTCGCGTAGAGAAGCATTGAGCCGGTCTTGGTATCGAAAAAGCGTCGCTCGACTACTGGAATTATTTAATTCCCCGAAAGCTAAGGTTTCGCCTTTATCAAATGGTTCCACAAATGGTTCTACCTATCTCATAAGTGATACTCACTTCGACCATAAAAATATCATTAAGTACCAACATAGACCTTTTTCTAGTGTGACCGAGATGAACAATGCAATCAAGAGTAACTGGAATGCCACAATTGGCAAGAATGACACTGTTCATTTTTTGGGTGATTGGACCTTTGGATGGGGTCATAAACCAGCAAAATATTGGAAGTCGCAACTCCATGGTAATATATTGTCTGTGAAAGGGAGCCATGATGGCAAAGAAGAAGGTATAACCTTCCAAGATTTCCAGGAAATACACATAAACGGATATGACTTCTTACTTATCCATAATCCAAATCCGAATGACGAACATCAGACTCAACAGCAGAAACAGAAACTTGAGAACTGGAAAGGATGGATTATCCATGGCCATGTTCACGGTAATGAACCTTTCATTAATGGTAATAATAAAAGGATAAATATGAGTTTGGAGGTAATTAATTATAAACCGGTTAATCTAAGTTATTTACTATCCTTAGACCCAAATTCAATAAAGCGAATGGAAACCATTAATTCTAAGCCGGAACGATGGTAGGTATACAGAAAAAGAAGTAGCGCCTGGAGGTGTTGCCGCAGTCGCAATTAGGTAAAAGGGGTGCGACTGCTTAAGCCAGGCGTCTTTATTCTTTGGCTGCTAAAGGGGTAGCTGTCCGGTAGTGGGATAGGGCGCCGGACAGCTAGGGCGCAGCCTTAAAAGCTAATCAGTAAGGAGTTGCCGCAGTCGCAATTAGATGAAAGGGGTGCGACTGCTGGAGCGCGGTCACCACGGGAGCTTCGATAGGCCCAGCCACAGGGACAGACGCCACGCATGTCATGCCTTATAAGGAACCAGCTTAAATAATAACCGCCCAGTGATCATCTGAGCGGTTAGCTTATTATGTACAAATTAGTTTGTTACTTGTGAAATAAATTCTTGAATAATTTACGGTAAATGATAAATTGTGTATGAAAGGTAATAGTTGCTGTAAAAAATGCTTGTGTTTGTAAAAGTGACTGTGTAGATACCTGGTGTTTGAGCCATGAATGAGAAGCTTGCTTGCGCAACAGGTCCAAACTCTTTGATTACTTTACCATTAGGATCTTGAATATTAGTTGATATTTGTGGGCTTTGTCCTACTTTTATCTCTCCTTGAACCCATTCATATTGTTTGAGTTCAATAGGTATCGATTCAACTGGATGTCTCGCCATCTCTAGATTAGTAAGATTTCCATTAAATTGCAGCGGTTCACTCTTAATTGTCGGTTCAAAAATGATTATAGCTGACTTATCCGAGTTCATGGTAACAGTAGTGGGATTAGTGTTGGTATCAGTGCCTATCCATGTTTTGGGATAATAGGGAAAATTTGGAGTAGCACTAAGTGTAATAATATTGCCTTGATCATATACACCGGCACCAGAAGACACGTTGCCAGCATTCAAAGGCTGGCTTGTAACTTTAAGTGTGAATTGTCTGATAAAATTGGCGTTGATGGTCTTATTGTTATCCATCAGAAGATCAATTTGACTTGAATTTCCAGTAGCACTCCCTCCCCAATTTCCGAATCTGTATCCACTTGCCGGTGTGACAGTAACCCTTACGTTATTTCCCGCTTCAAAACTTCCACCGGTTGGATCTAGTGTGCCGCCGCCTATTGGGTTCACACTACTTTGAAGGTTATACGTTGTTTTCTTGAAAGATGCCACAATATTTTTGTTGGAATTCATTCGAATAGTGACGCGGCTTGTATTTTCTGAAATATCTCCTGCCCATCCTGTAAATTCATAATATTTTGCAGGGGTTGCGACCAGAGTCACATCGCTTCCTCCTTTGAAAATACCAGATGAGGGGTTAATTGTACCACCATCGAGGGGAGTAACAGATGTAGATAGTTGATAATCAGGGGGAGTGCATCCGGAAAATAAAATAAATGCAGCAGTTATCACCACTATAACCAATAACCCAATATACTTCTTCAGTTTCAGCCTCCTATTATTCATATGCTAAAAAGTATTAAATTACGTCAATTATATACTCCCTTTAGTTCATTAACAAGGTATATTTGGGGGGGTAGCGAGAGAGCCTGTAATTGTCAGCGGTAGCGCCTGGAGGTGTTGTCGCAGTCGCAATTGGGTAAAAGGGGTGCGACTGCTGGAGCGGGGTCACGACTAAAGCTTTGGTAGGCCCAGCCACAGGGACAGACGCCACGCATGTCATGCCCTGTCGCTGGGCTGGTAAATTCCGGCTGCCACAGGGTCCTGTCTAGGCGGACGGCAGGTCAGCTTGGTAGGTCAGGCTGGCCGTCCGCTTATCAATAGATGTTAGGTCAGCGTCCAGGCACAGCCTCTCCCGTCTCGTTTGCCGTTCCGCCTGCCACCCTGTCGCATCCGCTCAGGTATTGCTGCAAATTGTTGCAGTGTCGGCCTTCGCCGGGCTGCTTTAAGGGGTGCTGTCCGTTAGGAGAGAAGGAGCCGGACAGCTAGGGCGCAGCCTTAAATACTAACCAAAGAGGAGTTGCCGCTGTCAATCGGAGTCGTGAGGGTACCTCTGACAGCTGGTGCTCGGTTACGGGAGGTAGAGGTGATTGTTACCCAAGGTAGAGGTGAGGTGGTTGGGGTTTCTATGTAGAGGTGAGGTGGTAGAGGAGTTGAACACCAGGGAAACCGAACAACGATAACCCACGCCAGCGCACAATGCGGTCTTATGTCCTTTGGCAGAGGGTAAGAAGCCACATACATAAAAGGCATTGTGCGCTATCCCCCCATCGATCACCTTCGTGCTGTTGCTTCA
>JANYAV010000001.1 GCA_025361145.1 Dehalococcoidia bacterium | reverse complement strand
AATAATGGCGACGTAGCCAAGTGGCAAGGCAGGGGTCTGCAAAACCCCCATTCAGCGGTCCGAATCCGCTCGTCGCCTCCATTAACTTTCTAATATGCCGGGGTGGCGGAATTGGCAGACGCAGAGGACTTAAAATCCTCCGCCCTTCAAAGGCTTGTGGGTTCGAGACCCTCCCCCGGCAGACTTCTTTTAAATTCTGTTTCCTCTATTTTATCCTATCCACTTCTCAAAAATGTTGGCCAGTTTGTTGAAAATGGTAAGCAAACTGGTAAGCAATTTCCTCAAATCCAGAAGAGAAGGTCTTAGTCCACTTACTATTGATTTCTATTCTGAATATCGTAGACGTTCTGATCCAATTGTTGGACTTCAAATTACAGGTCAGGATATTGCCCAATTTTTTTATAATCTTGACAGCTTTACATAGGGCGGAATAACTATGATAATACCTATTGACAACCGCGGAGCGGCGGTATATCATCAGTTTCATATTAATATTTCGTCATAAAATAGTTATAATATCGGTTCTATGCGAATTAACTCTGCAGGTTCGGAATAAAATTTGAGTAAGACTTGAGTTAAGAAGGAGCTTGAGATGTTTTGTAGAAATTGCGGCAAGGAATTAATTGGTAATCCAGACATGTGTATGAGTTGTGGAGCTAAACCATTATCAGGGACTAGCTTTTGTAAGGCTTGTGGCGGAACGACTAACCCGTTATCAGAAATATGTGTTAAGTGTGGGGCCCGAATATCGAAAGTAGAAAATAATGTCTCTCCGAAATCCAGGCTAGCCATAACTCTACTATCTTTCTTCTTGGGATTTTTGGGTATTCATCGTTTCTACCTTGGAAGGATAGTATCTGGGATTTTCATGATTCTTACTCTGGGCGGTCTGGGAGTTTGGGAATTGGTTGATTTCATAATAGCGGTTTCAGGAAATTTCAAAGACAAAAATGGTTTAAAAGTTACTAATTGGTAGGATCATAACCAGAAAATATAACTCCTATAGAGATATTGAAGATGCCATTCTCGAATATTAAATTATTGTAACTAACGATGCCGTATTCCTAAAGATTCATCGAAAAGGGGGCAAATAATGTATTGCAGAAACTGCGGAAAGGAATTGATTGGCACACCTGAATTATGCATGAACTGCGGCGCCAAACCGCTTGCTGGGAACAGTTTTTGCCTTTCTTGCGGAACTACAACAAATCAACTTGCCGAGATTTGCATCAAGTGTGGAGCACGGCTAAACACAAATATTAACCAAACTGCAGCAATTGGAGGCAAAAAGAAAACTGTATCTATTCTGCTTGCAGTATTCTTATCCTATTGGACATGGTTATACACTTATAAAAAAGATGCATGGAAGTTTTGGGTAGGGATAGGTGTTTTAGTTTTTATAGTCATTCTAGCGATTGCGAGTTTTGGAATTTCATTTGCTTTTTCGTGGATTATGAGTATTGGAATCTGGATTTGGTCGATTATAGATGTCGCGACTAGAAACGAAAATTGGTATCGTTCCTATTAGTATTAATAATTAATAAAAACAATATACTAATATCAGTTATTAGCGGTATTTATTTATCATGCATCGCTGGTATTTTTATAGTAGCTCAAAGATTGATTATCAAAACTCTCCTCTAGTTGTCCCCTCCATTTATTTAGTGCTAATATCTGCTTAATTCATTTAACAGCTTTCTTACTCACCTGCCATCTATAATATAGGTGAGGTGATAATGACCTGGCTGATTGTAGCTTTAAGCTATCTCCTCGGAACTTTGCCTACCGCCTATATAACGGGCAGAGTGCTGAAAGGCAAGGATATCCGGCAGCTGGGAGATGCGAATGCCGGCGCTGCTAACTTTTATCGTGAGGTTGGAGCCGTGCCCGGTATCTTGGTGGGTGTGGCGGATGCCGCCAAAGGCGCTCTAGCTGTCTTGATTGCCAGATCTGCAAATCTTTCTGAAAGTTGGGTCTTGCTCTCCGGCCTGGCGGTAGTCGCCGGCCATAATTGGCCGTTTTTCCTGGGATTCAGAGGGGGCAAAGGCGTCAGCACCACCATCGGGGTTTTTCTGGTAGTCCTTACTTTCCCTGCCCTGATCATGGCCGTGCCCTGCCTGATTACCCTAATTGTCACCATCAGCGTGGACAAAGCTATGGCGGTTTTCTTTATCGCGTTGATCGGCTTATGCTGGCTGATGGGTCTAAGTAGTATGCTGATAGGTTACAGTGTCTTGCTGCCGGTGATCATCGGGATGACTCATTTCTTCAGACGCCGGCTGCCGGCCCGTTTACAATCATGAGCTTTAAACTTTGCTCGTTTCAGCCACCTTGAAAGCCGCCAGGTCCTTTTTGATCCGCCCCACGATGTCCGCCGCGGCCAGTTCTCCCGCCAGGATGCATTCATGTCCCTTGTGGAAATCTGCCGCGTTGATGCCGGCTAATCTGGGATGAATCAGAACATCGGCTAATTCAGCCATCGAACAGGCGGCTTGCCGAGTGGTGATGTAGATAGACTGCACCATGACCTGCAGGAGTTTGGGTTCCGTGATGTCCGCGTGCTGGAGCAGATGCTCAGCCTGTTCGGCCTTGGTGGGAGTACAATCCACCGCGATGATATAGTCCGCGCCCATCCTTTTGGCAACATCCACCGGAATGTTGTTTACCAGCCCTCCGTCTACCAGGAAACGGCCGTCTTTTTTGGCTACGGCAAAGATCACCGGAATGGAAATACTGGCCCGGATCGCATCCAGGACCGGGCCTTTATCCAGCACTACCTCATCTCCGGAAATAATATCGGTTGCCACACAGGCAAATGGAATATCCAGCTCCTCGAAATCAACCTCTCCCATGAAGCGTTTGAGCAAATTAGTGATCCGTCTACCAGTTAGCAATCCGCTTCTGGGTATGCCGGGGTCTAATAAACTCAGGACTTTGACCCAGTCCAGTTCAGCCGCCTGCTTTTTAATTAAGGCCGCATTCTTTTCACGAGCGTACAGGGCGCCGATCACCGATCCCATGCTAGTACCCGCGATCATATCAATGGGTATACCGGCTGTTTCCAGTACCTCCAGCACGCCGATGTGCGCCAGTCCCCAGGCGTAACCGCCCCCCAAGACCAGGCCCACTTTAGGTTTTACTGCACTCATTAGGGGAACCCCTTAAATTAGAGCTTCGAGCTTCGAGTTTCAAGTCCACCCCCTGAGATCCTTCAGCCTCGCCGATCGAGGCTTCCAGGATGACAGCAAAGCTGTCAGTTTCGAGTTACGAGTTACGAGCTACGACCTTCGAGCTTCGAGAGTATATTACCAATAGAGGAGGTACTCAGACCTCCTCTTCACTATATATCAAAAACGACACAGTTATTCTAGCGGAAAAAATTTCTCCCGGTCCAAACCCAGCTCTTTGCGCGCTTGCGTCTGCAATTTTTCCAGCGTTTTCTGGAAGTTGGATCTCTCGTCGGCGTCGAGCGAGCCCATAATGCGGTGGATGGGGCCGCGTTTGGTAGAAATATCGTAGACTTTTTTGCCTTTCTCCGTCAGCGAGACCCTCACTAAATTCTTGCGGTCGAGATCGTGCATTTTCTTGACCAGTCCTTTTTCCTCCATGCGCTCAATCAAAGCGGATATGGTGTGTGGTTGTCTAAGCACAAAACGGGAAATCTCCGAAGGGGTGGCCCGGTTACCCAGCACCTGGACGATAAATAGCACTCCCACCTGCTCAGGTGAGACGTCGTAACGCAGCAGTTCCTTTTCTCTGGCACGGTAGATGGCGTAGCGGGTGTGGGTCATCAGCATCCAGAGGTCATTGTCCGCATCTGAATATGAGTAATATTTAGTTGCTTCATCATATTTCATCTTGGCTTCTGTTCCTTTCCTTGGTCCACTGGTGGCCGCAGGATCAATGCGCTTATTATATCTACATGCATATCGAATGCGATAACGGTTTATTATAACATGCCTTGTTAAAGCTTGTCTTGTCTGGCTTAAAAGTGTCTGGGAATCAGGCCATTGATATGTCTTATAATATATGTAGTAAGCAGCCCACTAATTGATTAGGGGAGGTCAGGGTTTGAGTCCCACCAAACAGGCTATTATTTTAAAAAAGCTTTCACGTCTTTGTGCCTGGGGACTGCTGGCCGGGGTGATCGTACTGGTGTTAACCGGTTGGGGCATCACTAAGACCGAAGTAATTTATAATGCCACCTTCGGCCTGGTTGACCGCCGGCTGGCCGATTCAATCCACCGGGCGGTCAACGCCCCGCTGGCTCTTTTTTTCTTGGCCCATGTCTTAATTAATCTTAAATTGAACCTGCACCCCAAAACAGCAGGGAAAAACCTGCTGATAGATATAATCTTAATAGGGCTGGGTCTGCTTTTGCTGGCCGGGGTAATCTATATGGAATATCTGAGGTGAAAAATGAAGAAGAAACTGGTATGCCTGTGTCTGGCTGTCATAATGATAGCCTCCTTAGCCGCTTGTAGCGTCTCTGCTCCGCCCACTCTCATACCGGGCGAAAAAGAAGCCGTTGAATTTATGGGGAAGCCGCTCACTCCGCTTAAGGATCAGCGCAATAATGCCCTGGCGGGAACCCAAAAACTGGACCGCACGGCTTACCGCTTGAAAGTGAACGGGCTAGTGGATACTCCTCTGGAATTGACTTATGCTGACCTGCTGGCACTGCCGCAGGTTTCCAAATTAATGGATTTGAATTGTGTGGAAGGCTGGAATTTTACCGCTAAATGGACCGGTCCAGCGCTGAGATCGATCTTCGACAAAGCGGGAGTTAAAACCGAAGCTAAAAATGTGATTTTTCACACCGCCGATGTTCCGGGGGGCTATACCTCTCTACTGCTGGATTACATATCGACTAAGGATATTATCCTCGGCCTCAAAATCAACGATCTCACTTTGCCTGCCGAGAGGGGCTTTCCTTTCCAGGTCGTGGCTGAAAGTAAATTTGGTTACAAATGGGCCAAGTGGGTTACGGAAATCGAGCTTTCGGATAATCTTAATTTTTTTGGCTATTGGGAGAAAGTAGGTTATAGTAATAATGCTGACATTACTGGGCCGGCTTTTGAGCCGTAATTAATTTTAGCCGTATTTATGCCATACTAAATTCTCGTAAAAAGGTTGCTAAAAAAGGGGAAAAATGCTGGTTTTGGATTTGATGACCAAAGAGGTCATCACTGTGACCCGGGAGACTTCGGTTCTGGATGCTCTGAAGATAATGGATGACCATGATTTTCGCCGTCTGCCTGTGGTGGATGAAGACGGGCGGCCGGTAGGTGTAGTTTCTGAAAGGGATATAGCGGCACTTAAACCTCAATCCGGCATTCCCTCACTGTGGCAGGCTGGGCCGTGGGCGGCCAAGCATACTGTAGGTGAAGTCATGAATAAGCACATGGTCACCGTTCGGCCCAATGATACGGTTGAGCTAGCTACCACCAAAGCCCAAACCAGCCAGGTGGGCTCGCTCCTGGTGGTGGATGATGGTAAATTGGTAGGTGTGGTCACCACCAATGATATTTTCTATAAGGTGGTCAATCCCACTCTCGGTATTGGCGAGCCGGGTACACGGGTGGTGGTTGTAGGAGGGGGTACAGGTCGCAACGCGGAGAATATTATCGCGGCTATCAATCGGCTGGGGGTGGAGGTCAGGATCATTTGGGCGGTGAAATCGGCCGTTAATAATAAGAACAACCTGGTGGTCCATCTGGATACAGAAGATGCCCGCAATGTGGTGGGTGAATTGACCCGCCTGGGCTATGAATCTAGGGTGGTGAACAGGTAATAACTTTAAGCGTAAAGTTGTATTCCGCCAGCGTAGCTCAGTTGGTAGAGCAACGCTTTCGTAAAGCGTGGGTCGGGGGTTCGAATCCTCTCGCTGGCTCCATTCTTTGAATTTAAAAAGCCTCCTGATAGTAATGCTCGGGGGCTTTTTATCTTTTAATAGCGGACAGCTAAACTGCTGTTCAACTTCCTGAATAGATCTAATGCCTTTTGGGTCAAGGAGATAGATAATAATGTGGAAAAGATATTTGCTGTATTTAATCCGCTGGCAGCTAAGCACCCCAATTCTAGCCCCACTGGTGGCTTTTGGTACCGGAACGCCGGTTTTTGACGCTCGATCATGGCTGTGGAGTGGTATTGCTAACGTTATCGGCGGTGCTATATTCTTCTGGGTGGATAAATTTATTTTTACTTCCAGAAAATTAGGCTCAACCTGGCATGTTAAAGAAAATATCATCTGTGTCGCTTGCGGTCAAAAAGCGCCCAGGGGATACCGGCTGGTGAAGTCAGCCAATTATGACCGCACGCAAGGCAAATCCGAGTATCGTTGTGAAGAGTGCTCAATAAAAAAAGCTGAAGAATTAACTCGCAAAGGGGTTGAATTATATAAATAATAACTGACCGATTGCCTGCACTTCGTCGGTTTTTGACAACCAATGGAAAATTAAATTAAAATGCGCTAATATTGTAAAAGATTGTGTACAGGGTGTTGGCTGTGACCTTTTCTAAAGTCTGGTTACAGGGTTTAAATCCTCTCGCCAGCTTCATTCTAAGATTTTAACCAGTCCTGACAATTATAAAAAGGAATTACTTTATTGTATTCGTTGCTCGTATAGACTGAGTCTGTACGATAAAGGAGAGACTTCTTTGAATAAGCTTTTTCCGAACGTGGATGAAGCTGTCGCTGACATCCCGGACGGCTCTTCTATTGCTTTTGGCGGCTTTTTTACCTGCGGCAGTCCCATCTTTCTGACTGAAGCCCTGGCCAGGCAGGGGGCTAAAAATCTGACGATCGTTAGCCAGACCATTGGCGTGGGAAATTGGGAAATCAACCTGTTAATCAATAATCATCAAGTTAAGCATGCTATCTGCAACTATCCCTTCGCCCGTTCAGTTAGCAAAATGTCTCCCTTTGAGAAACAGCTCAAGGCGGGTGAAGTTAGCTGCGAAGTATATCCGATGGGCACCTTTATCGAGAAATTGAGAGCTGGGGGGGCAGGCTTGGGGGCTTTTTATACTCCCACCGGCGTAGGCACTGTAGTTGCCAAAGGCAAAGAAACCCGACTGATCAATGGTAAAGAATATCTGCTGGAATATGCCTACAGGCCGGATTATGCCTTTATTCATGCCTGGAAAGCCGATACCCTGGGTAATGTGATCTTTAATAAAACAGCTCAAAATTATAACCCGGAAATGGCTAAATCAGCTAGAATAGCTATCGTAGAAGCAGAAAACGTGCTTGAACCGGGGCAAATGGACCCCAACGCTATTCATTTACCCGGCATTTACGTTAAGCGTGTAGTCAAGGTTGATAGACCCAAAATTAAAATAGGTATTGATGGTTAGTTCAACCGAGTAAGTTTTAAGAATTTCACTCTAGAGGAGTGTAGCGTGACAACAAAGCCGAAATTAGAAGGAATACCCCGCGAGATGATCGCTTTAAGAGTAGCTAATGAAATACCGGAAGGCAGCTATGTGAATCTGGGTATTGGTATACCCACGCTGATCTCAAACTGGATCGAAGGTCGGGACATCATCATCGAAGCTGAGATAGGCATGCTGAACGTGGGCGCTTTCGCTGAAGGCGAGCAGATTGACCAGGACTGCATCAATGCCAGTTGTCAGCCGGTTGTTGAACTACCGGGAGCCTCCTACTTCTCTGATTGCGAGTCCCTGAGTATGTTGAGGGGTGGATTTATAGACTATGCGGTGCTGGGAGCTTTTCAAGTCTCTGAAAAGGGAGACTTTGCGGGCTGGAATATCCCTGGTTCAGGCCGTGGAGATACCGGCAACATCGGTGGATCAATGGACCTGGCTGTCGGGGCGAAAAATGTCTTTATTGCTATGGACCATGTCACTACTGACGGTGAATTTAAAATTTTAAAAAACTGCTCTTATCCGCTGACCGCCAAGGGTGTTATAAAAAAGATTTTTACCAATCTGGCTGTCATTGATGTCACGGATAAAGGCCTGGTCTTAAGAGAATTAGCCCCCGGTATCAGCGCGGAAGATGTGCAGGCTGTGACTGAGCCGAAGTTAATTATCTCAGCTGACCTGAAAGAGATGGAGATGTAAAGTCCGGTTAGACTGTTTCAAGATTGCGTTTGCTGGAGTAGCCCCTGAACCTACCTGAGTGATACCTTTTAAGCCGACTCCTATGCGTATCATCACCTTGGGGAAATTTATGTTTTTAGCCCGCGATGCTGGTTAAATAATAAGAATTGTTGGAGGTAATTGACTAAAAATGGCAGACAAATCTTCAGAAATCAGCGGAACTCAGGCTCTTAAAACTCCCTCGTTAGCTAATCCGGCCGCGGTTGGTTTGGCCGGATTCGGCGCTACTACTTTACTGCTTCAATTTCATAATCTGGGTTTCGTCAGTACGGGGCCTGTCATGTGGATGGCTTTCTTTTTCGGTGGCCTGGCTCAATTGGTGGCTGGTTTTCAGGAGTTTAAAACGGGCAATAATTTTGGCTTTGCCGCTTTTACCACCTATGGTGCTTTCTGGATCTCACTGGCCGGCATCTGGCTGAATGCCCAACTTAAATTTACCGCTATCTCTGGAACTGACGTGGGTTGGTTCCTGGTGGTCTTTACCCTTCTAACCGTCATCTTTTTCATTGGCTCTCTGAAGCAGACCAGTGCTCTCGCCTGGGTGTTCTTAACTCTGCTGGTCGGTTTTATTCTGCTGGATATCGGACACCTGGTTCCTGGCGCTGAAATATTCGATAAAATCGCGGGTGGAGAACTTATTATCTGTGCTTTATTAGCCTGGTATTTGATGGCTCATGTTATCTTAACTCCTTTAAAGATCAACGTTCCTGCCGGTAAGCCCTGGATCAAGTAGGCTCGAGCTTTCCTCCTTGAATTAATTAAGCCCCCTGAGTTTTAACTCAGGGGGTTTTTGCTATTCCCCTGAAAGTTCTAAAAAATTTACTATAATAAAGTTGAGAGGGAATTTTAAAGGTTATTTCAGGAGGTAAAATGTTTAATAAAATATTGGTACCAATTGATGGCTCGAAGCTAGCCGAGTGCACCTTTGGACATCTGGAAGAAATTGCCAGTGGCTGTAAGGTTAAAGAGATTATTTTATTGACGGTGCTTGAGGTCATTGCTCCCCCTTTTATGGAAGTTGAGACTCAATATCAAATAGATGAAATGATTAGGTTGCAAGAATCAGATGAGAAAAAAACCAGAGAGAAGGCCGAAAATTATCTATCAGGCGCGGTTAATTACCTGAAAACCCAGGGAGTAACTGCCCGCTCTGTTCTGATTAAAACAGATGTTATGCAGTCCACCCCTGAAGTGATCTTAAACTATGCTGAAAAAAATAATGTTGACCTGATTATTATAAGTACCCACGGCCGCTCTGGAATTTCCAGGTGGGCTTTTGGCAGCGTAGCAGACAGGTTAGTTCGTGCTTCCATAACGCCGGTTTTAACCGTCACTCCCAAAGGCTGCCGAGTGGTAGCGACCGCTGCTTTACCTTAGGTCCGCTGGGCAGGGCGTTTTCCCTTTCTATTCCAAATCATCCTTTTTCATTCCCCGCCCACCCTATCAGCCTGTTTTGTTGCTATTTTTATGCAACGTTATAACCTCTTCAGTAAATAAAATGTCACAACCTTCTTAAAAGTGGTTGCCCTACGGCGTTGTCACTAACTCAATTCGGCTTGAGATTTTTGAATCTGATATAATAGTAATTCAGGGAATCAGCCATATTGTTGCAGCAAGTGAAGCGGTTCCTCTATAAAGGGAGAAGAAAATGAGCAAATTTATTGATAATTTAACCAAACTGACGCAGATAGAACAGAAGCCCATGGGGTTCATGCTGCAGACTAAGGCTGCGCCTGAAAAGCCCCGCTTGCAGGTAATAGCCAAAATTACGGCCGAGGTTTTAGAGAAATCTGCTCAGAATTTGGCCAAAGCGGATGCTCTTATCCTGGATATAGTTAAAGCCGATGACGTCTCTGTACTGGAAAAAGCCGCTGCTGCTAAAGAAGGCCCGACCATCGGCGGCAGATTAAAGACCCTCAGCGCCGCTGCAGCTAAAAAAGCCCTGAATTCCGGCTGTGATTTCCTGGTTATCTCCCCGGACGCTCCTGTCAGCTTGACCCATGACGAAAAAATGGGCAAGGTCCTTGAATTGGAGGCTGGCTTGAGCGATATTCTGCTCCGGACTAGCGCTGACCTTCCGGTGGGCGCTGTTATCGCCCTTGAAAAAGAGGTCGGAGAGACCTTGACCCTTAATCGCCTGATGGAACTGCACAGGTTAGTCTACTTGATCAAGCCTCCGCTCCTGGTCCGCGTTCCGCTGTCTTTTTCTGTCGAAGAGTTACAAATTCTCTGCGACATGGGCATCAAAGGCGTGCTGGTGGAGGTAGTGGATGCTAAGGACGTTGAAAAGCTAGCTGACCTGCACAAGGCTATTGCTCAACTGAAAAAACCCGCGCCGCACAAGAAAGATAAAATGACTGCTATGGTTCCTTCCATCCAATCGGCGGTTACTCCTCCGCTTGAAGAAGATGGAGGAGACGGAGAGGAAGAGGACGAGGACGAGTAAGCCCTCTGGGAATGCGGATTGGTATATTGGTCTCCTCTCTGTCTTTTTCTCACCAATCAAGACAGCCTCAGGTCTTTAAATCTATATTAAGCAATATAAAGGAACACACTAAACATTTATGCTAGCTGTAACTAATATAGCCAAGTCTTTTGGCGATCAGGTTCTCTTCAGCGGAGTCACTTTTAATGTGGGAGCGCGCGACCGGGTAGCCGTCATCGGGCCCAACGGTTGTGGCAAGACTACTCTTTTTGAGATCCTGGTGGGCAATATTTCTCCTGATTCGGGTAGTGTTGCCATGCGTAAGGACATCACCATTGGCTATGCTAAACAGGAAATTACACCCGAGTCTTATGATCTGCTTCTCGATCATGTGGCCCACGCTTCTAACAAAATCGCCGGCCTGGAACACCGTATCAAGAAATTGCAGGAAGCCCTGGCCGAAGGCGGCGATGAAGCTGATCCGCAGGAATTAATGCAGGAACTGGGTGAACTGCAGCATAAATATGAACAGGCAGGCGGTTATAATATCGAACATGAGGCCGAGGTTATTCTGTGCGGCCTGGGTTTTAAAGAGAAGGATTTCCAGCGTCCCTTAAAGGAATTCAGCGGCGGCTGGTTGATGCGCATTACCCTGGCCAAGTTGCTGGTCATTAATCCCGATTTGCTGCTGCTGGATGAGCCTACCAACCACCTCGATCTGGAGTCCTGCCTCTGGTTTGAGAATTATTTACGCTCTTATCAGGGCGCCGTGTTGTTAACCTCCCATGACCGGGCGTTTCTAAACCGCATGGCCCAAAAAATCATTGCTATCGAAAAAGACGACGTCCTTTATTTTCAGGGCACCTATGACGAATTTGTGGAAGCCCGTAAACAAAGCCTCTTGGTTCTGGAATCTACAGCCAGACGCCAGGACATTAAAATCAATAAAGAAATGCGTTTTATCAATCGCTTTCGCAGTCAGGCCACCAAGGCTTCCGCGGTGCAGAGCCGCATCAAGGCCCTGGCCAAAGTGGAAAGGGTAGTCATTCCCCGCAACACTAAGAAAATTCATTTTACTTTCCCTGAACCACCGCGCAGCGGAGATGAGGTTATCACCCTTAAACACGTGGCCAAAGCCTATGAAGGCAATGTTATTTATCGCGACCTTAATCTTACTTTGAGAAGAAAAGATCGGGTGGCCTTGGTAGGGCTAAACGGCGCTGGCAAGACCACTCTTTTGAAAATACTGGCGGGTGTGCTGCCTTTTGAGGGCGGTGAGCGCAAGCTGGGGCAGAACGTCACCACCGCCTATTACGCGCAGTATCAACTTGAACTTCTGGACCCCAAAAACACCGTTATTGAAGAATTAAGAAAGGTGGCCGCTGATGAGTCCGAACAGAGGCTGCGGGCGCTCCTGGGCACTTTCCTTTTCAGCGGCGATGACGCTTATAAAAAAGTGGCCGTTCTTTCCGGTGGAGAAAAGGGCCGGCTTTCGATCGCTAAAATGCTGGTGCGTCCGGCCAACTTTCTGTTGATGGATGAACCCACTAACCATCTGGATATCAACTCACGTGAAATGCTTTCAGACGCCCTGGACGCTTATCACGGCACTTTGTGCTTTATTACTCATGACCGCACGATTATCCGCGATATAGCTGATAAAATTATTGAAATCAGAAACGGCGAGCCCGTGGTCTATCAGGGCAATTATGATGAATACCTGGACTGGAAAGCCGGACAGGGACTGATAGATACTCCGACCTTTAAAGCTAATGGACGAGGTCCTTCCGGAGACGCGGCTTCACGTGATGCCATGCGTCAGCGTAAGGTCGCCGAAGGGACACTGCGCAATACCTTCTCCCGCGAAAGCTCTGCCTTGAAACGGCGGATCGATGAGATAGAGACTGAATTGCATAAACTGGAGGCGGAATACCGCGATCTGGAAAGCTCCTTCGCCAATCCGGAATCTTACGCAGATGCTTTAGATATCAAAACTCGCACTATGCGCCACCATGAACTGCAGCCTCTCATCGCTGGTCTGACCCAGGAATGGGAACAGTGCTCTCAGGATTACGAGCAAAAGAAAGAGGCCTTCGAACAGGCCAAGAAAGACCTGGCCGAGGAATACTAGCGAATTATTATTGACTAATTATGATGTAACTCAAGGTTATTGCTGAAAAAATAACGAATAGGCTACCAACGATAATACTTATCCTAGCGAATAGTCCATTATTTTTACTTTGACGGTTCTTATTGATAAAGATTCTAAGAATCATTAATATTAATCCAAGGGGAGGAATTATTATAAAAGGCCGACGATGATCGAAAATATTGCCCCTAAGACGATAATTCCCCAAGCTACTAACCATGTTGTTTTCTTGTCCATACAATCTCCATTATGAACTCCTACGTTACTCTTATTATTCGCATTATTGCATATATCAAAAGTATTTCCATTAATGATTAATCCAACCGGCACTCTTTTTAAAGAAAATCCGCTCCTCCTTATTCGAGATAAAACAAGGAGGAGCTGGTAATTAATTATTAGACTATAACCAGACTACAATTCCAATTATCGTTTATCGTTACACCAATGACAAAACCATTAATATCAACCCCCAAAATATAGTGACCATTTACTGTTGCATTTATTGTATCATGGTAATTATTCGTTGTGGCTTGTTCAGTTTTCGGGGAGAAGGTCAATTGTAACCATCGGGAAGAACGTAGAAGAGGATTATATAGTCTTGGATTAAAAACTGAATATGGATGATGCTGTGGTCAGAGGTATTAGTTTAAAGGAATTCCCCCAATGCCCCATAAAATTTCTCCGGTAGCATCAAATCTTTGGATATTGGATTTATAATATTGCATGTTTCCCCAGGAAATGATGACCCCACCCTGTCCATCACAAGCAATTGAACCATTTACATTCTTTTCACTTGTAATTTGGAATCCATTTTCCTGCCAGATGGCTTTACCGTTAGAATCAATTTTCTGAAGATAAAGTCCTTTTTCACTACTACAGGGTATGTAAGCCCCCCCGTTGCCGTCGCTAACAGGGGCACGAAAATCAAAACTGCTGTTTACATTCAAATGGAGTACTTTCATGCCGGCTAGTTGCCATTTTACGGTGCCATTTGTATCTATTTTCTGGGCATAAATACTTTCCAGTTCATCTCTGCTGTCTCCCCAAAACACAATCGATTTTCCTTCTACATCCGCGATTATATTCGGACTATTCGGTCTAGCGTTTTTAACAGCATCTGTTATTTTTAAAGGTACCCCAATAACATCCCAAAGAAGGTTTCCTCCAGCATCCAGCTTTTGAAGATAAAGCTCTTTCTGAGCCCGTTGCCAAATAATAACCACTCCACCTAAGCCATCCTCGGATATTTCAGGATATTCAGTCGCGGTTGCGGAGTTATAAAGAACTACCCCGTCTTTGATCCAAGCGAGTTCTCCTTGAGAATTGATTTTCTGCGCTATATTACGCGTCTGTAAAGACACGGTCTTACCAGTTTCTACTTGAACATCCTGCCTTTCTTGCCAAATAACTATTGCTCCGCCTTTATTATCGGTGACCATTTTAAGACTTTTTTCCTCAATTCCCAGATATTGTAACAGCACGCCCTTTTCACCCCAGAGTAGCGATCCTTGCGCGTCTATTTTAATTAGCTGTATATTCTTGTTGCTAGTGTTATTTTTATCATAAGTGACAATAACTGAAGCGGCAATGGCTCCTCCATTCCCATCACTAATTATCTGGTCGATCTGATCTAATTCCTTCTGCCAGACTGGTTGTCCGGAACTATCTATTTTACAGATATGGTAAAGGTAATTATTAGGATTTTTCAGATATGTCAGATAATAAACAATAGCTCCTCCTGTTCCATCACTACAGATATATGAATAATAAAAACTGCTTGATGATGTATAGCTGTTATTCAGCATTGTACCTTTGTCACCCCACAGTTTCTTTCCGTCGAGACTAATTCTCTGGACATAGAAATCAGTCTGGTTATGACTTACCCGTTCTTCATATAAAATTATGGCTCCGCCAGTCCCATCACCGGTTACCCTGGGACAATAACTTGAATCCTCGTGATAAGAATCAGAACAACCGGGAAAAATAAGTAAACCACTTGTTATGGCAACAAAAAGCCAAATGGGAATCAACTTTAATAAGCGCATGATATCGTCCTTCACCATTAGCAAATTTGAAAAGATCGGTTGGCTATCAACTTGTCTTGCCGCGAGGTGGTATTCACGCGACAAGACAAGAGTATTTATTAGACCTTTCTTTTGTTTGACTAATCTCGAATAGTAATGGTAAATAGGCCAGTGCCCAAAGCATCGAAATTCATTTGTTGGTTGCTAACGCTTGTTGCTGAGTTGGTACAATATATATAGTGAGTTCCGGAAGTATAATCATAACCCCTAATAGCCCACCAATGAAGAGCACTGGTGATTTCTAAGGCTGTAGGATGACCGGCATATATATCGTTTATTATCGTCCAATAATCTGAACTGGTGATAATAACATCATAAAAGTAACTAAAATTATATGTGCTGTTGCATTCATTGGCCATCCCTATCCAACCATCTTTGTAACTTCCCGGATATGTCGCTCCAAAACTGGTCGTCCCCATATGAGTATATTTAATACAATAACATGCGAAAGATGAAATAGTCCTTTATAAATGATGAAAATATAGCAGGGAGGTTTTGATCACAAAAACAGCTATTAATGAAAAAAGACTTTTAGAAGTGACGAAATGAACGAAAAACTGCGAATATTAGTGGTGGATGACGACACTAAATTGTGTCAGAGGGCTCATTTTGGTAAGACTAGCATAAATACATTATGGATAAATCTGACCCTGGGATCATTGAGCTGAGACCTGGTGACTACTGTTGCAGCCACTTCTGAGTATTGTTTTGTGGCCAGATAAGAATGTTATTTGAGGGGTCTTTGCCTTTTAAGTAGATTGCTTTAATGTTGCCAAACTTATTGTTGATAAAAAGGTGTATACCACCTTTCTCCCAGGGATGGAAACCGCCTTTAATCCGAACATAAAGAGTCTCGTTTTGATAATTCAAACCATAACATCCAAACCATGTAAGCCCAGTCAGAAATTCACCAGATAATTCTACCTCAGTGTTAGACACTTTCACAGTGTAAAACATCATTTCAGATGGAGGTACATCATAATTATATTTCCATATAAATGCAGCCCCTATTAAAATAATACCGACAATTCCCATCCCAATGTAAAATAGTATTTTCATTAACTTCATTAATAACCTCTGCATTAATATTTTGGAAGGGTAGAGTTTTATTCTAATATACTATATTTAACTCAATATCTCCTTAAAAAGGCAATGATGAAGAATTCGGTATAATTACATTAGTGTTTAGTAGCTTTTTAATATCTCTAAGAGGTAAGTAGACAAACTTGCCTCTTAGAGATATTTTTGGTTAACTTATCGGAAAACTTGGAACTATTTATTTATTGATAAACTTGACTTAGCAAGGGGGTGCCCGTTCCTTGTGCATAATATACCACGTAATCCCAGGGTAATATCAAATTATGCACGTGACTGCTTTTTCCGTTAATAGAATTATATAAATTCATCGGCGTTGGCGGAACACCGGCACTAACTTGATCACTGGAAGCACATACCAAGTTCCACACATTACTCGCAAAATAAGAGCAATTATTTGTGATGCTCCAAGCATCGTGATTAATGATATAATTGTTAACCGTTGTTAGCTGGGAAGCGCTTAACGGCATGGATAATGAAGCACTACTGGTAAATTCTCCTTGCATCACTGTGTACCAGCATTCCAGATTATACCAAACACCGGAATGTTCAGTTTTATTTCCCCATGATCCTATAGATATTGTTTTACTAGGCGCAATTCCCCCCAAATTTCCTACTTGGATATTGGAAGTCCCCACGTTCTTTACTGAAATGTATGAGTGACCTCCTATACCACTTGATGAATTGATTGCCCACGGATCTGAGTATATCGTTAGTATAGCAACATCCGAACTGGCCGTTAGAATCCCGAATGTTGAGTCTGTACTTGGTTGCCCGCCAAGATATTTGGTAGAAACATCTACCGGTTTTGCAATAGTTACTGGATCTGAAGCCAATACCGCGAAAGGATTTAATAACAGAATGACACAAGATAGAATCATAATTGCGAAGACTAGTTTTATTGTTCTCATCACTTAACTAAGTTTATGCCCTCCTTATATTTAATAATTTAATAGACGATAGAACTAGGGCGCACAACAACCAGCACAGCATGGCAATGTAACTACGCTTAAAATTTTGTTATTATCTAGATGATTAATCTATAATAAACAGTATTAATACAATAACATGCAAATGGTGAAAAAATCCTTTATAAATGATGAAAATATTCCAAACCTTATTTGTTCACGAAAATAGCCATTTATGAAAGACAACTTAAAAAGTGAAAAAATGAACGAAAAACCGCGAATATTAGTGGTGGATGATGACACTAAATTGTGTCAGAGTCTCCAAAAAGGTCTTATTGAGGAAGGTTATCAGGTGGATACTGCTTTTACCGGTGAGAACGGAGAGGCATTATATGCTGCTAACAGGTATGATTTGATCATCCTGGATATTGTCCTTCCCCAAAAAAACGGATTGGAAGTCTGCCGCTCGATCAGGGAAAATGGCAAACCAGTTAAAATATTGATGCTAACTGCCAGAGCTAGCACAGCTAGTAAAGTAAGAGGGCTAGATACAGGTGGCGATGATTATCTGGCTAAGCCTTTTGAATTTGAGGAGTTATGCGCCAGGGTTCGTGCTCTGCGGAGACGGGATGCGCCATGCGCTTCCGGGAGATTACAGGTTGGACAATTAACCATGGATGTATCCTTCAGGCAGGTTTGGTGCAAGGGGAAAGCTCTTGAGTTGACCCATACAGAGTTTGAAATGCTGCAATATTTGATGTGGCACGCGGGTGAAGCTGTTACCAGCGAAACTTTGGAGAGTTCTAGTCGCAAAAGCCACTTAGATCTAAATTCCAATGTGTGTGAACAATATATCAGTCGGCTGCGTGAAAAAATAGGCAAGGATGGTAGTAGAATGATAGAAACAGTTAGAGGATTCGGTTACCGTTTAAAGGCGGATTGAGGTCTGGTTTGAGTATAAAATTCCGGCTAAATTTATTATTTATTATCTTTTTGATTGCGGTAACTATTTTGATGACCACATTCAGTTATACAATGCTAAAACAAAATCTATTTCAAATGACTCATGATACTTTAAAAGCAGCAACAATGAAAATACCGAGTTTAGAGAATAGTGTAGAAACGGTACCAGTTCCGGAAAATCTTGAACAGTTTGGTGATCCTTTTCTGGCGTATAGTTTAACAAAACAGGATTTGGACCAGATACATTCCGGTACAGGGTACCTTGTTCCTGTGTATACACCTCAAGGTAAATTGGATATCGATCTAAAGCAGTTGCTTCCTTCAGACATTCAGGAAGGAGCGGAAGTCTGGCTATATGTTAATCCTTCCTCTGATCCTCCCAATGGTTATGAAGTTCTAGCTGTGACCCGGTCCACTTCAGGATCCATAGGTATCTTGGTAGCTTATACGAAAAGCCTTTGGGTTGTTATACCTGTAACATTATTATTAGCAGGGTCATTGGGCTACTATTTCTTAAGACGAGCTCTTAAACCGGTGGAGGAAATGACACGGACGGTCTCAGCTCTCCAATATGATAATACTGACCGTCGGATAGAGGTCCGCTCAAATGATGAACTGGGCAAATTATCCGTGGCGCTTAATCAGACTTTTTACGGCTTGAAAACCAAACTTGATAGGGAAAAGCAGTTTACTGCCGATGCTTCCCATGAACTGCGCCGTCCTTTGACTATTATATTGAATGAAGCGGGGGTGGCCTTGCGGAAAATCAGAACGCCTGAAGAATATAGACAGTCGCTGGGTTCTATTCGCCAGGATATCGGCCGTATGTCGGCTTTAGTGCATAAACTACTTATTTTGGCTCGGGCCGAGGATGGTAAAGAGCCATTAAACCTGGTCGATCTGAATCTACGGGATTTATTAAATGACCTGGCATCTGATGTGCATGTGCTCAGTGACGCAAAGGGGATACAACTTCAAACTGATTTTCAGTCGGACGGCATCGTACACGGAGACGAAATCCATCTAAGAGAATTGTTTTTGAACCTGGTGGATAACGCTATACGCTACACCCCTCCCTGCGGGAATATTTACCTTTCACTCTATGAGAAAGACCAAATGTCCTGTGTGGCGGTGAGAGATACCGGCATCGGCATCGCAGCTGAGCATTTGCCCCGTCTGTTTACCCGTTTTTACCGGGTGAATAGGGCAGACGATCAAGGCGGCACCGGTTTAGGTTTAACAATATGCCAGCATATAGCAGAAATGCATGGTGGCTGGATTAAAGTTGAAAGTAGCGTCGGACAGGGTAGTATTTTTACAGTTTATTTGCCTTTGTTCAAGAAAGCCCTGGCCGGGTAATACTCCGGCTAACTCCAGCTTCCTCATTATTCTTTGTTTCTGTTTGTTACCCCTTTATATTCGTTTGATATCTCTTTGTAATCATTTGATAAGCCTTTGTTTTCCTTTGATTTTATTTGATTTTGACCGCCTTTCCCCCCTTTAATTTTGCCCCTTTAAATACATTATCGTATTGCGTCAATAGAAACTGTTACCCAACTCACAATTGTTGCTTCATAAATCGTGTTACTGATTTTCCGTCAATCGTTGGAAGCAGGGTAGGTGTTCTTTCACCAAGTTTAATCAATTTTCGCTGACCTTGGAGAATCTGCTCCTGGAGAGCCACTGGATTTAGAGCATGGTAGATATTAGCCAATTGTCGCTGTTTATCCTCTGTGAGCACCCCACTCTTTATCAAACGACAATAAGGTGTTTGTGCTTGATCATAGACCTTGTGAACCCGAGCTCCCTGCCGACTCTTAGAGATCAGTTTCAATACGGGCTGGAAAAAGTTCAGATAGAGACGAAGAACAGTATATAAATCTTCCAGTGTCTCATAAGCAGCCGTCGAACTATATCGTTGATAACCCACCTGCCGGCGGATTACCGACCAGTTTTTCTGCTCTACATGGCAGTTATCATTCTTTTTATAAGAGCGCGAGCGCGTAAAAGTGATGCTTTGTCTCCCACAATATTCATACATTCCCCGGTTAATAAACTCGGTCCCATTGTCTGACCCCAGTCCCAGCAGGGGCATGGGTAGCAGATGCCGCAACTGGTGTATGGCTGCTCCCACTCGTTGCTGTCCTTTACCCCACACTGCTAGTGGCTCAAACCAACCCGTAGCCACGTCCACTGCTGAAAGAGTATTCAAATAAAAACCCCCTTCTCGATCTCCACAATGAGCCACCATATCTACCTGGATAAATCCCGGTCGGCTGTTT
This sequence comes from Dehalococcoidia bacterium, assembly GCA_025361145.1. Classification (GTDB taxonomy): domain Bacteria; phylum Chloroflexota; class Dehalococcoidia; order Dehalococcoidales; family UBA3254; genus UBA3254. The sequence continues at coordinate 4,086 of JANYAV010000001.1, read as the reverse complement.
TCCCACTCACTAAAGGTCTTAATAGGTATAGCATTCTTAAGGTGCGTGCCGGGTTTAGTCAGACTGAGACCATGTATTCTTTTACCCTGCCGCCAGCACCTGGTAATTCGATCGATCGTAGAAGCACTCAACTGACCTAACTCGGTCACTGTGTCGTCTCTTATAAATAACTCCTCTTTAGCCCGGAGCACGCGAGTCATCTCCGGGATGAAGGGGCGCAAGCGTTTCGAACATAGGCAGCCACTGGCTCTCCAGATTATTTTTATTGCCTCCACGGTATCCACACTATATACCTTACGGCGTCCCTTTCTTCCTTTTCCTTTTACTCCTCCCGACCTGGCCAGCAACCTGATGGCGGATTTACGATGAAGCCGGGTGGCTGCTACAAACTCATCCAGTATCCGGCCCTTAAGAGCGCGGGATCCTTGCTTATATCGCTTTTGTATCGCTTGGGCATATTCCTTTATACTGTGTCGCGTCATAGTTACCTCCTTTCGGTAACACTAATTCTGACGCAACACTGCCCTTTTCGGTAACACTAATTATGAGTCAATTCGCCCTCTTTACAATGTAGCTCATTTGTTCTATATTATACTTATGTTGGAGGAACAGTTTCAGAATACGGACATTAAACGACCACGCGGGGGTCAGCCAGGCAACCAGAACGCTCGCAAGCATGGCTACTATTGCAGCTCTTTCTCGGGTGTCGCCAAAAACAATATCATCCAAGCTCTCCAGGTTACCGGTTTGGACAATGAGATTGCTTTGGCACGTGCTAACCTCAAAGCCGTCGCTCTCCAATCTCCTACTAGTGTTCGCTTGTTCTCTGAGGCAGCCTCCACCCTGATACGCTTGCTGTGTATCAGTGAGAAGCTCGGATTTGCCAGGGCTGATAGGTTAGATCAGCCCCGTCGTGAGGATGATCTCAATGACATCTTAGCCGATTTATGATCAAAGCAGATGCCTCACACCTGCCGACGCTTTGAAAGGTTTCCCGGTTTTTCTAACTTTTGCTTCCGTACCTTAATAAATGAAGAGTGCTCTCCTCAGATCCCTTACCCACCCAAAAGGGGGGCCTTCCAGGTGTTAACTCATTACCAACTACCCAAACTCCCGCCACCCAGAAGGCCCCCTTTCTCCCTTTTTTCGGGTAAAGGTGCCACCTTGCGGGCCTTTCCTCCTAACTAGTAAGGTGTCACCTTATAAAAACTTGGTCTACTTTAACCGTCTCGTTAATTTTTACCTTGGCCTTTTGACTTTTGAATTCTCCCTTACCCCTCTCTCATTCGTTTTTGGAAAAAAATAAAGTCGAATCTCTCTGAACCCGTCGTCTTTGTTTTGGATATACAAATTAAAATTTTGAATTTGCTGGAAGTCCCGTCGTCCTACCCGTATTTATCGGGGATGAATACAACGAATCGGGATTTAGAGTTTAGTACTTTGATATTGGAGTTCAACACCGGAAGCTCGTAGCTTGTAGCTAAAAAATGAACTTTTTGGCTCTATTGTAATCCACGCCAGATTGAATGAGTTTCTTTAAAGAGCGCTCATTGATCTTATCGTCCTTGTAAATATCGATGGCCCGCCACTGCTTGCCTTCGAGTTCGCTATTGAAGGCCTTGTCCGGATCTGCCAGGTGCGCTCCGTTATAAAAAGTTACTTTCACCTTGTCTTTGAAGGCCTTGGCCAGGCAGACGATTCCAGCATCAGACCAGACGGGAGTCCCCTTCCATTTCAATTCCTCTATTATGGCAGGATCAGCTTCATGGATAATTCTTCTAATATCGGCCATTGTGCTGCCGCGCCAATCAGTCATTTTGGCGATTATTTCATCAATTAATTCGCTTGAGTTCATTTTAACCACTCCCTTGGCAACATAACCTTATAATACAGCCTAAGATAGTCAGCTTTAGCCTCCACAATTATATCAAATGATTCTATTATTGGAACTGAAAACAGCACCATTATCTTCTTCCAGGTTGAGATTTTCAACATATCCCCTCTGCTATTTCATAGGTACAGGAGAGTGTTCTTTTTTATTGCTTCTGGTTCCGCCTTTCCAGATCTCCTGATCCCTGTTCTACCTTTGAGCTTCTCTTTTTTCTTCTTTTCTCGCTTCTATTCTCGACATTTCCACCATTTTCTCATTGTAAAACTGGGCAGCTACAGTTATTATTGCTTCGGCTCTTTCGCTCATAAATTTGGCTTTTTCAATTCTTCTTTTCAGGAAGGCTACACGGTCGGTCTGTACTGTCTTCTCTGCCGCTTCTATTTCGCACTCAGCCGCACATACGGTCTTCGCTCCAATATCCTGGATAACCTTGATGTATCTGTCCTTCTCTGCCGGCTTTTGAGAACCTTCAAATATAGCCTTATCCGCTGCCGGTCTAAAGTCCCCGCTGTTCAATCCCTCTGCGGTCAAGATATCAAGGCTCTTGTTGGGGATTCCAACCAGAGGATTTAAATACAAAGTTGTACTGAGAAATTCATAGAGTTTTACATCATCCCCACACCAGTCCCTCAACAAATTTTCTTCTTTCTCAACTTGCTCTGCTTGCCTCTCCTGCCGATTTTTTCTCTCTTGCCTGATCTCTTTCTGTGTCTTCATTATTCAGCCTCCTCCTGCATATTTATATTATATATATCTGCGAATGCTCTAACCCCTGTTATATTCCATCGAATCAATTTATGACCTATCGGTTTTTAATGCTGAAATATTTCATAAGATACGATTTCTTTCAAGGGTTTTCTCCTTTCCGTATGCCTATCCGAAGATGCTGCTTTTCCTGCCGCATACCCGATACCTAAAATGTTAATCGGTTCGACATGTTCAGGTAGACTGAATTCCTGTTTTATAACCTCAGGTTTGAAATAGCAAATCCAGATAGTGCCCAGCCCCAGTTCTGTAGCCTGTAACATCATATGATCTGTTACTATACTGGTATCTATATCTATCAGATCCTTGCCGTCAAAGGGTCTCCTCCACACCGAGTTTTTATTGCCGCATATGATAATGACCAATGGGGCGCTGTAAATATTGGCAGCTTTCTTTATTTTCTCTAGCCCTGACTCTTCTTGGACCACGATGAGCTCCTGCGGCTGCATATTTGCACCGGTGGGAGCTACTCTGCCGGCTTCCAAAATGAGCATTAATTTTTCTTCTTCCACTTTTTTAGTCAGGAAATTGCGTACCGCGTAGCGTTTTTTAGCCAATTCCAAAAAATTCATCCGTTTTTCTCCTTAATACTTCAAGCCCGCTAAATACTCAGTAATTACAGTGTAATGTAATTATTTTGAATTTTCAGGGATCTCAAGGGAACAGACCTATGCTTATTTAAAACTTTTATTTATTTTCTCGTATACAATGTAAACGTAACCTGATGGATAAAGGCCAGAGTCGCATACCTCAGATAATTAAACGGAGGAGAAAATATGACCGGCTATGTTGTACCACTTGAGAAAAAGACCCTGGGAAACGACTATTTTAGAGACGTACTTTTTACTGGGAAACATGCGCAATTGGTGGTGATGAGCCTGCAACCCGGTGAAGATATCGGTGACGAAGTGCATCCGACCGTTGACCAGTTCTTTCGCATCGAAGGAGGCGAAGCAATTTTTGTCTTAGACGGGAAGAATAAACATTCCTTAAAAGCTGGTGATGCGGTGATGGTTCCAGCTGGTACCTACCATAACGTTATCAATGCTTCGAAAACCGCCTTGCTGAAATTATACACGATATATTCTCCTCCCAACCATGCCGATTTGACCGTGCATAAAACCAAAGCAGAGGCTGAGGCCGAAGACCAAGATCAGCACTAAAAATGAACCAAGCTTTCCAGCAAAGTCCTGTCTGAGAAAGGGTTTTCAAATATAGATGCCCAGGTTAATGATTGATAGCCAATTAAAGTTGAAATTGGTGGAATATAATTATCAGAGGCGGGCCAATGAATTCGTTCAGATAGATGAGTGACACATATAATGGTGTCATGAGGATAAGAAACGGAGTACTACCTGGAACCTTTTATCTAGCCAAACTAGAATTTGATCTTTCTAAAGAAGCTAAGCTTCGTTTGAGCTGGTTTGAGT
>JANYAV010000005.1 GCA_025361145.1 Dehalococcoidia bacterium | reverse complement strand
CTCATAATGTCGATGCTATTTTTGATGTTCAACCCTGGATTCTGGTTTCCGATGCCGCAAGTAATCCGGTTAATGGAACCACTGTCACTGTTGCCTTGGCCTCTGGTACGGGTATTTTAAGGACTACCTTGACCGCGGTGAGCGGCATAGATGGTCTGGCTAAATTTACGGATCTAGCTTATAGCAAAACCGATGTTTTCCAGCTGCATTTTACTACTGGAGGATTAGGTGTTAATGCCGATGCTTTCGGTCCTCTGGCGGCAGGCGCTGCCGCCATAATCAAGGTAGAGACCTCTGCGGACGGCAGTGGTACCGTTGTCCCAGCCCAGAATTTAACCGCTGGTAATACCCTGGCAGTTCATAGCATAGCCAGAGATCAATATCATAACTTCGCCGGCAATGTAGCCGCGGATAGCTGGTCATTTGCCAGCACTTCGGGTGGGGTAGTTAATACGGATTTGGTAGCCGCTGGTGATAATAAGAGCGCGGTGATAACCGGTCATTTGACCGGTACAGGTATAATTCATGCTGGCAGCGGGGTTCTGCCCAGCACCGATTCAGAAACTATCACGGTTATTGCTCTGATGGTTTACAGCGGAGATGGCGGAAGAGGAAGCACTCAGCCTTCCCCCCCTGTGATTAAACCTATGGTTGTCAGCGGACTCACCTCTTCTCCGGCTCTAAATTTGGATACTATTGGCAGAACGCAAAGCGCCACTCAACTAAAGTCTAACGACGGTAATGTAACCTTTGATATCAAGAAGGGTACTGTCCTGATAGACTCCAATGGTAGGGGTTTAACTACCCTCTCTGTTAGTCTCCTGGCTTTACCTCCTCAGCCTCCACCCCAGAATGCCATCGTAGCTGCCTATGAATTCGGGCCGGAAGGTGCCAATTTTGTTCCACCGATAACTCTAACCCTTTCCTATGCTCCGAAAGACCTGCCGGAAGGAGTTGTCGAAGACACCCTGACCCTGGCTTTTTGGGATGGTGCTAAGTGGGTGACGGTAGAAAGTAAAATAGACTTCTCCGCCGAAACGGTTACCGCACAGATCAGCCATTTCAGCCGGTATGCCTTGATCGCGACTGTGATTCCTCCTGCCAAGTTTGCTTTATCCAATTTTACTGTTACTCCGACAGTAGCACAGTCGGATGAGATCATTACCCTCCAGACAGTTGTGTCAAACGTCGGCGGCCGCCTCGGAAATTATCAGTTGATATTAAAAGTTAATGGAATCGAAGTAGAGAGTCGTGAAATTACCCTTGAAGCCAGTCAGAGACTTACGGCAACCTTTGAGGTAAAAAGAAGTATTCCTGGAGAATATACAATCGATCTGAATGGAAATACCAGCGTCTTTACAGTAATGGCGCCTCCACCCATACCGACGCCTGTAATCCTGCCAATACCTGCGGCAATCACACCGCAATCTGCACCGGTGGCAACCTTACCACCCACGGTTACTTCTTCGGTGCCTGTATCTGGGGCTAATACCGGAACTTCGTTATCTGTATTATGGATATTCATGGGTACCTTAGCTGTTGCCGGAGGTATTACCCTGATTCTTTATTCTCATCGTAAGAAAAAATAACTATCGCAATAGACCCAATATTGCTTACTGGGGAGTCTTGAGAGGGCTCCCTTGTTTTTAATATAATTATATCTAGAGTTTGTGTAGTATTAGACTGTATCTTTGTCTATAATGAAAACATTGCAATAATTCAGGAGGTTAGAGTGAATAAAATTCTGGGCATCATCCTTATTATTCTGGCTCTGGCTATCATTATCGTACCTGCTTTTACCGATTGTCAGTCTCAGGGCAAATCTATTACACTCACCAATGGCAAGACTATCCCGATGAAATGTCATTGGAGCGGAGTTGCTGAAATCGTAGCCGGCGTTCCACTGGCTCTGGTAGGGATTTTATTGTGTTTTACTAGAAAGAAGCTTGGCTTATTAATACTTTCAATTTTAGGCGTTGTTCTGGGTATTTTCGTTATTTTAATTCCCACCAGTATGATTGGGGTATGCACTTCGGGGATGATATGTGAGACTGTCATGAAGCCCTTCTTGACGATTGCTGGCGGTCTGGCTATCATTGTCAGTCTATGCGGCTTTCTGTTGATGCGTCGAGCTGAATCTTAAACATCTATTAAAGGACTTTCATGCAATTATTAAAATTAGCCCTGAAAAACATCCGCGGCAGCGGTTTCCGCAGCGTGGCAATATTTCTGTGTGTAATGGGTGTGGCCGGTTTTTTACTGGCCACCACCATTATCATCAAGGGCGCTGAATACAGTCTTGATTCAGGACTTAAGCGGTTGGGAGCGGATATTCTAGTAGTCCCCACCGGTGCCGAGAATAAAGTTGAAACAGCTCTGCTAATGGGCCGGCCAACCGATGTCTGGATGCCAGAGAGCAACCTCAAGGCGATTAGTGCCATTGAAGGCGTGCAAAGTGTCTCAGCGCAGGTCTACTTAAGTTCTCTATATGGTGCAGCCTGCTGTGCAGTCTCTGAAATGTTCATGGTGGTTTACGATCCAGCCACTGACTTTACCGTTACTCCCTGGCTGGAAAAGAACCTGGGACGTGAATTAAAGACCGGGGAGGTCATCGGGGGCTCTTACATCTTCGTTCCTCCTGATGAAAAATATGTTCGCCTCTACGGTTATGATATGACCCTCATGGGGAATCTGACGCCCACCGGCACTGGCATAGATCAGACTTTGTTTCTAACCATGGATACCGCCAGAGCGATGGCTGCATCGTCATTGACTACCGCTGTCCAGCCCTTGAAAATTAAAGACGGCCAGATCTCCTCCGTTCTAGTTAAAGTAAAACCCGGAGCCGATACGCATGCGGTGGCCTTGAGAATTGTGCGGGATACCCAGGGCATGGTGCCCATCGAAAGTCCTAATCTTTTCGGTGCTTTCCGCACTCAGATGAACGGTTTGTTATGGGGTTTCTTCGCTATCACTGTGGCGGTCTGGGCGCTGGCTATGCTTCTCATCGCCCTGATATTTTCTATGGCAGCCAATGAACGCCGGCGCGAAATGGCTGTTTTGAGGGCTATTGGTGCAACCCGTGGTTTTATCTTCTGCACTATTCTAACTGAAGCAGGGTTGCTGGCTCTTTCGGGGGCCATTCTGGGTATTATCGCCGCAGCTGGCTGTATCTTTATGTTTAAAGATTATTTGGCGGAATCGCTGCGCATGCCGTTTCTATTCCCCTCAATTTCCTCCTTTTTGGCCTTATTCCTCGGAGGAGTGGCTCTGGCTATTGTTACCGTAACTCTAGCCGCCCTGCTTCCTGCTTATCGAGTCAGCCATCAAGAATTGGCCGTGGCCATGAGAGAATAAATATGATTACTTTTAAAAATGTCACCAAAACTTTTCACTTGGATTCTAAAACCTCGATTTCTCCCGTCAAAGATGTTTCGATGGATATTGCCTCCGGTGAGTTTATTATTATCACCGGCCGTTCCGGTTCCGGTAAGACCACTTTACTCAATCTGTCGGCGGGCATGGTAAAACCCAATTCCGGTCGGATTATCATAGATCAGACAGACTTAGCAGACATGACCGATCGGCAGTTGTCGACCCTGCGAAATCAGAAGCTGGGGTTCGTTTTTCAGTTTCCCAGTCTGCTGTCCTCTTTGAATGTCCTGGAGAATGTTACCCTGCCGGGCATCTTTGACCAGGGCCAGAATGAAAAAACCATCAAAGCTAGAGGCCTTGATTTGCTCAAGACCATGGGGCTGGCTGACAAAGCCGCCGTTTACCCCAGGCAACTTTCTGCCGGAGAGCAAAAAAGAGTAGTTTTATCCCGTTCGCTGCTTAATAAGCCGCAGGTGATTCTGGCAGATGAGCCCACCAGCGATCTGGATGAACAGACAGAACTGGAAGTGATGAATCTGCTGCGAGGTATTAATGAAACCGGAGTAACTTTTATCATGGTTACCCACAGCCTACAGTTGGTCCCATACGCTTCCCGCGCCTTCAACATGGAAAACGGCATTTTAGCCGAAATCAGCCGAACTGGCAGTAAGCTCTAAGGCGGAACCTGGCCACCCGGACGGGCCTTTTCCCAAGGTGCAATATTTTGGTTCTTATTCCTCAAAGCCTGAATCATAAAGCTTAAATCAGCTATTGGTTTTGCCTTTTAACTTTCTTGTTTGTGCTTTGGTGATTTGGAATTAATTCCTCAATCCTGAATCTTAAATCATAAATCAAGGTTTATTTCCTTAGTCACCCTCCAATACAAATTTCATTGTTGTTATTTTAGCTCTTTTGTTCTATATTATATTTATGTTGGAGGAACAGTTTCAGAATACGGACATTAAACGATCTCGCGGGGGTCAGCCAGGCAACCAGAACGCTCGCAAGCATGGCTATTGCAGCTCTTTCTCGGGTGCCGCCAAAAACAATATCATCGAGGCTCTACAAGTAACCGGGCTGGACGATGAGATTGCTTTAGCACGTGCTAGCCTCAAAGCCGTCGCTCGCCAATCTCCTACTAGTGTTCGCTTGATCTCTGAGGCAGCCTCCACCCTGATACGCTTGATGCGTACCAGTGATAAGCTCGGATTTAACAGGACTGATATTAGATCAGTCCGGTCGTGAGGATGATCTCAACGACATCCTAGCCAATTTGTGATGCCGTCCTGATACCTCACACTTGCCGACGCTTTGAAAGGTTTCCCTGCTTCTGTACCTTAATAACCGAGAGTGCTGCCCTCCTCTCCCCGAGACCCATCAAAGGGGCCTTCCACCTTGTTTCAACTTTGACCCCGGAAGGCCCCTTGCTTAAACTTGCCCTTTTTACCCTGATATTCGTTTTCGAAATAAATAAAATCGAATCCTTTCTCGGTTTTAGAATTTTCTGAATTTGATTTGGACTCGTATCAAGGAGTCGTCCTGCGCAATCCCGTATTATGAATCGGTCGAAGATCCCGCATTCATCGGGATATGCCTACAGTCCTTTTTTGAGATTTGTGATTTGGTCTTAAATATTTTGCCCTTCCCTCTATTTTCCATTATAATTCACTTATGTAAATCCGCTTTAAAGATATTCGGATTTCTAAATTAGAATTTCGAATGTCCAGTTTATCTGGTTTAGGAGGCAATCTTGAAAGGCAAGGACTTGCTCTCGATGACGGATCTGAGCAGTGAAGAAATTCGAGTCATGATCTCAGACGCAGTAGAGATGAAAAGCGACAAATGGCATAACATTTTGGATAGAAAAATCCTGGCGCTGGTTTTTGAAAAACCCTCCCTGCGTACCAGGGTTAGTTTTGAAGTAGCGATGAGACAACTAGGTGGTCACACGATCTATTTGTCTCCCGCCGAAGTCGGCTTGGGTAAAAGAGAGTCAGCCCGTGACGCGGCCTCAGTGCTTTGCCGTTTGGTAGACGTCATCGCCGCCCGCACCTTCTCCCACGAGACTGTGGCTGATATGGCTCGCTGGTCGGACGTCCCTGTCATTAACGCGCTGGACGACGTTGAGCATCCCTGCCAGGCGCTGGCCGATCTGATGACCATTTTTGAGAAAAAAGGTGATCTGCACGGCCTGACAGTGTCTTATATCGGCGATGGCAACAACGTTGCCAACAGCCTGATGCTGGGCTGCACTATGATGGGTGTCAATTTCAATATCGCCTCGCCTGCCGGCTACACCGTGCCAGAGTCAATTTTAACAACCGCCAGAGAATATGCCGAGGGTATGAACACCGCCGTTTTTTGTACGGATAAACCCAGCGAGGCTGTTAGAGACGCTGATGTAGTCTACACAGATACATGGACCAGCATGGGGCAGGAAGAAGAAGCCGCCAAACGGCGTGAACTTTTCGCCGGTTATCAAGTAACCACTAAACTGATGAACCAGGCCAAGGCAGATGCGATTTTTATGCACTGCCTTCCCGCTCATCACGGCGAGGAGGTCACGAGCGAGGTCTTTTATAGCCCCGCTTCGGTGGTCTTCGATCAAGCAGAAAACCGCATGCATATCCAAAAAGCCCTGCTCTCACAAATGCTGGGCGGACTGGATGTGTTTTTTAGAAGACACAAGTAACATTTTAATTTTTTAGTTTTTAGTTCTTAATTTGCAATTGAGATTAGCCTTAGGTCCCACCTGCGTGAAACCTTTCGGGACGATTTGTGATTTGGTATTTATGCCTAAGTCTTAAATCTTGAATCATAAAACAGCTTTGACTTTCCGCAGATCCCGCCTGAGCAAGACGAATCGGGATGACTTTTGCCTTCCCTTTCCACCCCGTTCGTATCCCCCCTCCATATAGCGTATAATTAGGTAAGAAGGATAAAAATATTGATCAAACCAATCGTAGCCATAGTTGGAAGACAGAACGTGGGCAAGTCCACTCTGCTGAATCGCATCGCTGAAAAACAGATAGCGATTGTGGAGGATTTTCCCGGTACTACCCGCGACCGCGTTTTTGCGGACGCTGTCTGGAACAACATTCAATTCACCATAGTTGATACCGGGGGTCTTGAATTCAAGGACGTCTCCATGCTGGGGCAAAATGTACGCAAACAGGTTGAAGCAGCCATTGAAGAAGCTGATGTTTTACTTTTCCTCACCGATGTCAAAGAAGGTTTAATGCCAGCCGACCAGACCATAGCCCAGATCGTGAGAAAATCCAATAAGCCAGTGGTGTTGGTAGTTAATAAGGTTGATAACCAGAGATTGGAGTCTCAAGCAGCCGAATTCTATCAATTAGGCTTGGGTGAACCGCAGGTTCTTAGCGGTTTTCACGGTCGCGGTGTGGCCGATTTGCTGGATAAAGTGATCGGGATGTTTCCCCCTCAACCCGCCATTCAAGAAGAACCCCTTAAAGGCATCAGCGTGGCGATCGTAGGCCACCCACATGTCGGGAAGTCGCTGCTTTTAAACCGCTTGCTGGGCAAAGAACGCAGTATCGTGGGTGAAACACCTGGAACAACCCGAGACGCCATCGACACCCAGCTTGACTTCGAAGGACAAAACGTGCTACTTATAGATACTGCTGGAATCCGCCGCAAAGGCAAGGTGGAACAAGGCATTGAATGGTTTAGTGTACTACGTGCTATGCGGGCTCTCGACAGGGCAGATATCGGGTTGCTAGTAATTGACGCGACCGAGCCCTTAACCGCCCAGGACGCTCATATCGCCGGCTATATTGAGAAAGCCGGTAAGGGAGTGGCTATTTTAGTTAATAAGTGGGACCTGGTCACGGAAAAAGACCAGACTGAGTATACGGATTATATCAGGGACCGCTTAAAATTTGCACCTTATGCCCCAATACTGTATATTTCAGCTAAATCGGGGCAGAGGGTCAACAAAGTACTGCCCCTGGTTCTTCAGATAGCCCAGGAGCGTTCCTTACAGATCCCGGACGAAGAGGTTAATAGTCTGATTAAAGAAGCTGTAAAAAGCCATAATCTCCCTCATAAAGGCAAGAAAATTCTGGAGCTGTATTCTGCCAGGCAGAATGCGACCAACCCGCCTTCATTCCGCTTTATTGTCAATGAACCGGAGCTGGTCCATTTTTCTTATGAGCGTTTTCTCGAAAACCGCTTGCGTGAAGTTTACGGATTCAACGGCACTCCTATTCGCCTATCTTTCAAAATAAGGGGGAGCAAGCCATGATCTTGGTCAAATTCATCTTAGTATTGGTAGTAGGCTACCTGCTTGGTTCAATCCCCTTTGGCCGCATAGTCAGCCATTTTTACGCCAAAAAGGATATCTTGGCCCACGGCAGCGGCAAGACCGGTGCTACCAATGTCCTCAGAACCGCCGGCAGCAAAGCTGCCGTGTTGGTGGTAGTCGGAGATGTCTCAAAAGGAATTTTTGCCGTGTTCTTCGGCCTATTAATCTTCGGGAGTGATTCACTTACAATAGGCAGCTTCTACGTAGGGACTCTGTTAGCGCAGGTACTGGCTGCTCTAGCCGCTGTCGCTGGACATAACTGGTCAATCTTCTTGAAATTCAAGGGTGGCAGAGGTGTAGCTACCTTCTTTGGCGGTATGATCGCTCTTTGTCCGCCGGCTGCTCTGATCGGCGGTGAGGTTTTCTTTGTTAGCGCCGGCCTTACCAGATACGCTTCTTTAGGCTCTATTCTGGGTGTGATTTCAGCCTACTTGATTCTAGTCCCTCTAACCATCATTTATAAATTTCCTCTTGAATACTCAATTTACGCTCTGACAGGCGCTCTGGTCATCATCTATATGCACCGCGATAACATCAACCGACTGGTCGCAGGAACTGAACGTAAAATTGGGCAAAAAGCTGAAAAATCTGCCTCAGTCGAAAACATCGGGGCTTAGTTTATGCCCAAGATAACCGTTGTCGGTACCACGGCCTGGGGTATGACCATCGGTGTTATCCTCGCCAATAAAGGCACTAAAGTTGATCTGTTGGCTCGTACTCAAAAAGAAGCGGTGGACTTGCATAATACCGGACTTAAGTCCGAAGGTTTTGTGATCAATGATATGCCTGCCAATTTTCGTGTTATCGAAGACCCCTGCGAAGCTCTAGCTGACTCACAAGCTGTCATTCTGGCGGTTCCCTCCCAAAGCATGCGGGCCAATGTTAAAATCATCAGCCATTTCCTCAGTAAATCGATCTTAATAGCCAGCGCCGCCAAAGGACTTGAGGCAGTTACCAAAAAACGCATGACGCAGGTCATCGCCGAGGAGATCGACCCCAAATTTAAACATAATATCTGTGTTTTGTCTGGCCCTAACTTGGCCCGTGAGATTGTACTGGGATTACCAGCAGCGACCGTCGTGGCCGCAGAAGACAATAATGTTAGCCGTGCTATGCAGAAGCTACTCACCACCCCCAATTTATGCGTCTTTACCCACCATGACGTCATCGGCGTGGAGCTGGGCGGGACATTGAAGAACATCATAGCTCTAGGAGCTGGGATGGCTGACGGTCTGGGCTATGGGGATAACGCAAAAGCGGCTTTTATTACCCGAGGGTTAACTGAGGTTAGCGCTCTGGGAGTGGCCATGGGTGCTGATCCCTTGACTTTTTCCGGACTAGCCGGACTGGGCGACTTGATCGCCACCTGCTCAAGTCCCTTAAGCCGCAACCATTTGATGGGAGTTGAACTCACTAAGGGGCGTACCACTGAAGAGATCGCGTCTAGCATGGATGGCATCGCTGAGGGAGTAAACACTACCAGGGTAGCCTGGGAATTAGCCCGCGATCTCGGATTGGGAATGCCTATCACCGAAAAGATTTACCGTGTTTTATTTGAGGGGTTGAACCCGCAGGAAGCAGCCCAAGAATTGATGAGGGCACAGGTTGACCACGAATTGACCGGACGCCAATGGAAGCTATTCTCTTTTCTTAATCGCCGAAAGCTTCCCTAGCCCCATCCAACCAGTTTTTACGCTTTTCAGGATCAGGCATATTCTGCTCTGTCAAACTAGCCCCGAGGTCTTTAAGCATCTGACGCTGTTTATCATTCAACTGTTCCGGGGTTAGCACGGTTAATAGTATGATTTGATCTCCGCGTCCGGACCTCTTCAAATGAGTCACACCCTGGCCTTTCAAGCGGAAGATCTTGCCGGTCTGGCTACCGGGTGGAATTTTAATTTTAGTCTTACCAGCCAGTCCGGGCACTTCCACTTCATCACCCAAAGCGGCTTGAGCAAAATTCAGGGCAAGCTGGTAAATAATATCGTCTTCACGCCTGATAAAATGAGCATGGGGTTTAACAGTCAGTGAAATGAAAAGATTGCCGTTAGGCCCACCGCGGCTGCCGGCATCGCCCTCTCCCCTCATCACCACCTGGGCGTTGTTATCCACCCCGGGCGGAATTTTTATTGAAATAGTACGATCGACACGCTCGCGTCCGTTTCCCTGACACTTAGGACAGGGTTCGGTAATTATACTGCCTTCACCATGACAACGGCTACAGGTGGCGACATTGGTAAATCTGCCGAAAATACTTTGCTGAACCCGGCGAATTTGTCCGGTACCGTTACAAGCTGGACAGCGAGTTGGATTTACTCCTGGTTTAGAACCCAGCCCATGACAAACCGAACAATGTTCGATTCTGGAAATATGCAACTCTTTTTCACAACCAAAAACGGCCTCTTCAAAGGTGATAGTCAGATTGGTTTTCTGATCATTGCCGGCCTGCGGACCCTGGTGCGCGGAAGCACTAGATCCACCAAAAAACGCATCGAAAATATCACCGAAGCCGGAGATATCCACGTCCTCAAAACCCCGGCCATAGGATTTTCCTGGGTCAGCATGACCATAGCGATCATAAACGGAACGCTTATCCCGATCGGAAAGCACCTCATAAGCTTCATTAAGTTCTTTAAAAGACTCATGAGCGGTATCTTCCCGGTTATGATCAGGATGGTATTTAAAAGCTAATTTGCGGAAGGCTTTTTTTATTTCATCATCAGTGGCATTGCGCTCAAGGCCTAATACTTCATAGTAGTCGCGTTTATTGGCTGCCATATTTTTAAACTGTTCTCTCTCTAAATATTGATCTCAAATTGCATAAATTCAACTCAAGAACCTTTTTGTAATTATACCACCTTTGGTGGGTAACGGAGAAACCTAAAGGAGAGGCACACCCCTAAAAAGGGTGTGCCTCTGATAATCCCTGGCTTATTAGGGAAACTACATCTCCCTGAATTCGCCTTCTACAGTACCTTTACCGCCCTCTCCACCTGGAGGAGGAGGTTGTTGTTCCCCACCGGGAGGAGGCGCCTCACCACCTGGCTGAGCACCAGGAGGAGGTTGCTGCTGCTTCTGCTGGGCAGAATAAACCGCCTGTCCCACTTTCTGCAGCGTTTCATTGAGGGTCTGGGTGGCACTCTTCATATTTGCAGTATCGTTGGATTGAATGGCTGAACGCAGAGCAGAGATTTGACCTTCAACTTCGGCGGTCAAATCGGCTGCGATCTTATCTTTGTTATCTTTAATCAGCTTCTCAGAAGTATACACCAGAGAGTCGGCAGCATTACGGACTTCAGCTTCTTCCTTCTTGCGAAGATCGTCAGCAGCATGAGCAGCCGCATCCTGCTGCATCTTTTCTATCTCTTCCTTCTTCAAACCGCTGGACGACTGGATGGTAATCTTTTGCTCACGCCCAGTACCTTTGTCATTAGCTTTTACGTTCAAAATACCATTAGCATCAATATCAAAGGTGACCTCGATCTGAGGCAAACCACGAGGAGAGGGTAAAATGCCGTCAAGCATAAAGCGCCCAAGGGTCCTGTTGTCAGTCGCCATGGGGCGTTCGCCCTGCAGGATATGAATTTCCACGCTGGGTTGATTATCCGCCGCCGTACTGAAAACCTGGCTCTTGGAGGTTGGAATGGTGGTATTACGTGTAATCAAAGGAGTGGCAACTCCTCCCAGTGTCTCGATGCCTAAGGTCAATGGAGTGACATCAAGTAGCAGGACATCCTTAACCTCGCCCTTCAAAACTCCGCCTTGAATGGCTGCCCCGATGGAAACCACCTCTTCCGGATTGACGCTATGGTTAGGCTCTTTGCCAAAGAATTGCTTGACCTTCTGCTGCACTAGGGGCATACGTGTCTGAGAACCAACCATTATAACCTCATCCAGCTGGGCGGCAGTAATGCCGGCATCGGACAAAGCTTGTTTGCAGGGAATCAGCGATTTATCCACCAGATCCATGACCAATTGCTCCAATTTGGATTTGGTCAGTGTAATATTCATATGTTTGGGCCCTGAGGCATCGGCTGTAATAAATGGCAAGTTGATATCGGTCTGCTGCACACTGGACAGTTCCACTTTAGCTTTTTCAGCTGCTTCCTTTAAACGCTGTAATGCCATTCTATCCTGACGCAAATCTATACCCTGATCTTTCTTAAATTCATCGCAGAGCCATTCAATGATCCTCTGGTCGAAGTCCTCACCGCCCAGATGGGTATCACCGGCAGTCGATTTCACTTGAAAAGTGCCTTCTCCTAACTCCAGAATGGACACATCGAAAGTGCCGCCTCCCAGATCATAGACCACCACGGTTTCTTCTTTCTTCTTATCCAGTCCGTAGGCTAGAGCGGCAGCAGTCGGTTCGTTAATTATTCTCAAAACGTTCAGTCCGGCGATGGTCCCGGCATCTTTAGTAGCTTGTCTCTGACTGTCGTTAAAGTAGGCAGGCACAGTAATAACCGCCTCAGACACCTTTTCGCCCAGGTAGGTCTCAGCATCAGCCTTGAGTTTTCCCAGGATCATGGCTGAAATCTCCTGCGGGCTGTACTCCTTACCTCCCATAGCAACCTTGACTTCATTATTGGGAGCGCGTATAACCTTATAAGTCTTACGCTTAGCATCTTCTTCTACGGGCAATTCACGTCCGGCCGGTTCACCGAACTTACGCCCCATGAAACGCTTAATAGCATAGATCGTATTATCCGGATTAACGATGGCTTGACGTTTGGCCAACATGCCTACCAAACGTTCACCGGTCTTGCTGACCGCTACTACAGATGGCAAAGCCCTGATGCCGTCCGAAGTAGTAATAACCACCGGCTCTCCACCCTGCATAACGGACACTACGCTCTTAGTAGTCCCCAGATCAATTCCAACCACTTTAGACATGAATTTATTCCTCCTTATCTGACAGTTCTTCGCCATTGCCCACTACTACTTTGGCGGGACGAATTACCTTGTCTTGCAATTTATAGCCTTTTTCCAATTCCTGAATTACCGAATCTTTGGGCCCTTTAGCGCTGGTAAGACCTTCCATGGTGCGGTAATCAAATTCCATTCCGAGAGAAAGAATAGGAGTGACTCCCTGCTTTTCCATGATACCGCGAAATTTGCGGTCGATCATCTTGAAACCCTCGATCCATTTATGGTGCGACTCTTTATGGGGTATAGCAGCCACGGCACGCTCCAAATCATCTAAAACCGGCAGTATATTGACCCAAAGAGCGGCGTTAGCATATTTGAGCGACTCAGCTTTATCCTGTTCTACAAAACGTTTGTAATTGGAAAAATCCGCTTGTGCTCTTTGCCAGCCAATTAAATTGGCGTCAGCCCTGGTTTTCTCTTCCGCCAAAACTCTTTTTAAGTTATCTACACTATCATCATCCGGATTTACCACTGGTACTTCTTTTTCCAATTCCTCTGCCACACTACTCTCCTTAATTTATGTTATCGGGGTTTGGGGAAGCGGAAGAATTGATGCCGTAGAGTTCGGCCACCAAACCGCTCAATAAAATTGAAATATAACTTACTGCCGAAATAATGCGGGGATAATCCATGCGGGTTGGCCCCACTACTATTATATTACCGCTGGCTTCTCCCTGCAGACCATACCGGCTTATTACCAGGCTGCAATCATGGGCTACCTCGGCTTGATTTTCACTACCGATGACCACCCGCACCTGGGGGCCCTTCTGAGGCTGGGGAATAATAGTTCCTAACAAAGCGCGCTGCTCTAATAATTCCATTACCGAGAGGATCCTCTGATTATGCACAAACTCCGGCTGATTAAGCAAAAAGTGCAGACCCTCCAGATAGGATTGACCTCCGCTGTGTTCGTCTTCCGTCTGCATCATTTTCACCAGGTTTTCTACGATGATCTGTTCAACCCTGTTCAATCCCAATTCCTTAGATTGAATTTGGACCGCGGAAGAACCTACATAAGCAGCGTTCATTTTGGAGGAGATAGAGGTCAACTCTGCCTGAGACAACGGATTCTCCAGCGAGAAGAGTTGTTGTTTAATGCGGGCACCGCGCAGTACCAGAAGTAAAAGAACCAGTGAATCCTGAATAGAGACAAGCTCCATATGCCTAAGCTGACAATCGGCTGTTTTAGGTACGGTAATCACAGCGGTATTCTGAGCTAAACGGGAAAGGACCGTGGCAGCCAGGCTAGACCATTCGTCCATACGGCCTTCCACCTGGTGAAATAAATGACTGATCATACGCTGGTCCGTTAAGGGCAATTTAACATCTTCCAGAGAGGTAACATAAAAACGGTAACCCTTGTCTGACGGCACGCTGCCAGACGAAGTATGGGGACGAATAATATAACCCTCTTGCTCCAAAAAGGCCATTTCGTTGCGCACAGTGGCTGAACTAACCCCCAGGTCATAATCATGCACCAGTACCTGAGACGAAACCGGCACAGCATGATCAATATACCAGTTGATAATCGATTTTAAAATGGTTTCCGTGCGAGGAGCCAGCAACTTTAGCCTCCGTTAGCAGTCTAACCTTTCGACTGCTAACAGTTATAAATTAACATACTTAAGTCTCAACTGTCAAGTATTTCTTCTTCTATTATAGTGTTTATTCCAAGTTTTAACTGCCACTTTAGATTGACCATGTTCCCCTGCTGTGTTAGGATTATAACTATGGAAATTACATGGTTTGGCTATTCCTGTTTTAGATTAAAGGGCAAAAATACCACTGTCATTACCGATCCCTGCCCACCTTCGTTGGGCTATACTCTGGATAAACAAGCAGCAAAAATAGTAACTATCAGTCATAATCACCCCGATCATGCTTACGTTGATGCAGTTGCAGCTGGGGCCCACGTGATATCGCGCGCGGGCGAATACGAGATCGGCGGTGTTTTGATAATTGGGATTCCCACTTTCCACGACGATGAGAAAGGGATTATCAGAGGAAAGAACAACGTTTATGCTATTGAAGTGGATGACGTGAACATCTGCCACCTGGGCGATATTGGCCATCCCCTGAGTGCCAAACAAATCGAGGATCTGGGCAGTATCGATGTCTTGCTGGTGCCTGTTGGAGGCGGAACTACGATCAACGCTGCTCAAGCAGCAGCGCAGGTACGCAGCATTGAACCTAAAATCGTTATTCCCATGCATTATAAAACCCCGGGCTTGAACAAAGAACTGGACGGGGTGGACAAGTTCCTGAAAGAGATGGGGATAACAGAGTCCGTTCCCCAACCCAAGCTGGTAGTTAACAAATCTACCCTGCCTCTTATGACACAGGTAGTAGTTTTAACCTGCTAAAATCAAGCACAGAAGCGTCTGCGAGAGCATGAGCCCACTGTGGTCAGGTAAATAATTGAGGAGATACCATGAAATACAGCCAGAGAGAGATCAATAAAAAACATCGTGTTAAATTAGCCAAAGAAAAAGCAAAATTGCAGGCCGCTAAACCCGCTGAAACCAAAGCTAAATAAGTGTACTTCATCATTTCCCAGTTCGGGAGGGAAAAACCACTCAAATGGCATCTCAACTTCCTGAGATAGCTCAGTTCTTGCTTAATCCCAGCATATATCCGGATAAACCCACCGGTGTTGAGATGATGCAAACTCAAATGTCCTTCATTTTCCTGACTGGCAAATATGTTTACAAGCTGAAAAAGCCGGTCAATCTGGGCTACTTGGATTACACCACACTGGAAAAACGCCGATATTTCTGCGAGCAAGAGCTTGAACTTAATCGCCGGCTCTCCCCAAACGTTTATCTAGGTGTTCTCCCGGTAACCCGCCAAAAAACCGGTTTTAGCTTAGAAGGCCCCGGCGAGATAGTTGAATACCTAGTCAAAATGCTGCAACTCCCTCAAGACCGCATGCTGAATTTTCTGCTGGAGCGCAACCGTGTTCAACCTGAAATGCTGGAAAAAGTGGCCCAGATATTAGCAGATTTCCACAGCAGGGCCGCGACCAACCTGACTATCAGTTCTTTCGGTCAATTAGAAGCGATTAAAATCAATACCGACGAGAATTTTTGGCAAAGCAGCCCTTATATTGAAAAAATCGTAACCTCCGGACAATTCGAACGCCTTAAAACTTATCACGATTCCTTTTTTAACCAGAATAGCTCCCTCTTCAAGCAGCGCGTGAGCGAAGGGAAAATCCGCGATTGCCACGGTGATTTACACGCTCAGCATATTTGCTTCGCCGACAATATCTATATCTATGACTGCATAGAATTCAACGAACGCTTCCGCTATTGTGACGTTGCTTCTGAAATTGCTTTTCTGGCGATGGACCTGGATCATTACGGCCGCGCCGACCTTTCTCGCGCTTTTGTTAAGGCATATATGTCTGCCAGCGGAGACCTGCAGATCAAAGAATTACTGAAATTCTATAAAATATACCGCGCTCATGTGCGCGCTAAAGTAGCCTGTTTCAAGTTCGATGATCCCTATGTCTCAGACAATGAAAGAAAACTCGCCATAGACGCTGCCCACGGTTATTTCGAACTGGCTGATTCTTACGCTCGCCGCCGGCCCCGGCTTTTTATTACGGTGGGATTAGTAGGTTCGGGCAAATCCACTTTAGCCCAGGTTCTGGCCAGAAGATTGGGGTTGACCGTGTTATCTTCAGATATTATCCGCAAGCAGCTGGCGGGCATCGCACCCACCGAGCACCGTTTTGAGGAAGTGGAGTCCGGCATTTATTCGGCTGAATTCTCACAAAAGACGTATAACAAAATGTTTTCTGAGGCTGAATCTATCTTAAAAGAGGGTGATTCCGTCATCATGGATGCCACCTTCTTAAAATCCGAGGAACGCGGCAAGGCGGCTTTACTAGCCCAGAGAGTGGGTGCGGACTTCTATGTCATTGAATGCCGCCTGGATGAGGCTAACACCCGCCAGCGATTATCCCAGCGCTTGAAAAATACCGCGATTTCGGATGGACGCTGGGAAATCTATGAACCTCAAAAGAACAAATTCGAGCCTGTTATTGAATTCCCGGCCGACGTTACTTTTAGGGTTGACAGCGCCCGTAACATGGCTGATCAGGTTAGCACTATTATCAGCAAAATTGCAGACTGAAATCCAGTCTCTGCTTGAATCTATATTTCTAACCATTCTTACTTATAATTTCAGATATTTGATATAATAATGTGAATATGCACTGAAAGGGTCAAATCTGGCAAAGATTGGCCTGCAAATAAGGGAAATAAGCTAATGTGATCAGGAGTATAAACTAATGGCTGCGCGCAAGAATTATGATGTTAAAGACCTTAAACTGGCAGAAAGCGGACGCCAGCGCATGGAGTGGGCGGAACGTGAAATGCCCGTCCTGAGGCAAATCAATAATAGATTCCAAAAAGAAAAACCCCTCAAGGGGATTAAAATAGCCGGCTGTTTGCATATTACCAGCGAAACCGGCAACCTCGCCCTGGCGCTTAAGGCCGGCGGCGCAGATTTAATCCTGTGCGCTTCCAATCCGCTTTCTACTCAGGATGACGTGGCCGCGGCCCTGGTGGAATACGGTATACCCACCAACGCAATCAAGGGCGAGGATGAAAAGACTTACTATAAACATATCACCACAGCCCTGGACCATAAGCCTCAAATGACCATTGACGATGGGGCGGATCTGGTGACCGTACTACACACCAAACGCAAGGAACTGATCAAGAACATCATTGGAGGTACTGAGGAAACCACCACAGGTGTAATCCGCCTGCGCAGCATGGAAAAAGCTAAAGCCCTCAAATATCCCATCATCGCGGTCAATGACGCGATGACCAAGCATTTTTTCGATAACCGCTACGGCACCGGTCAGAGCACTTTGGACGGCATTACCCGGGCTACCAACCTTCTCTGGGCCGGCAAGAATGTGGTTATTGCCGGTTACGGCTGGTGCGGACGAGGAATAGCCCTCAAAGCCAAGGGTATGGGTTCACAGATCATCGTTACCGAGGTCGATCCCCTGAAAGCCCTGGAGGCTGTAATGGATGGTTACAGGGTAATGCCGATGGCTGAAGCAGCCAAAATCGGCGATATCTTCATCACCGTTACCGGTGATATCAATGTGATAGATCAAAACCATTTCCCAGCTATGAAAGACGGGGCGATTTTAGCCAACAGCGGCCATTTTAATGTCGAGATTAATATTCCAGCCTTGGAAAAACTAGCCAAGAGCAAACTGACGATCCGCCCTTATGTTGACCAATACACCCTCAAGACCGGTAAACGTGTACATGTCCTGGGTGAAGGCAGGTTGATCAATCTGGCTGCCGCCGAGGGGCATCCAGCCAGCGTCATGGATATGAGCTTTGCCAATCAAGCTCTGTGTCTGGAATACCTGGTTAAAAACCAGGGTAAAATCAAAACCAAAGTATATTCCGTTCCTGAAGCTATCGATAAAGAAATCGCACGCCTGAAACTACAGTCAATGGGAGCCAGCATAGATACTCTTACAGCTGAACAGGTCAAATACCTGGCCAGCTGGGAACAGGGGACGTAGTATTAAGTCACAAGTTAAAAAGCAAAAGGCAAAATGAAAACCTCTTTCTGCACTTTAAGCTTTTAATTGTTTAGGGAGGCCCAATTTGTCTAACACTTTTATGAGTTCAGCGAAATATCTCTTTACTTCAGAGTCAGTCACGGAAGGCCATCCGGACAAGATCTGCGATCAAATTTCGGACGGTATTCTGGACGCGATTTTGAAAGATGACCCCTATGCCAGGGTTGCCTGTGAAACCGCGGTCACCAACGGCCTGGTTATCGTTTTGGGCGAGATTACGACTAAAACCTATGTTGAGATACCTGAAATTGTGCGGGGTATTGTACGCGATATCGGCTATACCAATCCGGCGTATGGATTCGAAGCTAAGTCCTGCGGTGTGATGACATCTATTGGTAAACAATCGGCAGATATCGCTATGGGTGTCACCGAAGCCCAGGAAGCTAGGAAAGACGCCAAAAAGACAGATGAACTGGACTTGACTGGCGCAGGCGACCAGGGCATGATGGTGGGATTTGCCTGCAATGAGACCCCCGAGCTGATGCCTCTCCCTATCGCTCTTTCTCATCAGCTAGCCCGCAGACTGGCAGAAGTCAGAAAAAACAAGACTCTCCCTTACTTACGTCCGGACGGAAAGACTCAGGTTACCATGGAATACCGCTTTGGCGTGCCTCACCGTATCGCCAGCATAGTGATCGGTGCTCAACATAATCCCAAAGTTAGCCAGGCGCAAATTAAAAAAGATGTAATAGAACACGTCATTAAACCCATCGTGCCCGCCAAATACCTGGACAACCAAACTGAATATTATGTTAATGCTACAGGCCGCTTTGTGATCGGCGGGCCAGCTTCCGATACCGGATTCACCGGCCGCAAAATACTGGTAGACACCTACGGCGGCATGGCCCGTCACGGCGGCGGGGCATTCTCGGGCAAAGACCCCACCAAAGTTGACCGTTCAGCAGCTTATATGGGGCGTTATGTAGCAAAAAATGTGGTGGCTGCCGGTCTGGCCGACCGCTGCGAAATCCAGATTTCCTACGTGATTGGCGTAGCCCACCCGTTATCGGTCTCCATCGAGACTTTTGAAACGGCCAAAGTGGATAATCAGCTGATTCTCGACCTCATCAATAAACATTTCGATCTCCGTCCGGAAGCAATTATCCGTCACCTTGACCTGCGGAGACCAATCTACCGACAAACCGCTGCCTATGGGCATTTCGGCCGCACCGATATTGAATTGCCATGGGAAAAAACCGACAAGGCAGCTATACTGAATAAAGAGGCCTTTGGAAAAAAGTCTAAATAATAACAGGATAGAGGGAGCGCAAGCTCCCTCTTGAGTAAAGAAATGAACAAAATAAATCCAATAAAGTTCGGAACAGACGGCTGGAGGGCGGTGATCGCCCGTGAGTTCACTTTTGAAAACGTGCGGATTTGCGCACAGGCGTTGGCTGAACACATGCACGAAACAGGCCTGGCTGATAAAGGCCTGGTGATCGGCTATGATACCCGCTTCGCTTCTGAGGATTTCGCAGCCGCCTGCGCTGAAACGGCCGCCGCCAATGGAATTAAAGTCTACCTCAGCAGCAAGGCTGTTCCCACGCCGGAAGTAAGCTACGCTATTACTTTGAAGAAAGCTGGAGCAGGCATAGTCATTACCGCCAGCCATAACCCGGGCAGCTATAATGGTTTTAAGATCAAGTCGGCGGACGGCGCCAGCGCCCCCACTGAGATGATCACCGCGGTAGAGCAGAAGATCGAAGCTGTTTTTCAAAACGGCGGGGTGAAAAGCCTGCCCCTTAGCGAAGC
The DNA here is from genome assembly GCA_025361145.1 of Dehalococcoidia bacterium. GTDB lineage: Bacteria > Chloroflexota > Dehalococcoidia > Dehalococcoidales > UBA3254 > UBA3254. The sequence continues at coordinate 10,783 of JANYAV010000005.1, read as the reverse complement.
CAAAGCGAAAAGACTGGTTGAGATAGGTGATTTTGACGAAGCATATTTGAGCAGAGTAGCGGAGTTTGTCGATATCGCCCGCATCAGGCAGAGCGGCCTGAAGATAGTGGCAGATTCCATGTACGGCGCCGGATCAGGTTATTTCAAGGCGCTTTTCAAGGGGGCAAAAACCAGCGTAACAGAGATTAATGCCGAGCGCAATCCCAGTTTCCCTGGGATTAATCCTGAGCCTATTACGATCAATTTAAAAAAATTAGCCGCTAAAATCGTAGAGGACGGAGCTTCCGTAGGGCTGGCAACAGACGGAGACGCCGACCGTATCGGCATCATGGATGAAAAAGGCCGTTTTGTCACCCAGCTTGAGGTGTATGCTTTACTGGCGTTGTACTGGCTGGAGGTCCGCGGCAAGCGCGGAGCCATCGTCAAGACAGTGACCGCTACCAGCATGCTTTACCGGCTGGGAGAACTGTATAAAGTGCCGGTCATTGAGACACCGGTGGGCTTCAAATACGTGGCTCCGGTGATGCTGGCCCAGAACGCCCTGATCGGTGGAGAAGAAAGCGGAGGTTACGGTTTCCGCGGGCATGTACCAGAAAGAGACGCCGTCCTGGCTGGGCTGTGTTTCCTGGACTTAATGGTGGCCACGGGCAAAACTCCATCGCAACTGCTGGCTTATTTATTCAGTAAAGTGGGCACTCATTACTATAACCGACGAGATTTTCATTTCGCGGAGGATCGCCGGGCTGAAATAATTCAACGTCTACAGCAGAATAAATCTCCAGTTATCGACGGGCAACAAGTTGTTAAGTTCGATACCGCGGACGGTTTCAGATTTACCCTGGCGGACAAATCCTGGCTGCTGGTGCGATTCTCCGGCACCGAACCGCTGCTGCGTATTTACGCGGAAAGCAACAGCCACGAGCAGGTCGAAAGGATTCTCGATTTCGGTCAAGCTCTAACAGGCGTCAAGTAAGGATAATTTAGAGACCCCATGACGGGTTATCATGATAAAAGTGAGGTGACGGATTTGGCAAAGAAAGTGCAATTCGATATGGATAAGCCTCAGAGCTACGCGCAATACGACCCAGACAACATGCTGGAACATATCCGCAACTTTCCCGGGCTGTGCGAACAAGCCTGGAAACTGGCCCATGGCTTTCAGCTGCCACAAGAGTATCAGAAGATCAAAAAGATCGTTATTCTGGGCATGGGGGGTTCGGCGATCGGGGGAGATTTGATCGCCGGACTGGCGGTGACTGAAGCAGCGGTGCCGATCACGGTCTGCCGCGAATACACTCTGCCCCAATGGGTAGATAAAGAGACGCTGGTAATCGCTTCCAGCTATTCCGGCATGACTGAGGAGACACTTTCAGCTTTCGAACAAGCCTTAAAGACTCCTGCCAAAAAACTGGCTATCACCACCGGAGGGAAATTAAAGAGTCTTTGCGAAAGCAAGGACATCCCGGTATTCACCTTCGGTTATAAATCCTCTCCACGCGCGGCTCTGCCCTTTAGCTTCTTTTTACTGCTGGGTTTACTACAAAACCTGAAGGTTTTTAAGAATAAGAAGATTGAAGTAAGCGCCACGATCAAGGAACTGCACGCTTTGGCCTCTAAAATCAACGAGAATGTGCCTTGCGTGTCCAATATGGCCAAGTTATTGGCCCAGGATTTAAACGGCCGCCTGCCGATAATATACGGTGCAGGGATAAGCGGGCCAGTAGCCCAGCGCTGGAAGACGCAGATCAATGAAAACAGCAAGACGATGGCCTTTTACGAAATCTTCTCAGAACTCAATCATAACGCCATCATGGGATATCAACTGCCGGAAATGATCAAAGAGTGCAGGGTGGTGATGCTAGACTCGGCACTCTTGCACGAGCGTATCCGACTGCGCTATAAAATCACACAAAGCCTGTTGAAAAAGGCCGGAATTCCTTTTAAGGTGTTGAAAGGGGAAGGGAGCAATGCGCTGAGCCAGATGATAGGGCTGGTATTTATCGGCGACTACGTCAGCTACTATCTGGCGATGTTAAATGGAGTCGATCCCACCGAGATCAAGCCGATTAACTTTCTGAAGGAGAGTTTGGCGGGGAAGTAGAACGAGCTTTGAGCTCCGGTCGGGAAAAGGAGACAGGAGCTTTATAAGGTCTCACCTTACATAGGGAAAAAAGCTGCGGCGAGCAGAACTAAAGGAGTCTCCTTGCAAAAAGGTGCTGTTTGAAGGCAAGGAGACTCCTCCATAGAGGCCGTCCAAAGAAAAAGCGCTGGCGATGTTAATTATCGCCAGCGCTTAACTTTTGAATTATTAGTTTTGACTTTTAACTCTGTTCTAGAGGTGTCTGAAGACTCTCCAGGCTTTTTCCTGGCCGTCCGCGCCGATTAAATAAGGCCGCAGCATGACCATATTATAGTCATCAATAGCCTGGCGGATCGGCTCATCACCTTTCAGGCTGCCGGTAGTCAGCAGTTTGCGGGTGGGATGGACGACGGTAGTGACACCCATCTTGTGCAGCATATCGATGGCCGTGCGGTCGAAAATAAAGGAATCGGTGGCCGCCGCGGAACCCTCGAGGGAGATATTAAATTCTTCAGCCCTTAAATTGGCGAATTTGGCGGAATCCTCACGGTTAGTCTGGCCGCCGCACTGGCAGAGCAGGAGCGCGTCTTTCACGAAAGCAAAGGAATTGGACTGGATGGCTTTAGCGCCGATCCAGGCGATGTGGGCGTCTTTCTTTTCAGCATCGGTGGGCTGACGGTTAGACATGACTTCCAGACCGTATTTTGCGTTAAAGAACGAGGTTTTATCGACCTCGGTAATCACCGGTTTGTTGCCGATGGTCCATTTCATGTTATAGCCGAAGACGCCGGTGTTGATCTTCTCCCAGGTATTCAAGGCGGAAACATCCACGATGCGCAGGTTTTTCATGACTTCGGAAAGCATCTCAGAGCAGCCCGGCTCAAAACCGGGTGCGCAGAGAACGTCCAGCACAAATTTCTCAGCCCTGTTCTTCTCGACCAGGAAGGCGGTAGTCTCTTTAGTCAATCTGGAGGAGGAAGCCATAACGCCGCCGAAAGGCGACTTTTTATCGGTAGTCAGAGCGGCTTTGAGGGCCTCCAGCTGATTAGCCCGGGCAGCGTAAACCGCCGGATTGGTGTGTTTATTGATGACCACAGCCTCGGTTCTTTTATCTTGCAAGAAGGCCAGGGTCTTAGAGATTTCCACAGCCACCGAGAAGCCGGTCAAATCGATATGATTGGTAAAACCCATGCCGCGGCCTTCAATCACCTCGGTGTAAGAGCCGCCCGGCTCGCCCACATAACCGGCCTGGTGAGGGTTATCGCCGCTGCGCAGGGGGCTTAAGGCGTAGTCGACCTCCTTGCGGGTACCATCTTCGTAAGTGAAGACTACTTTCATGGATTTGGGATTGGACATCATGAACCTCCTAATTAGCTATAAGCTTCTAGCTTTCAGTTTCAAAGAACTTATTACCAGATAAAATAAGCTACAGTTTTCAGTTTACAGTGATGAGTTTCGAGTTTCAAGTGCCAAATGAGCTGTAAACTTTAAGCTGGTATGATCTTTGGTCGGTTTCTTACTTTAAGCTTTTAGCTTTAAGCTGGTATGATCTTTATGGAACGGGCGCTTGCTGATACAATTGAAACGGGAGACTGAAAAGATGACTTTATTAAAAACCAGCGATTATGATTACCCTTTGCCGCAGGAACTGATAGCGCAGACGCCCATTGAGCCGCGCGATCATTCCCGACTGCTGGTGACCAATCGGGCGGAGGGTTCGCTCACCCACCGCCGGTTCACGGATTTAACGGACTATCTGAAAGCCGGAGACGTGTTGGTTTTTAACAACAGCCGGGTGATCCGGGCGCGCCTCTTTGCGACCCGCCAGGACAACGGTAAAAGGATTGAAATACTGCTTTTAAGACGGCTGGAGACCAATCTCTGGGAATGCCTGATCGGCTCAAAGAAACGGGTGGAAAACGGCATGGCCGCCAGCATGGAAGGCAACACAGAGATTAGCGCGGAAGTGGTTGAACTACGCCAGGCGGGCATCCGGGTAGTGCGTTTCTCAGACGAAACGGCCCTGCCGGAAATCGGCCTGATGCCGCTGCCGCCATACATACACGCGCCATTGGCCGACCCTGAACGCTACCAGACAGTGTACTCCGCAATAGAAGGCAGCGTGGCCGCGCCTACCGCCGGCCTGCATTTCACACCAGGCCTGCTGGATAAGTTAAAGGGGATGGGTGTGCTCTGCGTGTTTGTCACGCTGCACGTGGGACTGAACACCTTTCGCCCGGTGCAGGTGGATGAGATCACCGACCACCCCATTTTCCCCGAATACGGGGTAATAGATAAGTTCGCCGCCCAGGAGATCAATCGCGCCAAAAAAGAGGGGCGCAGGGTGATTTGCGTGGGCACGACCTCGGTCAGACTGGTGGAGTCGGCTGCACACGCCTCAGCCAACGGGGCTTTAAGGGAGTGGGACGGCTGGGTGAATGATTTTATCTATCCGGGCTATCAGTTCAAGGTGATGGAGGGTATGATCACCAATTTCCATCTGCCCAAGTCCACGCTGCTGATGCTGGTCTCGGCTTTTGCCGGCAGGGACCTGATCTTTAAGGCTTACCAGGAAGCGATCAAGGAAGAATACAGGTTTTATAGTTTTGGAGATGCGATGCTGATTTTATGAGCTGTAAGTTTACAGTTATCAGTTGACAGTTTAGAGTAAAATTCTAAACCATAAGCCAGCTTTGAGCACCAGGCGAGAAAAGGAGACGGGGGATTAAATTACTTTTACGGGATGTGGTTCAAGGTGTCTCCTCGCAGTAAGGAGCCTTTGGAGGCAAGGAGACACCTTAAATAAGAAGTCATTCCAAATTACAAGATACAAGCACCAAGATAGCTTTTAGCTGTTATATGTGAGGTTATATGTTACTTAATCCATCGGTGGCTTTGCTGATCTCAATTGGACTGATTTTAATCCTGGTAAGAACCAGGTTGCACGTCGGGTTCGCTGTCCTGGGCGGCTGTATCGTCTTAATCCTTTTCACTATTCCGTTCAAATCCGTACCGTCACTGCTGTTAGACTCGCTACTGGACAAACAGACGCTGACTTTGCTGGTGGTGGTCCCCTGCACCATGATCTTTGGTAAATTGATGGAAGAAAAAGGGCTGCTGATCAGGTTGGCCAGAGCGCTGGAGGGGATTGGGCCGCGGATAGCGATTCACCTGATCCCGACTTTGATCGGCTTAGTTCCGATGCCTGCGGGGGCACTGGTGGCAGCTACTGCGGTTAAAGACGTGGCTAATAAATTAAACTTAAGACCGGAGCAGGTCACCTTTATCAATTACTGGTTCCGCCATATCTGGGAATTCTGGCTGCCAAGCTACGTCACGGTCATCGTTACCAGCACTGTTTTGGGCATCCCTATCTCGTCTCTGGTTAAAATCCTGGCCCCTGTATCCGCTATGGCAATTATACTGGGTCTCCTGGTGAGCTACAGGATGGTCAAAAGCGGCCCTGCTCAGAGCAGTCCGACCAGGCAACCCTTTAAAATTATTGTTTATGATTTCTTTCAAGCTGCCTGGCCGATTTTGTTATTATTAGTCCTGATCTTCCTGAAGATTGACGCTCTGATAGCTTTTCCGCTGACTGTAATTGCGCTCATTCTGCAGCAAAGAGTTAAATGGGGCGAGATGAGGAAGCCCTTAAAATACGGGTTAAACCCTCTGATTTTGTTATTGCTGGTGTTTATAATGCTCTTCAAAACTACGGTGGAGAGCTCAGGGGTCGCCGGCAAACTGGTCGCCGATATGCAGCTGATAGGATTACCACCGGTATTCATTCTGGCGGGATTACCCTTTTTGATGGGGTTGGCTCTGGGTTATGCGCCAGCCATGGTAGGCATAGCCTTCCCTCTACTACTTTCATTCATAGTGGAGGGCGGACAGGTTCACGCGGGCTCGCTGATAGTGGCTTTTACCAGTGGAGTAGTGGGGCAACTGCTCTCCCCTGCCCATCTGTGCCTGATACTCTCAACGGAGTATTTCAAAGCCAGCCTGGCCAAAGTATATCGCTATTTGCTGCCGCTGGGACTGGCGCTGGAAATGCTGGCGGTGGCGGCGTACTATATCCAGCTGTAAGCTTTTAGCTGAATTGAGATTTGTAATTTGAGATTTGTTATTTGTTTGTAATTTGTATCTTGTATCTTGGAGCTTTTAGCTTTAGGCTGTAAGCTTTGAGCTGGTGTAAGCCGTGCCACAAGGAAGCCCCCGGCGAACCGGGGGCTTTTTCTTATTAGTTAACTTAACGCCGAAGAAGAATTTAGACCGTATTCTTGCCGCGTCTGGCGACTGCCAGGGCGATGATGACGGCGATCAGGGCAACCACGACGATCGCGATGATCCAGACCCAGATAGGCAGAGTGAAGGGCGGTTCAACATAGGTCACGAGCAGACGAGGGCCTAAGCCGGCGACCTGATGAGCCACGAAGAGAACCTGTTCCTGCTTGCCTTCTTCCATGGTGCGCAAGCCGGTGACAAAGGAAACTTCCGAATCTTTGACTTTGGAAGCCACGGCAGCCGAGACATCCCAGTTATACCAGACACCGGGGCCATAGACCACGGTAGTGGCTAAAACATTGTTGCCCCAGGCAGGACGATTATTAAAGGTGACGGTGCTCTCATCCCAGGTACCATCTACCAGGCTGACATCTACCAGACGGGCCGGAGCGTTTAAATTGGCGCCGCTGCACATGAGCTGTAAGGAGGCTGATTTGATCTGTTTGCCTTCGAGAGGTTTAAGATCAAATTTGAAAAGACCGACTGAGACAGCCTGTTCAGTTTTAATTATTTTCCAGGCATACCAGACTTTGACAAATTCCTGGGTGCCAAAGTTCTGATCTCTCAGGCCCTCAGGATCATCCGTTGTTGAGGCATCAGTGACGACATAAGCGTCTTGAGTACCATTTAAAATAACGCTTTTTACGGTTGATTGCGTGCCTGAAGTAATCGCCGCACAGGAAGAGGCCAGGAGTACCACAACCATTAAGACAGCCAGTAATAATTTCTTCATATAACCCCCATTAATATTAATATCGACTGATTATAACAAATATTTAGAATTATTCCAAGCACCAAGTAAAATTCTAAATAAGCTCCAAATTACAAGAAACAAATTACAAAAAAGATCCAAACACCAATTCCCAAATTACAAATAGAGCGCAAATGCCAAGAGATAAATCACAAACTAAATTCAAATACCAAAATACAAATTACGAACTTTTATTATGGGATTCTGCTTTAATGATAATGGCTGATAAAATGTTTTTTAGTTCCTCAGTTTCTGATATTAACGGTTTAATTTCTGTTGCCTTAAGAGTATTAGCTTCTAAGATAAGCTCCAACCAATGTGAGGCTTCTTTAGCTTCTCTCCTGGCGATTTTTAATCTTTGGATAAAATCTTTTTTCCCAAGAGAATCATTGGCTTCTCTATAATTTGCTCCGACCGATCCCGCTGCTCCAACCACTTGGCTGGTTAATCTATCATTTATCGAATTCACAGGTATACTTTTACATAACCTGATTACCGCTTTGGCATAGTCTGTTGATCTTCTCTCCAGGTCAAATTCTTTAGTCATAATTTCCAAATCCCCAATACTCAAATTGTTTGGTTCTTGTATCTTGTTTCTTGTAATTTTAGTTGAGACTTCTCCTCCTGATCATTGCGTAAGCGAGAATAAGAGCAACGGGAATGATCATGAAATAGAGTAAAACGCCGAAGTCCGGACCGGCAGCATAGAGGGCAGTAACGGTAACCGGCGTACTGACGAGAAAAGTGATTGAGCTGCCCTGATCGTAACCGGGGAAGCTCTTGAAACGCTTGATCATAGCAAAGCCGCTGCCTACGGAGTTGGGAGCGGTGAGAGTGGCGCTGGAACCAACGGTGGCCCAGCCGCCGCCGGAGACCAGGGCGCCCTCAGTAGCGTTGACGGTGATCATGACCTGATGATCATAGACGGCGGTTAAAAGCACCGGGGCGTTAATCACGCCGCTGACCTTGGGAGAGACCAATCCGGCCATGCCATCCCATTTGCGGAAAACGAACTGTTCCTGTCCGGTGACAATTTCCACCACGGGAAGGGCTTCCAGAACCACTTCCTCGCCGGCAGTGACCCATTCTCGTTTCAAGACGCCGAAGGGGGTATTGGCCACCACCAGGTACTGTGTGTCATAGCTGGCCTTAAGGGTATGCGGGCCGTCCATTTTGACGGTAAGCAGGGCTTTATCGGGGGTAGTAAGCACCAGAGGAGGAAAGCCCTGACTGTCCCATGAAGCGAAACTCAAGCGGGTATTTTTATTCTGGGGATCTGTGACCGCAGCCGGGGGCTGAATAATGACGCTGGAGCCGTCCGCGTACCAGCCTGCTCCCGCGATTGAGATGCCGGAAGGGGCTTGAATGGTGAGCAGATATTCCTTGACCCACCGCGGCTCCAGGGTGGTGGGTTTGATGGGTGCAATGGTGTTGGCGGTCTGGAAGGGGGTTTCCCCGACGTTCCAGCTTAAAAAGCGATAACGGGTAGTATCATCGACCTGGACGGTATTGGGCACACTGACGTTAATGGGAATGCCCGCGGGAACCCACATGCTTCTCTGCAGGCTGGTGGCGTCAGATTTAATCAGTATCAAAACTTCATGGGAAAAAATAGCCTTATAATCGCCGGCAGTGCCTACTGTGATAGAGGGGCTGGTCGAGCCGGTGCTCCATTGCTGAAAAGTCCAGCGCTCAGTTTCAGAGGAATAAAAAAGAGTCCTTTCGATAGAAACCAGGCTACTCGGCGCGACCGAAGCCGGCAGCTTATCCACCACGGCACCACCCGAGATAATAGAAATGGGGGCGTTGGAGGAAACAGTGACACCGGTGTCAGCGGCGGCGATGGGGATGACCGAAAAGAGTGTGGTTAGTAAAGCCAATAATACCGAAACATACCATATTTTTTTCATCATCGTTATCCTAAATAATAATTTATAAATACCAGGAACTAAACTCTAATATCTAATTACTAAATCCTAAACCATATCATAATTCTAAATCCTGATGATCTAAATGTTGCGAGCTATGCATTATTTTTCAACTAACCATCATTTTTTGTTAGTTTTTTAAGGATATGATTTGCTAGACTTTCCACTATTTCCCGATGCCTGGGAATAGGTTGAGAGACTTTAGTGAGCTAGTTTTGATACCAGTCATGTTTGCCGCCATGACGGATCATGACACACCCAGATTGTTCTATCTTCCTGATAAGGTCTTCTCTTTTCATCCGAGAACCAGTTCACCAGTTTTTCTAACCTGCGGAATTTTGCCGCCGGTAAGTTCGACGTAAATATCATTTAGATTTTCTTTAAGTTCATCGAGGTCTTTGGCCTGAGTGCGATTATCAGGATAATCTTGAAACCAGCCGATAAAAGTATCATTTTCCTGATAGTAAACAAATTTCTCTTTATTCATATTTTCACCCCCTGGTAAACGCCTTCAAGTCCCGATTACCTCGGTTTCTTACTTTAAGCTGAGGCGATAAGAACTATTAGTCTCAACTAATTTTCGACTCTGCACAGGCTTTGGATCTGAGGCAAGAGCGTCTAACGCATTAAGAATTCTCTTGCCAACATCCGGTTGCAGCTTAGATAATTCCTTTATTGCGCTAGCTTTTATTTCGACCCGGTATTCCATTTGGTTAAGAGTCTCTCCTTAACAACTTCAAGCCGTTCAGAAGGCTCACTTTTACGCTCAGCGATAATTGCTAAGTCTTTTAAATCTCCGATAAGGGTTTTGTATTCCTTTAAAGACAGCAGAATACCAGTCTTTTGTCCCTTTTCTGTTACAACGTAACTTTTTGATTGTTGGGCCATATTAGCCTCCTGTTACCAGGATACACCGAATTATAAACCATAATACCTAAATGATAAACAAATCGAATGCTAGTTTCAAGCCGCAGATCCCGAAGATCAAAGCGAATCGGGATTTCTAGCTTCTAGCTTCGTGCGAGCTTCGTGCGAGGAGATAAGGGAGACCCCTTGCAAGGTGAGACCTTGTTGTTAATCCGTGTAAAAATGGGGTTTTAGTTGGCTTTCGGGAACATATCTCAAGGCTTGTCGAAATATAGCCTTCAAGGTACCTTTATCCAGTTCTTGATGAAGAGGGATCGTCAGTGTTTGCTTCTCCTGGTTCTGGATCCGTCTCAATTTGGCGTGGCTCCCTCTTTGAGATACAATTTGAAAGCCGAACAGGGATAGAATATCCAGAACATTAGCCCCGGAAAGATTCCTCAGTTTAGGCATGGGCAGGTTCAAGTTCGAAACTAGCTAAAATAGAATAACCGGGCAGGATTCCCAGGTCTGCCAGATTTTCACCTTCCAGGTGGAGTTCTACTGCCTCTTTGATGTTAGCAACAGCTTCATCCAGAGTTTTACCCTGAGTTACTACCGGCAGGTCCATGCACTCGGCAACATAGTACTTTTCACTCTTGCAAATTTTCACCTGAATTATCTTTCTCATGGTCGGCTCTCCTGCCTACATCTTAACAGTATCAGAAATAATGTCAAGCCAATCGGGCTTTAAGCTGGGTTTACGCCTAGCAGGGTGAGACAATGTACAGGCGGAAGATGATTCGATTTATTTTTTTCGGAAACGAATAATGGGGTAAAAAGGGTATGTTTAAGCAGGGGGCTTCCTCGCGGTAGTAACTCAGGGTAAAACTCTGG